>NASX01000102.1 GCA_002085155.1 Sorangiineae bacterium NIC37A_2
CCCTTCCGGAAGAAGAGTCTCTGCGCACCGTGCGAGCACGACCTTGAGTGCAAGGTCGGAGAGTACTGCGTCCCGCAGGTCTTCGGTGGGACGACCATCGGTAACTTCTGCACCCAGACGAAAGAGGCCAGGGTGGGGGCCGAGGGGAATTGCAGTGCAGAGGGTGCGCCATTTGCAGACAACAAGGAACTCACAAGCGTGGGTGGAGTGACGGCGCGGTTTTGCGTGTTGGCTACGACGACCTGCCCAGCCTACTCACACCATCGTCAGCAGCCCGAGGGGTGCAACGCGGCGTCGCAGCTCGACTCAGCTTGTGGCGCTCCCGAAGTGAACGACGGGCTTTGTCGCCAGAAGGACGGGGAGACGACGTTCTTCTGCACGTACGCGTGTCTCTCGGATGCGGATTGCCGTATCCGAGGCACCCAACTCACGTGCAACGACAGTGTGGAGCCGGCGTATTGTGCGATCTAACCTAGAGTCGCACCCTAACAACCTCCGTTGTGCCGCAGGCACAGAGAAGAGCCTGACCGGTAGCGAGGCGCTGCCGATCGAGACAAGGCACCGGCGGAGCAAAGCCAGCCTGCCGGCACCAACGGGCAGTTAGGACAAAGTGAGTTCTCCGAGCTCTGCGCTTGGCCCCTGACATTCGGAGCGAAGATTCCGCCAGCGCCGTTGAGCTGTGTGGCCCGGACCCCCGGTCGGGCCCCGGGGAAGATTTCGGCGGAGCCATCCGTAGATTTGAGGATTTGCCGCGCAACGCGCGGCCCCTTTGGCCGAAAAGCGTCAATTCTTCGAGCGACAGTGTTACAGTTCGCCCTATCTGCCGAGACGTCGAGCCAATGTTCGTTCCCCTAGCAACCTCCCCCTTGCGCGCGCAGGCCCAACGGGGCCGAGCACGCATCAGGGGCGAGGCGGCCTCTTCCGCAGGGCAAAGCCCGAGGACAGAGGCCGGGAGGGGGCTACCACGGAGAGGCCGGGAGGGGGCTACCAAGGGTGTTACAGTTCGCGCTATCCGCCGAGACGTCGAGCCAATGTGGACCCAGCTAGCAACCTCCCCCTTGCGCGCGCAGGCCCAACGGGGCCGAGCACGCATCAGGGGCGAGGCGGCCTCTTCCGGAGGGCAACGCCCGAGGACAGAGGCCGGGAGGGGGCTACCAAGGGTGTTACAGTTCGCGCTATTCGCCGAGACGTCGAGCCAATGTGGACCCAGCTAGCAACCTCCCCCTTGCGCGCGCAGGCCCTTTGGGGCCGAGCACGCATCAGGGGTGAGGCGGCCTCTTCCGGAGGGCAACGCCCGAGGACAGAGGCCGGGAGGGGGCTACCCAAGGAGAGGGGGCCACCCAAGGAGAGGGGGCCACCCAAGGAGAGGGGGCCACCCAAGGAGAGGGGGCTACTAAGGAGGGCCACCCAAGGGGAGGGGGCCGCCTAAGGCGCTAACCGAGAACCACTCAATCGAGCGATTGGAAGAAATTCCAGGCGCGGGCGCCGGTGCCGCCGGGGACGAAGTGGTCGCCGCCGTGGGTGCAGTAGACGACCGGCTTGCCGTCGTCGCAGCCTTGGTACTCGATGCATCCTTGGCCGTGGGATGAGTTCATTGTCATGTTGCTGCAGCCGGCTCGATCGCGCCAGAAGTTGCGCGTGGCTTCAGCCAGCTGAACGGTGACGATTCCGTCCGTCGTCCCCTGGGTCTGGAGGATGGCGTGGGCGGCGTCCTGTTTGCTGCAGCTGGGATTGGATCCGTGGGGGCCCCAACCGGCGACCGGCGCGAGGGCGCGGAACACGTCGGGCCGCTCGCAGCCGAGGACGTTGGTCATGAAACCGCCTTGGCTGAAGCCGACCGAGAAGACCTTCTTGGTGTCGACGCAGTAGTTAGCGTTCACAAACTCGAGGATCGCGTCGAAGTAGGCGAGGTCAGCCTGGATGCGCTGCGGGTCGGCGTTCGGGGGAGGTCCGCCCCAGTTCGAGTCGGCGTCGCCCCACTGGGATTGGCTGCTGGGCATCGTGGATTGCCCATTGGCGCGGATGCCCTGGGGATAGACGAGGAGCGCCTTGCCCTGAGTGGCCTCGATCAGCTGGAAACCGCTCTGATCGTGGGCGGCCCAGACGTTGTTCATGTTCAGGCCGTGGATGCCAAACACGAGCGGGAGGGGAGTATCCGGATCGTAGTTCTCCGGCACATACATCAAGTAGTAGCGTGTGAGGTTTCCGACCTGGATCGTCTGCTGTTGGCGCGGATCGGGTCTTGTGGCGGCCTTGCCGCAGCCCGGCGAGCCCGTAGAGGGAGAACCACCGGCGCCAGGCATTCCACCGCCGCCATCGATTCCGCCGCTACCGGTGTCATCACCACCGGCGCCAGTCGGCGCGCCGCCGGCGCTCGCACCACCCGCCGCCGAGCCACCAGCGGAGCTCCCGCCGATTCCCACCGCACCTCCTGCGGAGGCGCCTCCCGTCGGCAGCGCACCACCAGAGCTCAGCGTTCCTCCAGTGCTCAACGTTCCGCCAGCAGCTGCGCCTCCAGTGCCGACTGCTCCGCCGGCGGCAGGCAGGCCGCCAGTGCCGCCCAGGTCGGCGGGTGAGTCAGGGGAGGAACAGGCAAAGCCGGCGAGGAGGAGACTGCTGGTGGCGACGCGGAACGCTGATTTCATGGGGAAATTCTTGGAGAGAGGAGGGCTTAGAAACGGTCAGACGTGAGGCAGCTGCCACTCGTGTCCCCGGCCAGGGAGGTGAGGATTTGTGCCTCCCTCTCCCAGAAAATTGTGCCCGTACGGCATCTTGAACCTTTCCAACCACTAGAAGCGCTCCCAAAATGCCCGCTCCGAGAATGCTGAGAGCTGATGTAGTGTGCGAATCCTTGAGGGACGGCGGGGTGCTACGAAGGATCGTACTCAGGCGTGCGTGGATTGTGCTGGGGCTGGGGGGCATCGGCTCGAACGCTTGTGGCGAGACCTTCCTCGCGTGCCCGCCGGGAGCTTGTGCGGGGGATGCCGGAGTCTCAGCGAACGCGGGTGAGTCAAGCGGAGGCAAGTCCTTCTCTAGCGCAGGCGGGCGAAAGGGCACGGGCGGAAGCCGTGAGAACCTTGGGGGCGCATCGGGTGGTGCCGGGAACCTGACGAGCAGCGGCGGCAGCAACCTCGGAGGAGCGTGTGGAGACGCTTGTGACGAAGAAGCACCTCATTGCCTTGAAAGTGAGGCGCGCTGCGTTGAGTGTCGCACAAGCGAAGATTGCGCGGATCCGACGCGTCCGCTCTGCAATGCATCTCACGACTGCGTTCGCTGCAAGACGGACAACGACTGCAAACAAGCATTCTCTGATCGGGGCGTTTGCGTCACGACCCTTGGCAGTGAGGACTTTGGCGCGTGCATCGGGTGTCAGAGCGAGGACGATTGTGACGGGTACATTTGTGATCCAAAGACCCGCCTTTGCACAGAATATGAGCCGCGCAAAAAAGGTGTGTGTGCTCCCTGTGAGCACGACCTGGAGTGCAAGATCGGTCAATACTGTGTGCCCCAGATCTTTCAGGGGATCTTCATTGGGAACTATTGCACGCAGACGAAAGAGGCGCGCGTGGGGCCCGACGGGACCTGTAGTCTCGAGGGAGCTGGGTTCAGCGCGGAAGTTGTCCTGACCAGCGTGGGCGGAGTGCGTGAGCGTTTCTGTGCGCTCGCTCGGACAACTTGTCCGGCTTATTCGGAGCACCACCGAGTGAAGGAGGGCTGCGAGTCGGAGACTCCTCAGGGTGATGCTGCTTGTGGTGTCCCTGGGGTGGACGACGGGCTGTGCCGCAAACTCGAGGGAGTGCACTTCTGCACCTACCCGTGCCTCTCGGACGCCGATTGCAAGACCGGGTCAACGTGTCCCCAAAACGATGAGCAATATTGTAGTCTTTGAAGATTAGACTCCTGAGGTGGCCCCCTCCCGGGCTCCTGAGGTGGCCCCCTCCCGGGCTCGGTCCTCGCTCTTCGAGCTGCGGACGAGCCCGCCTCCCCCTGACGCGTGCTCGCTCGCCCCGGGCGAGCTGCGCGCGCGAGGGGGAGGGAGCTCAGCTGAATCCACCCGCGCGCCGCGCGGGCGCGCGCCCGCGCGCCACAAATCCCGAATGGCGGCACCGGTGCGCCTGCGCGCCCCGCCCCGCGTTTGCCCCGCGTAAGGTGGCGCTCGCCGCGCGTCCGCTCTCGCGCCCGCGCGCCACAAATCCCGAATGGCGGCACCGGTGCACCCGCGCCGCGCGGGCGCGCGTTTGCCCCGCGTAAGGTGGCGCTCGCCGCGCGCCGCGCGCCGCGCCCGCGCGCCACAAATCCCGAATGGCGGCACCGGTGCGCCCGCGCGCCCCGCCCCGCGTTTGCCCCGCGTAAGGTGGCGCTCGCCGCGCGTCCGCTCTCGCGCCCGCGCGCCCCGCCCCGTGAGGGGCCCTTCCGTGTCTTCTTACGCAGGAGCGCGCCTTCGTCTGTCCGTCGAGAGCGCAGCTGAGCGGAACCGTTGCGCCTTTGTGCCCTTTTGTTCTGAGTGACCTTCGAGAGCGCGGCTGAGCGGGAGCCGCTTCCTGATGGGCGCGAGCGCGTCCCGTCCGTCGAGAGCGCGGCTGAGCGGCAGCCGCTTCTGATGGGCGCGAGCGCGTCCGTCTCGCCAGCGTGCGCGGGTGAGCGCCTCTGGCGACTGGCCCGCGGGCCAGTCGCCCTCGGGACGGACCCACCAGCCGCGAACGCGCCTCCGCGCGTTCGCGGCCCGATTCGCCGCTGTCCTCCACAGAGCTCGACGAGTACGAGTAATCTTTGAGGAGACTTTGAGATTCAGGCAACGACAGGCTATTTGCGGCCGAGTCCCCTTCTGTCATGACGTCTCGCTTGCGTTCCTTCTCTTCACGCCTCCTCGGAGCTCTTGCCCTGTGCCTGGGGGGCTCGACGGCCGGCCTGCTCACCTTGTCCTGTGAAGAGCTGACCTGCGTCGATCTTCTGACCTGTGAGGGAAGTGCTGGAGCGCCGAGCCAAAGCGGCGGCTCTGCCGGAAAGGATCCGGCGGGCGGAAGGAGCGGAGGAGGTTCCGGAGGGCGTTCGACTGGGGGCGTCGGAGGTCAGGGCGGCGAGCCGAGTGGCGGGACGGGAGGCAGCGAGAGCGAGGAGGACCCGGGCCTCGCGCTGAGCGCGCCCGCGATCGTCCGGGTGCGTCAGGGCGAAAAGGTTCGTGTGCCGCTGCGCGTGGAGCGAAAAGGGCGCCTCCAGGGTGAGCTCACGGTGAGCGCGATCGACCTTCCTTCTGGGATCGTAGCCGACCCGGTGACAGTGCTCGAGGACGATGGGGAAGAGGTCATGTTTGATCTCGCCGCGAAGGCGGCCGCCGAACAGACTCACAGGCGAACGCTTCATCTCCGCGTGACGGGCCCGGACGGGCTCGAGGACGAGGTGAAGGTGCGGCTCGTCGTGGCGGGCCCGCCGGGGTCCCTCGACAAGAGCTTCGGCGGGGGTGGCTTTGTCAAAGTGAGCTCGACCTTAACCGGGGTTACTGTCGCCTCGGACGAGACGATCTGGGCCGCTGGAAACCAGGATTCCGGCCCGCTCCGCGTGTACCACTTTGATCACGATGGCACACCAAACTGGAACATCGAGACGAAAGGTCGTTACAGTGGGTCCCTCGGCAGTCAGGGAGAACGAGTCTTCATTCGGTTTTCGGGCCTAGGTGAAGAGAACGGCGACTACTTGATGGCCTTTGCGCTGGAAGGAACCGTTGACGAGACGTTCGGGAACAAAGGGACGCTCCTGCTCGGCCTGAACATGCAGAATGCTGACCTTCCGATTCAGCTCTTACCTGACGGAAGCGGGCTCGCGATGAACACAGAAAGGACGGTCCGATTCGGGCCGGACGGAAGTGACC
>NASX01000103.1 GCA_002085155.1 Sorangiineae bacterium NIC37A_2
CCCGCTGCCCCACGAAGTTTCAGGCGCTCCGGCCCTTTGAACCTCGCCCCCGCCGCCCTTCGGTCCGGCCAAAAGGCCGTGCTTCGGCGAGGATTTACGGATTTACCACCTTGCCGACGCGAGGCTTTGTAAAAGCGCTGTAGAGTCAGCGGCGAGCAAATACGACGTCGCAACTTCCAGTGCAGTTGAGCGCTATTCGATTCGAAGACGCCGTCCCAGTGCAGTTGATGACATCACCTTCGATGATACCGCCGAGCGCGACAGAGCCGCTCTGACTCACCGATCCTTCGAAGCTGCCGAAGGGTTCTCCGAACAGCAGGCCACATCCGTCTTGCTCGAGGGAGACCGAAGTTCCGACGAGCTCCGCCGTACAATGCTGGGTGATCACAAAATCTCCGGCTACATTCGGGCAGCTTCCATCAGAGCCCGTCCCTCCACAGCCATACAGGAGGCCCTGTATCCCGATAAAGCCTATGCAGCGGAGCGATGGAGATATCCGCAGAAGAGCTGAAATCGCCTGACGAATGATATCGTACCTTCGAGTCATAAGCATCCCTGATCTAAAAGAAAAAGCCGACATCCACGATCCCTGTCGCGAAGAAGCGCGTACCGAGTTCGACGTTGCACGAATCTTCATAAACGCATCCGCTCGGCCCCAAAGGAACATCATTCCCCGCAAATGGGACGCCGACACCGACGAGCGCGCCTACGTCGAGTAGGAAATTTCCCCAGGTCCAGCGGTAGCCTACGTCGACCGCGGGGATCAGAACCTGACGCTCGTAACTCGCCAGATCGTCGACGTCATCGACCGTCCGGACGAAAGCGTACTCCAAAAATACCCCTAGATACGCCCCGATCGGTCCATCTCGGCCGAGATAGTGCCTGAGCCCCACGTTTCCGCCGATCCCGAGATCGAAAAACTCGTCGTCGCCAGGCAAGAGGACATAGCTCAGAGCCCCGCTATTGAAGAAATGGGTTCCGAGCAGGAACGTCGTCTTCCGACCGAGCTCTAGGCGGGGGTTGAGGCCAAACTGAAGTAGACCGAGCGCGTTGACATGCACATTCGCCCAGCCTGAGGGAGTCTGTCGGTTCATCCTCTCGGGATGCCCGTCGCTCGGGACATGGCTCTCGTTCTTATCCTGGGACGAGGCTCGCGATCGACAAGCGCCGTCTGATGAACAGGTTTCGCTTTCAGAGCACGGCGGGTTACAGGCTGAAATGCAGCTGCCCTCATGACACAGATATCCGCTTCGACAACTCGGTACGCAGACGTTCTCCTCAGGGTGATCCTCGATCTCCGGAGATGTGTCGCGACGCTCCGACTCGTTCGTTAGTCTCGCTTCGCTAGTTCCTTCTAAGGTCTCGCTCTGTCCGAACGCAGATGGTGTCGACGTGAAGAGAATGATGGTCCACCGAACCAGCTTTCTTCGCGAAGCATGCTCGATCCACCGTCTCACTGCTATCGAGAAACAAATTCTCCGTGTATCCCATCCAATCACAATCGCCTCTTATAAGAGATAGTAAGAGGATCTGCCGGGGCACTCAATGGTCAATTTCCCTATGTCAATCCGCAGGAGCTGGTGGCCCTTCCTTTCACAGCCCTGGTCCGAGCTCACCGTGGCGTTCTAGCCCCGGTCCATCACAAACGACTAAGCCACGACGAGCCTTCGCTTTCACGCGCCGACGAGAAGGTGAGCCCCGTTTCGCTAGCGAGCCATCGTTTCGAACGTCAATCGCGCTCGAATTCGAGCTCGATGGTCGCGTCTTGAAGTGAAATAGAAGAGACCAGCTCCCGCCATCGCACGGTTTCTCCGGGCAGGAGTGGAAAGGCGCTTGTAAAGCCAGTGATTCTTTCGAAACGGTCTACCAAGCCGCCATATGGATTCCTCACGTTCAATATGACGCTGCCCGAGATGGCCTCTCCGCTGATGTTGCGAGCTTCCAAGAACCAGACAGGATGTTTCCCCGCCGACTCTTCGATCGCAACCTCGAGAACGCTTAGGCCTGAATCTCGAACCGTAAAAATCCTATAGCGTGAGCCAAGATCATCGCCGACCCCGATACCGCACACGTCCTGTACAGCTTGCGTTTGAACGAGCCCACTCTCAATATTGCGGGTGATCGCGGCGAACACCGTGCGCCGCTCACCGGACTCGGTGACCCCACCTTGAAAAGCGGTCGTTGTCTCTTCGTCAACATAGGACGCGTTCACTTGCGGAAGTTCGTTGATCTCGGTCGCCAGATTGACCGAAAGCTCGATCTGTTCGCCTTTCTCGTCGAGCAGCGAATATGCCATCCGCACAAGGCCCTCGATCACGCCGGTCACGAACGTGTTGCCAGGGGTTCCCTCCGGGCCGACGCTATCAGAAAACTCCTGATAGACCGTGCTTGGGCTCTCGAACTCCACGAGACGCGGGTCATTGATCGACAGCTCGATCTGAACGGCCGCAGCGTTGGTTTGTTCGAAGGCAGCTCTGAGACCAACATCCACAATCTTCAGCCCGGTGTTGAACTCAAGACCACCTTCCGCTTTGGAACTGAATTCTCTTCTCCATTCGAAGTTCGCACGCTCACTGCTCACAGGCGCCTCGCGCATCCTCGGGAGATCTTCCGGCTTCAGGTGAGCACTCAGGGCGCTGTCGGTGCGACTGCTTAGCTTACCCTCACACTGAATCCAAACATCGCCAGGCCGAGTCCATTGTAGACTTCCGAGTTCGATCGCACCTGCTCCCGCACTGCGAAGTATTGCGACCTTCCAAGTTTCGATTCTTTCTAGCGCCTCCTCCCTCGAGTTTGCCGGCGCAGGGAAACTGTCTTCAAGACCGCAGCCCCAGAGGTGAGCAGCAAGCGTCAGCACAGAGGCAATGACGGCGCGACGAACTCGTTGGCTCCGTTGAGAGCCTGCCTGGCGTTGGAAGCCGAAATGCCGCTTCGAAGAGGATTCATGCGTGGTCATTCTTCGTTCCCTCCCGTTGTCAGATGCGGAGCCCGATCCTCGTCGGATAGGCGTACGCACCATCCGTTACCAGCTGGTTCCTTCCCTGAGCTTACAGCTCACGGTGTAGTCGAGTCCGCACGAGTGAAAGCCAGAGGCCGGCCTCACACGCACGCCAAAGCCGTAGTTATCGTTGCCTGCCGACGGCGTGCTGATGGGCGCCGTCGCGCAGACTTGACCTTCCCCGTGGTCATGACACGAATCGTTCGTATAAGTGAAACAGCTCAGGCCGTCGCTACCGCAGAGGGGCACCAAAAAGGGGCCACCGGGACGGAATGCTCCGACGGTTAGGCGAACTCGACGCGAGTCGATTCCCGTCACGCGGCACATGAATCGCGGCTGGAAGTTCGGGTTCCATACCGGGTAGGCCCGAGCCCAATAAAAGTAGTCGCCAGCGTCCGATGAAGTGAGGGTAGCCTTGGCGGACACCGTACTTCCCTCGCCGCTGCTGCCATTGCCGCCATCGGGTAGGCCCGGGCCGCCGCTCCGGCCCCCGACAATCCAGTGACTATTGGGCTCATCGAGCGATGACGGACCGTCATCGGCAACGTCATTGCAGTCGTTGTCAATTCCATCACAAACTTCTTCTACACCAGGTCGAATGGCAGCATTATTGTCGTTGCAGTCTATGGAATTCGCTACGTATCCGACGGGGGCACCCGTACAGGAGATGATACTTGTCGTGGATCGGCCATAGCCGTCTCCATCAACGTCACGAAAGTAGGTCTTCGGCGACCCGGGGGCGTTCTGACAAGTGCCCCACCCTCCATTCATGCACGCTTGCGTCCCCCCGTTACAGTTGCCGCATGCCTGCACCTGTGTGGGGCCGCAAACGCCATCACATGCGCCATTGTTACAGGTTCTATTGCTGGGACAGGCAACAGCGTTCCCCCAGCTACCGCTCGCGCTGCAAGTCTGAACCCCATTGCCGGAGCAACGAACCTGAACGCCGGCCTCACAAACTCCGCCGCACCCTGCCGCGCCCTCGTCTTCCACACAGGTAGTCCCTTCACAGGCTTCGATCGTCCCCCAAGTTCCGATGGTCGTACACGTCTGGACTCCGTTGTTCGAACAGCGCTGCTGACCCGGCGCGCAGTCGCCGCCGCAGGTCGCTGCGCCCTCCAGTTCGACGCAAGCTTGATCCAGACAGGGGCCTTGGAGGACAAAATTTCCTGAGTCGTCGCAGGAGTAGATTTGGTTGTTCCCGCACCGGGTCTGCCCGGGTCCACATTCTCCGCCGCAGGTGGCCGTCACACCACCCTCAACGCACGTTCGATCCTTGGGGCACGCGAGCGTCACTTGCCAATCGCCACCCGCGTCACACATCTCCACCTCGTTGTCAGAGCAGCGAAATTGCTCGGGCTCGCAGCTCCCTTCACAAGCAGCCCCATCGCTGCCTTCGACACAGGCCTGGCTCTGGCACTCGCCCACCAAAGTGAATGTCCCCGCTTCGTCGCAAGCCCACACCTCGTTGGCCTGACAGCGGGTCTCGCCTGGACCGCATTCTCCGCCACAAGCCGCATCGTTCCCGGTACCAATGCAGGTCCGATCTTCGGCGCAGGGTACCTCTTCTCCCCACGCGCCGCTCGAATCACAGGTCTCGACACCCCGTTCAGCGCAACGTCTCTGTCCCGGTTCGCAGCTTCCCTGGCACTCAGCGTTCCCGTCTGACTCGACACAAGCTTGGCCGGTGCAGGTGAGCTTCAAGCTCGAAACCCCGCTGGCCGAGCAAGTGCGTACGTCCTGACCGGAGCAGAAGCTACCGCCCGGCTCACACGAGGGCTCCCGACATTCGCCGGCTTCACACACCTCATGCGGCTCGCAGCGCGTGCCCGCGTCAAGGTGTCCAGTACCCGTGGAATCGCAACGGATCGCCAAGCCACCAACACAGATCGGGGTGTTCGGTGCGCATTCGATGACCACGCCACCTTCAATGTTCCCCCCGCCGCCGGCCGACCCGCCATCACCACGGCCTCCTCCAGTACTACGAGCCTCCTCACTTTCAGTGCCCCCCGAAGAACTCTCAGGATCGGCGCTCCCCTCACCGCCGTCGACCCCTTCGCTCGTCCCAAGCGAGCTCCCGCACCCAGAGAACCCGCCGCGAACCGCCATCCCCATAAAAAGCAGACCCATCCGGCGAGCCAGACTCTCTCGGTCGAAATGAGCAGATCTCATAGGGCAGTAGATAGAGAACTGTGAACAGACTTAGCTATGGTCATTTCCCGCACGTTTGTGCGCTCCTGAATCCACCGAGGCCCATGCTCTCGTCCGAAAAAAGGAACGCTGCACCTCGAAGCCCCGCACATCAAGGAATTGACCATGGATGGGCCCGCCTCGATCTGACTAAAATAACCTGACCTGCCTGGTTTCTTCGGACCAAAGGCAGCGTGAATTCTGCCCTTCAGGTGGTTGTTGATTTCGGGTTGAGGGACGATCGAAATTCGTTCGGGGTGAGATAGGCCAAGCTCGAG
>NASX01000047.1 GCA_002085155.1 Sorangiineae bacterium NIC37A_2
GGCGAGGGCGATCGCCACGAGAAATCCCATCAGGTTCTTCATGGCTCGCCTTTCGGACGAAGGGAGCGACCGTTGCGCACCCGGACCCAAAAACTCGCTAGTACGCGGCCCATCACCGAAACGTTCCTCGAAAGCCAAGGGCCACCGCCGAGGGCATGGCCCCAGCTCCCCCTCCCCGCCCAGCTCAACGCTCCGCAACCAAGGCCACGTCAATCCGCCGCACCCTCTGGTCGGCCCGCGCAGCATCTTCCGGCAAGAGGGGGCGCACCATCTCGCTCAGCTCACTGAGAAGTCGGCGCTCCCTCGCCATGTCGCCCAAGCTCCTCGCGCGCGATGCTCCGAGGACATTCCCCGCGACCCGACTCCGAAAGGCCCCATAGGCGAGCTCTGCTTCGGGCTTCAGCTCGGGGAGGTTCTTGCACTCGGCCAGCTGATGCAGGTTCACCGCTGCTCGATAAGCGGCGACGACGTCGACCTTCCCCCTCAAGGCTTCGATGCGCGAAAGTTCGAGGCGAGCCTCTACGTTCTTCTCCGACTCCCGCTCGAGCCCCGGAGGACAAGGGAGGCTATAAAACGCCTCATCCAAGCGGGTGATGAGCGATTGATTCTTGACGGACGCCTCGTCCTCGTCAGGAGCACACCCCATCACAATACCCGCTGCAACAAGGAGAGGGACCAGCTGAGCGAAAAGCACTTTTGAGAACATGTTCCTGAGCCTGTTTCAAATTTGAGGATTAGCGAGGAGAGGTCCGACGATCAGAAGCAACACGCACACCACGAGCATCATGATCGGCAGCGTCAGCAGGACTCCCGCCCGCGCGGCCAACTCTTCGGCCCGAACGCTCCGGCGTTGCCGACTCATGGTCGCTTGGTTCAAGAGCGCATCGCGGACAGAGGCTCCCTTGGCCTCGGCCTGAATGACGGCGCGGGGTGAAGTCACCGACCTCGAGCGCAGGGAGGTTTTCGGAAAATTCCTGCAGCGCCGCGCGCCGGGTCTGACCCATTTCGAGGGCAGCCAAAAGGTAGCGGAGCTCATCCGCCACGACGCCCTTGTCTCCCTTGCTCACCTCTTTGAGCCCGCTGACCAGGTCCATCCCTGCGCTCATGCACAAGCTCAACAGGTCCATCGTTCGAGGCACCTCCCGAGCCGCCGCTCGCACGCGCGCGCCGCGCAGCCCCTGAATGCGGAAAATGGGAAGCGCGAGCCCCACCAAAAGCACGCTGATCGAAGCGACCGTCGAGGAGCCTAAGGCGGACACAAACGCGCCGCTCAAGAGCCCCGTCATGAGACACAACACAGGCACCTCACGCGGCGAGAGCCCCATGGGAAAACCTGCCAAGCGCAGCTGATGCTCTTGCCAGTTCAGGTACCGCACGGGCAGCCCCTTCAGCGGTACGACGGACCAGAGCGCCGCAGAGAACGCTTGAAGCACGACGAGTAAACCCGCCGCCCAAGCTCCCTCGGCCCTGAACCTGTCGCGCTCCTTCTGAAATCGACCGACCTTCGGCAGAGGCGCCGGTGGCGCCGACGCCACCAAACGTCCGACACTCATCCCGAGCATCCCGAAGCCAAGAGCGCTCGTCCAAATCCATCCGTCCAGCGCCAAGGTCATAGATCCACCGCCAAGATCTGACGAGCCGCAAAGAGCGCCCCCACCCAAAGTCCCACGCTCGCCAGAGTGATCATGTTGCCCGAAACTGTGTTTTCGAGCGGCGCGAAAAAGCCTGGCATCATCGAGTCCAAGATCCCGACGAGCGCGATCGGCACGACGGCGATCACCACGGTCTGCGCCTTTCCTTCCGCGGTCTTCGTACGCAAGACCCCCTCGAGTCGCTCCATCTCTCGCATCGTTTGCGCCGTCGACTCAAGAATGCTCGCGAGTTTACCGCCGCTCTTTTGTCCCAGCTTCAACGTCAGAACTGCGACGCGCAGTTTCTCGCTCTTCACGCGCTCGCTCAAATGAGTCAAAGCCAAGTCGAGGTTCGTTCCGAGATGAAACTCTTCGAGAGTCTCTTTGATTTCATCCGAGAGTGGGGCCTCGATCACCGTGGCGGCGCTCGCGAGCGCTTCGCCGAGGCTGGGCGCCGCCACAAGGGCGCGCGCGATCGCTCCCAGCATCGGCTCGACCTGTGCATCAAGTTTCTTTGCACGCTCAGCCGTCGCGCGCGCGAGGAGAACGTGAGGAAGAAGCGCGCCGAGGAGCAGGGCAGAGGCCAAGAGAGCCCGCCCGAGGCCGAAGTAGACCACCGGGGCGAACCCCAGACAGACCACTTGAGCGATCACAATCTGCCGCGGGCGCAGCCCGCTCCGGATGAAGCGGAGACTTCGATCGACATTTCGCTCGTAGGCCAGAAAGCGCGGACGGAGCGCCTCCCACACTTCACGGCGCGTCCCGAGCCCCACGAGACTCAGGAGCGCGAGCGTTGCGCAGAAAACAAAACCTAAATCTAACAAGCGTCACCCACTTTCTCGAGTTCCACAAGAAAACTCGGCAAGTACCCGGTCGCAATGAACTTTCCGACGATGCGCCCATCGGGGCCCGTGCCTTCGACTTGGTAGGAGTAGAGCTCTCGCACCACGACCTCTCCGCGCTCGTCCACTTCGACCACCTCCGCGATGCTCGTGACCTTACGTGACCCGTCCGCGAGACGGGATTGTTGGACGATGAGGTGAACGCTCCCGGCAATCTGGCGACGGATGGCCACCAGGGGGAGCTCGACGCCGCTCATCAAGCAGAGCGTCTCGAGGCGCCCGACGGCCTCCCGCGGCGAATTCGCATGGGTTGTCGTCATCGAACCTTCGTGCCCCGTGTTCATGGCTTGGAGCATGTCGAGCGCCTCTCCGCCGCGGCACTCTCCGACCACGATGCGATCCGGACGCATGCGGAGCGCATTTTTCACCAAGTCGCGGATCGTATATTCGCCCTTTCCCTCGAGGTTCGGCGGGCGTGATTCAAGGGAGACCACGTGGCTCTGCTTGAGCGACAGTTCAGCGGCGTCTTCGATCGTGACGATCCGTTCTCCGCGAGGGATCGCCGCGGAGAGGATGTTCAAGAGCGTCGTCTTGCCGCTCCCGGTCCCGCCACTGATCACAATGTTCTTCCTCACGCGGACGGCCGCTTCGAGGAAGCGCGCCATGTCGCGAGAAAGCGACTCTCTCTCGATCAAATCTTTGAGCTCGAGCGCGCCTGCCCGGAACTTTCGAATCGTGATGCAGGGGCCGCGCAGGGCGAGCGGTGGGATCACCGCGTTCACTCGGCTCCCGTCGGGGAGGCGCGCATCCACAAGCGGGGACGCTTCATCGATACGACGACCGAGCGGCGTGACAATGCGCTCAATCACCGCCCGCACCGCGTCCGCATCCGAAAAGGACCTTCCCGTGAGCTCGAGGCGTCCGTCCCGTTCGACGTAAATGACGTTCGGATCGACGACCATGATCTCGCTCACGTTCGGGTCACTGAGCAGGGTCTCGAGAGGCCCGAGGCCAAGCGCCTCATCCGCCACATCCCGAACGATCTTCGCCCGCAAGTGCAGCGGAACGCGCTCCTCCAGGACGAGCTGTTCGAGGACATCGAGCACATCCTTCCGGAGCTCGTCGGTGACCTGCTGTCCCCGGGGCGTGCGCGCCAGATCGAGCCTTTCGATGAGCTTCTGGTGAATGGCGCGGCGAATATCTGGGGCGCCGTGCTCGCGCTCTTCAACGCGGCAATCGAGTTGATAGCCGCCGATGTGGAGCTCGAGTGAGTTCGTTTGAAACAGGGCCGTCACCCCGCGCACGAGCTCCGACCCCACTCGGGTGCCCTGGGAAGAGGACTCGACAAGCTCGAGTCCCTGTTCTGAGAGAGTGAGCGTCGCGTGGCAACGCGAGACCGCCAAGATCGGCAAGCAAATGTGGCAATCATTGAGCCGACCGATGCGGACAGGGAAACCGACGGGGAACGAGCGCCGGAGCGTCGTTTTCCCCTTCGCCTTCACGGAAATCACAAGTCGACGTTCGAGATCGACCTCAGGCAGGATTTGTTTCATGGTGCCCCCACAACCGGGAAGTAGGCCTTGTCCTGTCGCTTGCCTTTGTAGCTTCCGTAGACGCGCAGGGCTTCGTCGAGAGCGATGCGCGCTTCGGGACCAGGCATGTCGACTACGGACGGAACGATGAAGATGATGTTTTCGATTTGCCTCGATTCGGAACGATGAGTCCCGAAGAGATGTCCGAGGATCGGGATCTGAGAGAGGAACGGGAGTCCCCCTTGGCTACTGAGTTCGGACTTCGCGCTCAGGCCCGCGAGGACGATCGTCTGGCCAAGCTCGAGGTTCACGACAGTCTTGAGATCCGATCGAATGCGCCCGGGAACGCCAGAGCCGCGATCGTCGGAGAGGTCAGAAACGTCCGCAGAAATTTGAAGCTCGAGACGACCCGTCGAAGAGTCGTAACGCGGGAGCACGTCGATGGTGCTTCCGTACTGAATCGCGTGGATGCCCGTGCCGAGGCCGTTTTGAACGGGAATGTTGACCTCGCCGCCCCCGGAGAAGGTAGCCGCCTGACCGTTCTCCGTGATGACCGCGGCCTTCCGCTGCAGCTTCGCCCAACCCTTCGCCTGGGCCACATCGAGCCGAAGCAACGCCTGATCGGCGACGACTGCAGTGGCGCTGTTGAGCGAGCGGCTCAGAAAATCGAACTCCGCGGAGAACGTGCCCGCGGTCACGCTCGAGGGATAAGCGGGGCCGATCTGGTGCATGTAACCACGGTCGACCTGCACGAAATAGAAATCGAGCCGGATGTTCTCGGCTTGCTGAACGACAATGCCCCCTTCAGTTTGGGCAATCGGAGCTTCGACGGTGACCTTGATGTGTTCCTCGCGCCCGTCGGTCATCAGAAAGAGCACAGTCGTCGTCCCCGGCTGCAGCGCGACGAGCACGAATTGTTTCGCGTCCCGCGTCAGGCGGACTTCGACGACTCCACGTTTTCCTTCCGAGTAGCTGCGCACCCCTTCCGCCGAGAGCACGCGCTGCTCGCCAATTTGCAGCGTCAACTCTCGCGTTTCAGCGATATTCAGCTGCACCGACTCTTGGGACTGAGCTCTCGCTTGCCCGAGGGAGACGGAGGGCACAAGCCCCAGCGCCAGACACAAGATGGCCCTTGTCAAACGATTAGCGCACATGTTCAATCTCCCGAGTCTTCGTGGGGACAAGAGCCTTCGTGGTGCCCTCTTTCGGCGGTTCGGGGGCTGCCCGGAGCGCGATGTCGTCAGAACCACGCACAACGATCCGAAGCTGACAGTTTCGCTCCGCCTTCATCAGCGTCTCCGCCTCCTCAGGCAGCAGACTGAGCGAGAGCCCCGAGGTCGTCCGGAAGCCGCTGCTCTTCTTGGTCTGAGTTTCCTCTTCGTTCTTCAGGCGATCTCCGACGGCGAGCACAAGCGCTCGCTCAAGGACAGTCTTCGCTCCGTCGGCGCGCCCACACAGCACATCCACCCGGTTCCCCACGCGAACCAGCGCACCAAACGGATTCGCCTCGGGGCCTAGCTGGTAAGCGCGACGCCCGGACGCGACCAAGGAAGAAAGGTCAGCACGGGAGCTATCTCCGCCCGCCACATCTCCCCAATAGAGCCCTTCGCCGGCGCGCACCGTTGTCACGAGCGGCACACCCACGAGCTGTCCCCGCTCTTTCGCAGGGATGCGTCGAGGATCGAGATACGCCTCCGGCACCCAGGTTGTCTCGAGGGCCGCATCGTCCACGACGTCGCCAGCGTTCATGTCCCGGGTCAGGACCAGCACGGCCTGTTGAGGTCCGCCGGCGAGCTCCTGCTTGACCTTCTGAAGATATTGGTGCGCTCCCAAAGACCCCACACAAAGACCGAGCGCCGCGATCAAAACCTGCTTATTCAAGGTAGCCTCCACACGCGAGTTCACTCGGACGCTTCCGGGAAGCGTTGCGTCAAAAGACCCAAAACTCTCTTGCCCGACGGCCAGAAAGCGCCCCCCAGCCGCGGGCGCCGACAAGCCGCTCGTGGCCCGAAAAGCCCCGCGTCGAGGCGGCACGCGGAGGCCCTTGACGACCTCGGGGCACGCTGCCAGAGCGAGGGCATGTCGATGTACACCGCGACCGTTCCCCAGCTCTGTAAGATGCTCCGCAACATGGAAGGCTGGCTCGACAAGGCCGAAGCCCATGCGGCGGCGCGCAAGTTCGACGTCAACGTCCTCCTGAGCACCCGCCTGGCGCCCGACATGTTCCCCTTGGTGCGCCAGTTTCAGTCGGCTTGCGACACCGCGAAGTTCCTCGCGGCTCGCCTCGCAGGCAAAGAAGCTCCGAGCGATCCAGACACCGAGACGACCTTCGCCGAGATCCGCGCGCGCATTCAGAAAACCGCTGCCTTCGTCGCAACGATCGAGGAAGCGGACTTCAAGGATGCTCAGACCCGTCTCGTGAAGATCGGCTATCTTCCCCCGAACAAGCGCGTTGTCGGCAGCGTTTACCTGAACGAGCAGGCGCTCCCGAACTTCTACTTCCATGCCGCCATGGCCTACGCGATCTTGCGACACAACGGCGTGGACGTCGGAAAGGCCGATTTTCTCGGGTCTTATCCTCTCGTCGACGTCTAATTCCGTCGCCCTCGCGAGGCGCATCGGGCGGGCTCTCCTTCGGGAGACCCGCCCGCAAGCCCTGAGGAACTCAAGGGCGACCCACCTCGTTCCTCCCAGCGTTCACTTTCAAGGCACCGGCAGACCCAGCACCGCCACTTGCCATTCGAAGGAGCGAATGAGCGTCGGCCCGAGGCCCGCCAAGATCAGCGCAGCGCCCAGCGTCACGGCAGCGAAGATCACCACGTACTCGACGCTCGCGAGCCCACGCTCGTCCGAAGCCAGCCGAGCCAGCTGACCTCGTAGCGCCACGCGCCGCCCAATCCCCCGCTCCGCGGCGCCTCCCTCACCCGCGCCCAAGAGCCGCGAGAGATCCCAGCGAAAGCCCGGTTTCCTGCCTGCCATGGCCGCCTTTTCGGCCTGAGCTCGACGCCGTTGCGTCCAAAACGTCGCTCCGAAGGTCCGTCCTCCGAACGCTCTTCCCTCGCGCTCACCCGACGCGTCGATTCGCCCTTGCCGCCATCCGCTCGAACGCTCTCACCGTTCGCTGCCCTTGCCGCCATCCGCTCGGACGCTCTCGCCGTTCGCTGCCCTTGCCGCCATCCACTCGAACGCTCTCGCCGCTCGCTGCCCTTGCCGCCATCCGCTCGGACGCTCTCGCCGTTCGCTGCCCTTGCCGCCATCCGCTCGAACGCGCTCGCCGCTCGCTGCCCTCGGCCGTCACTCCCGCGACGCTCCGCGTTCACTTGCGACCGCTCCGTCCCGTCCGAACGCCTCTTTTCTCTCTGTTGCTTTTGGCCCCGGCCCATCACCTCCGCCTCAGCCCAACCGAGCCTTCGCCTGGCCGCTCCTTCTCCTCTGCCCTCGAACGCTCGCTGCGCTCGCCAACTGGCCTCCATACGCGCACCGAGCACGCGTTTGTCCGTGAACCCCGGGCGAGCTCAACCGAACTGGAGCTCTCCCCGAACCACCGAAAACGACGCCGCCGCGCATTTTTTCGGCAACGGCTCCCGCGCCGGTCCGACACACCCCCCAGCACGAGAGCTCCTTCGCCCGGACCCCGAAGACCGCGGTCCTGCCCCGGAGCACTCGCATCACATCAAACTCGACGCGCACAGTGCGCGCCCCTGAACCAAGAAGGAACTCACGATATGGCATTCATCACGAAGAACACGAAGTCCTCCCGAAACCTCCTCGGCGACGAACGGGGCCTCTCGACGATCGAATACGTCATCCTCATGGCCATCGTCGTCATCGGCGCCGTCGGTACCTGGAACGAGATTGGCGCCAAGTTCAAGGGGACGCTCGGCGAGTCGAGGGACGACGTGAACAAGATCGGCGGGGCCGAGGACGAATAGGCGGGTCACATGCTCTCCCTCTTCGCCCTCGTCCTCGCGCTCGTGGCGGGTGTCCTCGACGCCCGCGGCGGCAAGATCCCGAACTGGCTGACGCTGGGAGGACTCGCGGTCGCCTTGGCTCTCTCCCCTCTCGGAGGGAGCCAAGGCGCCGCCTTGAGCTTCGCGGGCATGATTTTCGTGGGGTTTGTCCCCTGCCTGCTCTTCTTCCTCACGCGGGGCGCTGCCATTGGCGGGGGAGACGTGAAGCTCTGGGCGGCGCTCGGAGCGTGCCTCGGGCCTGATCTCGGCCTCGCCGCGCTGCTCTGGTCCCTCGCGATTCTTCTCCTCTACGCGCTGTTTCGCGCCGCCGCGCGCGGCTCCCTGTTCCGCCTCCTCGCCCAAACCGCGCGCCACACGATCGGACGCGGCGACCCCGCTTCGGTGACGACCCTTCGTTTCGGTCCCGCGATCGCCCTCGGAACGTGTCTCGTGCTGCTGGTCGAGAAGTTCCCCGCTCTTCCGCTCCTGTTCTGATTCACGCTGCCACCGCTCAGGATTCCCCATGGCTCGCCCGTCACCGTCCTCCGCCCGTTTCCGCCGAGCTCTCCGCGCTCGGCGCGTCCGCGGCACGACCTCGATCGAGATGGTCATGGTGTTTCCGCTCATGATCGCCGCTTGGTTCGGATTGACGCAGCTCGGCCTCGTCGTCGTCGGGAAGTTCGTCGTACAACACGCGGCGCACCGCGCCGCACGCGCGGCGGTGGTCGTCCTCGACGACGACCCTAAGGAATACGGAGCCGACGGCCTGAAGCGAAATCGCTTGGAGGGAGAGGACGATCCGCGCTTCGTCGCCATCAAACGCGCCGCCTCCGCGCCGCTGACGGTCCTCGCGCCCTCGGAGGAAGCTCTGAACTTCGAAAAACTTCTGAACCGGGAAGTCCCCGTCTCTTCGACGTTCCGCGACTCTATCACCTCGGGCCTGGGTCAGGCCCTCTTAGGTGTCGTCGGGTACAACGGCGTGAGCGTCGTGCTCTCTATCACAAACGAGAGTGAGAGTGACCAGTTTGGTCTCAAGGACCCCGTGACGGCCCGGGTCGACTACCTGTTTCCTTGTCGGGTCCCCTTCGGAGCTCTGCTCATTTGCAAGAGCTACAAAGATCTCATGTCCGACGACGAGACGAAAGAGATCCTCGAGAGGGTGGAGAACCCGAACCTCCAGAAGCTCCTCGAAGTCACGCCCTTCCGCTTCCTCGTGCTCTCCGCCGAGGAAACCCTCCCCAATCAAGGCGCCGATTACCATGGAAAGTACGAGTAAGACAGCTCCCCGCCGCCTCTCTATCCGGGCCGCGCTCCTTCACTCGGAGCGCGGCGCCATCAGCATCCTCGGGTTGATCCTCGCGATGCTGCTCATCGCGCTGACCTTCTACGCGCTCGGCATCGGCCGCACCATTTTGGCGCAAGAGGCGATGCAAGACGCCGCCGACGCCGCCGGCTTCGCCTCCGCGGTCATTCATGCGCGCGGCATGAATCTCATCGTCTACATCAACTGGGTGATGGCAGCGCTCCTCGCCATTTTGATCGCGCTCCGACTCCTGCAGGCCCTCTTCACCATCGGGGCCATCGTGTTTGCAGCGCTCGCCACCCCAACCTTCGGGGCCACGCTTCCGATGGCTGGATTCTGCACCAACGCCGCCCATGGCTTTGAAAGGGCCTATAACGCTGCCAAACCGCCGGTGGAGGCTGGACTCCGGCTCGCCCATTTCGCTGAAAAAGGCGTCTCGGTGATCGTGCCCGCCGTGGCCACGCTGGGCGCGCTCGGAGAAGCAGCCGAGTCCCATTATCCGGCGACCGGCGCCTTCGCGCTCCCTTCGCGGATCCGCTTACCTGTCGAGTCGGATGAGTTTTCGGTGCTCTGCGAGCGCGGAGGGCGAGAGGTCGGCAAGATCGTCCTCGCCCCGCTCGGAGAGGGCATGCGAGATCAATTTGGCGACGTGATCGGCGACCTCACCAAGAGCATGAGCGAGTACTTCTGCGGTGGCGGCAAGGGAGCTCCTCCCTCGTACAGCCGGACCATCGAGAAGACTTATCCAGAGCTCGAAGGCGCAGACTGCAAGTCAGAAGAAGACTGCACTTTGGCGGGGCTCCGGAACATGGAGGCCAAACCGAACGTCCATGCGGACGATCCTTGTCCTCCCTACAGCGCCTGCGAAAAGAGAGCCCTCCAAGCCCGCGCCTACTGTGACCCGAGCTCTGGACGCACTCCAAAGTCTTACACCTACCTGAAGCAAGACCTCGAGATCGTCTACCGCCATCATCCCGACGGCAGCGTCGTCGAAGAGTCAAGAAAGGTCCTGAGCCAGTCCGAGGAAAAACTCGGGCGCAGTCCCTGTGACTACACGCCCGGGTTCGATCTTCCCTGGTCTCCCTGGGAGAGCCGGGCTCGTCCGAACGGAGAGAAACGCCCGCTTCCCGTCTGCAAGAGGACCCTGAATCACGTAGGCCCCCCTGGCGACAATGGCCTCTCTCCGCCTCGCCACGAGCTCCATATCTCACACATCCTCAGCTGCACCTTCGAGGAGAAGATCGAAGAGCCGCTCACGGAAGAAGGCGAGACCATGAACGGCGACGACAGCATGACTCCGATGCGCGTCGAGACGGACCTCAAGCTCGGCGGTGGTGCATTCCAGATCCGTACGGTGGCGTTCGGAGACGGCGTCGGTCCCGGATACTTCAAGGACGGAGTGAATGTCGTGATTACGGCTCCCGCTGCCGAGGAAGAGGGTGCCCTGCCTGAGCTAGCGCAAACGATCGAAGGTTTGTCGGCCGACGCCATGACGTTTCTAGGGAAAGTGTCGATCGCCCAGGCTGAGTATTACTTCGCCGACGTCGACGGCGAAGCGTCTCGCGAGGACTGGATGTGGCGACCCGCTTGGACCGCTCGATTGCGGCGCTTCCGTCTCCCTTCAAAGGAAGAGGAAGACAGCGAGCGAAGCCGCATGGAAGCGACAGCTGCGCGGGATGACGCAGACAGCGCCGAGTTCGGAGGATTGAAACGAGAAGGAAGTCCGGAAGGCTCCTGCCAAAAGGCGATGGGGAATTGTGGTGGGTTCTGGGAGGCGCTGCTTTCCCTCGACGAGATGGTGATTCACTGATGAAAGCGATGAAACGTTCTCCCTCTTTCCGCCCTTTTGCCCTCTGCGGAAGGCGCGCGCTTCCCCACTCCTATGGCGTTCCCTCGATCCATCGACGGGTCCGTCGCGTTCGAGTGCGCGGCATCGCGTCGGTCGAAGCGGCCATCATGTTGCCGCTCTTGTGCCTGGTGTTCGCGGGGGTTCTCTACGTGAACAAGCTGGTCACCAGCACTCAGCTCGCGGCGAGCACCGTGCGGCGCTGCGCTTGGCAGATCGCGGCGAGCGGCTGCGGCAAGGTTCCGGAGGACTGTCCGGAGGCCAACCGGGAAGAGGACCCTGCCTTGAAGAACCGCATGGACGAGGCAGGAGTCACAACCTCGCTCGCCCCCGAACGCCTCGAAAGCGAGGGAGGCCCGGTTCCCGAGGGCTCCGGAGTTTATGAAGCGTTCAAGGACATCAGCGTGAAGTTGAACGAGCTCTTGCTCGACCGATTCGAGATCTCTGACGAGGAGGAGTTCGAGCGCCAGGAGCTCCTCGGAGGAGAAACGGTCACCGTGGGGCGATCCTTCTCACTTCCATGCAACGTCGAGCCCGATTCGGCCGAAGGAATCGCCGACAAGCTCTTCTCCGGGTTTGGCCCGGAGACAAAGCCGGAACCCAAGCGCCTCGACGAATAAACATGACCACGAAATCCGCTCCCCCTCGTCCCCCCTCCGAGCGAGCCCGCCTCCTCCGCGCCTTTCTGGAGCTCTCGCTCCTCACGGCCTTGGTCCTTGCTGGAACTTTCTTCGTTCTCCTCCGCACAGCCCAGGCGCGCCTCGAGGGTGCCGCACAAGGACTCTTCCCGACCTTGCTCGAGGGAGAGGGCTCCAGTTCCTCCACCCACTTGTCCCGGGGAACTCTTCACCTGAACGGTATCCAGTTCGAAGTCGAAAGTAGAAGTCTGCCTGGCTCGCCCGAAGAGCAGAGCGCCCGCCTTCGAGAGAGTTGTCCCGGGTTCTCCATGGAAGGAGAAGGAAGAACCGCGTTCGGTCGGTCCGTCATCTGCCTTCGAACCCCCAAGGGCAAAGATGGGAGCCTCGTCAGCAGCCTGAAGCGCTGGGCTGAAACGGAGGACCTCAGAGAGCTCGGTGCGCCGGAGGTGAGTTTCCTCCGCTCGACTGAGCTCGCGGGCGCGCCCGCGACGCACCTCCTGCACCTCCGCACGCGTTCCTTGGCGATGCACTCCGCCTTTCCTCAAGAAGGAGACGCTCCCGGTCTCGACCCGAGCTTTGCTCCGCGACCAGAAGGGCGCCGCATTCTCAGCGCCCACTACCAGAGCGCCGCCGACCGGAATCGGTCCACACGCCCGCGAGAGGTTCTCTTCGCTTATGAGAGCGCAAAGCCACCAGCGATTATGCTCAAGGACTACGAGCAAACTCTGCTGGAGAAGGGCTTCCGACGACTCCCGACAGGCGAAACTGGTCCCCATGGCGCCGCGTTCTCCTCCAACAAGGACACCTTCATCGTGATCGCCGGCGAACACGGCTCGGGTTCTTGGCTCTCTCTCGCCCTCTTGCCGAAGACCGGGTCAAGGACGTGAACACCGCAAATACAAGCAGTCCCCGAGCCGCTCGTTCGGGGACTGCCACTTCGAATCAGCGGGAAAGCTGCGGAGCTCGGTCAGCCCTCAAGAGATGGGAAGCTGCGGAGCTCGGTCAGCCCTCAAGAGAGTCGAACCGAGGACGGATGAACCTCAGTCCTCTCCAGAGTCCTTCTTCTTCTGGAACTTGGACTCTTCCGCGAAGGCCCAGTCTGAGGCCCAGCTGCTGATCGTGTAGATCTCGCTGCCCTCAGGGAGCTTCGCGTAGCGGCTCGAGCCTTCGGCGTTCGAACCGAACAGGACCTGAGTTTTGGCGTCGCCGATGGTGATCGTGAGCTCAGCCAGGGGCTTGTCGAGACCCGTATCGCTGAGGCTCTTCCCATCTCCGAAGCCCGTCGCGTTCAGGGACTTGTAAGCGCGGAGGAGGTCGTCGACCTTGCTCGACTCGAAGTCTTTGATCGCCGAAAGAGCGCCGGCCTTACCCTTCTTGAAGCGGCCCGACCACTTGTCGCCTTCTTTCTTGAACTCGAAGGCGCCGTTTTCGTTCACGACGTCGACGCGGGTGACTTTTTCGGTCTCGAACTTCAAGACGCTCGTGTCCCGCCAGCCCTTGGTGTCTCGGGAGAACAGGTAGCTCGAGTAGCCGTCGATGACGAAGACGCCTTCTTGGCCAGGGAGGCGAGCCGTCTGGCCCCGGCCGCCGCTCTTGCCCGCAAAGAGCTCAAGCGCAACCTTGTCTCCTTCGAAGACGGTGATGTGGGTCGCTTTGTCGTCGCTGAGGTCGTACTGAGCGTAGCTTTCCGCCGAGCTCGAGATCTGCTCCTTGATCTTCAGCTTGGGCAAGCTGGACAGGAGGCTCTCGACGTTCGTCTGGTTGGCGAGGGCGCTGAGGGGCTCGGAGAGTTTCCACTCCGCCCCTTCTTTGACCAGGGTGTGGCGCTCGGGAGGTGCGATGGCGGCGCCTTCGGCTGCGTCGGAGGGGCGCTCGATCACGATCTTCGTCGCGTTGTCCTTAATGGACTCGGCGACCGACAAGGTCGGGAGAGTCGCCGCGGCGACCTCTCCCGAGAGGCTCTTGATCTCGGCCTTCTTCCCTTCCGTCTGGAGGTAGAGAGCGCCGCCCAACAGGGCGAGGACGCCAAGCGCGATGTAGAGACGCCTTTCACTCCCCGTCGCCGAGCTAGCGACCGGTTTGTTTTCAGTTGAAGATTCCGTCATGGGAAAGATCTCCTGGGGCTAGGGTGTGATTCGTTAGGCGGCCTTCTGGGCGCGCTTCGCCTCGCGGCTCCGCCACCTGAAGAAACCAACTCCACCGAACGCCAAGGGAACTCCGAGCGTCAGCGTCCACTGAACTCGCTTCTGCAAGTCCTTACGCGCCGTACGATACTCTTCGTCCTTCTTGCGAATCTCTTCTTCCGAGTCGTCGACCTTGAACTCAGGCTTCTTGACGCTCGAGTAGGTCAGGTTCGCCTCGCCGAGGATCTTGGCGCTGGCCGCGATGAGATCGGTGTCCCCGCTCATCCAGTCCAGCGTGTTCTTCAGGCTGAGGATGGTCTGGGTCAGGTACTTCTGGGCGTAGGGGCCAGCAAACTGGAGGAGCTCCTTGTTGCCGCCGAGCGCTCCGAACATCGCCATTTGGCCGTGCTGCTCAGGTCCGTTGCCCGCGTAGGCAAAGGGGTTCGTGAGGAACTGGCTCGACGAGATGACAAGAACGCGAGACGGCTTGGCCGCGACCTCGGGAGCGGTGATCCCTTCCCCGGGGTTCCCAGCAAAAGCGCTCTTCAGCTTTCCTTCGGCGCTCGCCGCGATGATGCGCTGCTCGAAGGGAGGCTTCGGATCCCAGCGGTCACGCAGCGACATGTCGACGGTGTCCGCGACGATCACGTTCGCTGCGGGGGTCGTGCGAGCCACCGCCTTGAGCGTCACGTCTGCGGGCTGCTTGTCGCGATGGAGCACAAGGGAGCTCGGATAGGGGAACATGATCTCGTCCATCCGGAAGAAAGCCGGGAACGAGGTGTCGAGGAGTCTCTCGTTGTCAGCGAACCGAGGATCGTTGACGACGTGAGCGATGCCCGGGTGACGGATCCAGGCCATCGTACCCATGCCGACCATGACCGGGATGCGGAACTGGGCGCCGTGGTCGAGGACGGCGTCCTTCTGCATCTCGATGCCATAACCGCTGAGCAGGGGTCCGAGTCCGTGCAGGGTCAGCTCAGCGCTCATGGCCGAATCGTTCGGCTTCATGGAGACGGCCGAGGCGATCACGACAAGCGACTTCTCTCCGAGCATCAAAAACTCGTCGATGCGGCGGAGCTCCTTGTCGGTGTAGTCGGCGCCCGGCTGAGTGATCATCAGGCCAACGAAGGACGGATCGATCGCCGAGTCCCCGCCTGCGAGGTCGACAGTCTCGATCTCATAGAACGGGAAGTTCTGCTTGATGATCTGCTCAAGCGTCGGAGAGCCGCCCTGACCACGGGGGATCAGGTTCGTATCGGTGAGCTTGAGTTCGTCTTTGCCGGTGATGACGCCGATCTTGTGCTTGATGTTGTCGTTCTTATCCCGGATCTCGCGGATCTTGTTGGTGATGAAGAACTCGAGACCATCGCCCCGTGCGGGGTGGAGCGCGGGGATGACCGCGGTCTCACTGCCGTACTTGAAGACAAGGCCGAGGAAGCCCTGGGTGATGGCGGCGCTCTCGTCGCCCGTCGCGCTGGCTTCGCCGAACGGCTGCTCCGTCACGCCAGCCTCGCGAGCCTTCTCCCGCGCTTCGTCCGTCTTCGGCTCGATGATGCTGAACTTAAACTTGCCTCCGCCTTGACGCTCGTACTCCTTGAGCAGGTCGGTCAGGTCACGCACGAACGCGTCGAGCTGAGCCAGGCCGGTCTTCACGTAAGCGTCGACCTGCACGGGCTCTTTCAAGCTCCGCACCAGACGACCTGAACCCTGGCTGAGGGTGAAGCGCTCCGTGGCGGTGGTGTCGATACGTTTATAGGCGCCCGCCGAGAGGAGGTTCGCCACCACAACGATGGCCACGATCACTACGAGGTAGAGACCGGTTTGCGCTGCTGCTTTCCGTTTTTGATCTTGGGTCGCCATATCTCAAGCCCACTTGCGGCGTTCGAGCGCGCGGAACGAAATCACGAGGCAGAGTGCCGTGATCGAAAGGAAGAACACGACATCCCGAGTGTCGATGAGGCCCCGCATGAAACCGCTCATGCGAGTCTGGAAGCTGATGTAGTGCAGGAAGTTCGCCACTGCGCCGGTCATCTGGTCGGCCATCGAGCCCGAGAACCAGAAGGCTCCGAGCAAGAAGAGCGTGACGAAGAAGCTGATTGCCTGGCTCTCGGTCAAAGAGCTCACGAGCAGACCCACCGAAACACTCGCGGCTGCGTAGAGCAGAAGCCCGACGTAACCGCTCAGGATCGGGCCGCTGTCGAGCGGACCGAGGTTCCAGGGGAACTTGAACATGAAGAGCGGGTAGGTCACCGAACCGAGCACAACGATCAGCACCAGGCCGAGCGCGCCCAGGTACTTGCCGAGGATGACGTCGCTGTCCTTCACGGGCAGCGTGATCAGCATCTCGAGGGTTCCGGACCGACGCTCTTCGGCCATCAGGCGCATCGTCACGACCGGCACCACCACCATCGCGAGCCCTGCGGGCAGGTACTCGAAGAGCGGCTGCATCGTCGCGCGATCCAGCTGCCAGAAGCCGCCGCGGAAATTGAAGAACAGGAGCCCGAGTCCGAAAAAGCTCAGGCAAATCACGACATAGGCGAGCGGCGAGTCGAAATACGACCGGAACTCGCGCTTCGCGATAGAAAGCACCGCGTCCATTTAAGCTTTCTCCTTTTCTGATTCCTCTTCGTCGGCCCCATCGTCCTGGTCGTCGTCCTCGTCCTC
This sequence comes from Sorangiineae bacterium NIC37A_2, assembly GCA_002085155.1. Lineage (GTDB taxonomy): Bacteria > Myxococcota_A > Polyangia > Polyangiales > Polyangiaceae > NIC37A-2. The sequence continues at coordinate 16,530 of NASX01000047.1, forward strand.
ATCGTCGTCGAACGATTCGGTGCGACCGCGGTCGAGCGCCTCGTCGCCCCGCGTCAGGTCGCGGAACACTGCGTCGAGGCTCTGAGCGTCACGATGAAGCTCGAGCAGGAGCCATCCCTTATCAACTGCGAGACGGAAGATCTCCGCGCGAACGTCGGAGTCCTTCGCCCCTGAAAGCTCGAAGCGGTGCGCCGACTCGTCGTTCGGCAGCTCTCGGACCTTGCGCACGCCAGCCAAAGCAGCGAGCGCATCCTCGATCTCCCGGACGCTCGGCGCGGCAGCGTCAGCCCGCAGCGCCTTGTCGTCGACGGTGACAACGTAACGAACTGCGCCGGTCTTGGCGCGAATTTCGTCGAGCTGTCCGTCGGCAACGACGCGTCCCTTCGAGACGATGATCGCGCGGGCGCAGGCCTGCTCAACTTCGCTCAAGTTGTGGGTCGAGAGCAGGACCGTACGGTCTTTTCCAATGTCCTGGATGTAGCGGATCACCTCGGCCTTCTCGTTCGGATCGAGGTCAGCGGTCGGCTCATCGAGGATCAGGATCTGCGGATCGTGGAGCAGCGCCTGGCCGAGACCGACGCGCTGACGATAACCATGGGACAGCGTTCCGATGTCCTTGTGGAGCGCCTGGGCAAGGCCGCACACCTCCACAACCCGGCCGAGCGCCTTCTTGAACTGATCGGCCTTGAGGCCACGGATCTCTGAGACGAACGTGAGATAGTCGATCACGCTCATATCCGTGTAGAGGGGCGCTCGCTGCGGCAGGTACCCGATAGCGCGACGCACAGCGAGCGGATCATCGAACACGTCGATCCCGCTCACCTTCGCCGTGCCGCTCGAGGGCGCGAGGAAGCACGTGAGAATTCGCATGGTGGTCGACTTTCCAGCGCCGTTTGGCCCCAGAAACCCGACTACCTCACCTTTTTTCACTTCAAAGCTAACCTTATCGAGCGCTCGGACTCCTCCGAAACGCTTCGAAAGCTCGCTCGCGTGAATCATGACATCCGTGGACAAGAGTCGTACCTCTTTCGTTTCTGAGATTGCGCGCCCGAGTGAGCTCGCGGGGCGGCGATGCTAACCAAGGCCCCTAGGCTGTCAAATCGGAAACGTCAGCGATTTCCCCTTTTTGGAAGCCAAAAAGGGTCTCATTCACTGCCCAAGAGGGGCACAACTGGTAAGTTCCCCCGAATATTCCGCCCGAGGGGCTCGAATTCGAACTCAAGGCCTGGCTCTGTACTCAGAGAACTCAGAACCCCACTTTTCTCATGATGAAGCGCGGCAGGGCCCGAATCACGAACATCACAAGGGCCCAAGCGCGGGGCGCGTAGACCACTGGGGTCCCTTTGTCGATCGCCCGGACCACCAAGGCGGCCACCTGATCCGGTTCGCCGGCAAAGGGCGGCGGCTTCAAGCCGGCCGTCATTTGCGTCTTCACGAAACCGGGCTTCACACAAACCGTGACGAGCCCTTCAGAACGGAAGCGATGATCCAAGCCTTCGAGGTAGGTACTCAGGCCTGCCTTGCTCGCGCCGTAAATGAAGACAGGCTTGCGGCCCCGATCGCCGGCTACGGAGCTGAACACACAGAGCGTCCCGCCCCCTCGCGAAAGCAATCGCTTCCGAGCCAGTTCACAGAAAGCTATCGTGTTCGCGAAGTTCGCGACCAAGAGACGATGAGCGAAGACGGTGTCCTCCTCGAGACGCTCCCCGGTTCCAAACAGAGCCGCCGTCACGATCACCGTGTCGAAACCGCCTAGGTGAGCGTCGGCGAGCGACAGAGCTTGTTCGAAGCATGCCGGGTCCTCCAGGTCACACTCTGCGAACCCCACCGGGTCTCGGTCTTTGCCGCGCAGCGTCAGGTCGGCGGCGCTCCGCTCGAGCTCCTTCGCGTCAATTCCCAACAAAAAAAGGCGATCGCCGCGCTCTGCCAGCCTCCTGCTGACGGCCCGGCCCATCCCGCCCGTAGCGCCCAGTACGACAACCTTCACAATGAACTCCTCACCGCTTACCCGCCGATCCCGAAAAGGCGAGCGCTCTGTGCGCTCCGAAACTCGAAATCAGGATCCCAACGCCTCTTCACTTCCAAGAAGGCGTCGATTCGATCGTCCATCTTCCTGAAGTCTTCCGGCGTCGTCATCCCATCCTTGGTCAGGTAGATGCGCCCGCTGTGGCGGAGGACGATCTCGTTCAGCTCGTGGATCATCTCCTTTGAGCGGTCGAGCATCGGCACGTCGAGCGCTAGAGAAATCCCCGGCTTCGGGAAGCTCAAGAGGCCCTCTCCCTGTTCGCCGCAGTCCTTGATCACAGTCAAAAACGACGCCGCACCGAACTTCTCGAGCACGCCCATCATCTCGAGCAGCGCTTCACGGCCGGTCGCTTTATTTACGACGGATTGGTGCTGGGTCACGCCGCGTGAACCATACGCCCGATTCCAATTTCGCACCCAATCGAGGGGATAAAAGACCTGATCGGGAGAAACGACCTTTCGGCGCGTCTTGCCGAAGTGGGACCGATAGACGAGCTCATTGAACACCCGAATCGTGAAGCGATTCAGGAGGCCGGAGGGCAAGTCGAACGGCATCGGGATCGAGAGGCCCCCCTTCGAGACTTCGGGGGGAGCTTCGTGCGGTTCGGCCCAACGACCGAGGAAGAGAATGCCGCGGCCGCGCCCTTTTCCGCGCGTCACAGTGTCAGCCCAAGCCGCCGTGTACGGCCAGGTCTTTCCCTTCTCATCCAAGAGGGCCAAAAGTTCGTCGAGGCTCTCGACGCGGTGCGTCTCAGACACCATCCAGGTCGAAGGAATTCGAACCATCCGCACGCTCACCTCGAGGATGTGACCGGTGAGGCCCATGCCGCCGAGGGTCGCGAAGAAGAGATCCGGGTGCTCCGTGCGGCTGCACTCGACCACCACCCCCCGTCCCGTTCGGACCAAGAGCGATTCGACGTGACGACCAAAGGTCCCGCTCACATGATGGTTCTTGCCGTGAACATCCGACGCGACCATGCCGCCGAGGGTCACGAACTTCGTTCCGGGGGTCACCGGCGTGAACCAAAGGCGCGGGAGAAAGAGCCGGTTGAGCTCGGCGAGACACAAGCCTGCCTCGGCGCGGAGAAGGCCCGTTGACTCGTCGAAACTCAGCAACCGATCCGCCAGCGTCGTGTTCACCGCTACAGCGTCGGGGCTCGCGAGGAGCGAAGCGTCTCCGTAGGATCGCCCGAGCCCACGTGAAAGGGGTCGTCCTTCGGAGAGCCGAGCCAAATTCTCTCCGCGGATCTCAGCGCCCGGCAAATGGGTCCGGCCCCAGCCGCAAAGGCCCGGCGGTTGCGTCGATCGAGTGAGAGGAGCCATGGCGACCTTCGGTGAGCGAGCTTCCCTCAGAGGTAGCTACAAACGTATTGGGCCGGCTCACCGGACACCGCGATCGTGAAGACGGCGTCACCAGGGACGTCGAAGAAAGTACCGGCGGGGTAGGTCCGGCGCTCGGCGCCAGGCAGCTCGACCTCCAGCGCTCCCGCGGTCACCTCCATCCGCTCCGGGGCCTTGGTGTCAAAGGAGTAGGTTCCCGGGAACACGATGCCCAGGGTCTTCTTCGAACCATCGGCAAACAGGACAGTGTGGCTCACAACTCCACCGCCAAAGTAAACATTCGCACGAGCGAGAACTGAAACCTGATCGAATCTCTCGGGGGAGGCCGTTTGGGACATCGGGCCGGCTTTGTAGCACAGCGTTTCGTGATCCGGAGACCCTGGCCCCGAAAAAGGAGGCTCATTTTTGGCGTCAGGCCTCGTCGAAGCTCCGCGGGAGCGCCGAGCTAGGGCTCGCCTCTGAGAAAATTGCGGCATCGACCACACTCCTCGTGAGAGCCGGAGACGTGAGCTCAATGAATCGATAAGTGTAGCCCTTGAGGTAGGCCCCCCGCCTCAGCGCGACCCCCGTCGTCGAAGGCGGGAACAGGTGGCTTGCATCACGAGCTTCGAGCCCAGCATCTGCCTCCTCGGAGAAAGCCATGGTGGCCACAATGCCAACTCCAAGCCCAAGGCGCACGTAGGTCTTGATGATGTCAGCGTCGATTGCGGAAAGGACGACGTTCGGGGAGAGACCCGCAGCGACGAAGGCCGCGTTGATTTGTGAGCGTCCCGTGACTGAAGAGGCGTAAGTCACGATCGGGTAACGGGCGAGCTCCTGGAGCGTCAGCTGCTTCGTCGAAAGGATCGGATGACCTGTGGGTGCGATAACAGACCGATTCCACTCGTAACAAGGGAGCACGGCGAGTTCCGGATAGTCGTAGAGAGCCTCGGTCGCGATCGCGAGATCTGCCTTCCCTTCGAGCACCTCCTCGGCCACCTGGTAGGGGCTGCCTTGATGCAAGACCAGGTGCACGTCGGGATAGGTCTCACGAAACTCCTGGACGACCTTCGGCAACGCGTAACGCGCCTGGGTGTGGGTGGTCGCGAGCACTAACGTGCCCCGCTCAGCGTTTCGATAGCCGACGGCGACCTGACGCAAAGCGTCGGCATCTGCCAACATACGTGCGGCGAGCCGGTGCACCTCCTGGCCCGGTCCAGTCAGCCCAGCCAGGCGCTTTCCCTTCCGTACGAACAAGGGTGCGCCGATTTCACTTTCGAGAATGGCGAGCTGACGGCTCAAGCCGGGCTGCGACTGACGCAACTCTTGCGCCGCCCGCGAAACGTTGAAGTCGTTCCGGATCACAGCGCGAAAGATCTCGAGCCGCTGCAGGTTCATCGGACTCGACCATACTCGATGGGGCCGGCTGTCCCGAATGGGAAAGGTCGAAGGGTCGGAGAGCGTATCCAATGGATTGGGCCCTCGGCCGCCCCCTAAGAGGAGCGCCCCGGTCCGGAACCCACTGTCCGACTGGGTCTCACTCGCGGTCCCGAGTCGCAGGATTTCTCTATGGATTTGGACGGGATACACGCCGAAACTGAACCCATGGCGCGAGACGCTCTCGACCCAGCCTCTGACAGCGCTCTCCTCGTGCCGAGCGCCTCTCTCTACCGACGAGGGGGTCGTCCGATCCCGCGCAGCCTCGGCGGGGGGCGCTTCCAGATCGAACGTGAGCTCGGGAGCGGAGGTGAAGGCATCGTCCTGCTCGCGCACGACAAGGTGAGGCGAGGGCGCGTCGCGCTCAAGATGCTCCACACGAGCGAGTTCATGTCCGTCGGCGCTCTCAAGCGCGAGTTTCGTTTTCTGCGCGGACTGATTCACCCGAACCTGGCCCAGCTCTACGAGCTGCACATTGAGCACGATGAGGCCTTCTTCACGATGGCCTACATCGAGGGACAACACTTCCTTCACGCGGCCGCTCGGACTCACCCTCTTCGCCCCCTGCTCGCCCAGCTCATGCAGGTCCTCGCGTTCCTCCACGCGCGAGGGCTCGTCCACCGGGACCTCAAACCTCAAAATATCCTTGTCCAAAACAACGGCAGGGTTGTGCTCGTCGACTTCGGCGCCGGACTGCGCCTCGAAAGGGATGCACTGCAAGCCCGCGCCGTCCTCGGAACGCCGGAGTACATCGCGCCCGAGCTCCTTCAAGGAGCCTCCCCTTCGCCGAAGTCCGATTCCTACTCTCTCGGGCTCGTCCTCTTCGAAGCCCTCACACAAGAGAAGTACCCAGGAGGCGGAACGCGCCCGAGCGATCTCGCGCCCGAGCTCCCCAAGGACCTCGATGAGCTTTGTATTCGGCTTCTCGATCCCGATCCTGAGCACCGCCTCTCGATCGCAGAAGCGCTCACCACTGTTGTCGAGCCAGGGACACCAGTGCACGACAGCCTTGTCCCTTCGCTCGATCGACACCGCTTCGCCGGTCGCTCCGAGGAGCTTCTCAAGCTCGACACGGCCTTCGTGCGCATGCTCGAAGGAGACGAACCCGTGCTCGCCTTCCTCTCCGGAGAGAGCGGCGTCGGCAAAACGGCGCTCCTCGAGCGCTTCCGCTCCCGACGCCGTGACGCTCTCGTTCTCTTCGGCCTCTGCTCCGAGAACGAGTACATCCGTCACAAAGCGTTCGACGGCGTGATCGGGAGCCTTCTCGACTATCTCCGCAGTCCAAAGGCACCAGAAAACGACCTCACCCGCTCCTTGTCCAAGGAGGATCGCGCCGCCCTGGCTCAACTCTTCCCTGAACTTCGAGAGCTCCTGGCCTTCCGGAGCGCGGAGATGCGCCCGGATCATGGGCTCGAACCCCGCGCCGCGCGCCGCGCCGGCTATCGCGCGCTCGCTCGTTTCCTCACCGCGCTCACCCGAGAGATCCCGGTCGTGATCGCCATCGACGATCTGCAGTGGGGAGACGTGGACTCCGCTCGCCTCATCTTTGAGGTCTTCTCAGGGCCCCAGGCGCCCCCGTGCCTCCTCATTCTCTCCTACCGCTCCGATCTGAAAGGGGAGAGTCCCTGTCTCCTTGCGTTGCGTCAGGGCGCCGAGTGCCTCGAGGACGAGCTACCCTGCCTTGATCTTCGGCTCGGTCCCCTCGGGATGGATGAATCGAAGGAGCTCTGTGAGACGCTCGCTGAAGGGGAGCTCTCGGACGGCCTGATGGAGCGACTCGCCTACCGATCGCAGGGCAATCCCTTCTTGATCACCGAGCTCGTCAATTACTTTAGACAGCTTGTCCGCAGCGACCGAGCCGACGAAGATATCGAGTATCCACAAATCATCGCGGAGAAGGTTTCTGCCCTGTCTCCCGCGGCGCGGGATCTATTTGCGCTGTGTTGTCTCGGTGGGCAGCTCCCCGTTCCACGCGTTCGAGAGCTCCTCGGCAAAGATCCGCGCGGCCCTATGGATGAGCTCATCTCGGCGCGGCTCTGCTCGACGCGCGCCGGGAGCATGAGCATTGGACCTTTGCACGATCAGGTCCGCCGGGCCTTCGTCACGCTTGGCTTCCGCGGGGATCGCGACCTGCACTTGCGCCTGGCTCGCGCCTTCCTCGTCGAGCCCAGCGATCAAGGCAAAGCCGCGCTCCATTTCTTCAGCGCTGGCGAAAAAGAGCTGGCCGGTGGACACGCGGAAGAAGCGGCGATGGAGGCTGAGAGCCGTCTTGCCCTGGATCAAGCCGTCGAGCTGTTCCAACTCGCCCTCGACTGCCTCGGCCCCGGAGCGAGCGCAGACCACCTCTTCCGCCTGGAAGAGCGAAAGGCACTCGCGCTCGCGAATGCAGGTCGCGCCGCCGAGGCCGCCCCCGTGTTCGCGCGCCTCGCAGAGACCGCGTCGCCTCCGCTGGCTCACGAATACCGCCGCCGCGCGGCTGAACAGTGGCTCTGCAGCGGCGCCATTGCCCAAGGGGTCGCGCTCCTCGAGCGCGTTCACCGCGAAGTGGGACTCACCTGGCCCAATTCACCCAAGCGGGCCCTGATCGCGACGGCCATCGGACGCGCGCGGCTCGCATTCCGCTCAACTCCGAAGTCGCCTCAGAGCACACCCCCCAAGGGCCGTCTCGCGCTCCGACTCGAGACCTGCCGCACGGCTTGGTCGATCGGACATATCAGCTCCGTGCACGGCGCGGCCAACAGCGCTCGTCAGCTCCGCTTCGCTCTCGACTCAAACTCCGCCGAACCGATCGCCTTTGCCATCGGCATGGAAGCGTGTTTTCGGGCGATGCGGGGCACGAAAGCGCGAGGGCTCGTCGAAGAATATCGCGCCACCGCCGAGAGGCTCATGCCGACACCTCGCTCGCATTATGGAGAAGCGTTCCTCGCGTTCATTCACGCGATGTCGCTTTACTTCCTGAGTGATCAGCGCGAGGCCTATTCCTACTTCGAGCGCGCTGAACGATTGCTCTTTGAGAGGTGTCGCGCGGTGTCGTGGGAGCTTTCGACGACGCGCATGTTTTGGGCCTCGAACATGATCTTCCTCGGACGACATCGCGAGCTGGATCGGAGGATGCGCGTCTGGCTGCGCGATGCGCGACAGCGGAGCGACTTGAACGCACTCACGGGTCTTCAGATTTGGCAGGCGCGCCGCATCGGGCTTCGCGACGGCGACGGCGAGGAAGCGATCGCGCTGATCGAGTCGGCCACCGCAGGCTGGACCTCTCCCTATCTCGGGACTCATGCAGCGAGCGCGCGTCTCGTCGCCTCCTACTCCGAGCTGCTCCGCGGTCAGCCAGAACGCGCTCTCCGGGAGCTCGACAAGCTCGAAGAGGAGGTCGGCAAGACAATGGTCGCGCGGGTCCAGGTACTTCGGACGTCAGTGCTGAACACTCGCGGCGTCGCTGAGCTCACCTGCGCTCTCGAGAGCTCTGGCTCTGCGCGAACTGCCCACTTGGCTCAAGTCGACAAAGTGGTACTCGCGCTCGATCGGGAAGGGACAGCGCTCAGTCGCGCTGCCACGCTCCACCTGCGCAATTCGGTGCTCTGGCTGCGGGAGCGCTCCGAGGCCGCCATCAGCGGTTTGCGCGAAGCCGCGCAGAAGTATCGTGCCGTCGGCTATGAGCTGAACGCTGCTTGCATCGAGCTCGTGCTCGGAGAGCTCCTGCAGGGAGCCGAAGGTGAGTCTCTGCAGAAAGAAGCGTTCGGGGCGCTCAGCCGGTCAGACGTCGACACTCAAGGCCGCGCCGCTCGCGCCTACGCGCCGAAGCTCATCTGACGAGCTCGCTCTCCAGAACTCGTCTCGCATCGAGAGGTGGCCGCGCCTTAGTTCGAGCGATTCCGCGCCGCACGAAACTCAGCGACCGAGTACTGTCCCACCACGTTGCGCAGGACCTGAAGGAAGTTGGGATCGAACTCCCCGCTCAAGCGGAGCGTCGGGCGACCGTCACGCACGAACGCCTTGATCCTCGCTTTCCTGACACTCGCCCGCGCGACCACGTCCCTGATCTCATCGAGCACCCGCGGCGGAATGCGCCCGCGCACGTGCGTGAGGCGCCCTTCCTTGACGCGCACGACGAAGAGTGTCGTCTCGCGATCAACAGCCCAAAGCCAAACGCCAATGGAAAGGACGAGGAGAAGAAGGATGATGTTGCGCACGTTTCAGCAAATGTTACGTGAAAAGCGCCGCCTTGGCCCGAACTCCGAGAGATCGCCCCGCTGAACCTGCGTTGCCCGGGTTCGAGGAGCCCGAGCGAGCCGTGCGGTTCGTCCGCGTGGCGCTGCCGGTGCCGCTCGGCAGAGCTTTCTCATATACCCTGAGCGAAGAGCGCTCGGTCTTGCCAGGCGCTCGCGTCGTTGTCGAGCTCGGGCGCCAGAAGTGCATCGGCGTGGCTTTGGAGACAACGGACGCTCCCCCGCCGGACATCCCGCCCGCGAAATGGAAGCCGATCCTCGAGATTCTGGACGAGGAGCCGATCTTGCCCCGGGAGCTCATGGAGTTCTTGCGCGAGCTGGCCCGGTATTACCTGGTCCCGATCGGCGAGGTGATGCGCCTGGCTCTCCCGGTTCTCGAACGCAAACACGCCGCTCAAATCGAGAAGGCCCATGGCAAGAGGCTCCGCGCTGCGGGCCGCCTCGTCCAAACGGCCCGAGCGCGCGACGTACCCGACAAGGAGCTTCCTCGCCTGAGTCCCCAAGCCCGAGCGCTGCTCACTCAACTCCGTGAGCGAGGGCTGACCCCGGTCAAGAACCTGCAGGAGACGTTCAAGAGCGCCCGCAGTATCGTCAAGCGCCTCGCGCAACTTGAGCTCGTCGAGCTCTCAGAAACGGCCCTTGAAGAAGAGGATCGCTTCTTCGCTGAAGAAGTCCCGAAGGACGAACCGAAAGTCTTGAACGACGGCCAAGCTGCCGCCAAGCGCGCGATCACAGGCGCGCTCGAGGCACACCAGCCGGCCGCATTCCTCCTCGACGGAGTCACGGCCAGCGGCAAGACTGAGGTCTACCTGCAAGCCGCGAGTCGCGCTCTCGAACTCGGACGCGGCGTTCTCATCTTAGTTCCAGAAATTGCGCTCACGCCCCAGCTCATCGCGCGATTCCGTGCCCGCTTGGGCGACGATATCGCCGCCGTCCACAGCGAGCTCACCGACAAGGCCAAGCTCTCTATGTGGCGCGGGATTCGCCAAGGAAGGCTGCGCGTCGTGGTCGGAGCGCGCAGCGCGATCTTCGCGCCGATCCGCGACTTAGGCCTGGTGTGCGTCGATGAGGAACATGACCCCTCCTACAAACAGGAGGAACGCGTTCGTTACCACGCGCGCGACATGGCCCTGCTGAGAGCGCGTAAGGCGAACGCCGTATGCGTGCTCGGCTCAGCCACGCCTTCTCTGGCGAGTGAAGCCCTCGTCACGAGGCGAAAGCTGGTTCGGCTCGTTCTCCCAGAGCGAGCGCATTCGGGCGCCGAACTGCCACAAATCGAGCTCATCGATCTCAAGCGCTTCGGCCCCGGGCCCACTCAGAGTCCCCTGATATCGTTGCCCCTCCATCGAGCGATCGAACAAACGCTGAGTGAAGGCGGACAGACGATCCTGTTTCTGAACCGGCGGGGATTTGCGCCAAGTTACATCTGCGAGAGCTGCGGCGCGATCGCGACCTGTCCCGACTGCTCCGTGGCGCTCACTCTGCATCGCGCAAGCGGCGAAAGGCTCACCTGCCATTACTGCGGGTTTACTCGAACGAGCCTCAAGGTCTGCGAAGAATGTGGGCACTCGACGTTTCTCCTCGAAGGCGCTGGCACGGAGCAAATCGAGTCGATCATCGCCGAGTCATTTCCCACGGCGCGCGTCGCTCGACTGGACCGCGACGTCGCAGGCGGGACCAAGAGCGGTCCCGTACTCGACCGGATGCGGAAGGGTGAAGTCGATATTTTGGTGGGGACGCAGATGGTCACCAAAGGGCATGATCTTCCTCGCGTGACGTTGGTCGGTGTCTTGAACGCCGACACTGCTCTCAGCATGCCGGACTTTCGCGCCGCTGAGCGAACCTTTCAGCTCCTCGTGCAGGTCGCAGGCCGCGCGGGTCGCCATGACAGACCCGGAAAGGTGCTCATCCAGACCCGAACTCCGGATCATCCCGCGCTCCTCGCTGCAAAAAATCACGACGTCCGCGCTTTTGTGCGCACAGAACTCGATTCGAGGCTCGAAGCGAACTTTCCTCCCTTCGCGCAGCTCGCTCTGGTCCGCTTTGAAGGCGTCGACGAAGTGAAGGTGCGCGATGAATCCCTTCGGATGGCCCGTGTCGCAAAGGCTCAGAGTCCGCTCGTCGAGATTATGGGGCCCGCCCCCGCGCCGATCTCACGCATTCAGAATCGGTATCGTTATCGCTTCATGATTCGCTCCGCCGAGCGCGCGCCCCTCCGAGAAGCTCTCCTCAGCGTTGTGCGGACTCCTGTCGTGTCGCAGGTGCGCATGTCCGTCGACATCGACCCCCAAAACTTACTCTGAAGAGCGAGCGTCCTCACCTCAGGAAAAGTTCAACGGGAGCGCCCCCGAGCAGACATTCTGCCAGAAAAGTTCACGCTCCCCCCGATCGTGTTACGCTAGAGATGGTGCTCTTTTTTCGGCAGATCCATGCCTCCCTCCTCGTTCTCTCGTCCCTCGCGAGCTGTGGCCGACAGGACCTCGACCCGGCGCGTTCCGAGCGGCCCAAGCCTACGCTCGGGATCCCCGAGGCACGCGCCCTGCCTGACCATAGCCAAGACGAAAAGGACGCGCCCGCGCGGCGCACTGAACAGCCGCTGTCGGAGGTTCGGAGCGCCATCCTCGCCCAAGACTATGCAAAGACCGAGACCCTGCTCCGAGCTCTGCCTGAAGATCTCGCGGCGCTGCCCGAGGTTCAGCTCGCCCGAGCGCTCGCCGAGTTTGAGCTCAAGAAGTTTTACGTAGCTTTCGAGACCCTCGACGCCCTTTCGTCGCGAGATCTCACGTTCGTGAAGGAAGTCCGCGAGCTCCGGGAAAAGATCGTCCTCGGGAGCCGAGATGCGCGCCTCGCTCGACTCCATTTTGGTGATCGGAGTGACCTGTTGGCGCTCGTCAGGAGGGCTCAGTTCGAACAAGAGGCCGGGCACCACGAAGAAGCAGAGAGGCTCGTCGAGCTCGCCCTCAAGCAGCACCAAAAAGCGCAGAAGGGCCAGGCGCTCCTCGCTGAGGCCTATCTCCTCAGGGCTTCACTCCGAATGGCTCGAGGTCGCTCGCGGGAGGCCCTCGCCGACTATCGAGAAGTCCTCGTTCGCTTCCCGCTCACGAAAGGCGCCGAAGCTGGACAAGAGGCGCTCGCTGCCGCACCGGCCAAAGAGAAGCTCAAGCTCAGCGACTACGAAGAGCGAGCTGATTTTTTCGGCAAACGCGGGCTCCCGGCGAAGATTGAACAAGACCTCGCGGTCATGAAGAAAGATCTCGGTATCAAGAGCCCCCCGCTCAGATTCCAGATCGCGCTCGCCTTCGCCCGCTTCAACTCCCGCCGCGATCAACGCCAGGCCGCGGCCGAGTTCCAGCGTCTCGCCCTCCGCGGAGACGATCGGTCCGGCGAATACCTTTATTACCGCGCCCGCGCGCTCGCGCGAGCCTACGAGATTGACGCCGCGGTCGACGCTTACGACAAGGCGTCCCGCAAAAAGGGTCCTTTCGCCGAGAAAGCTCTCTATCAGGCCGCGCGTCTGCTCGCGATCGACGGACGACCCGCAGAGGCCACAGAGCGCTACCGGCGTTACCTTGCGAGGCACGGAAAGAAGGCCGCTTCAGGCAAAGAGGCTACCTTTGGTGCAGCCCTCACGTCGCTCGCGCTCGGCGCGAGCGACGCCGCCATCAAACACCTGAGCAAGCTCGAGCGCGAAACCAAAGATCCCCGCGGCAAAGCCCTGCTCCTTGAGCTCACGGGCATTGCTCACAGTAGCAAGGAGCGCAAACAGGAGGCTGCGATCGCTTTCTCCACAGCGATCCAGCTCGAACCCTTCTCCCTCCCGGCCAGCTTCGCCCGAACCCGCCTGGCGCTCCTTGGCGAGCCAGGCTCGGAGCTCCCCAGGGGTCCCGCGCCTCCTCGCTCGGATGAGAGCTTCGTCTTCGAGCTTCCGAGCCGCGCCGCGCGACTTCAAAAGCTCGGGCTCAATACGTGGGCGGAAGGTGCGCTCAGGGAGAGCGAGGCCGAAGTGCGACGAACCTACGGAGCTCGGGGCGACGAAGCCTTGTGCGCGATGTACGGCTCACTGGGAACCGCCGAACGCCGATATCAAGTCGCTCAGACAGCGGCAAAATCGGAGGTCCTTCACCGCCTACCGACGGAAAGTGAAGTCTGGCAGTGGCATTGCGCGTTCCCTCGGCCCTACGAGGCGGATGTCGAGCGAGCCTCCAAGGTGCACAAGACGCCGAAAGCGCTCATCTACGCCGTCATGCGCCAGGAGAGCGCCTTTCGGCCCGCCGTCGTCTCTCCCGCAGGCGCAGTCGGACTCATGCAGCTCATGCCCGAGACCGCCCGCCAGATCGGAAAACATCTCGGACGCCCGGACCCCTCCCTTGCCCTCCGTCTCCCCAGCGAGAACATCTCCTACGGGGCCTATTACCTGAGCCACCTGCTCGACCACTTCAGCGGAAACCTCGTGTTCGCCGTCGCCGCCTACAACGCAGGACCGAACGCTGTGAAGAGCTGGCTCACGACCAAGAAGAAGCCACCGCTCGACATCTTCGCGGCCCAAATCCCCTTCGAAGAAACGCGCAACTACGTCTATCGCGTCCTCGCCAACTTCGCCCGCTACAGCTACCTCGAGACGGGCGATCCCGGCGCGCTTCAGCTCGCCCTCGAGATTGACATCGACGCCGAGACTTTGCCCTCGACGTATTGATCCGTTCGCCGGAGCCCCCCAAATCCCCGAAGCGCCGGCAGAAGTCGCCTCGTTCAAGACCAGCTCGCGCCCCTCGCACGGGGCCTCTATAAGTCGGTGCGAACCGCGAGCCATGTCCGATGAACAACCCCGAAATCCCCTGCACGGCGTGACCTTAAAGGCGCTCGTCGAGGACCTGGTCGACCACTATGGGTTCGAAGAACTCGGCAAGCGCGTCAAGATTCGCGCCTTTCAATATGATCCGAGTGTGAGCTCGGCCCTCAAGTTTCTTCGTCGCACCCCTTGGGCCCGCGCTGAGGTCGAAGCGCTCTACCTCGGCCTGCTCAAGGAGCGAAAGAGCGGCAATAGCACTTGAACCGCACAAAGAACGAAGGAGCTCAGGTGCGCGCCTGAGCTCCTTGCATGTTTCTCTAACGTCTTGCGGTGAAAAAAGCGGAGACGCCCCGGGGACCAGGGTCCCCGAGAGGGATCAGGGCGTTCGGAAGCCGATGTACGGGCCGATGAAGACCTGGGTCCCACGGAAGAGCGTGATGTCTTCGAGCACCGTGCCGATCTCGGGCGGAATTCCCAAGCTGCTCAGGTCCGGACGAATCGTCACGTCCGGCGCAAACTCGACCCAGCCGTACACGCCGAGCTGGATGAACTTGAGGAGGGAGAGCGCGAGATCGAACCGGATCATCGACGCGAAGTACTGCTCGAAGGAGCCATCCGCGAGGTTCAGATTCGTGAAGATACCGCGGCCGATCACGCCCACGCCGACGGCGCCGGTGACTCCGATGTTCCCCGGGTCATAAAAGCCGCGAATGCTCGCGCCAGCGCCAGCGCCAGCGCGCCCGATCTGGGTTCCGTCGCCAAATTTCGGTAGCTCGATGAGATCACCAAAGCTGAGCCTCGCGTAGGAGTAATCGGCAGCTCCGAACAGGAACCCTTCCGCACCGATGTACTTGCCACGGATACCGAGCTGGCCCTCGAGGGCACCACCGATCGGACTTTGCACCGTGCATTCAGCAGCCACCGTCTCCCCGGCGAAAGACGCGCTCGGACAAGTTGCAGCCCATTGGTGAGTGGTGGAGGTTCCGAGCGCGAACACGCCAGCGCCGCCCACGTAGAGACGCACAACACTCTCCTGGCGCTCTCGCCTCTTCCTTGGGGGCAGCACAGCCTCCGGAGGGAGCGCCGGCGCAGGACCCGGCTCCTCGACTACGGGAGGCGGAGGCGGAGGCGCTTCGACCTCTGCGGGGGCCTCAGCCGGAGCCTCGGGCGGCGCTTCCGCAGGCGTCTCCTCAGTGGCTTCACCGGTAGCTTCGCCAGGTTCGCCCGCTGGCGCCGCATCTCCAGAAGGCTGTTCGACGTCGGGGAACGCAGCGACCGCCGGCGGCCCATCTGCAGGCGGCGCGGACGCGCTCGGTTCTGGCGTCGCCGCAACCGGAGGAGGGGGAGGGACTTGCGATTCCTGTGCGAACGCACTTCCGTAGGTCGAGAGCGTCAGTCCGAGGACCGGCACGAACCAAGAGCGTCGCGATCGAACGATAGCCATAAGGGCACCCATAACCCGGTACAACGTCCGGTAAAACTGCCGATTAACCTTTTCGCGGGCGGCGCTGGTCGTCCGGCCGACAGATATGGAAGTGCGAGCAGATTCAGAGTGTCGCTCATCCTTCGGGTCAGCGCTCCCCATCGGGTCAGCGCCCCATCGGGCCAGCCCCAGAGCGCGCGTGCATAGTAGAATCGCCTGGGAGTTCCTTGACAGAAGGTCCGCTGCGTCCGATTTGTAGAAGTTTTGTGACGGAATTCCTTGCACCGCGGGGGGAGCCGGGCTTCGCTTCCCAAGTAATGGCTACAGCGATTGAAGACGCATACCGGACAGTCAGTGCGGCAGACGCGCGTGCGCAATTTTTGACGCGCACCTATAATACCCTGTTCCTCGCGATCTGCGGGTTCGCGGGCATCGAGATCGCTCTGTTCCAGACGGGCCTCGCGGAGACAATCGCCCGCGTCCTGCTCGGAGGCAGCTGGCTGATCGTGCTCGGCGGCTTCATGCTCGTCAGCTGGTTCGGCTCACGGGTTGCGGCTCAGAGCGAGAGCACTGCGGCTCAAGTGGCCGCTCTGTCGGTTTACGTGCTCGCCCAGGCGATCATCTTCGTCCCCCTTCTCTATATCGCTGATGCCTATGCACCGGGCGCGATCCAGAGCGCGGCGCTCGTGACTCTCCTGGCGTTCGCTGGGCTCACAGCCATCGCCTGGAAGACGAAGAAGGACTTCTCATTCCTCGGAGGCATTCTTCGCTTCGCTGGCGTCTTGGCCATCGTGCTCATCGTGGCCTCGCTGATCTTCGGCTTCCACCTCGGCACCTTCTTCAGCGTCGCCATGGTCGGCTTCGCCGGAGCCGCGATCCTCTACGACACGTCGAACATCCTGCGCACTTACCCTGAAGATCGGCACATCTCGGCCGCGCTCCAGCTCTTCGCGTCGGTCGCGCTCATGTTCTGGTACGTGCTGCGCCTCTTCATGGGCGAGCGCCGCTAAGCGTCCAAGATCCAGCTTCAAAGAGAGCGCTCGGCGGGCGTTCTATGGTCAGTTCCTTGTATCGACAGACGAGAGATTGAGCCATTGTCTCGAGCTGTCCTCGTTCGTGCGAACCGCCCTGACGCTCACTCCGAGAAGCAGAAGAAAGAGCATCAGCGTGCAGCGCCGAACCACAGGGCGCATCCCAATAGAAAAAAATACCGCAGAAGCCACTCGAACATCAAGGAATTGACCATGGCATCGAGCCTTGTGGTTCGCCTAAGCTGATCGCTGCCTGGAGGTGCAGTGGGGGTTTTGTTCGCGAGGCTCCTTCCCGAAAAAGCTTCGGATGGGTGAGGATGGATCGTCGAGCGTCAAAGAGAAATCCCAAGCTCGTAGCCGCCGACGCTGTTTCGAGCATCTATGACCTCACCCTCGACACGAGCACCTGGTTCTCAGAAGTAGTATCGATGGTCCGAAGCGTGTCGGATCGGGGTTATGGAGTTCTCGGAACGATCATCGAGAGCGGAACCTACAGGGTTGTTCACCAGCGACTCGACGGCGCGCATCCCAAGATGGACGAAATGGCCCATATTGGTAGTCACCTCGGTGACGCTGCGTGGTCGATCGTCGGTAGGGCTGCCTGCGCCGACAGTCGATTTGTACTGCACCGTGCGAGCTCTATCTTCAGCCCCGAGTTCTGGACGACCATCGCGCCCTTCCGCCGCGAAACGGCTATTGCAGACAGCCTATCTTTCGTGGGAACGGATGGAGCAGGAACCGCCATTGGATTCGGAGCGCCATCCCGCCTCGAGCGCCCCGCGCTCATGCCGCCAGATCGTTATCTCACACAATGCGTCTTGCCACATGTCGGTATCGCGTTCCGAATCCGGCGCGCTCTGAACGGACAAGCGCTCGATACGGAATACGCTGAAGCAATCTTCAGCGGCGAAAGTCGCTGCCTGCACGCACAGGGAATGGCTCATGAGGGCGCGACACGATCGCTCCTCCGCGCCGCTGTCCGGGAGCACCTTCGCGAGCGGTGCGGTTCGCGAGCAACGCCCGATCGGAATCCCCGCGATATGCTTCTTGCAGGGCGCTGGTCGCTCATCGACCGATACGAAGAGAACGGGCGCCGCTACGTCGTTGCCTATCGAAATCCGGCTGGAGTCCTCGATCCTCGTCGCCTCTCAGAGCGAGAGCGAGACGTCGTTGCCCGCGTGGCATTAGGGATGAGTCAGAAGCTCGTGGCGGCAGAGCTCGGGATTAAAGAGTCGACGATCGCAACCATCGCTCATAAGGTCGTTCGAAAGTTGGGGCTCAGGTCAACACGAGAGCTCCCGCTCTTTTGGCGAGATCTGGACGGAACGCCGACATCGCTCAATTTCGCGAATCTGTCCGTCTTTTCTCAGATCAACGGAAACACCGCTCCGGCTCACCTCACTCAAGCCGAACGTGACGTCCTGAAACATGTGATAGCTGGCCAAAGCAACCGCCAAATTGCGGAGCACCGCGGCTCGAGCGAACGCACCGTCGCCAACCAAATCGCGGCGCTTCTCCGTAAGCTAGGAGCATCATCGCGGGTCGACTGCGCAGCACGCGCTGCCCTAGCGAGATGGTGATTGAAACTAGAGCACGTTTTGCTCTGTTGAAAAGTCCGGCATGGGCGCAGAGCATGCCGTTGTAGGTGAGGACCCGAATAACCATCTCAGCTTGCTGAGCGAGCCAGGTACGAGCGCGTAAAGCGGTTCCGAGCAGCGCTCGCCCCTTTTGGGCCCACCTTGCGTACATCCTCGCCGATGCCCGTCTTGTGATGAGGGCAGGTGATCTGAGGATCGGCGCGTGGCGGAGCCGAATCTCGAGAAGCTGAAGGCGGAAATTTTGA
>NASX01000104.1 GCA_002085155.1 Sorangiineae bacterium NIC37A_2
CGCGCATCCGGACGCGAACTGCGGGGATTTCTGTGCCCTCCTGACCCATTGCGTCGCGTCCCTCTGCGAAGAGGACCTCGGACGTTCGTTCCCGGAAGAGAGCAGGAACCTCCTCGAGAGGAGCTGCTCGACCTCCTGCACTGACGAGCTTATCCGAGAGAACATCGCGCCGAAATGGGATTGTTTCTTCGAGAACTCCTGCCGCGCTATCTTCGCAGACGACGTTTGCCAGGCAGACTCGAGCTACCACTGCTCGGGCTAGGCCCCATCCGGCGGGACTACTTCGAAGCGCACGTTTCGAATCATCGCCGGATCGGTCGACGGATAGAGCGTCACGGCTGCGTACACGTTTCCATCGGCGGTACCGGCTCGGTCAAACGGCACGACCATGCAGGTCTCCGCAATCTGGTCGCTCCTAGCACGCACCAGCGCGCCCGCCTCCAATTCGATACCGCAGATGGTCCAACCAGGAATGCCCAGCGCGCGGGGGCCTCACACGGGCCCTCAGTGGTCCCCAGTCGCCTCAGCGTCGCCGGGGATGACGAGCACCGGGCGCGCGGCGTGGTGGACCACGTAGGAGCTCACAGAGCCCAAGAGGACTCGTTTAAAAGCTCCGAGCCCCCGGGACCCCACAACGATGGCGTCGACGCCTAGCTGAGCCCCGACGGAGCACAGGAGCGGGCCCGGATCGCCCATCTCGGCTCGCTCACGGATGATGGGGACCCGAGCGACGATCTTGAGCGCAGCTGTTGTTGCTTCGAGAGCGACGCGGGCGTCCTCCTGAGCTCGATCGAAGCCAGCCTGGACGACTTCGGCGGAAACAATGCCGCCCGCAAAGCCCGATTCGAGCCCTTGGATAGCCTCAGGGGGGTCTTCTACGGCACTGAGGAGCGTCACCGTCTCCACGGACGGGAAGAGCTCGAGAGCTCGCTGAGCAGCGGCCACGGCGGCGGGCGATCCATCGGTTCCGACGAGAATGTGCATAACAGAACATCCTAGCAATCGATGTGCCACAAGGGCCAGCCTCTACCTCGCTCATGCGGCCGAGGGGGTTTTTCTTCGCAGTTCACTCGACCCAGGCAGCGCCGAGCGCTCCTGTCTGAACGGCCGGACCCCAGACGTGATGAGTCGCGTTGATTCGCTTCCGCAGGACTCCGAGCTCAAAGATGCGATCGGCGACGGATTGCACATCGACGAGGCTCTTCTCCGTCGGGACCTCGAGCACGTAGGAAGCCCGGCCGAGCGTTGTGTTCCAGGCCGCGTTGTCGAAGCCGATCACCTGAGCCAACGACTCCGCGGTCTCCTCTCGATGGGTCTCGATCCAAGGACCAATCGCGAGGAACTCTTCGGTGACCGCTTGCACGATCTTGGGATTCTTCTCGGCGAACTTTTCGAGGACAAGGACCGCCCAAACGGTCGGATAGCCGAGCGCTTCATTGTCCGTGAGGATCCGAGACGGAATCTCCTTTTGGATCTGCACGACGTAGGGATCGAGCGTCAGAACCGCGTCCACGAGCCCCTGAAGATACGCGGCCTGAGAGTCGGGAGAGCCGAGATAAACGGGCTCGACGTCTTTCGGATACTCGAGGCCCCCTTTGCGCACCGCGAGCGCGAGCACTGCCTCGGAAAACCCACCGCGACTCACGCCGATCTTCTTCCCCCTCAGGTCCGCGAGAGTCTTGATCGGTGAGTTCTCTCGAACGAGCAGCGCCGTATACCACCCGGTTCGATGCTCCCCGTGGGGACCCGAGACGAGGATCTTCGCCGGCACATCAAGGGTGAGCGTCGAGAGTCCCCCTTCGACGCCACCGACCATGAAGTCGACGGAACCCGACGTGGCTGCGAGCGCGCTATCGGGCGTGACCTTAAACTCGACCCATTGCACCTTCGCGCCGAGCTGCGCCAAGCGACGCTCAAGACTGCCACGCGCCTTTTGCACCGTGGCGGGGATCGAAGGCCGGAAGTGCGAAATCCGCACCACGAGCTCCCCTCCCTCCTTGTCCGTGGGCTCCGCGTGAAAGCTGAAGAGGAGCGCGGAGGCGACCACCAGACTCCCGAGCATAAAGAAGAGCGCTCGACGGGTCATGCGGATACCTTCCTCAAGGGCTCCGAGTGCGCCATGGGTGCCCTCTCGACCCAGCTGCCCCGCTCCGGTCGCTTGAGACCAAGATGATCGCGGAGAGTGCGGCCTTCGTACTCTTCGCGGAAGAGCCCCCGCTTCTGCAGTTCAGGCACAACCAGGCATACGAACTCCTCCATACTCCCCGGCAGATAGGAGGGACGAATGATGAAGCCGTCGCAAGCCTCCGCCCGGAACCAAGCCTCGATCTGGTCGGCGACCTGCTTCGGAGAGCCCGCAAAGCGAGCGAAGGTCAGGCTGTGAGAGAAGCGCTCTGCGAGCTGAGCGATCGTGAGGTTCTCCGCTTCGGCGATCTGGGCGAGAGCGTCGACGTGGCCTTGCATTCCCTGGACCTCCCGCGAAGCGAGAACTTCCTTGGCGAGAGCGTTCGACGGAACCTGGGACAGGTCGCGCTCGAGCATCGAGGAAAGCAGCGCCTGAGGTGACTTGAGCCCAATCAGGCTGCGGAGAAGATCTTCCTTCTCCCGCGCGATGCCTTCACTTTCGCCCACGATGATGAGCGCGCCGGGCATCACCTTGACCTCATCAGGGTTGCGCCCGACGCGTTCTGCGCGGGATTTGATGTCCTGGTAGAAGGCCTGAGCGCCTTTCAAGACCGGCTGGGGCGTGAAGATGAGCTCAGTCCAGCGAGCCGCAAAGTCGCGTCCTTGGTCGGAGGACCCAGCCTGAGCGATGACGGGGTACCCCTGGGGCGGACGCGGCAAGTTCAGGGGGCCGCGCACCCGAAAATGCTCCCCTTCGTGGTTCAGGGGGTGCACCTTGCTCGGATCGATGACGACATTGGTCTCCCGATTGAGCACCAAGGCGTCATCTTCCCAGGTATCCCAGAGCCCGAAGACCACCTTTAGAAACTCATCGGCGAGAGCGTAGCGATTGCCTCGCTCCCTCTGTTTTTCGAGGCCGAAGTTCTGAGCCTCGGAATCCTCCGTCGAGGTCACGACGTTCCAGGCTGCGCGCCCGCCGCTCAGGTGATCGAGCACGGAACCTTCGAAGCGCACGTCTACCGCTCTCGCCTCGACGGACATGAGCACGTTGCTCTCGTCCGCGGCCGGGTGAGCGGAGAACAGAACGTCTTGGTCCGGGTGCATTCGGAGTGCTTCACCGGCGACGTCCTTGGATCGACCCGCTGCGATTGTGGGGCTCAGCTCGACGCAGCCCTCGAGCGGATCGCCCGGGAGGGGCGCGGCGTGGTCGTCTATCTACGTGGACACGAAGGACGCGGCATTGGACTGGTGCAGAAGCTGCACGCCTACCAACTCCAAGATCGGGGGCGCGACACGGTCGAAGCGAACCTCGATCTCGGCCTCCCGGTCGACGCGCGCAGCTACGACGTCGGGGCGCAAATCCTCGCCGATCTCGGCGTCACCACCGTGCGCTTGATGAGCAACAATCCCGCCAAGTTCACGCAGCTCGAAGGTTATGCGCTCCGGATCGTAGAGCGGGTCCCCCTCGTGACCGAGCCCACGGCCGAGAACGTGCACTATCTGCGGGCCAAGGAAGCGCGCCTCGGCCACGCGCTCGGTTTGTCGCGACGCCCGGCGCTCTCGGAGATCACCTTGCGAAAGAGCAGCGGAGAGACCGACGAAAGTCGCTCCTCAGACGCTCCCCCCGAATCCCCAAGCCTCCCCGTGTTTGCCCGAGGAGTTCAAGCATGAGCCTCGAGATCGTCGCCGTCTCCGCGGGGCTCTGGCAGCCCTCAAAGACAACAGCTCTCGCTCGAGCGCTCCTCGAGGCGGTCGCAGAGGAGCTCGACGCTCTCCGAACCTGCGTCGAGCTCGGGCCGATCGCTCATGAGCTTGGGTCCACCTTGCGCCGGGGCGAGGCTCCTCCGCGAGTAGAAGAGGCTCTGCACCGCGTGGAGCGCGCCGATCTCCTGATTGTGGCGAGCCCCGTTTTCCGCGGCTCCTACACGGGCCACTTCAAACACTTCTTCGATCTGATCGATACCCAGGCCCTGCTCGGAAAGCCCGTCGTTGTCGCAGCGACCGGCGGCGGCACCAAACATTGCCTCGTCGTCGAACACCAGCTCCGTCCCCTCTTCGCGTTCTTTCAAGCGCTCACCTTACCGACGGCCGTCTACGCCTCGGACTCGGATTTTGAGAACTACGCGATCCACTCCCCATCGCTCCAAGACCGCATCGCCAGCGTCGCAGTAGAGGCCCGACGTTTCTTCCCCGTGTCCATCCCGATCGCTCCGCTCGAACGCTCCCATCACAATGTCCCAAAGAACTCTCATTTCCATAGCCGGTAGTCCGAGCGACAGCTCCCGTTCCACTCTCTTGCTCAACGCACTCATCCTTCGCCTCGAAGCGAAGGGCGTCTCCGTACGCCGTTTCTCCCTCGACAGCTTCGATCCCCGCGCGCTGCTCCGGGCGCAGCTCGACGATCCGAAAAATGCGCGCTTCATCGCAGAAGCCCGATCAGCCGAGGGCATTGTTCTCGCGACCCCCGTCTACAAGGCGGGCTACACGGGCGCCCTCAAGGCAATCGTCGACCTCTTGCCCCCCGAGGCGCTCCAGGAAAAGTTCGGCTTCGGCCTCGCCACCGCCAAGAGCCGCGCGCACCTGGAGGCCACCGCCGTCTCCTTCTCGCGGCTCTTCGCCTTCTTCCGCGTCGCCCACGAGATCCCCGCCGTAACGCTCCTCGACGACGAGGTCTTCGATCCCCGGGATCACACGCGCTTCAGCACCGGAGCAGAGCGCCTGCTCGACGACCGCGCCCAGGCGATCCTCAGGGCCCTCGGCTGATAGCCCGACCGCCCTCCCGCTCACCCCACGCACCCAGGGGCTCAGGAGCAGGAGGTGGCCGTGACCGACACCCGAGCGACCGCTCCCCAACGCGCCGAGGGGCTCAAGGCCGGAGGTGGCCGTGACCGACACCCAAGCGACCGCCCCCCAACGCGCCGAGGGGCTCAAGG
>NASX01000048.1 GCA_002085155.1 Sorangiineae bacterium NIC37A_2
TATACAGTCCCCGGCTTTCGGGAGCCCGTCGACTGGGACGTGGTCGGGACGAGCGAGGATATTGCTCGTCTCGACAAACTCTTGCCGAGGTACGACGGAAAAAAGCCGAGCCCGAACAAGACGGTGTACCTTTATGAAGGGCGCCCGCTCGAGGTCGTGCACACTCAGCCCGGCGATTACTGGTCGAAAATCAGTGAGGTTTTCGCGAACGAAAAGACCATCGATGTCCCGATCCTTGGCCGCCTCGTGCTAGCGCCCGCGCCCTTCTGTCTCATTACCAAACAAGTCGGGCTCATCTACCGGATACATCACTGGCACAAGAACCTCGAGGACGTGTACACGCTGCGAAATCAGATCCGTAGCATTCCTCCGCACATCGAGGCCCTTCTCCCGCTCGCTCAAGAGCACGCGCGAAACTATTACGCTCCACGCCACAAGTTCTCTCCGGTGATCCCCGTAGCCTGTCACCCAGCGATCCCGAATCAACCGAACGCTCTGCACGGACTGCTCCATGACCGACTCCGCTTCGGGGCGCAACCTTTGGCGCACGAGAAAGACGCCTGGAGAGCATTTCCTCATCTCAAGGGCGCCGAACGCATCGATCGGATGCACCGCTTGCTCGCCGAGGAAGTGATGGTCTTCGCGGCCCACACTCGTTCCGAGGAACGCGGCTTCCCGGAAGCCCGCACAGACGCTGAACTCAAGCGCTACGCGCTCCGTGAGTTTGCGATGAGTCACCTGCCCGAAGATTGGCGCTACTTCCTCGTGAACCACTATCGAGAAATCGCCAGCCTGATCCCCGATGACTGGGGGAAAAAGGTAGCTGACCTCGTCGGGCCAGAGCCCGACAAGCGCGCCCCTTAGACCTCGTTTGGCAGAAAGCTCAAAGGGTCGTGCGGATCTTACGGCCGCTGTTCGAAGTCGGAGACGAGCTCGCCGGCTTCTCAGTGCCGGGCTGCTGGGCCGGGGCCTTCGTGGAAGTCGACGCCTTGGTCGTCGAAGTCTTCACCGCGGCTTTGGTGGCCGGGGCTTGGGCCGGCGCGGCAGCCGCCTTCTGCTCTGAAGGCGGAGCGACAGGCGCGGTCTTGTCGTCCTCCGCTTCTGCACGCACTTCGGGAACCGCAGGCGGAGGAACCTCTTTCGTCGCAGTCTCAGGCGTCTTCTCCACCGGAGAAGGGACGATGGGAGGGGGAGAAACCTCCGCCGCGCTCGATGCAGCAGGCGTCAGCGAGGTGTCCAAGCCTCCCTCTGACTCGCCGCCGCGCCCGAGGGCGAGAGCCACCACTGCCACCAGAGCAAGAACGCCCGCGCCCGCGCCGATCACAACCTTGCTCGGTCCGGACTTTCCGGGGATCTCGGGCAACGCGACGTCACCACCCTGGGTATGGGCCCAGGTTCCGAGCGTTTGAGCCTGAGGCTTCTGTTCTTTCTCTTGGACCGGCAGAGCTTCTGCGGGAACCTGAGGGAGAGCTTGGGTGGCGTCGAGGGCCCGGAGGGGGGTCCCTGCATGCGCCGTGCTCTCTTTCTGAAGCGGAGTCGCTTGATCCAAATAGGCGATGAGGTCCGCCTGGAACTCTGCGGCAGTCGAGTACCGCTGGTCCCGGTCTTTCGCCATCGCCTTCTGCACAATCTCCGAGAAGCGCGCGTCAACCTCCCGAACCTTGTCTTGAATGGGCGGCGGGTTCTCGAGAACAATCTTGAAGAGGAGCTCGTTGAAGGTGTCGGCGTCGAAGGGAACCTTCCCAGTCACAGCCTCATAGAGGATGACTCCGACCGCATAGAGATCGGCTCGGTGATCGACGGTGCGATCGCCCTTCGCCTGTTCGGGTGACATGTAATAAGGCGTGCCCATGACGACGCCTGTCCTCGTCATGGAGAAGTCACCGCTCATGGCGGAGAACTTCGAGATGCCAAAGTCCACGATCTTGACGAAGTCCTTCTTTCCACGGCGAGACGCGAGCAGAAACACGTTGTCCGGCTTGAGGTCGCGGTGAACAATGCCCGCTTCATGAGCTGCGCCGAGGCCCTCCAGGAGCTGGACAGCCAGCTCCGCGGTCAGGCGAGCGTCGAGCCGACCTCGGCTCGCGATACGCTCGGCGAGCGATTCCCCCTCGAGGAACTCCATGACCATGTAGCGGTCGCCATTCGGTAAGTTCCCGAGGTCGAGGACCTCAACGATGTGCTCCGAACCGATGCGGCCTGCCGCCTGAGCTTCGCGCTCGAAGCGCTCCACGGCGTCCTTCGATTGGGCGACACCGGAATGTAGGACCTTGATCGCGACGCGACGGTGGATTCTGGTGTTTTCGCCTTCGTAGACGGCGCCCATGCCGCCTTCCCCGAGGAGACGAACGATTCGGTATTTCCCGTCGATGGTATCGTTGAGCTGGAGCGACATCGGAGACCTCTACGCAAAGGAAGGGCAAATGCCTCCCAGAGCGTCCAAGCGGGCCCCTCCAGGCGACACTCACCAGTTTGCCATGCTTCACCCCCGCCGTCACGGGTTCCCTACATATTGCCTATGTAGGGCCATGTCGGTCGAGCCTCAGCGTCCGCTCTGGTCAAGCGCCTTTCGCGCGCCTTTCGCGGCGCGGGAGCTCGAGCGCCCGAAGGCCCCGGGCTCAAACCCGTCAATCGCCGATGCGTTCGATGATCATGCGGGCCAGATTCGATGTTGTCGTTCCAGCCGTGTTCGACGAGAGCTTAATGTGTTCATTCGCCGGATCTTCGATGCGAACGACAAGGGTATTTCGGTGGTCGGCCAGATCCGTCGTGCTGCCCGACCAGCGAGTGGCATAAAGAGGAAGACCAAAGGTCCCCACGGTCAGCGTGAGCGAGTGCGTATAAGGATTCAGCGTCTCGGGACTTCTAACGCCGATCTCAACGGAGATCCGGTAGAGACCGGGCGAGGGCACCGGCTGCGCATTGCCATTGACCACAGCTGGCCACGTTCCAGTCATTCGAACGTTCTGGCGCAACTCGAAGATCGCCTCTTCGGCAGTCTTCGTCAGGCTGAGATCGACCGCTGCAGGCGCGTTCGCCCGCAGCGCGGCTACTTCCTCTTCCAGTTCCTTCTGAGAGGCCTCGAGCGCCTCAATCTTCTCCCGGAGCGCCTCGAAGTTCTCGTTCATTTCCGAGGCTGAAATGACCTCTCCGCTCTTGAACGTGTGAGGCAGCTCGAGCGCCGCCACCACCAAACTCGGCATCAATAGACCCAGGACAATCCCCTGAACTCGGTACTTCTGGAATGTCGACATCGTTTTTCTCACTCTCAATCGCCAAACACGCTCTCGTTGAAGCGCCCCTTGTCCCACACGCCCGTTTTGTTTCCAGAGGCAGAAGAGCCGCCCTTACCACTCTGCGAGCCGCCAGCAGAGGAATCCCCGTCATCCCCCGATCGGGAGCCTCCATCGGACGAGCTTCCGCCGCCCTTCGAGCCGTCATCGGACGAGCTTCCGCCGCCCT
Source organism: Sorangiineae bacterium NIC37A_2 (assembly GCA_002085155.1). Taxonomy (GTDB): domain Bacteria; phylum Myxococcota_A; class Polyangia; order Polyangiales; family Polyangiaceae; genus NIC37A-2. The sequence continues at coordinate 3,463 of NASX01000048.1, forward strand.
TCGAGCCGTCATCGGACGAGCTTCCGCCGCCCTTCGAGCCGTCATCCTCCGTTGAGGAGGAGCTCCCTGATCCAGGCCCGTCATCCCCCGAGCTGCGCCGACCTCCAGAACCATGCTGCTGATCCTCGTCGTCGCCTCCGGCCCGGCTCCCCGAGCCGTCTCCATCTGCACTCGGCTCACCGGTACCGCACGCTGCGGGTGAAAGGAGCAGAAGCCCAAGGACCAAGAGCACCCGTCCCACAGACGCCGTACCCATATGACCCACCACTGCCCGAAAAGAGGCCCTTCCCACCATTGCTTTAGCGCAAGCCCCGCGGGCGAGGCAAGCCCACACCGTGGAAAGCTCAAACTTCTCACTTTTCGCCGGTGCGGGAGCGAACTTCTCACTTTCTCCTGCCGTGCCTGCGAGCCTCTCCCTCTTTTCTTCGGCGGGGGCGCGAGACCGGGCCCTCGGTTTTCTTCTCACTTTCTTCTGCCAAGGCGAGACAGAAGCTCGAGAACATTTTCTGCCCATCCGAGCTGCGCCCGGGTACTAACGAGGAAACACCACCTTTCCGCGCTCTTCCTTGAAGAGGCGATGATGAAGGGAAATGAGCGATAAGCACGCCGGGGAAAACAAGCTCCCCCCGCGGGTGGAATTGTTCAGATGTGGGGAGAGAAAGGCATCGCCTTTCTCGTCAGGCTGTCAGGGCTCATGACTTGGATCAGGCTCCTTCGAGTCCACGACGACCATGACCACTCTCGCCTTTTCGCGTCCCTTCGCCCGCACCTTCACCGCCCTCGCCTTTTTGGCATCGCTCACATGCGCGTCGGTCAGCGAGGCAGCCCCAGGTCCCGGCATCGGAAACATCGACTGCGGAGACAACGAGTACTTCAAGCCGTTCGCCTTCGTCGAAAACACCAGTGACCCGAAAGGCACCAACGTGGCCGTGATGATTCGCGGCTACTTCATGACAGTTTTCGCTCCCGACAGCGGCCGCCCTCCGGGACACATCGCGATCTACGACGTCTCGAACCCCAAGACGCCCAATCGCGTCAAACACATCACGGGCGGTGACACGAACGTCTTCCGCGAAGCGCACGCGCTCCCGATCGCGCTCATCAACGGCAAACAGTACATTGCCTTCCAGACGACAGCGGGCATGCAGATCTGGGATTTTACCGATCCGCTGAACCCGTCCAGGATCGGCAAGATTGATCTACCCGGCGTCACCGGCGGTGACTACGAGAACGTCGCTTGGCAATCGAGCTGGCAAGGGCGCTATCTCTACGTCTCCGGGGGGAACCTCGGGATCTTCGTGATCGACACGGTCGATCCGACACAGCCGAAGCTCCTCGCTCAAATCCCGACCGGCTCCACCGGTGGCTTCCGCGTGGGCCCCTTGTTCGCGCTCGGCGACTACCTCGTCATCAGCAACATGGATCAGGGCGGCGCCTACGCGGTCCTCGACATCTCGATCCCTGACAAGCCGACCCTCCTCTCGCGCCTCACGAACCAGCCGCGCATGTACGCGATCGTCGTCGGCGCGAACGACCGCATCTTCACGGCAGGGCGTGACGGAGACTTCCTGAACCATTCCTTCTCCGACCCTCGCAAGATCACCCTCGTGAAGAACGCGAAGATCGGCCAAGACCAGCTCTACGCTGCAACTCAGGACCACTTCGTCTTCCTCGGACGTCAGAACAACGTCGTGAAGGTCGACATGACCAACGAGAACGACCCCAAGGTCGTCGGCGAAGGAAATCTCGGCCGCGCAAACCCCGACCACGGTCAGGTCACCCCGATCGGAAACCTGATCTTCATCGGGAACGACCACGGCACCGGCAGCGCGTTCTTCTGCCACCAGCGTGGCAAAGACGCGACCCCGCTCAGCGTCCAGTCGACGTACCCGAAGGCAGACGCGACCGGCGTCGGCACGGGCGCGCGCATCAGCATCTTGATGTCCGACTTCGTCGACTTCGACAAGGTCAACCAGGACAATGTCATCGTTCGCCCGGCGGGCGGCGAGCCCATCCCTGGCATCTACACGTACGCCTTCAACACCCTCTCCTTCAGCCCCGATCAGCCCTTTGAAACGGATAAGACCTACGAGGTCGTGATCCCGGCGGGCGGTTTGTCAGACGCCATGGGCAACGCGCTCGAGGACGACTTCGTTCTCCGCTTCTCGACCGGTGATGAAATCGTTGTTCCGGACGACGAGGTGGAAGCACCGGAAGAGGAGCCGGCTACCGGGGGCGCGCCGGGCGCAGGTGGCGGACCTCTTGTGGGGGTGGGCGGTCAGATCTCTGCGGGCGGAGCGGCTAACTCGGGTGGTGCACCGAACGCCGGTACCGGCGGGAGCAGCGGAGGCGCCCTGGCGTCTTCTGGAGGCGCCCCGAGCACCGCGACCGGTGGCGCACCGGTGAGCGTGGGTGGCGGCATGGACTTCGATCCCCCGGCGGGAGACGACATGAGCGGTGGGGGATGTAGCTACCAAGGCCCCGGAAGCAGCTCGTCCGGCTGGGCGCTCCTCTCGCTCCTGTCCCTGGCTTGGGTCGGGGTTCGTCGGCTCCGCGTGAGGCGAGGATGATCCGAAGCATGAAACTGGGCGCTCTCGCAAGTTTGGGCGTCACGCTCCTGGTGTCGAGCCACGCGCTCGCCATCGGGGTCGCAGCCCGGGCCAATCGGCCTTACCAGGTCGGCGTGCCGATCGAGTTCGCGGCGAACGGTGTCGGAGAGGGAGAACTCAAGTTCACCTGGGACTTCGGCGACGGCACGCAAAGTGAGCCGGACTCGAGCGGCCGGGCGACGCACACCTACGAAAAGCCGGGTCACTATTCGGTGATCGTCTTGCTCGAAGACAGCACCGGGACCCGAAGCGACAGCTTCATCCAGACGGTGCATCGCCCGCTTCCGCCTGTCGCTCCGACGTCGTCCTCGACTATCGTGCACCTTGCGGCCCAAAAGCGGGTCTGCAACGTCAACGCGGACAACGACACCATCAGCTGCGTCTCGACCGAGACCCTCGAGCTGCTCTTCGAAGCCGCCGTCGGCGACCATCCTCGCACCCTCGCTCTTGGACCTGATGGGAATCTCTGGGTCACGAATCAAGACGACGCGACGATCTCCGTCGTGACCGGTGATGGCGCTCCCGTCGCGACCATCCCCCTGCCTCGAGCGTCGATGCCCTTCGGCATCGCGATGCACCCGACCCGAGCCGTTGCTTACGTCGCGCTCCAGGCCCGCGGTGAAATCGCCGAGATCGATATCCAAACGCGAGAAGTGAAGCGAATCGGCAAGGCGCTCCCCTTTGCGGCAGGCGTGGCCGTCGAACCCAATCAGGACCGCATCTACGTCACGCGACTGATCTCGGCGAGCACAGGTGCTGAGGTGGTCGAGCTGGACGCTGAGACGCTCGCTCGCACGGAAACCTTCCCGCTCGCCGTCAACCCAGGACCGGACACCGAGGCTACAGCCCGCGGGGTTCCGAACTATCTCCGGGCGGTCGTGCCGAATCCCGACCTTTCGGCGCTCTGGGTTCCGTCCAAACAGGATAACATCCTGCGCGGTGAAGCGCGCGACGGCATTCCACTCACCTTCGAGACCACCCTTCGTTCCATCATCTCGCGCATCGATCTCACGGAACGCAAGGAGCTGCTCGACCGCCGCATCGATCTGAACAATCGCGCGCTCGGCCTCAGCCTCACGTTCTCCCCCGTAGGGGACTACGCCTTCCTCGCCTTCCTCGGGAACAACGGCGTCAACGTGATCGACACCTACAACGGCAACCAGGTCGCTGGAGCCTTTGACCAGGGCAAAGCGCCGGACGGTCTCGTTCTTGACGACGCAGGGCGCCTCTACGTAAACGCCTTCATGTCTCGGGCCGTCGATATTTTCGACGCCTCGAACGTCCTGGCCTCAAAAGAGTTTGAGCTCAAGAAGATCGCTCAGGTCGTCGTGTCGAAGGCGGAGAAACTCGCGCCGAATGTCCTGCTCGGCAAGACGATCTTCTACGACGCGAGCGACACGCGCATGAGTCGGCACGGCTACATCAGCTGCGCCTCCTGTCACCTGGATGGCTTCGAAGACGGTCAGGTCTGGGACTTTACCGATCGGGGCGAAGGTCTGCGCAACACCACGTCCCTGATGGGCAAACGTGGCAACGGTCAGGGTCCCCTGCACTGGAGCGCGAACTTCGACGAGGTCCAGGACTTCGAACACGACATCCGTGGCCCCTTCGAGGGAACGGGCTTCCTCCCTGACGAGCTCTTCAACGAGGGCACGCGCAACACGACCCTCGGAGACAAGAAAGAAGGCAAGAGCGAAGAACTCGACGCTCTCGCCGCTTACGTAACGTCCCTCGATCGCGTAAACCCGAGCCCCCACCGCGATCCCGATGGATCACTCACGGATGCTGGCTTCCGCGGCCTCGAGATCTTCCTCGCGTCCGGCTGCGCTGATTGCCACTCAGGGCCGGACTTCACTGATAGTGCCAAGGGCGTCCGCCGCGATGTGGGGACCATCACGCCGATGTCCGGGAAGCGACTGGGCGGTGAGCTCGACGGGATCGACACCCCGACCCTGCGCGGCATTTGGGAAACGGCGCCTTACCTCCATGATGGATCCGCTGCGACCTTGCTCGAGGTGATCAGCACCCGGAACCCAGACGACCGCCACGGCAAGACGTCGCACCTGAGCGCCGCCGAGCTTGCGGATCTCGAGGCCTATCTCCTGCAGATCGACAACACGCCCCTCGAGGAGGAAGCCGCTCTTGAGCCGGAAAAGCCCGGTGAACCCGGAGAGCCGGGTGAGCCTGGTGAACCCGGTGATCCTAGTGAACCCGGCGAACCTGGAGAGCCGGGAGAGCCGGGAGAGCCGAATGAACCGAAGCCCCCTGCGACGACGTCCGGAGGTGGATGTGCGGTCGGCATCGGAGCCCCGAGTCACGATGGTCTCCTGTGGCTGGTCGGGCTCTTCGCTTGGGCTCTTGGATCCCAATCGAGGAAGCGCGTGAGCGCTGTTCGCGCGCGGCGCTAGGAGCGCCTCGTCCGGGGGCGCTGGCCATAAGGAACAGCCTTGCCCGTGATCGCCATCTGACAAAGAAAAAACTCCGAGGTCGCTCGCGCCGGCCTCGGAGTCCTGCTCTCTACGTCGCTCGCCGCAGAGGGCGCTCCATCACTCGAGGTGCCAGGAGTCGATGCGGAAGCTCGGATTGTCCGAGAACCTCAGGCACAAGTCATGACCGCCGGAGGTCTCCATGATGGGGCAGGAGAGCTCCTTGTACTCGTTGTTCCCGCCCGTGGCGGTGACGTCACAGGACCCTACCTGGGTCCCCTGGGCGCCCCGGATGCATCCGTCGACAACGACGTTGATCTTGCCGCCACCGTTTGCCGAAGCGACCTTCAAGACGATCTTCGTCGCGCCTTCGCGGAAGTCGACCTGAGAGTACGCGACCCAGTCGTTGTTGCTGATTTGGCCGATGTAGACGGTCTCCCCCGCCTTGCCTTCGACTTCGATGCCCTTCTCCTCGGCGATCCGCTCCGCTTGGACTTCCTGATACCCGTCGAGGCACTTGAGCTGGCTGACCGTGTAGTCCTCCGTGCTCATAGTGAGCGGCTTGATGGTCCCGTCTTCGTTGTAGGTGAGCTCCTGAATCGCCACGCTCCGGTTGTTGACCTTGTCGACCCCGAGCTCCTGCTCAAGCTTGCGGTTATGGTAGAAGAGATAATGCTTCCCTTTGTACTCGATGATCGAGCCGTGGTTGTTGTTGCCCCGGTTGATCGATCCGTTCGCGAGAAGAACGCCTTTGTACTGGAACCCGGACATGGGCGAATCGCTCATCAAGTACTCGAGCGCCGCCCCGTGACCCGCGGAGAAGTCTGAGGAGTAACTGAAATAGTACTTCCCTTCGTGCTTGTGCATAAAGGACGCTTCAAAGAACGCCGTCGTCGGGATCGTCGTGGCGGAAGTGTCCTTGAGGCTGATCATGTCGTCGTTCAGCCGGACGGCGCGGGCGTTTTGACCGCTCGGACCACCCCCGAAGTACAGATACGCCTGACCATCGTCGTCGATGAAACACGCCGGGTCGAAGAGCCACGGCACGTCAGCGTTCGGGAATTGCGGCGTGATGAGCGGCTGGCCGTTGCGCGCATCCGTGAACGGTCCCCCTGGATCGTCCGAGACCGCCACGCCGATCGCACTGCCAGAGTTCGGAATGTACATGTAGTACTTGCCGTTCTTGGCGCAGGCCCCGGGAGCGTAGAGGCGCGTGGCCCAGGGGAGCTGGTTGGCGTGAATGATCACGCCGTGGTCCTGCCAGTTGACGAGGTCGTCGGTCGAGTACACGTGGTAGTCGACCATGTCGAAACCTTCCTGGCCGTCCTCGTCGTGGGACGTGTACATGTAGATCTTGCCGCCGTAGACGATCGCGTTGGGATCGGCGGTGAAGATCTGGGTGACGAGCGGGTTGTGAGCTTTGGCGGTCTCCTTCGGCACACAGGTCGAGGCGGGCATGCCTCCCGTGCCCTGGTCGCCGCCCGCGCCGCCGCCGGCACCACCCGTCGCTTGAGCGCCACCGCTCGACGCCCCGCCACTCGAAGGATCCGCTCCGCCGGCTCCCGTCTGGGCGCCACCGGAGGCGACCGAGCCTCCGATCCCGACCGCCGCGCCTCCTACGCCTCCCCCCGGCGCAGCGCCGCCGCTCGGCGCCGCAGCGCCGCCGCTCCCCGGGTTCGCCGCTCCGCCCGTACTTCCCAGGTCATCGGCGTCAACCGTCGAACTGCACGCCGATTGGAGCGCCAAGATAGCCCCGAGGGCCGTAGAGAAACGAATCAAAGGGAGGGGAGACTGTGAGAGCATGGCAGGAGTTTTTCTTCGGAAGAGGACAAGGAAGACTCGAAGATTTGCTGCCGTGAAACTGAGGCAGATGGGTGCTCGGGTCCAGAGGTGGCAAGGAGCCTTGTTCTCTTGGAGAATTCAAGCGTGATGAAATCGCTCACCACGCCTGCCCTGCCTACTGTTCCATCCAGTTCTTGCGCTGCGGATTCTCCCAAGGCGGGCGACACAGCACACAGTCATCTCCGAAGAAGTATTTCTCCGCCCCCGTGTCGCCGTAGATCCAATAACGCATCCAGGCGACGATCGCCGGGCGCTCTTCGCCTCCGCCGTTCTGCTCGATGTAGCCGTGGGGAGCGTCCGTCAGCGTCGCAAGGAAAGTCGGCACTTTGGACCGATCGTAGGTCGCCTGCTGGAGGGGCATCCCCACGGTGTCCTTCGTGCCCGTGGTCTGCAGCATGGTCCCTCGAAGGTCCGCCTCGGCGGTATGTCCGTGGATCGACACGACCGTCAGCACCGCAGGATCTCCGCCCACTTGAACGGCGGCCGTCCCACCGACGGAGAAGCCCATAGATACGGCGCGATCGGCCCAAATCTTCCCTTCGTACTTGCTCCCGGCCTTGTCGTTCTCTTCGAGGATCCAGCGCAGGCCATCTTGCATCTTCATGCGGTTGCCCGCGTCGCCAGGGCCACCACTCAGCACCGGGCTGCCCACCACAACGAAACCGTGGGAGGCGAAGTTCCTCAGCATGGTGTTGTGCACGCTCACCTGCTGGCCAATGCCAGGCCCAAAGATGATCGGGGCGTGCAAGAAGCCGTCTTTGCCAAGCTCCGTAGGACGGAACACCGTGTAACCGTTGCCCGGGCCGACGTTCTGTTCGATCACTGTCTCGAAAGGACCCGGCTGTGAGTAGTCAGTGACCGGGGGCAGACTCGGTCCCGAGCCACCACTGCCTTCAGCCCCACCTACCGCCGAGTCTCCGCCCGATCCCATGACGCTTCCGCCAGCGCCACCGCTCTCAGAGCCTCCGGAACTCGGCGCTCCCCCGCTCGCGGGGCTCCCCCCAACGCTCGCTCCCCCTGCACTCGTGGTCGGGCTTCCTCCTGCGCTCGGCGCGCCACCTGCGCTCGCGCCTCCTGCACCTTGAGTTGCTCCCCCCGAGGCCGCGATCTGTCCGCCCGCGCCCGGAGCTCCCCCTGAGAGGTCCCCAGCTCCCACGCCCGCCTCCGAGCAAGCAAGCGAAAGCGCGAAACTCCAACACCCAAAAACAATCGTCGTCCGCATCACACCTCTACCGCTGTCTCCTCCCGTAGCGCACATCAATTCCGCCGGGGGGAGGAACATTTTCACCGCCCCAAGCCCAACACGCAAACTCCATTTTCTCCGCCATTTCCCAGGGAGAAATGGGGAACGGGCCCACATGGCGGCTGAGAGACTGCCCCCGCCAAGTCAGCTTCGACTCATCGTCCGATGATGATGTGAGCTCTCAGAGAGCGCTGAGATTCGCCCCACTCACCAGTGTTCGCGTCGAACTTGAATTTTCTGACATCGAGGGCCAGTTCAGCTCCTCTTCCGACGATCTCGCTGCACGGTAAGGTTCAAGAAAGCATCGCAAGTGTCCGGACAAAGTCAGGACACCGGTCACCATTTTCGAGACCCGCCGTCATGAAGTTTCCCCTCGAGCGCCGATCTCTTTCGCGTCGTCTTTCTCTGAGACGACAGGTTCCTCTCGCTTTGGGTCGCCCTCTGCTCCTCGGAAGCCTCGCGCTCTCGCTTGCGCTCGCTGCCTGCGGGACAGGTCCGGGTGGCGAGCTCGGCGACGGCGACGATAACCCGACCCCTGGCGACGGAACGAGCGATGGTACCGGCGGCGCTGGAGGACCCGGTCCTGCCACAGGCGGCGGACCCGCCAGCGGTGCAGGAGGCAGCGCTTGGCCGAGCGGAGGCGCGCTGAATCCCGCGGATCTGCCGCCCTACGAGCCCCCCGCTGGCCTCCTGCGGCGGCTGACGCGAGCCCAGTTCAAGAACGCAGTCTACGATCTTCTGAATGTCGAGGTCGATGCAACCGACCTCGAGGCGGACAGCTTCGACGGTGACTTCTCGACCGTCGGCGCGTCGAAAGTGGTCACCTCCGATCACGGCGCCGAGACGTACCAAGAAGCGGCGGAGGCTGCGGCCCAAGCCGCCTTCGAGAACCCGACCCTCAGAGCTCAGCTCGTCGGCTGCTCTCCTTCAGGTCTCAGCGACCCCTGTGTGGAGTCGTTCCTGAAGAAACTCGGAGAGCGCGCCTGGCGCAGGCCCCTTTCTTCGGAGGAACTCTCGGGACTCAAGAGCCTCGGAGCCTTCGTCGCCGAAGAACTCAACTCCACCGAGGAAGCCCTCAAATGGGTAACCGTCGCGATCCTCGGCTCCCCGAACTTCATCTACCGCCCCGAGCTCGGCACCGGAGCCGGAGCTGCTCGAACTCTCGATCCCTTCGAAATCGCCGCCCGGCTCTCGTTCTTGCTCTGGAACACGCTCCCGAACGAGGAGCTCTTGGAGGACGCCCGAGCCGGCCGTCTCTCGACTCCCGCGGGCATTCGCGCCGTCGCCGAGCGACTCCTCTCTGATGACCGCGGTCGCGAGTCGGTCGGAGGCTTCGCGGAAGACTACATGCGCCTCGATCGCATCCCTCAGCAGGCCAAGGACGCGGGGCTCTTCCCCGAGTACGGTCCCGCGCTGCAGCGCGGCATGATCCAGGACATGCGAGCGACTTGGGAGAGTGTCATCTTCGATGACAAGGCGAGCGCTCTCTCACTGTTTTCGACCAACAAGGCCGTCGTCAACGCGCCGCTGGCCCGTGTGTATGGGGTCGACGCGACGGGTCTGACCGACGACACGTTCAAGACCGTCCTTTTGCCCGAGGCCGGACCTCGCATCGGCATTCTGAGCAAGCTCGGGTTCTTGTCCCAGTTCGCGAACCAGAAGGAAGGATCGCCGACGCTCCGCGGAAAGTTCGTCCGCGAGGCCATCATGTGCACCCACGTACAGCCTCCGCCCGGCGGCGTGGCGCTCGAGGTGCCTGAGTCGACTCCGGACAAACCCATGACGAAGCGCCAGCGCCTCGATGCACACCGGGAACACCCCGTGTGCGCCGATTGCCACGCGCTCATGGATCCGCTGGGCCTGCCCTTCGAAAACTTCGACGCCATCGGGCGCTACCGCACGACCGATAGCGGCCTACCGGTCGACGCCACGGGCGAGTTTGACGGAATCTTCGTTCAGGATGCCGTAGAGCTCGGCAAGGTCATGGCCTCGAGCGAGAGCGTCGCCGCCTGCCTCGTCCGCAAGTACTACACCTACGCAACAGCTCACGCTCCGCGTGACGTCGATGAGGTCAAGATCTTGGCCCTCACGAACTCCTTCAAAGCGTCAGGCTACAAGTTCCCGTCCCTCATCCTGGAGCTCGTCTCCGACGAGGCCTTCACCCAGGTCGCTCCCCAGGAATAAAGGCTCACTCCATGTTCAAACCTCTCGATCGTCGCACACTGCTCCGCGGGATCCTCACCACGGGCGCCACCGCCACCGTCGGACTTCCCCTGCTCGAGGCCATGCTGAACGAGAGCGGCACCGCGCTCGCTCAAACGGGCCAGGCGCTGCCCCCTCTCTACGTCACCTGGTTCTTCGGCAACGGTACGCTGCCAGGCCTCTGGAAGCCTGCCGCGACCGGTACCGGCTCTGCTTGGTCCCTCAGTCACCAGCTCCAGCCTCTCGCGGACGTGAAGTCACACCTGACGGTGATCTCGGGCCTCGAAGGGAAGCTCGTCGTCTCAGGCCTCGAGCACCCTACCGGCTCGGCCGCGGCGACCACAGGCTCACCCCTCAGCGGAAACGCAGTCCGCGCGCCTTCGATCGATCAGCTCGTCGCCGACAAGATCTCGGCGGGCGCGCCCTTTCGGTCCATCGAGGTCGGCGTCACCCCGGCCACTCCCGGCGGGAACCAAGACTCCCTCCACACCGTGTCGCACCGGGGCCCCAACGCTCGGAACAATCCCGAGTTCGACCCGAAGCGCGTCTTCTCGCGCCTGTTTGGCGGGTTCGAGGCTCCGAGTGGAGAAGAGAACAGCGGGGCCAAGCTCGCTCGCGTGAAGAAGAGCGTCCTCGACTCGATCCTCGAAGACGGCAATCGCCTGAAGGCGCGTCTCGGCACGACCGACAAAGCGCGTCTCGAACAACACCTCGAGGCCATCCGCGCCATCGAGCGTCGCCTCGAGGAGACGAGTGACCCGGGCCAAGCGGCTTGCACCGTGCCCGCGGCTCCCTCGGTCGGCGCTGACACACGCGCCGAAGCGCCCCCGGACGTCAACGAGGCGATGGCGGAGCTGACAGCACTGGCCCTCGCCTGCGAGCGCACCCGCGTCGCGACCTTCATGTTCTCACTCCCCGCCGCTCACGCCTACTACCGGCACCTCGGCGCGGACATGAACGCCGACTTCCACGACACGATCTGCCACACCGACCCTGGGGATTCGGCGAATCAGCCCCGCGTCGACACCGGCGTCCAATATACGATGCGCTGCCTCAATCAGTTCTTGGTGAGGCTGAAAGAAACTCCCCACGGCGACGGCTCGCTCCTCGACGCCTCGCTCGTCTACGTCACCTCCGACACCGCATGGGGTAAGGTGCACGATCGCCGGGAGTGGCCTGTCCTCTTCGCTGGAAAGGCGCGCGGCCGTTTGCGCGGCGACGCTCACCACAATTTCCCCGGAGAGAACCTCTCGCGCGCTCTTCTGACCGTCGCGCACATCATGGAGCTCGGACTCGACGCCGTAGGTGTCGACGGAGGACGAGCCACCGCGGTCCTGCCGGGCGTCATCGGGACCTAAGTAACCTCTCCCGGCCCGTCCGGGCGAGCCCTCCGCACATCGGATCCTTCTTCGGAACGCCGCGCCCAAGACGCGCAGGCTCGAAGGACCGTGAACGCCGAAGGGGCCTCTCCCACTCACTCGAGTGGTGAGCTGCCCCCCTGGCAGAACTGCGCAGTGGGGCTCTGCGAGCCGATTCGACCATGAACTGCGCGCCGGGGCTCTGCGAGCTCATTCGAACATGAGCTGCCCTCGTGGAAACAGCTGCGCACCGGGGGTCTGCGAGCTCATCCGAACATGAGCTGCCCTCGTCGAAACAGCTGCGCACCGGGGGTCTGCGCTCCCATTCGACTATGAGCTGCGCACCGGGGCTCCGCGAGCCGATTCGACCAAGAGCCTGCGCACCGGGGCTCTGCGAGCTCATCCGAACATGAGCCTGCGCACGGGGGCTCTGCGAGCTCATCCGAACATGAGCTGCGCACCGGGGCTCCGCGAGCTCATTCGAACATGAGCTGCCCTTCGCGAAAAACAGCCGCGCCCGGGCGCTTCGAGCCCATTCGAACATGCCCTCCTCGAAATGGCTGCGCACCGGGCTCTGCGAGCTCATCCGAACATGCCCTCCTCGAAAACAGCTGCGCCCGGGAACTCATCGAGCTCACACGAGACGCGAGCTCGACGCTCTGTTTCTTTTGGCCCCGGTCCATCACATCCAGCTCAGCCCAGCCGAGCCTTCTCCTCCACTCACCCGCGCCGATCAGACGCACCTCACGCGGGGAGGCGGCGCGCGCGCCGCTCGCTCGAAGGAGCAGGAGAATCGCGCAACGCACCCTAAGAGAGCGGCGCGCGCGCCGCTCGAAGGAGCAGGAGAATTGCGCAACGCACCCTAAGAGAGCGGCGCGCGCCGCTCGCTCGAAGGAGCAGGAGAATTGCGCAACGCACCCTAAGAGAGCGGCGCGCGCGCCGCTCTGACATATTGTTCACCAGTCCATTTTGATGACACTGAATTGCCAGCGTCGCTCAGCCCTTGGGCTCGAAAAACCACGAAAACTCCACTAAATTTTCCGCAATTCCGCGGCTCTCGGCGCGCGCCGTCTCGCTTTCGCGATGGTTCACTCCGAAAACTCTCGAAGCGCGTCTGCGCTGCATAGATCGCGATCCGCGACGCGGTTGGACATCCGGCGGGTCGCACACTAAAACCATATTCTCGATTGAGTCGGTAACTCTCCCGTGCCCTTGGGGGGCAGGTGCAGAGCAGTTCTCGACCGCATCTCCGGATCTTTCTTCCTGACTCCGGTAGATTTCGCACGTCTTCTCCTCGGCGAGCCCCGCTCCCGAACTGAGGTATTTGGCCTTGTCTGAAACACCACCCACCATCATCGCCCTCTCGGGGAGCCTGAGGCGCGCGTCGTACAACACGGCCCTGCTCCGCGCGGCGATCCGAAAGGCTCCGCCCGAGGTGCGCGTGGAACACGCCTCGATCGAGGAAATCCCGCTTTATAACGCGGATATTGAGGCGGAACAGGGCTTTCCCGAGCCGGTCCGAGAGCTCAAAGAGCGCATCGCCAGCGCAGCGGGTCTGTTGCTCGTGAGCCCCGAGTATAACCATTCCGTCCCCGGCGTTCTGAAGAACGCGATCGACTGGGTCTCCCGACCCGGCTCCGACATACCGCGCGTGTTTGGGGGCCTCCCCGTAGCCGTCATCGGCGCAAGCCAGGGCCGCATGGGCACAGTTCTCTCACAAGCTGCTTGGCTCCCTGTGCTCCGCGCGCTCGGCACGCGCCCATGGTTCGAGGCGAAGCTCCTCGTGAGCTCCGCTCAGCAAGTGTTCACAGAAGCGGGTGAGCTCACTGACGCGCGTGTCGAAAAAGAGCTCACCGATTTCATGACCGGCTTTGCGGCTTTTGTCGTCGAACAGGGCCGGTGACCCTCGCCTCGCCTGCTCCCACCCGGGCGATACTTGGATATCCAATCATTTTGTGGTAGGGGTCACCACATGCGCCCTGCCAAACGTTTCCTCATCGGACTTCTGGCCGGTCTCGCTCTCCTGAGCTTTCTGGCCCATTTCGTCGCTTCCCGCGTCGTGACCGGCTGGTTCGAGCAGGATCTCGCACGTCGCTCGGTTCTGCTCCTCCGTACCGTCGGGAGCTCACTTGATAGCTCGAGCGACCCAGCCACTCGGCTCCCGAGCGCCCTCGGCACGGACCCACAAAGTTCAAACTCCATCGGAGGTCTCCTCTGCTCCACCTCTGGAGACGTCCTCGCCCGAGTCGGAGCTTTTCCTGAGGATATTTCCTGCTCCTTGATCCTCTCCGGCTCCCAGCTTCCAAGTGTCGACTCACCCTTGCCCTGGACGCTTCTGGAGGAGAAAGGCGGCCGCTGGGTGCACGTTTCTGCCGCGCAGGTCAAATCTGGCAACAGCGTGCCCCTCACGCTTGCCCTCGCCGAGGACGTGAGCTTCCTCCATGACCGCATCGCTACGCTGCAACTCCTCTTCTTCACCCTCTTCGTCACGCTCGCCGTGGCGACGCTTTGGGTGAGCCTCTTGGCAACTCGAGAGGCCTTTCAACGCTGGATGGGGCTCCTCAGAGAGTCCATCAGCGGCACACCTCTCCCTCTGTTTCAGCCGATCATGCGGGAGGTACACTCGCTCGCCGAGCGGATCGTAAGCGAGCGCGAACGGGACAAAGGGGGGCTTTGGGGGCCGGAGCGTCTGCGCGCGACTCTCACCGAGCACCTCCACGGCGAGCGCATCGTCATCTTGGCGAACCGCGAACCTTACATTCACGAAAACGGGCCGGATGGAGTTCACGTGGTCCACCCGGCGAGCGGTCTCGTGACCGCTCTCGAACCTGTGATGAAAGCCTGCTCCGGGGTCTGGGTCGCCCACGGCGCCGGGAGCGCCGACCGGGAGACCGTGGACGGAAACGACAGGGTGCTCGTTCCGCCCGGCGAAGAGTCCTACATGGTGCGGCGGGTCTGGCTCACCGACGAAGAAGAAAATGGCTATTATTACGGATTTTCAAATGAGGGTCTGTGGCCTCTCTGCCACGTCGCTCACACTCGGCCCGTCTTCCGCGCCGAGGACTACGCCCACTACGTCCGGGTGAACCAGAAGTTCGCTGACGCGGTCTGTGAAGAGGTTGACTCCGAAGATCCGATCATCCTCGTCCAGGACTATCACTTCGCTCTCGCCCCCGCGATGATCCGTCAGAAGCTCCCTCGAGCCACGATCATCACCTTCTGGCACATCCCTTGGCCGAACGCTGAGCGCATCGGCATTTGCCCCTGGCACGAAGAGCTCATCACAGGATTGCTCGGGTCGAGTGTCGTCGGCTTCCATACTCAGCAGCACTGCAACAACTTCATCGACTCGGTCGGCGCGTTCCTCGAAAGCCGCATCGATCGAGAGGACAACGCGGTCATCCAAGGGACCCAAAAAACCCTCATTCGCCCCTACCCGATCTCGATCGAGTGGCCGGTACACTGGCTCGACAACATCCCGAAGGCCTCGGAAGTGCGCGGACCGGTGCGAGAAGAGCTCGGCCTCCGTCCCGACGCCCGGCTCGGCGTCGGCATCGACCGGCTCGACTACACCAAGGGCATCGAGGAGCGCTTGCAGGCGGTCGATGAACTCCTCACGCACCACCCCGAATTCCGCGGAAACTTCAGCTTCGTGCAGCTCGCCGCCCCGAGCCGCACCAAGATCGCTCGCTACCGCGAACTCAATGAGCGCGTGGAGGCTCTGGCCCAAGAGATCAACGCCAAGTGGTCGGAAGGAACCTATCGGCCGATCATCCTGCTCCGCTCTCACCACGAACCCGCGACGGTGTTCCGCTACTACCGAGCCGCGGACCTTTGTTACGTGAGCAGTCTCCACGATGGCATGAACCTCGTCGCCAAGGAGTTCGTGGCGGCCCGCGACGACGAGCAGGGGGTCCTCGTCCTCAGCCAATTCACAGGCGCTGCGCGCGATCTCACCGAAGCGTTGATCGTCAACCCCTACGACTTCCGGCAGGCCGGCGATGCGCTCGCGACGGCGCTCCACATGTCCCCGGACGAACAGCGAGCCCGCATGCAGTCGATGCGCAAGGTGGTCTCAGAGTTCAACGTTTGTCGCTGGGCCGGACGCATGTTGGTCGACGCCGCCGAGCTCCGCCGCAAGGAGCGCATGAATGATCAGCTGGTGTCCTCAACGACCCGCGCCATTGCCTCATGAAACACCTCTTCCACAACAATCACAGTGAGATCCTCCGAGCTCTCACCAAGGGGAGAGCTCTCCTCGCTTTCGACTTCGACGGCACCCTGGCCCCGATCGTCAAAGACCGGGGCAGCGCGAAGATGCGCCCGGAAACAGCCGCGTCCTTCAAGGCGCTGTGCCGGAAATTTCCCTGCGCGGTGATCTCCGGCCGCGGTCTCTCCGACCTCAAGCCACGCCTTCAGGGAGCGCGTGTCAAATACGTCATCGGCAACCACGGCATCGAGCCGAGCCCAGAACAAACCCGCTACCGAAGGGACATGCGAGAGGCCCTCGGCACCCTGAAGCGTGCCCTCGCTGACCTGGTCGGCGTCGACATCGAAGACAAAAAGTATTCGCTCGCGATCCACTATCGACGCTCGCCGAACAAGCGCAGCGCACGTCAACAGATCAAGAAGGCGATCGAAGCCTTGCCCGTCGATGTTCGCTTGGTAACGGGCAAGCTGGTACTCAACGTGGTGCCCGAGGGTGCACCTCACAAAGGCGACGCTCTCAAGGCGCTCTGCAAGGCGGAGCGGGCTCGCGCCTGTTTGTACGTCGGGGACGACGTGACGGACGAGGACGTATTCCGTCTCACCGACCTGCCGGGTCTGATCAAACTTCGGATCGGGGCCTCCCGCTCCGGAGCGGCCGACTATTATCTGCGGGATCAACGCGCGATCGACGCGCTCCTCGCAAAGTTGCTCGACCTTGGAGATAAGGCGGCCGGACCATGAGCTCCCGCCCCGACGCCGCCGAGTCCCTCGGACCCGCCCTCGCTTTCCTCGAGCGCCTGTGGGCGCTCAACCACGCCCTCGAGCAGCTCTCCGGGCAGATGGCGAAGCGCCTCGGCGTCACCGCGCAACAGCGACTCATCATTCGCTGTGTCGGAAAGTTCCCGGGGGTCCCCGCAGGACAACTGGCGTCTTTGCTTCACCTCGACCCGGGGACCATTTCCGCGAGCCTCGCGCGCCTCGAAGCGAAGGGACTCATCGAACGCAAACGCGATCAGAAAGACCAGCGGCGGACCTGGCTCGGCCTCACCGACGCCGGACGCGCCCTCGACTGCAGCACTCCGGGCACCGTCGAGTGCGCTGTCGAAGCGCTCCTCGCAGGAACCCACGTTTCTGACATTGAGGCCACCGCCCGCGTGCTCTCGAGCCTCCGGGCCCACCTCGAGCAGCAGCTCGAACCCTAAGAGCCGGTAAGTAGCCCTTTTTTAGCCGCCCTCCGCCTCGTCGATCGTCTTCGGCCAATCCTTCCGGAGCAGGCGGGAGAGCGCGCGATCCGCGAGAAGGCGTCCGCCTGTTTGGCACCTGGGGCAATAGTTCGCCTCGTTCTCCGCGTAGACGATGCGCGCGATCTTCGTTCCACAGACCAGGCACGGCTCTTTGTAGCGGCCATGCACCGCCATCTCCGGGCGAAAGGCCGTCACCTTCTCGGGGAACTGCTCACCTGTCGTCTCGTCGAGAAAACGAATCCACGCCCGGAGAGTGTGACGGATCGCAACGAACAGCCGCTCAATCTCCGAATCGCTCAGAGACTGCGTGCGCGCCATCGGACTCAGCTCCGCCCAGAACAAGATCTCGTCGCTGTAGGCGTTTCCGATGCCGGCAATTCGCCGTGGATCCGTCAGGAACCGCTTGAGAGTGCGGTTTTCGAGGGTGAGCAGAGAGCGCAGCTCCTCGAGAGATCCTGCGAGCGGATCCATGCCACCCCGATCGAGGGCGCTCGCCTCCTTGGGACTTCGAAGAACGTGCAAGCTGGCCCGCTTCTTCTTGCTCACCTCGGTCAAAAAGAGCGCTTCATCTCCGAACTCGAGACACATGAGCTCCCCGAAGCGGACGGCCCCCGGCGGGCCGAGCCTGAGCCGGCCCGCGATCATGAGATGGAGCACGAGGACCAAAGGTCCTTCGAACTCGAGCGCGATCCGCTTGCCGATGTGACGCACGCCCTCGAGCGCACGCCCTTCGACCTCTCCGAGGGGTGGATCATACGTGCGGAGTAAAAAGGGGCTCGACAGCCGGACGCAGGTGACCTTGCGACCCAGTAAATGGGAGCGCAGACGGTCCACGTAGAGCGCGATATCGGGCAGCTCCGGCACCGCTCGCGCCCTACTCCTAGACCGCCATCAAAGTCCCGAAGCGCTCAGGCTCGTGTTCTCTTCGGCGGAGAGATGTAAACCACATTCCTTCTTCGCGCCGAGGAATCGTCCCGCCCGATCGTCGTCATCGGGACCAACGGGGATCGTCGAATGGACGTCACCGATGCTCCGGTACCCTTCGTGGAACAGGGGGTGACGGGGGAGCTTGTGCTCTTGGAAGTAGTTTTCGACGTCCGCCTTCGTCCAATGCAGGATCGGATGGATCTTCATGCGCCCATCTTGATCGGTCACGCGGCTGAGGGCCTGGCGATGTTCGGTCTGGTTCGCGCGGAGTCCGGCGATCCACCCGGTAATTCCGAGCTCTTCGAGAGCACGGCGCATCGGCTCGACCTTGTTCATCTTCAGGTAGCGCTGCACCCCGGCGTCACCCTGCTCCCAGAGGCGTCCGTAGAGAGCCTCCTGGCGAGCGGCGGTCATCTTAGCGCTGTAGACGTGGAGGTTCAAAGAGAAGCGCTCCTTGAGCTCTTCGGCGAACTTGTAGGTCTCAGGGAAGAGGTACCCGGTGTCGATGAAGATGACCTTGATGTCGGGAATGACCGAGGTCACAAGGTGCAACATGAGCGCGGCGTCCGCGCCGAAGCTGGAGGAGAGAGCTAACTTGTCGCCGTGCAGCCGGTAGGCCCAGGCAACAATTTCGGACGCGGAGGCGTCCTCGGGAGGCTCGGCAACTGCGAGGCGACGGACGGGACGGCCGGTGCCGTGCAAGGCAGCGAACTCTGAGTTCATGGCTCCCGTGATCTAAGCCCCGCGCCCCATTCTGTAAAAGAATAAAACATTCTTTATAGAGAATATTTGGTTATATTGCCCTGGAGCCCGGCTCGGATACAATGTCGTTGGAATCTAGCCGAGCTGCCCGGGCCACGAACGTCCGGGAGAGCTGGCGTCGCCCGAGAGTCCCCCTCGACTCGGCCGCGTTCGCTGGCGGGGCCGAGGACAGGAGAAGGCTCTGTCGGGCTCAGGAGGATGTGATGGACCGGGGCCAAAAAGACTTGGGGGGCTGTGCTAAGAGGCCGGTCGCTCCATGCCGATTCTCGACGCCCAAGCCATCTCGAAGCGGATCGGCACTCGCACCCTGCTCTCCAACGTTTTTCTCACAGTCCGCCGCAGCGAGCGCGTCGGGATCGTGGGCGCGAACGGCTCGGGAAAGAGCACCCTCGCGAACATCCTCGCCGGGGTCGCTGAGCCCGACACGGGAACCATCCATCGGCGGCGTGACGCGCGCATCGAATACTTGGCGCAAGATCCGCCGCTTCCGCCGGAGGCGACGGCAGAACAAGTCGTGTTCGGAGGGCGGCCCGAGTGGGATCGCTTTCGAAGACAAATCGCCGCTCACCCTGGGGATACTGAGGCCACTGTCCAGTTCGACGAGCTCGGAGGTTACGCGCTCGAGCTCTTGGCGCTGAAGCTGCTCTCGCGCCTCGGCTTGTCCGACCCGAATGCAGTCGTGGGCCCCATGAGCGGCGGCGAGAAGCGACGCATCGCGCTCGCGCGCGTGCTCTTTGCAGCGCCCGATCTCGCGATCCTCGACGAACCGACGAACCACCTCGACGCCGAAGCGATCGAGTGGCTCGAAGAGTACCTCACCCTAGAGTATCAGGGCGGGCTCATCCTCATCACCCACGATCGCTTCCTCCTCAATCGCACAGTGAGCCGCACCCTCGAGGTCGAAGGGGGCCAGGTCTTCTCCTACGAGGGTGGATGGGAGGAGTATCTCGAAGCGCGCGAGGAGCGCCGCGCTCAAGAGGCGAGCCGCGAAGCCAACCGCCAGAATTTTCTTCGTCGCGAGCTCGAGTGGCTCCGCCGCCAGCCGAAGGCGCGCACCGGAAAGCAGAAAGCTCGCATCCAGCGCGCCGAGTCCGCCATCTCCGCTCCAGCTCCGACCGAGACGAAGAGCCTGGCCCTCGAGCTCAAGGAGTCGCGGCTCGGCTCGATGGTTCTCGAGGTGGAAGGGCTCAAGCTGTCGATCCTCGGCCGCGAGCTCGTCCGTGACCTTACGTTCCGCGTCGAGAAGGGCATGCGCCTCGGCATCGTGGGACCGAGCGGTTCCGGAAAAACGACGCTGATCCGGACCCTCCTCGGAGAGCGCCCCATCGAGTCCGGCACGATCCGGCAGGGCACCACGGTCCGCTACGCCTACCTCGATCAGATGAAGGAGGACCTCGATCGGGACGCGACGGTCTTCGACGCCATCACGGACGGGCGCACGAAACTCCGCTTCGGGGACCAAGATCTAAGCGCTTATTCCTATCTTGAGCGTTTCGGGTTCCGAGGAGAAGCGGCTCGCCAGCAAGTGTCAGTCCTTTCAGGCGGAGAGCGGGCCCGGGCCTCTCTCGCGCGACTGCTGCTCACTGAGGCCAACGTGATCGTGCTCGACGAACCGACGAACGATCTCGATGTCATGACTCTAGGAGCGCTCGAGGACCTGTTGATGGACTTCTCCGGAGCCGCGCTCATCGTAAGTCACGATCGTTATTTCCTGGACCGGGTCGCGACCCATGTCCTCGGCCTCGATGGACGGGGAGCTTGGGAGCTTTCGGCAGGCGGCTTCAGCGCCCACATAGAGCGAAAGAAAGAGCTCGCACGACAGGCCCAGGCCCAAAAGCCAGTCGAGAGCTCGGCGCCTGCTCCCGAGCCCGCGGTCAAGAAGCTCACCTACGCCGAGGAGAAAGAGCTCTCGGGCCTGCTCGAACGCATCGAGGCGCAAGGCGAGCTTGTCCAAGCCCTCGAAGCAAAGCTCGCGAACCCCGAAGCCATGCCCGAAAAGCCCGAGGATTTTGCCACCCTGGTCAAGGCCCTCAGCGCTGAGAAACAAGCCCTCGAAGCCCTCGAGGAGCGCTGGTTGGTTCTCGAGGAACGCCGCCTCGCTGCCCAAAAACCGAAACGGTAACGTTCCGGGGAGAGGCGCCCCCGCTCATCAATCCCTCCCCCCCGAAAGCCCTCCGTTTCCGACCTAGGGCGCCCCGGGCCCGTTCCTCGTCGATCGCGCTTGGAGAGTCGAAAGGAACGGTCGTATCATCCCGGGTTATGCGCGCTCGCACTCTCCTGCTCCTCGCCGGCCTCCCCCTCGCCTTCGCAGCCTGTAGCTCCGGATCGGAAGACGAGGGCACCGATGACTCGAGCACCCAAGACGACGGCAGCGGAAGCGGTGGCCGCCGGGGCGGCACGGGTGGGCGCTCGTCCGGGACCGGAAGTCGGAACAATGGCGACGGTGGCGATCTGGACGGACAAGACGATGGCGCAGGCGCGGGGCAGTCGGGGGGTGGTAGCAGTGGCGGGCGCTCCGGCAGCGGTGGTCGTTCAGGCAGCGGTGGCCGCTCCGGCAGCGGCGGTCGTTCAGGAGACCTCTCCCCTGCCGCCGACGTCGCCGCGCGCCTCGACCGGGGCCACTTTCTGATCGGGATGGGCAACGACCTCGGTGAGTCAGGCCCCTCTGGAGCCTTCACTCTGAGCAAGCCCCTCGATCTGCACTACGTGTACCTCGTCGGCCTTCGAGGCCAAGGCGGCTGGCCTGACTGGAACTACGACGAAAACGGTGACGGCGCCTTCGCGACCTACTTGGCTCTCGAGGCGATCGAATACGACACCGTTCCGATGTTCACGCTCTATTCGATGGCGTCGGCCGGTGAAGGGAGCGTCTCCGCCCTCACAACTGACTCCTATATGAAAGCTTACTGGGAAGGGGCGCGCCTCTTGTTCGAGCGCCTCGGAGCCCTCGACACTCCAGCCGTGGTCCATCTCGAGCCGGATTTCTGGGGCTTCATGCAGCAATCCGGCACCCCTTCCGAGCTCCGAGCGATCGTGAGCAAGTACGCAGACGAATGCAGCGGGTTGCCCGACGATCTGAGCGGGATGGGCAAGTGTTTGATCGAGCTCTGCCGGACCTACGCCCCGAAGACGCTCATCGGCTTCCACGCCTCGACCTGGGGCGCGCCGAGAGCCGCTGCGGTTGCAGACTATCTGTTCGAGCTCGGCGCGGGGGAGGCCGACCTCGTCTTCACCGATATGCTCGATCGGGACGCCGGATGCTTCGAAGCCCAGGCTCCCGAGTGCCAGCGACAGGACGGGCCCTGGTATCTCGACGAGACCAACAAGACGAGCCCGAACTTCCACGAGCTTCAAGACTTCGCGAAAACCATCACCGATCGCCTCGGAGTTCCGATGATGTGGTGGCAGGTCCCGTTCGGAGTTCCGAGCGACACGCCCGGAGGAACACCGGGCCACTACCGGGACAACAAGGTCAAGTACGTCTTCGAGCACATCGAAGAGTTCGTCGACGCGGGCGGCGTGGGCGTGGCGTTCGGAGTCGGCGCGGGAAACCAGACCTACATCACGACGGACGGGGGACAGTTCGACGCGGCCATCTCGGCCTACTACGACGATCCTTACCTCTTCTGACAATAACGCCGACACGCGTCCCGAAGCGCGCTCTCGAAGAGCGCGCTTCCTCGTCTCGCCGGGCCACGAGAGCCTTCAGAGGTCGCGCCGCACCAAGGGGTGCGCCGCTCGGGGCATTTTCTACACGCGTCTCGCGCGCCGGGAGCGCGTCCGTTGTCTCAGCGTCGCATCGATACGCTCATCAGAAGTCCGAGCGAAATGAGCATCGTCACCAAACTGCTGCCTCCGTAAGAGAAGAGCGGCAGGGTGATGCCGACCACGGGCAAGATCCCCATGGACATGCCCATGTTGAAGAAGGCTTGGAAGAAGATGATGCCGCCGGTTCCGACCGCAAGCGCCGCACCAAAGCGATCTTTGGCCTGAGACGCGATGTGCAAGGACCAGATCGAAAGAAAACAATAGAGACCGATCAGGACCAAGCAGCCCACGAAGCCGAACTCCTCGGCGAAAACCGAGAAGGGGAAATCCGAGTGCTGATCCGGGAGGAAGCCGAACTGATTCTGGGTGCCCTGCATGAAGCCCTCCCCGAACAGCCCGCCGTTACCGATAGCCGTTTGACTCTGGATGGCGTGCCATGCGGTGCCCGTCGCGTCCTTTTCGGGATTCAAAAAGCTTGTGACGCGCCCCCTCTGGTAAGCCTTGAGCCCGAAGTTCCACATGAGGATGGTCGACACGACGAACCCTCCGGCCATCCAAGCCAAAGTGGCGGTCCGAATGCGCGTGATCGAGAGCATGGCCGCCGTGGACGTCAGATAGATGAGCGAGGTCCCGAGGTCCGGCTGCAGCATGACGAGCGCAGCGGGGACAGCCGCGATCCCGATCGGCACAATCAGGTCGAAGAAAGAGCGCGCCTCAGTCTTCGTGTCATTTTGGATGTGCCGCGCCACCATGAGCACGACGAGAGGTTTCATGAACTCGCTCGGCTGGTAGCTGAAGCTTCCGAGCTGGATCCAACGCGCCGATCCGCGGACGTCCGTGGCGAGCACGAACACGAGCCCGAGCGAAATCAGCCCGCCAAAGTAGAGGATCGGTGCGAGGCGCTCGAAATGTCGGTAGTCGATCACCGCCGTCAACATGGCGAGCAAGAGACCGATCACGAACCAGTAGATCTGGGTCACGTAGACGTCAGCCAGGGCGCTCCGCTGCGTTGCGTCGACGTACGCGCTCGTCGCGCTGTAAAGATTGATGATCCCGATCGAGGCGATGGCCACAACCGTGATCAGGAGCGGCATGTCGACCTCGGGTCCCGAGCGGAAGGACTTGGTGGAGCGGGCCATCTAAAGGGGCCTCCTTGGAGCAGAGCACCTCGACATCACGGGAAATCTCGCTTCTGGACGGCGGGGGCCTGCTTGGCCGCAGCCAGGCGTTCCCGCTTGAGGCGCTCGTAGTCACGCACGATGCGCATGGCGACGGGCACAGCGTTCTTACCGCCACCGCCGCCGTGCTCGATGAGCACCACGACAGCAATCTCGGGCGAAACGGTGGGCGAATATCCGGCAAACCAGGCGTGGTCGCGGTTAAAATAGGCGACGTCACTCTGATCCGAACCGCGCGGAGCGAGCGGGCTCACCTGAGCCGTACCGGTCTTACCGGCCATATCGACCCCCTCGATGCGCGCTCCGTGGGCCGTACCGCGCTTCTCGGTCACCACCCCCACCATCGCGGCCTGGACCCGGCTCAGATCGCCCTGGTCGAGCTCGATGACCCGTCGCACGCGAGGGGGGAAGTCTTGGACGACGGTGCCGTCGGCGGTCTCGATGCTGCGGACGAGCTGGGGCCGGTACAGGGTTCCGCCGTTGGCGAGCGCGGCATAGGCGAGAGTGAGCTGGAGCACGTTCACCGTCGTAGCACCCTGACCGATCGCGGCGAGCAGGGTGAAACCACCGCGGAATGCCCCGCGGTATTGCCGCGTGTACCAGGCGCGGGTCGGCATACGCCCCCTCGCCTCCGGGTTGATGCCGATGCCCGTCTTCACACCGAACCCGAAACGCGCGCCGATTTCCGCGAGATCATCGATCTTCACGCGACTGCCGAGCTCGTAGAAGTAGGTGTTACAGGACTGTACGAGCGCCTCATGCAGGTTGACGTGCCGATGCACGCCGGTACAGCGGAAGTAACGCTTTCCGTACTCGTAGCCGCCGCGACAATCGACCTGCTCCGCGGGGCGGACGATGTCCTTCTCGAGGGCCGTGAGCGCGGAGAATGGCTTGAATGTGGAGCCCGGAGGGTACGCCGCTGACACCGTGCGATCGAGCGTCGGGGTCATCGGGTCGCTATAATAGCTCTGGAAGGCCTCCTTGACCGCTTCTTGGCCGCTCGCCCCCGAGGCAACGTTCGGGTCAAAGCCGGGCTTCGAGTGAGCGGCGAGGATGCGTCCGGTGCGCACGTCGACGACGACCACGGCCCCCGCGAGTTGTCCGCGCATGGCGCGCTCGGCGGACTCGACGAGATCCATGTCGAGGGTCAGCGAGATATCTCGCCCTGGCGCCGGCTCGCGCAGACGGTCTTCGCCGAGATATCGCTCTTCGAGATCTTCCACGCGCTCGCGCATCGCGCGCTTGCGAATGAACTTTCGGAAGCCTCGTTGCCCCCGCAGGTAACTCTCCCAGCGCCGCTCGACCCCGACCGCGCCGATCCGATCCCCCGCACGAAATCCCGCTTCGGGCTGCTCAGCGAGCACCTCGGCATCGACCTCCCGCATGTAGCCGAGCAGATGGGCCCCGAGGGTTCCGTAGGGATAGGAACGAACCGACGAGGAAAGCACGCTCACACCCGGGAGCTCCTCAGCGAAGGTCTTGAGCGACGCGACGACGTCGCGATTCAGGTCCACGAGCAGGAGCGCCTGCTGGTCGCGCTTGCGCTCATGTTCCTTGAGTTTCAGGAGCTGTTCTTTGGTGCGTGCAGCCTCACTTTCGGACAGGCGCGCGAGCTCGACCAGGCGCGGCCAGGTCTTGTCGAGATCGAGCGCAGCCGGAACGACGTAGAGATTGTAGGAGGGACGGTTGGCCGCAAGAACTTTTCCGTGACTGTCACGGATCACTCCTCGCGTGGTGGCGAGCCGCCTCTCTCCAATGATGTTACGGCGGGCTTTGGCGTCATAAACGTCGCTGTGGAGCACCTGGAGATAAAAGAGGCGCACCACACACGCTCCGAAGGCGCACAGAATGAACAGGACAAGCCAGCGGTAGCGTTTGCGAAACTCAGAGGCGTCGGAGCGCTGGAGTAACGTTGCCATACCGCTCAGCTCGTCTGGCTACTCGCCTGAGGGCGGCTCTCGAGCTGAATCCGCGCGGCGAGGGAGAAAATCAAAGGGGCGAAGAGGGTCGTTGTGATCGCTCGAGGCAAGACCTGGACGCTGAGCTCGACGGGCCTCTGAGCGTCCGGGCCAAAGATGGCGAGCAGCGTCAGGACAATGAAACTCTCGAGCAGCGATCCAACAAAGGCGAGCGGAATGCGCGAGGCGAGCGTCTGCATGCTGACGCGCGCCGAAACCATGCGCGTGAACCACCAGACCGCCACCATCGTAAAACGGTAAAGATAAGCGGGGCCGCCGCCGATCACGTCGATGCCCCATCCGAGACAAAAGGAGAGCAACGAGCCTCGAGCGAGCGAAGGTTCCTGAACGGCCAAGAAGAGGACCAACGGCAGGACGAGGTTCGGAGTGATGCCGAGAGTCAACCTCGAGAGCGGGAAGCCGAAGGGCTGAAGAGGAACGAGAGGAGCCCAAAACCGATAGAGAATCGACTGGAGAAGGACGAGCAAGAAGCCGACCAGGACGTACGCCGCGCTCCGCATGACTCACTTCCTCGGGGTCGCCTCGCAGTCGCGCGGCTCCCCGGTGATGATGAGGACCTCCTCGAGTCGTGAGAAATCCACCGTGGGCTGGGCCAAGACCTCTTGGTAGCTCCCGAAGTCCCGCTTGACGACCTCGGTCACCTTCGCGACAGCGATATCTTTCGGGAAACGACAGCCAGCGCCACTCGTCACGAGCAGATCGCCGACTTCGACATCGTCCGTACGGTCGACATCCTGCACGCGGACGATGTAGCGCGCTTCGTCCCCGATTCCTCGCGCGAAGCCGCGCGCCCGGGTTCGACTGACCACGACGTCCACGCCGAATCCTGCATCCACCACGAGTTGGACCGTGGCGGTATCGCCCGTGACCACCTTGAGCAAACCGACCACTCCCCCCAGCGCGATCACCGGCATGTTCTTTTTCAGCTCGGTGCCGGGCGCGTCCACAGCGAGATGGGCAACGCGGAAGAACTCGGTCGGAGCCTTGGTCGTCACGACAGCGCTCGCTGTCTGGATCCCGAGGGATTCGCGGAGGCCCAGCAGCTTCCTGAGGCGCTCATTTTCCCCTTCGAGGGAGGCGAGCCGGCGCACCTCATTCTCCAGACGCGTCACCTCCCGCGACAGGCGATCGTTGTCCTTTCCCACGTCCACCCACGCGAAGTAGTCGCTGAGAACCCCGGACACCGTCCGTGCCGCCGCCGAAGCGGCGAATTGGATCGGGCTCGCGATCGTCGTCAGGGCGCGATCGACGGCGTTGAGATCTTCTGGTCGGCTGATGGCGGTTCGCAGGAAGAAGAAAGGGACCGCGAGCAGCAGAATGACCAAGAAGATGTCACGGTAGCGCTTGTAGAAGCTCATGCTGGCCCGCTCTTAGGCCTTTGCGAGGAGTACATCGTCCAAACGTCGAGCGGAGGGCGATTCGAGCGCAAAGGCAACCTCCCCTAACCGATGGTCACTTCCTTGAGAAGCTGAATATGATCGAGCGTCTTTCCGCTCCCCAGCACCACTGCGCTGATCGGATCGTCGCTCACCATGACCGGAAGGCCCGTCTCCTCGCGAAGAAGGACGTCCATGTTCTTCAGAAGGGCACCGCCGCCGGTCAAAATCACTCCCTTGTCCACGATGTCCGCAGCCAACTCCGGCGGCGTCCGCTCGAGGGCGACCAGGACCGCGTCGACAATCGCGTTGATCGGCTCTGAGAGCGCGTCGCGGATCTCGTCCGAGTTGACCAGGACGGTCTTCGGGACGCCGGCCACCATGTCGCGCCCCTTCACCTCCATCGAGAGCTGCTCTTCGAGGGCGTAGGCGTTGCCGATCGTGACCTTGATGCGCTCGGCGGTCTGTTCGCCGATTGCGAGATTGTACTTCCGCTTCATGTAGGCGACGATGGCCTCGTCCATCTTGTCGCCGCCCACGCGCACGGACTGGGAATAGACGATACCCGCGAGCGAGATCACCGCGACTTCGGTCGTTCCACCTCCGATATCGACGACCATATTGCCGCTCGGCTCGGTGATAGGCAGGCCGGCACCGATGGCCGCAGCCATCGGCTCCTCGATGAGGAAGACCTCGCGAGCTCCTGCGCTCTCAGCGCTCTCCTTGACCGCTCGCTTCTCGACTTCGGTGATCCCAAAGGGCACGCAGATGATGATGCGGGGGCTGACCCAGCTCCGCCGGTTGTGGGAGCGCGCGATGAAGTAGCGCAGCATCGCCTCGGTGATCTCGAAGTCGGCGATCACCCCGTCTCGGAGTGGCCGGATGGCTTCGATGTTGCCCGGCGTGCGTCCGAGCATCTCCTTGGCTTCGCGCCCCACGGCGAGGACCCGTTTCTCACCTCGTCCATCCCGCGCCACCGCAACAACAGACGGCTCGCAGGAAACGATCCCCTTGCCCTTCACGTAGATGAGGGTGGTGGCCGTTCCAAGGTCGATGGCCAGGTCGTTCGAGAACAGGCCGTAGAGCCAGTCGAAAATCATTCTCGTTTCGAAGGGTTGGTCCGTCTCGTGCTTCACTGCCCGAGATGGCCCCGAGCGACGTAAGTATTCGCCGACCGGGGCGCCGGGTCTAGCACGCCCACAAGCGAATCAAAACTCCCCCATCCGGATCCAACGGTCCCCGTGAGGAACCTCGAGAATTCGCGGGGAAAATCGAGCCAGGCCCGGCCGGCCGCAGACCGCGGGATTTCATCTCCAAAAGAAAAGCGAGGCCGCCACCCGGGTGGGGCCTCGCTCCAAGACGGCTCGAGACAACGGTGCTCCCGGACGCGCATGACCGCGGCCCAGGCGCTTCCTCATTCATTCATTCATCGTCGTCGTCCCACTTCTGCCAGCTACCGCCGCCTCCGCGCTCACGACGCTGACCTCGCTGAGGAGCCAGGTTCGAGCGCCTCGGCTTCTCCGCCTTCTTCGGGGCGGGGCGACGCTCTTCAGCGCGGAAAGGCGCTCCCCCACCCAAACGGGACGGGGGCGGAACGCTATCGGACTCGAAGGGCGCCGGCCCTCCAAAGCCGCCGGGCGCGGGACCCGCCCCCCGGTACCGGTTGCCGGATCCGGAGAAATCCGAACGACCATCGTTCGACCTCGAGCCCTTCGCCTGGGCTCGGCTGACCACGATGGCGCGGCCCTTGAGCGTCAGGTCGGTGAGCTTTTCGACCGCCGCCTCGGCGGCCGCTTCGCTCTCGATGGACGCGAAACCAAAACCGCGCGGCCGCCCATCGGGCCCGAGCGGCAGCGTCACGCGCGTCACCGTCACGCCGCGCGACGCGAACAGATCAGTGATCTCTTCAGGCGTCGCGTCGTAAGGCAGCTTACCAAGGAACAGGGACGCTTCCGGAGCTCGCCGAGGCCGATCTTCTCCGCCTCGCTTCGCGGGGCCATCCTGCGAAAACGGACGAATTCGAAGCGGCCGGCCGCCACAAACCGCGTTATTCAAGGCCTCAGAGGCACGCGCCGCGTCAGCCTCCGAGGCCAGCGTCACGAACCCAAAGCCACGCGGTCGACCGGTCTCGCGGTCTCTCGGGACAGCCACGTGCTCTACAGCAAAGTCGGCGGCCTCGAAGAACGCTCTCAGCTCGGCGTCGCCAACCGACTCGGCCAGGCCTCCCACAAACAACTTGCGTGCGTCATCCGCACTCATGTTCATTCCCTAACAACTGCTCTTACGTACGATTCAAGGATGGTGAGTTGATTGAGTTAGCAGCACGCCGAGCTCCGCACTGCTTCCACGCGGTGCGGGCGAATCCCGCTGGTCTTTTTCCGCAGCTCTGACGATATCCGCGTCTTGTCAGCTCATCAAGCCTCCTTTCTCGGCTCCTCGGGCCGGGGTTCAGGCGACAACCGGACGTAAGGTCGCCCCTCCCGAAGGGTGGCCCTCCACGCCGCGCCCCGGAAGTCGAGGCACTTCCTCAGCCGGCGGCCGGCTGAACGCCAGAAGGACATGGGCCCCGGGGTCCACATTTCGAAAGACGCGGGCTCTCACGGCACTTTACCCAAAGCTATCCGAGCCATTCCGCGCGCAGCTCGGGCTGCACCTCCCCCTCACAATCGGGGGAGATACCTCGCCGCCCACGGGCGGGTCAGACCCGACGCGCGCGCCCTCACAATCGGCAGCTCGGG
>NASX01000105.1 GCA_002085155.1 Sorangiineae bacterium NIC37A_2
TAGAGGCAAGATTTATGCTCAATAAAACCAATCGCTTTCAGTTCGGCATTGGCACAAAAAGAGACATAGAACAATTGGGTGTGCAGCTGACTTCTTCCGACGGAATCATGACCCGCAGCTTTGCATCCTCCTCCATTATTTCACAAGGAGAAAACGACAAACTCAGCCACATCAACAAAACGAATGTATATACCTCGATAGAACCCTTCAAAAATTTCACACTTCGGTTGGATGGAAATTATCAGACCACCCGCTCCGCTGACCCGAACTTGTTTAATTTGAATTATTTATGGAACGGATACGAAGACGACAACACCATAGACACCAATGTGAGCCTCTCTCTGATTGCCCGTCCGGGAGCCAGATTTTCAAGATACGGCATAGACCGCTTTGAACACACCACCAATGCGCCGGCCATTATGCTGAGATACACCAGAGGATTCCCCGGTTTGTTCAACAGTCAGTTCAATTACCATAAAATTCAATTGTTATTCACCCAACCAATTTTGGTCGGTTCATTCGGGCGAAGTGTCATCAGTTTTGAAAGCGGCAAAACCTTCGGCACCGTACCCCTGCCGTTACTGAGCGTAATTCCCGGAAACGAAAGTTATGGGCAAATCTTCGGGACATTCTCTCAATTGGATTATTATGAATTCATTACAGATGTTTATGCCACATTGATTGTGGACCATCATTTCAATGGTTGGATTCTCGGAAAAATTCCGCTCATTAAAAAATTAAAACTCAGAGAACTTGGTTTTCTGCGAGCAGCTTGGGGTGATATTTCGGTCAAAAACATTGGCATCAACCGTTCTGACATACAATACTTTGCTCCCAATGACAAAATTTATTTTGAATACGGCTTTGGAATTGAGAACATCGGTTTGGGCAACTTCCGCCCATTAAGGGTAGATTTTAACTGGCGTGGAAGTTATCTGAAACTCCCCGATGCACGGAAATTCGGGATTACGGTTGGACTGGAGTTTGGTTTCTGAATTTATTTTCAAACAACATCAATCTGAAAATTTGGCAGTTTGTCACAAAATCAATTACATTTACAAACCCATAATTTCATTTAACTTCACTGGTATGAAGAAAACTTTACTGCCTATCTTGTGTACTGTTTGTTTCCATATACAGGCACAGCTCCGTGAACAAACCAATCTCAATGACAGTCTGGTGATTGAAAACATCTTCAGCGAAGAACCCAAAAGATTTTTTGAGAAAGAAGGAGTCAAAATGTCCATAGCACCCGCTTTGTTGTTCACTGCATCGGGTTTGACTTGGGGAGAAAAAGAACAAATCAGAGAAATCAGAAACCGATATATCCCAAATTACCATTTCGGCTTTGACGATTATCTACAATACGCACCCGGTTTGGCTACCTATGGATTGAAACTCTCGGGCGTGAAAGGCAGAAATAAGCTCGGCAGATCGGCCGTTTCACACGCAGCAAGCCTCGGCATCATGGCAATCATAGTAAATTCAATCAAATACACCGCAAAAGTAGAACGACCAGACGGCTCCACCAGAAACTCATTCCCATCGGGGCATACTGCCAATGCTTATACCAATGCATCCTTTATGCACAAAGAATATGGCATCAAAAATCCGGCATACAGCATTGCTGGTTACAGCATGGCCACATTTACCGGATTTGGAAGAAATCTCAACAACCGGCACTGGGTACCCGATGTACTGGCAGGTGCGGGTATCGGAATTTTATCTACCGAACTCGCTTATTTTTTTGTGGACAAATTTTATGGCAACAAAGGAGACAATTTGAGCATGTTCTCAAAAATCGAAGGCAATGGGCACCCTTCCTTTCTGTCGCTGAAAGCCGGTGCTGCGCTTGCTACCACCAACTTTCTGAAAGAGTCCAAACTGGACAAAGACAAAGAAAGGGGTTTTGAACTCGGCATTGAAGGGGCCTATTTTTTCAGCCCCAATTGGGGCATTGGTGGCAGTCTGAGCCTTTCCAGCTTTCCGGTCCACTCGGTTGAACTGGAATTTGACGACCCTGATTGGGGAAATCTGGAAATTGTCACACAGTCGCTCGGATTTGTAAATTATGGACTGGGGCCTTATTTTGCTTATGATTTTTCTGATAACTGGCAGCTGATGTTGAAATCACTTGCCGGATATTCCTCAGCTGCAAGCGGAAAAGTTTTTGTGAAAAATGAACAAATCGATTTGCCCAATCATGAATATCAAGTAGCCAATTATAAACCATCTAATTCTTTCAGGTGGACAAACGGAGCCTCGATAACATATAAATTTAATCCTGGGCTTGGGGTGAGTGCTTATGTTGATTACCATCACTCCAATTCTGTAATTTATTATACTTTCAACGAAGAAATCAAAGACGATGAAGTGCTTAATGAGATTTTCAACGATGGAGGTGTTAAAGAAAAAATCAATTACTTCACATTCGGACTGAAGTTAACCGCTTATTTTTAAAATCAAAGCGACCAAGAAACCTGACAAAGACATACAAAACAAGGGTTTATAGAAAAATTCACACAAATGATTTTATATAGAACAAAAGTGCTTCCGGAAATTTATGATTTCAAACAGCCGTGCGAATAAGTCTTTAAATCCTTTCCAAATGAACTGAATGTATTATATTTGCAAATTGTTAAAATTCAGTAAAAGATTATGAAAGAATTAGCTCTATGGATTCCTGTAATACTGGCAATTATAGGTTTATTGACAATGGTTTATAAGTATATGTGGGTAAAGAAGCAAGACCCCGGCAACGAAAAAATGCAAGGCATTTCTAAAAGTATTCAAGAGGGTGCACTTGCGTTCCTGTCTGCAGAATATCGACTGCTCTTCATTTATGTGATTGTAGCTTCGTTTGCACTTTTTCTACTTTCACAATATGTAGAAACCACACACTGGCTGATTGTTCCGGCCTTTATTACGGGTGCAGTATTCTCAGCTCTGGCGGGCAATGTCGGAATGAGGGTCGCTACCTCGGCCAATACCCGCACGACTCAGGCAGCAAGGACTAGCCTGCCTAAGGCTCTTGCTGTTTCATTCAATGGTGGTACCGTAATGGGATTAGGTGTAGCCGGTCTTGCAGTGCTTGGGCTTTCATTGTTTTTTATCATTTTCACCAAATTCTTCCTCACCGACTCCGGAGATTTTACACATCAAATGACCATTGTACTCGAAGCACTCGCTGGATTCTCGGTCGGAGCGGAATCCATCGCACTTTTTGCCCGTGTGGGTGGCGGTATATATACCAAAGCTGCCGATGTAGGTGCTGATTTAGTAGGTAAAGTAGAAGCCGGAATTCCGGAGGACGACCCGAGGAATCCCGCTACCATAGCAGACAATGTGGGAGACAATGTGGGTGATGTGGCCGGTATGGGCGCCGACTTGTTTGGTTCTTATGTCGCCACTATGCTGGCAGCAATGGTTTTGGGTAATTATGTAATCAGAGACACGAGATTCATTGACCCCTCTTTTACTGATAAATTTGGAGGAATGGGACCGATTCTTCTTCCAATCATGATTGCAGGCGTAGGAATTATTGCGTCCATCATCGGTGCCTCACTTGTAAAAATCAAAGACAACAATGCCCGCGAACCAAAAGTTCAATCCGCACTGAATCTGGGCAACTGGGCGGCCATCGGGATTACCGCAATCTCTGTTTACTTTCTGATTGACTGGATGTTGCCCGAGAAATTGTCAATGCACTTCTTTGGTGATGATTATTATTATATACCCAAAAACTATATTTTCCTTTCCACTTTGATTGGACTTGCCGTGGGTGGCCTGATTTCAATGATTACGGAATACTATACAGGATTGGGTAAAAAACCCGTCATGAACATTATCAAAAACTCATCTACAGGCGCTGCCACCAATATCATTGCGGGACTTTCCGTTGGAATGATTTCCACTTTTCTGTCAGTGATTCTATTTGCAGCTGCTATCTGGGTTTCATACGAACTCGCTGGATTCTATGGTGTGGCCATGGCTGCTTCTGCCATGATGGCAACCACAGCAATGGCACTTGCCATCGATGCTTTTGGCCCAATTGCCGACAATGCTGGTGGAATTGCGGAAATGAGTGAATTGCCTAAGGAAGTAAGAGAAAGAACCGATATCTTGGACTCGGTCGGAAACACGACCGCCGCCATCGGGAAAGGTTTCGCCATCGCTTCTGCTGCGTTGACGGCCCTAGCACTTTTTGCAGCTTATGTGGCATTTACAGGTATTGACGGCATCAATATTTTCAAAGCCAAATCACTTGCTGCGCTTTTCATTGGGGGTATGATTCCTGTGGTTTTCTCAGCATTGGCAATGCAATCAGTAGGAAAAGCTGCAATGGAAATGGTGAAAGAAGTTCGCCGTCAGTTCAAAGAAATTCCAGGCATCTTGGAAGGAACCGGAAAGCCCGAATACGGGAAATGCGTTGAAATTTCGACCAAGGCAGCTTTAAGAGAAATGATGCTGCCCGGTGCACTGACCATTTTGACTCCCATACTAATAGGTTTCCTGATGGGTGCAGAAGCATTGGGTGCCTATATGGCAGGTGTGACCGTTTCAGGCGTACTTTGGGCTATCTTCCAAAACAATGCGGGAGGCGCGTGGGACAATGCAAAAAAATCTTTTGAAGCAGGTGTTGAAATCGACGGGAAGATGACCTACAAAGGTTCCGAAGCACACAAAGCTGCAGTAACCGGTGACACAGTGGGCGATCCGTTTAAAGACACCTCCGGCCCATCAATGAATATTTTGATTAAACTGACTTGTCTGGTCGGATTGATTTTGGCTCCCATTCTGGGCAACCAGAGCAAAAGTGCAACTGATGTAGGTCAGACCGATGCCGAGAAAGTAAGACAAGCTGAAAATGTAGCTCAATTGG
>NASX01000106.1 GCA_002085155.1 Sorangiineae bacterium NIC37A_2
GCGAGCCGCCACTTGAGTCGCCTCAGTCGCATCGGCGGGGATTAAATAATGCCCCCGTCTCTCGCGCTCGCGGACCTACCAACGAAAAAGGATCCTTCGGCTCGGCGAGATCCCCGCCGCTCGCGCCCCCTCGCTCACGCGCCGCTCCCGAGAGGCAAGGCCGTTCAAATCCTCTTGCGGCGCCCCCAAGGGACAACTACCCTCGCTCTTCCTACCGGACGAGCTCAGTCTCCCTGCGCTCGACCCGACACTTCCGCGGGAGTAACTCAGCGGTAGAGTGCGACCTTCCCAAGGTCGAGGTCGAGGGTTCAAATCCCTTCTCCCGCTCAATGATTATAAGGACTTGGTGAGAGCCAAGTCCTTTTTTCTGTCCACCTCCTGACCTTCACTGTCCNCCCCTCTGTCCACTTCGTTCGACGAGGCCCCTCCTTGGATGACTCGGAAGACTCGGCTGGTTCCCTCGCGCTGCTCATTGGCCGACACTGAAGAATAGAGTGTCTGCATCTGAGCGGTGGAGTGGCCCGAGATGGAGCGAGTGACCACATCCTCGACTTCGGCCGCACGGGCCAGGTCTTGGAAGGTTCGCCGCATCCCCCTTTGACTGAGGGGGTATGCGAGCCCAATTCGATCCGCCACCTCCTTGAAGGGCTTATTCAGGACGCTTGGGGCCCTGAACTTGCCATTGGTGGCGGGGAAGAGGAGCTCGGACGCCTTCATCTCATCGGTGCTCAGCTGAGTCTCGACGTGCCAACGAAGCACGTCCATGACCCCCTCGGGCAGGTGAACCGAGTATCGCTTCCCTGTCTTGGTGGACTGCATGACTCGTTCTCCCCGAGTCTGGCTTCGCCTGACTCTGAGTCTCGACTCATCCCACAGAACATCAGCCTCGGGTCCATTGCGCCGAAGAGGGCGAAGGGACGAGGGCCTGAGTCCCGTGGCGAACCCCAAGAACACCATGGCGTAGTGCTGAGGGTAGAGACGCCTCATCTCCGAAAGGAAGGTGGCCGCGTCCTCTGGCTTGAGCGAGTTGGGCTTCTCCTCCGAATACGTGACGTGCTCGCGAGTCGAGAAGTCCTCCACCCCGAACATGAAGTCTTTGCCGTCTAGTTCCTTGGCAGCGGCCTTTGAAATCACTCGAAGGACGCGAAGCCAAGTGTTGAACGTCGTGGGGGCGTATTCCTTGGTCTCCAGGAATTGAGCCAAGCCGTCCTTCCAGTGTTCGACGTGAGCGGGCCTCAGATCAGCAAGCAAGAGCTTCCCGAAACCAAGGACATGAATATCCCCTACCTTCGTCCCGTTGATTAGATGGGTCAGGATGTGCTTCCACTTCGAGATCCCATCGGCCGAGACGATATCGCCTCGCTTCACTTTGGCATCAAAGACCGATGCGCAGAATTCGCTGAAGAGCGTCGTCACTTCTCTCGCAACGATCCCGTCCCGAATCTTTTGCTTTTCGGACTCCAGGTATTGGACTGCCTGAAGTAGTGTCTCTTTCTCCAGTACCTTGAAGATCACCTTCTGCTTGCCCGAGAGATCCTTTGCTCGTCCTCGGACGACGTATCCTCCTTCCCGCCGCTGGAAGACGCTGGGGTACTTCGTTGGGGCTAGTTGGTATCCGTACATCTGCTTGTAATTTGCCATCTGATTCTCCGTTCTTGGGCGAATCAGGGCGATCCACGCCCTGACTAACTCCATTTCGGGGGGACCCCAAGGTTCGAATCTCGGCGGGCGGAAGACCCCGCTTGAAGCGTTCGACCTCGGCCGCCTCGAAAACGTGGGTGGCTCGTTCGAGGCCTCCCCTCCTCCCAACGGGGACTAGGCGACCTTCGTGGACGAGCTTCCGCACCGAGGCTGGCCGCATCCCCAAGTAGGCCGCTGCTTCCTTGGTCGTCAGGGAGGTGGAGATCGGAACCACCTCCCCTGCTACACCGCCCGCCCCACCTCTCTCAGAAACCCCTAGTATTTTGAGGATCGATCTAGGCCATGGAGTTGCGGTATGGATCCACTCCTCCGAAGGGAGCCTAAATTGGCTTCAGGAGCGAACGGCCAAGGGTGTCCGAATTGCCGATGCCCCTCGAATCCTTGTTTTTAAGGGGGTTGAGGGCCGACCTAAAGAAAGTGAAGGCCTAGGGATCCGAAAAACGGGGCGGGTCGTCCACCCGAATAACAGGCACCCAATAGCCACAATCGTAGCCATTTGCACGGGGACTAACACTCCGCACACAATGGAGCCTCCTGCCCTCTAAGAAAATCGACCGAAGGCCAAGTGCCTAAGATCGCTGGACTAAGCCTCCAATTTGTAAGCTCATATCCTACCTATTGTAAGGCTCTTACAGCGGGCGGGAGGCCCCGAAAGTTGCCGCGGATCTGACACGGAAGCCGAAAACGGCTCTCAAGTGCTCAAAATAGCGCCCTCCATAAGCCACTTATGCCCGGTGTAACTAGAGCACGATGGGCAATCCCGCCCATCGGACCCCGAAAGGAACACCGATGTCAGACACCAATCAATACACCTACCCCGTAGGACTCACGCCCGAGGACCGGGCACAAGTCGAGGACCTCCACGCAGCCACCCTCGGGATCCCGAGGGGGACCCTGCTCAGGGCCCTGATCCGTATGTCCCTCCCCGCTGCCTTGGAGAGGCCCGAAGTGCTGGGCCCTCACCTCGTACGGAATAAGGGTACCCCACGAGTCCTCCTCACCGATCTAGATGAGCTCCGTGAGAGGGCTTCGAAGGCGGATGACCTGAGGGGGCTGGCTCGGGAGCTCGCGGGGGAACTGGGGAGCTCAGTGAGTGAGGACGCGGTCTACCAGCACATTTTGGAGGCCCTGAAGTATCCGCAGCTGAAGTGGGCGAGGGAGCTCCCGTGAACCCCGAAGGCGGCCTGAGAAACTAACCATTCGATAACCATAAGAAACGGAGAGAACAGAATGACCAAAACCCCCAAGAAGAAGGCCCACACCCCCGGAGAGATCGCCGAATTCCACGCCTATTGTTGGTCGTACTACGGTGGAAAAAACGCCCTCTATCCTGAGTCCTTGCCGAAACTGACAAACAAGGAGCTTAACGAAGGTATCCAAGAGGCCCTCAAGCTGTCCATCGTTCAGGGGGAGCTCGATTCGGTTTCCCGTGAAATCGTGCGGGATCTTTTGCTCCTAAGCCGAGGAGTCAAAAAGGTGGAGCACGAAAAGCTCATCGAGCGTGAACGGGCCAAGCAACACAAACCAATGAGTTCCCTTTCACGATCTGAGCTTCGGAAGCTTCACCGCTTTGCGCTCGGCCTTTCGTCTTGAGGGCCCCGAAGGCGGGCTAAGGAAACTAACCCTTCGATAATCATAAGAAACGGAGAGACCAATGAAACAAGACAGCTACAACGCAAAAGAATTCGACAAGATTGCGGAAGCGACCCCACGCTCCTTCCTCAGGGGGCGTGGGGTTTGTTGTTTCTTCGGGGCCAGCCTCTGAAGTTGCGTGCCCCTGCCTCGGCTTCAAGCGCCCTCTCCTCGGCCTCATCGACGGTGGATGCTCGGGTGACGTGTGCATGCATCTTGTCGCCCTCTCGGACGATCACGACGATAGCTTTGCTGAGCAGC
Organism: Sorangiineae bacterium NIC37A_2; assembly: GCA_002085155.1. Classification (GTDB taxonomy): domain Bacteria; phylum Myxococcota_A; class Polyangia; order Polyangiales; family Polyangiaceae; genus NIC37A-2. The sequence goes on from NASX01000106.1 coordinate 3,595, forward strand.
GCTCCTGGCCAGGAATAGGAGAGGGAGCGTTCTTTTGATTCATGGAGTGTGTAGGTTGAGAGACCCATATCCTCTGACCGTGCTCAGAATTGTGGCGCTGTCAAATCGGGCTAGCGTCCATGATGTGTGAATTTTGCACATCATGCGTTGCGTCTCTCCTTCACCCGCCAGGCCTCGGGGTCTGGGTCGCCCGTTGAAAGGGGTGGCGGGGCCATGGGCTCCCCGTATCCTATGGCTGAACGGGTGAACAGTGGGGAGCGGAAGGGGTGGGAATCAGAGGGGGATTCGGACGGCGGGCCGAATAGTCATTCATTCGGAATCGTGTAGTCTGCCAACCCATGATGCGACGATCGATTGAATGGTTCCTGGGGTCAGTGCTCGTCTACGTCTTCGTTGCCGCATGCGCTGCCCCGGGTGGGATCGGTGACCTCGTGGAGAAGGCTACGGGCGGCCTGAAGAGCATGATGGAGGGAACGGGGGCAATCGCAGGTGCTCTTGGTTCGGGAGCATCGAACCAGGCACCCAACGGCGGCAAGGCCGAGACGGGCTCGGGAGCGACTCAAGGTGAAGGAGCGAACCAAGGTTCTGGAGCAACACAAGGCGAAGGGGCTTCAGGAGGTATGTCGATCATGAATCCCGTGCCCGAGGCTGATGCGGCCGAGGATGGTACGCGGATCGTGAACCTGTATCGAACGACGGCGGATGGGTTGAGAGCCCCTGAAGCCTTTTACTTCTGGGACAAGGAGCTCGAAGTCCGATGCTACTTCCAGCTTGCTGAGGATGGGAAGGAGAGATGTCTTCCCGTGTCTTCGGCGAGTGTCGGAACGTCATACTTTGCCGATTCCGGATGCTCTGTACCTGTAAGCTTTGTGAGCAAGGGGATTTGCCCGAGCTATGCGGTCTCGCCGACGGCGGTAGCAAGTTGCGATTCCACGAGTACCTATCGCTACTCAACCTATGAAGTGGGCTCGAAGACAACCGTCGTCTACAGCAAGTCGGGTGACACTTGCACCGAGGTCAACCCAGCGACACTTGATAGTCTCGACTTCTATTCGGTGACGAAGATGGATACCACGATGTGGACCTGATCCGATTTTCCGGACAGGTTGTTAAGCACTATGCCGCAAGGCGCGGCTTCTCACAAGTTTCAAATGCCACTGGGCTCAGGTAGCCGAGCGCA
>NASX01000008.1 GCA_002085155.1 Sorangiineae bacterium NIC37A_2
CAGCGCCTTTTCGACCGGCGTAGATCGGGCTAGTTCTTTGTTGGGCCCATGCGTCTCTCCCCGGTGCTTCTCTCAGTCCTGCTTGCTGCCTGCGGCGAGAGGGGCGCCCTGCCCTACTACCAGGGCACGACGGACGACGTGGGCCCGCTGCAGATTGGAGCCGCCTTCCGCGCCGACGGAGGCGCTGAAAATGGCTCCGCGCCGCGCTCGAGCTCCTACCCGAAGGGACCTTATGGTGAGGAGAACCCAAGCCCCGGGGAAAAGCTCCCGAACCTACGTCTCTACGGCTTGCGTGGCGAAGGACGCTTTCATGTCGGGCCGCGAGGTGCTCTCGGAGAGCTCACGGTCGCCGATCTTCGGCGCACCGATCGCACGCACCTGATCCTCCACGTGGGAGCGATTTGGTGCTCGGCCAGCCACCGTTCAGCGGAGGACCTCGGAGACTATGCGGGCCAGCTTGACGAAGCCGGCGCCTTGGTCGTCAGCGCGCTCATCGACGGACGCGCAGCGGGAGTTGAACCCACACGAGCCGAACTCGAAGAATGGCAACAGATCCTGGGAGTTTCGCTTCCGGTCCTCACAGGGGACGACGAACAGTTCCGCCGAGTGCTCCCGGGCTATGAGCACGCTTACATCATCCGCCTCGATACGATGGTGGTCGAATGGCATGGCTCGGGCGCGAGCCCGGAGCAGTCGATCGCGGCCGCTGTCGCCCGGGCCTTCCTCTCGATGAGCCTGGACTGAGTGCACAGAGGCGCGGGGCGTCCCCGTCGGAAGGGAGCATCTGCGCCTTTATTCCCAGAAAAATTGGGAACTTCACGGACGCCCCCAGCCTCGGGGGAGGACAACAGCGTCCCCGGGCACTTTTTTGCCCTAGGTCCAAGTTGTCATTTGGGAAAAAGCGATACAGCGTGAAGGGCGAATGTCGAACCCTCTCTTGCACCTCGAACGCCCCCTGCCCTTCGATCAATTCAGGGCCGAGCACGTCGAGCCAGCCATCCTGAGTCTCGTTGAAGATGCAGCGCGTGAACTCGACGCCATTGCGAGCACGTCCGAGCCCTTGACCTACGATTCGACCTTTGGCCGGCTCGAGACAGCAACGGAGCGCCTCGGGATCGCCATGGGGATCGTGGAGCACCTCGAGGCCGTTCAGACGACCCCTGATTTGCGTCAGGCTTACGGTGCGGTGCTGCCTCATGTGAGCGAGTTTTGGTCGAGCATTTCGCTCCACAGTGGTCTCTACAAGACGCTCAAGGCCTTCGGTGAGAGCGACAAGGTCGCGAGTTTATCGGCGACCCAGCGCCGCTTGATCAAAAAGACCCTCGACGATTTCCACCGTAACGGCGCCGACCTCCCCGAGGAGGGAAAAAATCGGCTGCGCGCCATCGACTCGGAGCTCAGCCAACTCACGACGCGGTACGCACAAAATACCCTCGACGGTACGAACGCCTTCGAGCTCTACGTCGACGAAAATCGACTCGCGGGCGTCCCGGAGACCGCGCGCGTGCTCGCCCGGGAGGCGGCGGAAGCCAAGGGCAAGCCAGGCTACCGTCTCACACTCCAGGCTCCTTGTATCATCGCTGTGCTGACCTTCGCCGAAGATCGATCACTTCGCGAAGAGATTTGGCGCGCGTTCAATCGCCGGGGCCTGGCCGCAGGGGACAACCTGAAGCTCATCTCCGAGATTTTGAGGCTCCGGAAAGAGAAGGCGAATCTGCTCGGATTCGCAAATTTCGCCGACTTCGTCACCCAGGATCGCATGGCCGAGTCCGGTGCGCAGGCGAAGAAGTTCGTGGAAGACCTGACCGAGCGCACCCAAGCCGCCTTCGCACGCGAGACCGAAGAGCTCCGCGCCTTCCAAAGAGAGCTCGAAGGTCCGAACGCGCCGCCTCTCGAGCCCTGGGACGTCGGTTATTACGCCGAGAAACAAAGGCGAGCGCTCTATAACCTCGATGAGGAGGCGCTCCGTCCCTACTTCTCTGCAGAGAAGGTCGTGGCCGGTGCGTTTTCCCTCGCCGAAGATTTGTTCGGGGTGAAGATCGAGCCCGCAGATTTGCCCGTCTGGCACCCGTCCGTGAAGAGCTACCGGATGCGCGACGAAGACGGCACCGAGCTCGGGGTATTTTATACCGATCTCTACCCGCGCGAGTCGAAGCGCGACGGCGCCTGGATGCACGGGCTCATCGCGGGCACCCCGCCTGCTCCCCACGTCGCGCTCTTCTGCGCCAACTCTCAGCCCCCGAGCAAAGACGCGCCGTCGCTCCTCAGCTTCCGCGACGTCGAGACCATCTTCCACGAGTTCGGTCATCTCCTGCATCACCTCCTGAGTCGGGTGGATGTTCGGAGCCTCGCGTGCACCAATGTCGCGCAAGATTTCGTCGAGCTCCCTTCGCAGATCATGGAGAACTGGTGCTCGGAGAAACAAGTGCTCGATCGCTTCGCTCATCACTACCAAACGGGCGAGCCCATCCCCGTTGAGCTCGTGCGCGCACTGCTCGCAGCGCGCAACTTCCGCGCCGCCTCGGCCCAGATGCGCCAGCTGGGCTTTGCTGCCGTCGATCTCGCGCTTCACATGGACGACGTCCCGTCGGATCCCGAAGCGCTCAACGAATTCGCCGAGGATCTCCTGTCCCGCTATTCGGTCACCCGCTCCCCCCAGGGCGCTTCCATGATCGCCTCCTTCGGGCACCTCTTCTCCCACCCCGTCGGCTACGCCGGCGGCTACTACAGCTACAAGTGGGCCGAGGTTCTCGACGCAGACGCGTTCACCGCCTTCAAGAAGAACGGGCTCTTCGATCGCGCAACGGGGCGACGCTTCCGCGACACGATCCTGGCCCGCGGCGACAGTCAGCCGCCCCTCGATCTCTTCGTTGAGTTCATGGGACGAGCGCCGGATCTGAGCGCAATGCTCGAACGACAAGGACTCAGCGCTTCGGCCGCTTGATCGGCTGAGGCTTTTTCGGCGTGATGCGAAGAGTCACTCTAGCGCTCGCCTGCGCGGCGCTGTCCTGCTCAAGTCCGCAGGCGGGTGGGCGCCGCGCGGAGTCAGCCCGCGCGGAAGGAAGCTCGAGCGCGGAGCTGCCCGGCGAGGCATTTCCCTCGCCCCCTGAGCCGCTTCCGGCCCGGCCCCGCAGAAGCGCCCCGGAGCCCCAGGGGAAGAAGCTGACTGTCGTCGAGCGACCGGAGATCCTCGCGGCGAGCGTCATGCTCTTGCCTGAGGCTGCGCCCCGGCTCGAGCTGCGCCGGGTTCTCGAACAGTGGCTGAGCGCTGCGCCACCTCTCACGAACGCCTCACTCAAGCCGCTCCCTTGCCCTCCGGGAGGCATCTGCGTCACCACCGAACCCGCTCGCGTCGGGGGTGTGCTCCAATGGATCGAGCGGGGCGTCGAACCTGCTGACGAAACGCTCACGCGCGCCCTCGAGCGAGCGCGCGCGCAGATCAAAAACGACCTCGAAAACCCGACGAATATCGCCGAGCTCATTCTGACAGCGTCGAACTCAGACCCGCTCGGGACGGCCTATTTTAACGCGCGAGCTCTGCCGGCCTGGACCGAAGAGCTGAAGAAGCTTCTCGGCGCGTCCGCCGTTTGTGCGGTGGTACCGAACGCGCGAAGTTTGCCGGCTTTGGCGATGCAAGCGGAGACGCGTCGCGCGCTGAGCGATGCAGAGCTAGGGCCCCCTGAGCTTTCTTTCGTTCGTCTTGCCGACGACAGCACGCCGATGGTTGCCTTTTCGGTGCGTGCCCGCAGCGGAGCCAGAGACGCGGCGCTGCTCAAGGAGATCGTCCTCGGTCGGCTCAAGATGGCCGGAGGGCGCAAGGAGTGGGGTCCCCTCTCGGCTGCGGCGGGAGCAGAGCGAAGCGCGAGTGCGGACAGTGTCGTCGCCATCGTGAAGGAGCTGCGCAGAGTGTCCCTCGAGGACGTCTCACCCTCTGAGCAGCAGGCTGCCCTCGGAGCCCTTCGACTCGGACGCGCGGATTTCGGGGCTTGTGAGGGCGAGCCGGAGACCTTACCGAAAGAAGCCGCTCTCGACATCGTCGTGCTCGGCCCCGCGGGTCTCGCCCGTACCCTCGAAGCTGCGGGACTCTCCGCGCGAACTGTCACTGTCCGTTAAGGGGTCGAATGCCGAGGCTGCGCTCGGCGGCAGGGTCCGAGGGGTCGCCTCTTGGCTCAGAGGGCCGCGCCGAGCGAGAGGGAGCGATCGTCGCGAAAAACACGCGCAGAGCCTGCCTGCACTCAAGGGCTCTTCGGCGGACCCAGACGCGCCAGAGGCTCCCTGGCCTCTCCGTGCTGAAACCCGCCGCTCAGACGAGCGCTCTTGCCCAGTGCCTCGAGGTACGCGCCTCTGCCCCGCTCCACACGTCCGATGACCGATGCAAACTTCGGCCGGAGATTCGCAGGGCCCGTCGCGAGCAGCGCGTAGTCCTCTCCGCCATCCACCGCCAACTGCAACGGATCGTGCCCGAGTTTCTCGCCGAGAGCTCGTACACTCCGAGGCACGAGCTCAAGGAGTCGCTCGCCTTCGATCACGATCCGAACGCGACTCTCTCGGCTCAGCGTCTGAGCGTCCCTCCGGAGCCCATCGGAGACGTCCATGCAGGCGCTTGCCCTGCCGCGGAGCCCGAGTCCTTCTCGAACCAAAGCGTTCGGTGTCCGAAAAGCGCGGAGCGCCAGAGCAGTTGCGCCGCTCCCCCTGCGCACTCCAGAGCTCAGGAGGAGATACCCCAGCCGCGCCAGGCCCACGGCCCCCACGAGCCAGAGCTCGTCCCCCGCTCGCGCGCCGCTCCGCGTGAGGGCACCTGCGCTCGCCCGCTCCAGGCGCCCGAGGGCGGTCGTCACCACCGAGAAGCGCGGACCGTGGCTCAAGTTGCCTCCGATGATGGGGCAGCTGAGGGCGCGCGCTACGCGCGCCTGGCCTCGAGAGAAGCGCTCAAAGAACTCCGCGTCGGTCGTGGGCCCGAGGGTCACGTGACACAAGAGCGCTCGAGGCTTCGCGCCCATCGCTGCCAAATCGCTCACACAACCGTGAATGGACTTATGGGCAATCTCCTCGGGGTTGATCCAGTCCGGGAGGAAGTGGGCCCCTTCTTCGCAAGAGTCTACGGTCCAACAGTGAGCTTCGGGGGAAGGAGCCAAAATGGCTGTGTCGTCCCCGATGCCAGCCACAACGTCGCGCCCCCGCGCGCGACCGAGGGTCTTCTTCAGGATTTCGAGCGCCTCCGCCTCGCTCAGACGGGCTCGGGCGCTCCCCGGACGCGGGCGGCTCGTCGGCTGTTTCATTTGCAGGGGAGACTGACCACAAACACTGTGCCGCGCGGCTCGTTGGACTCGATGTAGACCTGTCCGTCGTGAGCGTCGACGAGGCGCTTCACGATAGAAAGTCCGAGACCACTGCCGCCCACCTCCCGAGTTGCACTGTTATCGACTTGGTAGAAGGCATCGAAGACCCGCTCCCTCTGGTCCTCAGGGATCCCGATTCCGGAATCCGCGACACGGATCTCGATGACACGCCGCTTCGGCGAGCCGAGCACTGCTCCGCTCGAGATGGTGCCCGGGCGCACGTCCTGTTCGACCAGGCGAACCTCGATCTCCACCGAGCCGTCGGCGGGCGTGAATTTGATCGCGTTTTCGGTCAAATTGAGGAGGATCTGGCGGAGCCGTTCCGCGTCGCCGTTATAGAGTGGGAGCTCGCCGTTCACGCTGGCAGCGAGACTGACGTTCTTCTTACGCGCGGTCGGGGCCAAGGTGGTGGCGACGTCACGCGCCAGCGCACCACAGTCGACGTTGCCCTTGCGAAGGCTCATGGTACCGCTCTCGAGCTTCGAGAGATCGAGCAAACTCTTGATCAGCTCGAGGAGCTGTTCACCCTTCTGGTGGATCGTGCCGAGGAACTCCCGTTGCTCTTCGTTCAGCTCTCCCGAAATCCCCTCGAGGAGCATCTCGCTGTAGCCGATGATCGAGGTGAGCGGGGTGCGCAGCTCGTGGGAAACCGTGGCGAGGAAGTTGCTCTTGAGGCGGTCGAGCTCACGCAGCCTGTCGTAGGCGGACTGGAGCTTCGTATTCTTGTCGGTGAGCTCCCGGAAGTTCTCGCGCACCGTCGCGAGATGCATGCTGCTCGCGAGGTGCGCCTTGAAGCCCGAGTAAGCGAGCACGTCGAGGGTGCGCTGAAAGAAGCGCAGCAAGTCTTTGCACTCCGGGAGGGTCTTCTCCGGGACTTCTTCGAGGGAGAGCTCCAAGGACTTGTCCTCTGGCAGCCGGATCACCTGACCAGAAAAGCCCTGCGTCGCCTCCTTCATGCGCACCGGACCGAGCACGATGCGCCCGAGGGCTCGCCCGTCGTGATCGAGCTGGGACACGAGATATCCTGCCCCAAAGGCACACTCGACCCATGCGGGATCGTCGACTGTGACTCCCACCGAGAGCACCTCATGGATCGTGTCGCGAAGCCGCCGCCGTCCATCGGGAAAGCCTTCGAGCAGCGCATCGAGGGGCGGCGCAGATTTCGGACCAGCAAGCAGTCCGCTATTGAGCGAATAGATGCGCGCGGGAACTCCCGTGAGCTCTTGGAAGGACGACAGCATCTCCGGCAGCGCGCGACGATCAAGAAGATCTTCGAGACTGAACTGCTCGAGCATCGTGAGCTCTTCGAGCGTCTTCATGCGGCTATCGCCCATGAACCCCTCCCCCGACAGAGTCTGCCAAGATATCGCGGAGAGGGCGAGGGTCACCGAGCTTTGCCGCGACATCCGCGACGAACTCGGGGCCGTCGAAGCCGAACTTTTCGCTGAGCCCATGGGTCGCTTCGAGCTGCTCCCATGTGCGATAAAGGAGCCCCACGAAGCAGGGGACGACGCCGACCCCCTTCGTCGCGATCGCGAGATAAACAGGCTCCCGCCCCATCTTGGCCATTTCGGCGATCTCCGCCTGGCTCCTGATGTTCGGTAGGTCCCGCTTGTTGAACTGGATCACAAGGGGCATCTTCTCGAGCTCGATGCCCTGTCCCTGAAGGTTTCGCTGCAGGTCGAGGAAGGACTCGGTGTTGTTGTCCGTCTCGCTCAGGCGCGAATCGGCGATAAAGGCGACCCCATCGGCTCCTTGGACGACAAGCCTGCGCGTCGAGGTGTGAATGACCTGACCGGGCACGGTGAACACCTTGACCCGGACCGCGAGCCCGCTCTTGTCGTTGAAGGTGAGCGGGAGCAGGTCAAAGAAGAGCGTTCGATCGTCCTTCGTGTCGAGCGTCATCAGACGCCCCTTCGAATCGCCGGACGCGGCTTCGTGGAGGGACTGAAGGTTCGTCGTCTTCCCGCTCAGCGCGGCGCCGTAGTAGACAAGCTTGATCGTGAGTTGTTTTTTAGAAAAATCGAGTTGCACTCGAGCGTCTCCCACGCGCGGTCCGGGTGTCCCTCTGGGCCCGGAATTTCAACGTTAACATATCCCAGGCGGCTCGGAACCTGCTCGACAGCGCGACCACAGCCGGGAACCATCGAACAATGGCCCCCTGCCGGGTCCGAGTAAAAAGTGACAAGATGAACGCAAGTGTCCGCCTACACCCGGGATGAATTGGAAGGCTTTGTCCATCAAGTTCTGACTCTACAGTCAGAAGAGGACGGCCCGCTCAGAGCAACCTTAATCCGAACCGACCGCGATCCGGGCAATGCTCGAGGTGCAGTCCTCTCTCTCCACGGATTTTGCGACTATTTCTTCCAGGTTCACGTCGCACGCCACTTCGAAGAGGCAGGGTTATCCTTCTACGCCCTCGACACACGGCGCGCGGGACGCTCGCTCATGGCGGGAAACCACCCACATTTCTTCCGGAGCGCCGAAGACCCGTTCCCTGAGCTCACCTTTGCGATTGAAACCATCCGGCAGGAAGTCGCTGGGCCCATCACACTCCTCGCACACTCGACGGGCTGCATCACCGCGGCGCTCTACGCAAAGCGCGGCCCTGCCCGGGATCAGATATCGCGGCTGGTCTTCAATAGCCCCTTCCTCGACTTTCCCGTCGAAGGCGCGCTTCGGCGAGCCCTCGAACCTTTGGCTTGGCTCGGCGCGCGCTTCCCCAGCCTCAAAGCTCCCACCGGCCTGGGGTCCACTTATGGAAAGACCCTCCACGTCTCGGAGAGCGGCGAGTGGAACTATGACCTCACGAGGAAACCCCTCCGGGGCTTTCCCCTCTTCGCCGGCTGGATCCGGGCTGTCCTCATCGCTCAGCGCGAGATCCAAGCCGGACTCGGCCTCAAGCAGCCGATCCTCTTGCTCCGCTCCGACAAGAGCTCCGATCCTCTCGGCCCCGTCAACCGCCTCGCTCACACCTCAGACACAGTGCTCAAGGTCGAACATATGGCGCTCTACGGACCGCGGCTCGGGAACGCTGTCACGATCGAGGTCATCCCCGAAGCGAAACACGACGTGTTCTTGTCGCGAGAAGAACCCCGCGCGCTCGCTCTCGCTCGCGCGCTCTCTTTCGTCTCAGGCGCCTGACCCGAGCCCTGTCTCGAAGGCTCGCCGGAGCTCTCCCGCTTCGATGGCCTGTTTCCGCTCCAAGAAGCGCCGGTAGTCTCGGAGCGGCTTCTCCCCTTCCGGAACGCGGAGGGAGAAGTCCGTGAGCCTTGTCACAGCAAACCGGGCACAAACAAGGCGCCCCTCGGTTTCAATCTCCTCGAGCTCCCGAGCCCCGAGGGCGCGCACGCTCGCGTAGCCGCGCACCATCGACGCCACAAGCGACTGGTCGAGGGAGTCGCCGTAACAGAAGGCGAGGATCGTCACGATCAGATCGTAGAGAAACGGCCCGCGGCAGGCGCTCTCAAAGTCGAGGAGCGCAAGCACACTCTCCCCGCTCACGAGCGTGTTGTCACGGAAAAGGTCGCCGTGGATGAGCCCGGTCGGTAGGTCCCGAGCGCGCTTTTTGTCGATCTCCGCAAGCAACTCATCGATCCGCTCCGCATCGGGAAGCAGGCTCGCTCGCCCACTGTCGTGCACGCGGCGGAGCCGCGTGCGAAGCGCATCGATCGTGAAGCGACCGTCGGGCACCAAAAGCCCAGAAAGCGGAGCCCGATGGACCCGGGCGAGGGCTGCGCCGACCGAGTGAGCAAGTCCCTGGGTCACGCGCTTCTGACAGACAACTTCACCCTCGACGTGCTCGTAGAGAGAAAAGGGTTGCTCGCGACCGTCGGGCCGCCCGTAGATCACACAGGGCTCTCCCCCGAGGGTGACAAGAGGTCGGGCCACGGGAACCCCGGCGCTTGACAGCGCGAGATTCAGACGAACCTCAAACTGTGCACCCGACAGGCCTTGTTCCTCGTAGAGACGACCGAAAAACCTCTGGCCGTCCTCTGTATCCAGGAAGAAATTCGAGTTTACGCTCCCTGCGGCGAGCGCCGTGACGCTCTTCAGGCGGAGACCATAAGCGCTCGCGAGGCGCTGGGCCTCGGACAGACGGAGCTCGGTCAAAAGGGCCATAGGGTCCTCCCTATAGCGGAGCTCGCCTCGCTTGACTCGCCTCCGGGCACCCGTTTTTCGGGCCCCAAGGACGGGGCCGCAGCACGACGCGCCTCCTGAGTTGCGCTATAGACCCCCGCCGGGAGAAAGCGGAGCTCAGGCGCGCCTCCCCGAAAACCCCAGGATGGAGCTTACAGGAGATACAACCAGCCTTTCCGCCAGCGCGCGAAGGGCCCTCGAGCGGGTCTCGAGGAGGAAAGTTCCCGCCGACGTGATCGTCAGTCCGGAGCTCGCCCGCTCCCTGGCGACAGCGTCCCAAGAGTCCGGACGCCAAGTCGGCGTCTTGGTTTCGCGCGTCGGGAACGTCGAGCACGTCATCATCGGAACTCCGACGGGTTTGATGCTCCCGGATGTTGGCCGTCTGCGCGCCGCAAAAGGTCGCTTCCGCGGCGTGCGCCTCATCCATACCCACCTCTTCGGCGAAGGCCTGACTCACGACGACCTCACGGACCTGACACGGCTCCGGCTCGACCTCGTGTGCGCGCTGATCCTGAATCCCCGCGGAGAGCTCGCGCGCATCACCTGGGCGCACAACCGTCCCTCCGCGAAAAAGGACGACGGCGACTCCCTCGGTTACGAGCTGGTCGCGCCGATGCCCTGGGGTCGTCCCCAGCCACACTTCGGCGAGCTCATCTCGGCGCTCGAAGACGAATATTCCCGCCTCGAAAAGGGTCGCCCCATTGAGGCGAAAGACGGGCGCGCCATGCTCGTCCACGTCGGCGAAAAATCTCGCGGTCCCACCGCCCAAAGGCACGCGGAGTCGCGCATGCAGGAGCTCGCCGCGCTCGCTGAGACGGCGGGAGTCGAGGTCGTGCGCCGCGTGATCCAGATCCGTGAGCGCATCGATCCGAAGTTCGTGCTCGGCAAAGGCCGCCTCGAACAGCTCATCATGGAGGCGATCGATCTCGACGTCGAAACTCTCATCTTCGACTGCAACTTGAGCCCCACGCAGGCGAGCTCCATCGCCCAAGAGACCGATCTCAAGATCATCGATCGCACTCAGCTCATCTTGGACATCTTCGCCCAGCGCGCAGAAAGTCGGGACGGAAAGCTGCAAGTCGAGCTCGCCCAGCTCAAGTACACGCTGCCCCGCCTCGGTCAGAAGGACGACGGGCTCTCCCGCCTCACCGGCGGCATCGGCGGACGTGGCCCCGGCGAAACGAAGCTCGAGATCGGACGTCGCCGAGCGCGCGAGCGCCTCGAGCGGCTCCAGAAACAGCTCGCCGAGCTCGAGAAACAGCGCGGGGAGCGCCGCCGCAAGCGCCAGAGCGAGGACATCCCCGTCGTCGCCATCGTGGGCTACACGAACGCGGGCAAGAGCACGCTCTTGAACACCCTGACGCAAGCCGGCGTCCTCGCTGAGAACAAGCTGTTCGCGACCCTCGACACACGCTCTCGACGCCTCACGCTCCCAGAAGGGAACACGATTGTGCTGAGCGACACCGTCGGGTTCATCCGCGACATGCCCAAGGACCTCTTCGCGGCCTTCCGCGCTACCTTCGAAGAAGCCGCCGACGCCGATCTCATTCTCGAGCTCGTCGACGCATCCGACCCTGAAGAAGCGACCCACCGCAAAGAGACCGAACGTCTCATCAGCGAGCTCGGTATCGCCGACATCCCTCGCCTCACCGTCTACAACAAGTCCGACCAGCTCGGCCCCGAGACGATCCGCGCCCTCTCCGAGCAGCCGAACTCGCTCGTCATCTCCGCCCGAGATCGGGAGAGCCTGAGGCCGCTCATGACCGAGCTCTCCCATAGGTTCCCGACGACGGGCTGGAAGAGCCTCCAGACGGCGCCGGAAGAGGTCGAGGTGAGCTCCGAGGAGCGCTTCGTCCCCGAGGGCATGGTCTGGGACGAGGAGTTTGGCGAGTTCGTCCAGGCCCCCTCCGCCTGAGCCGCACCGAGTCCTAAGAGCAGCGAGCCCGGCTTCTCGGGGCCAAGAAAAAGGGGCTTTAGACCTTCTCGCTGTCGCGGCGGGGACGCTTGTTCGCGTCGAGGACCTTCTTGCGGACGCGAATGGCGGTCGGGGTGACCTCGACGAGCTCGTCGCGGTCGATCCACTCGAGGGCCGTATCGATCGTCAGGGCCCGCGGCGGCGTCAGGATCACGTTCTCGTCGCGGCCAGCGGCGCGAATGTTCGTGAGCTTTTTCTCCTTGGTCACGTTGACGTCGAGATCGTTCTCACGATTGTGCTCGCCGACGATCATGCCCTCGTAGACCTCGGTACCTTCCCGGATGAACATCTGACCGCGGGGCTGAAGTCCGAAGAGAGCATAGGGAGTCGCTACACCAGCGCGGTCAGCGACCATCGCACCGCTCGCTCGACGCAGCATTGGGCCCGCGTAGGGTTCCCAGCCGGCGAAGAGCGTATTGAGAAGGCCAAGGCCGCGCGTCTCGGTGAGGAAGTCCGAGCGGAAGCCGATCAAGCCGCGGGAGGGAACGCGGAACTCGACGCGGACGCGCCCGGAGCCCATGTTCGTCATGTTCGTCATCTGGCCGCGGCGCTCACCGAGCCGCATCGTCACGGCACCGACGTACTCTTCCGGCACGTCGATCACGACGAGCTCCACGGGCTCCTCCCGGACGCCGCTATTGTCACGCACGACCACCTCAGGCATACCGAGGGAGAACTCGAAGCCCTCCCGGCGCATCGTCTCGGCGAGCACCGCGAGCATCAGCTCACCGCGGCCGTAGACGATGAAGGTATCGGGCTCGTCCGTCGTCTCGACGCGGAGCGCGAGGTTCCGCTTGGCTTCCTTCTCGAGACGCTCCTTGATGTGGCGCGAGGTGACCCATTTTCCAACTTTGCCGGCGAAGGGCGAGTTTGAGACCACAAAGCGAATCTTGATGGTCGGCTCTTCGACGGAGATGCGCGGAAGGGCTTCCGGCTGCGCGGGATCGGCCAGCGTATCGCCGATCTGAACCTCTTCGAGGCCCGCCACCGCCACAATGTCGCCGGCGACGGCTTCGTCCACCTTCACGCGAGCGGTGCCCTCGTAACGGTACACAGCGCTCAGGCGCGCTTGCTTGGTCGACTCTTCACCGATGAAAGCGACGCTCGAGTTGACCCGGATCTTCCCGCGCCAGACGCGCCCGATCGCCAGACGGCCCACGTACTCGTCGTGCTCGATGTTGTGCACGAGGAACTGGAGCGGAGCGTCCACATCGAGCTTCGGGGGCTTCACGCGCTCGATGATGGTCTCGAAGAGCGGCGTGAGATCTTTTCCTTCTTCGTCGAGGCTGCGCTTGGCGACGCCCAGTTTTCCGATCGCGTAGATCGTCGCAAAATCTGCCTGTTCGTCCGTCGCGTCGAGCTCGCAGAAAAGACTGAAGGTCTCGGCCAAGACATCATCGGGGCGCGCGTCCTGGCGATCGATCTTGTTGATCACGACGATCACCGGGAGCCCGAGCTCAATTGCCTTGCCGAGCACGAAGCGGGTCTGGGGCAGAGGTCCTTCAGCGCTATCGACGAGCAAGAGCACGCCGTCGGCCATCTTCAGCGTTCGCTCGACCTCACCACCGAAATCCGCGTGGCCCGGGGTGTCGATGATGTTGATCGTGGTGTCTCGAAAGCGCACCGAGCAGTGCTTGGCGAGGATCGTGATGCCGCGCTCCCGCTCCAGGTCGTTCGAATCCATGATTCGATCGACGACCGCCTCGTTGACGCGGAACACACCCGTCTGCTTGAGCATGGCGTCGACCAGCGTGGTTTTTCCGTGATCGACGTGGGCGATGATCGCAACGTTGCGCAGTTCGGACATGGGACGCGCCTGCTAGCTGCTCCGGGCGCGCCCCGCAAGGAGACTCAGGGGAAACCCGGGAGATTCCAAAGTCCACTCAGCCTGTAGAGAACCCCGTCGGTCTTCGCGTGAATCTCCGCGGAGAGACGAAGGAAAGCGACGTGAGCCTCAGGCAGAGCGCCCTGTCCCTCCCCCCAGTCGAGCTCGAAATCTCCCTGTTCTGCCACGAGAATTTGACTGCCGGAGCTGCCGATCTCGAGGGTCACGCGGGTCGCGGCTTTGAGCACGAGGCGCTCAAAGGAAAGACCATTTTGACCGCCTTCGTTGAGCAGAGGATAGCGGCGGCCGCGGCCGAGACGCGCCGTGGGCACAGCCTTGAGCGAGACGATCAGCGCTGCGTCCGGCGCGGCGGCCACGAGCTGGTCCACTGTGGTGCCGAGCGCTCGCGCGACCCGGAGGGCCACGGACAGCGTCGGATTGGCCTGACCGGCCTCCAAATGGGCGATGGTCGGGCGAGGCACCCCGGACGATTCGGCGAGCGCGGCCTGACTCCAGCCGAGCCGCTCACGCAGCCGCTTCAGGTTGCGCGCGATCAATGTCGACGCATCGTCCGTCATGACGACACATTGTACACGGGCGCCCCGGCCCCCGAAAGGCGCTCGCCTGGCTTTTGTTAGGGAGCGATCTCGACGCGCCCGATATCGACCACCTCGTCCCAGGCGGATTCGTGGCCTTCGTAGTGGACCTTGAGGCGTCCGGCGCTCTCCACTTCGAGCACTGTCGCTCGGTAGAACGAGCCCCGGAAGCGCACGCGCACCTTATCGCCGACCTTAAAACGGCTCAGGCGCGAGGCCACATCGCTCTTCTCCTCTTTGCTCTGGACCGCTCGCACGTGACGAGGCGGCGGCGGGAACACGCGTTCCCGAGCGAAACCCTTGATGCGATCGAGGGTCACATCCTCATCCCAGCGCGCCGGGTAGCCGTCGAAGTGCACACGGAAGCGGGCGTCGCCTCGAGCGCCAATGATATAGGCGGGATAGAGCTGCTTCTCGTCGCCCCACTCGACGAGCACGTAATCGCCGACCCGATAAGGGCGCTGACAGGCGACCACAAACAAGAGGAGCCCGAGGGCGAAAAGGCGCAGCGCCCGGCTCAGGTGCGCCCGGCTCAGGAGCGCCAGAGAGAAGAAGCCTCCTGCTGGCTCAGAGCTCTTCAAGGGCGAAAGAGAGACGCGTTCGGTTGTCACGAAGGACCTCCATCGAGCGCGCGCCGGGCGCGACTCTTCGGATCGCGCGCCATAAATAGAAGGAGGACAGCCAAGGTCAGGACAACGCCCATCGATATCCAGAGCTCAGGTTCGCCGCTCAAGCTGAAGTGCTCCGGCGGACCAAACAGCTCAAAGGTCCCGTCGAGGACAGCAAAGCCATTGAACCCGACGTGGAAGGCGAGGCTCGGAACGAGCGAGCCCGAAAGGCCCCGAAGAGCCGAGAGGACAGCCGCGACCACACCGAGGGCCGGCCAGAGTTTCGGCTCCAGGTGGCTCAAGAGAAACCCGACGCCGGAGATAGTGGCGGCGGCGAGCAAGGTTTTCCCGCCCTGCCGGAGGGAGCCAAAGATGGCCCCTCGGAAGAAGACCTCTTCGGCCAGGGGCACGAGCACCACCAAAATCACCGCGAGCATCACGCCGTGGGTCACGCTGGTCGGACGCAGCATGGCCGCTCGCTCCGCAATCTCACTCGGAGGACTCGGCGAGATCGACTCCATGAGCATGGCGATGCGGCGCGCGGGAATCTGGCTGAGCGCCCCACACAAAAAACTCACGAACACCAGGAAGGCAGGCACCGGGCGGAAGGCGAGAGTGTTCGGACGGCCCGCTGGGCCGAGCAAGAGCGCGCTCGCGAGCAAGAAGGCGATCGCCGAGAGCCCACCGAGCATCACAAGGTCTTTGAGCGCGTCAGGTGATGTCGCCCCGATCAGCATCACCACCAGCGAAAACGCCAGCATGGTGCCGAGCATCCAGAGGCCCGCCTCGAGGAGCCCGAACCGGGGACCCTCCTCGTCGGCCGGTCTCAGGGAAGGGCGTTTCGACATTAAAGAGCGCTCCCTCGGAGCTTCGGTCGCGTCCCGATCTTCTGCACGGTGTCCCGCAGGTAGTCGGGGGAGAGGTCCGGGTGGTCGACGGTGAAGTGGAGTCCGCGGCTCTCCTTGCGCATCTGAGCTGCAGCGATCACGAGCGAGGCCACGAGCTGAATGTTGCGGAGCTCAAGGAGATCTCGGGTGATGAAGTGCTTCCAGTAGTATTCGAGGATCTCGCCTTCGAGCACGTTCACCCGGCGCTCGGCGCGGCGGAGGCGCGAGTCGCTGCGCACGATGCCGACGTAGTTCCACATGAGGCGTCGAAGCTCGTCCCAGTTCTGGGTCACGATCACGGCTTCGTTGCTCGGTCCAGCGTCCCCGGTCTCCCAGGGGGGCACGGAGGGCTCCGGACGACTGCGCAGCTCTTTGATCTGCTCGCGCAGCTTCTGGGCAGCGCGGTCAGCAAAGACGAGCCCTTCGAGGAGCGAGTTCGAAGCGAGACGGTTCGCGCCATGGAGGCCGGTACAGGCGGTCTCACCGATCACCCACAAGCCCGGGAGACTGCTCCGCCCCCACAGATCACTGGTCACGCCGCCGCACATGTAGTGCGCCGCGGGCACGACGGGGATCGGATCCCGCGTCATGTCGATGCCGTACGAGAGCGTGCGCTCGTAGATGTTCGGGAAGCGGTCCCGGATGTAGCTGGCCGGTTTGTGCGTGATGTCGAGCAGGACGAACTCGCTGCCGGTTCGCTTCATTTCGAAGTCGATAGCGCGCGCCACGATGTCCCGGGGCGCCAGATCCGCGAGCTCGTGGTGCTTCGGCATGAAAGCTTCACCGGACGGCAGCCGGAGCACGGCCCCTTCCCCGCGGAGCGCTTCGCTGACGAGAAAACTCTTGGCGCGAGGCTCGTAGAGCACCGTCGGGTGGAACTGGAAGAACTCCATGTTCGCGACCTCGGCCCCTGCGCGGAACGCCATCGCCACTCCGTCACCTGTTGCGACATCGGGATTCGAAGTGTAGAGATATACCTTCCCGGCGCCGCCCGTCGCGAGAATGGTCGCGCGGGCTCGGATCGTCTCGACGCGCCCCGTGCGCTCATCGAGAACATACGCGCCCACACACTCGTCGGGCATACCGAAGCGGCTGTGCACGATGAGATCGACGCCCATACGCCACTCGCACACCTCGATATTTTCGTGCTTGAGGACCGCTTCCGTCAGGGCCCGCTGGATTTCGGCGCCCGTCAGATCTGCGGCGTGCGCTACGCGCCGCTCGCTGTGCCCGCCTTCGCGGGCCAGATCGAGCTCTCCGTCCTCCCGACGCGAAAACTGTGCGCCCACGTCCATGAGCCATTTGAGGACACGGGGGCCCTCCGTCACACAAAGGTCGACAGTCTCCGCGCGACAGAGCCCCGCGCCCGCCGTGTGAGTGTCTCGGATGTGCTTTTCGAAGCTATCGAGCGGATCGAGCACCGCTGCGATGCCTCCTTGAGCCCGGGCACTCGCTGAATCCTCGAGGCTTCGCTTCGTCACCAAGAGGACGGTGCCGAACTCTGCTGCGCGAAGCGCAAAGGAGAGGCCGGCCACGCCACCGCCGAGGACAAGAAAATCAGGGGACGACATCTGGGGCACGGGCGGCTCAATACCAAGGCCCCGGGCCACTTGCACGGCCGCGGGGGCCCTCCTACGCTGGGAGAACAGTAGAGCGTGCATTTTTCACGAGCACGCTGCCCTGGCCCGCATCGAAGGAGATGAGCGTGAAGATCCTGGTTCCGATCAAGAGAGTGAGCGACCCCGATAACGCCAACAAGATCAAGGTTGCCCCCGGGGGGGCCGCCATCGACGCGGGCGGGCTCGAGTGGAAGATCAACCCGTTTGACGAGTACGCGCTCGAAACCGCGCTCCGTCTGACGGAAAACGGCGCCCAGCCGAAGCAGCGCGAGGGCGAGGTCGTCGTCGTATCCTTTGGCCCGAAGGAGGTCGAGCCGATCCTCCGCAGCGCCCTGGCCACCGGTGCCAGCCGGGCGATCCGCGTCGAAGCGGAGGACAGCCAGCTCGACGGCGGCGTGGTCGCCGCCGCTCTGAAGACCCTTGTCGAGGCTGAGAAGCCGGACTGGGTCATCCTCGGAAAGCAGGCGGTCGACGGCGACTCGAATCAGGTCGGGCAGATGCTCGCCGAGCTCCTCGACGCGCCCATGGCGACCTTCGCTGCCACAATCAAGGAAGAGGCGGATGGTCGGCTGCTCGTCGGTCGTGAGGTCGATGGTGGTCTTCATAAGGTCCGCCTGACCGGTCCCGGGGTCATCACCGTCGATCTCCGCGTCGTGGCGCCGGAGAGCGTCTATTCGAACAAGACAGACCCCTCCTTCAAGTACCAGGAGGGTGTCCGCTTCGCGCCCCTGCCCGCCATCATGCAGGCAAAGAAGAAGCCCCTCGACACCAAGACGCTCGCGGAGCTCACGGATAAGACCGCCGCGATGAACTACACCAAGTTCGAGCTGCCCGCGGGACGCAAGGCCGGATCGAAGGTCGCAAGTGTCGCTGAGCTGGTCGCGAAGTTGACGAACGAGGCGAAGGTCCTCTGAGCCGACAGGGAGTAAAAGAGAAGATGCAAAACGTATTGATTTTGGCGGAGCTCGGCGAAGGCAAAGAACTCAAGAACGCGACGTTGTCCGCGATCGAGTTCGGTTATTCGTGCCTCGCTACGGTCGGCGGTTCTCTCGACATCTTGGTGCTCGGAAGCGACACCAAAGACGCGGTCGCGACGCTCAAGAAGCACGGCGCAGGTAAGGTCATCGTCGTCGAAGATCCCGCCTTCGCTCACTACCTCGCGGAAGAATACGCGCCGACGGTCGCCAGCATCGCGAGCTCCTACGGCCTGCTCGTGGCGACCGCGACGACCTTCGGTAAGGACCTCTTGCCGCGCGTTGCCGCTCGCCTCGGCGCCGCTTACGCAACGGACGTCTCCGGAGTCGTCACTGACGGCGGCGAGCTCAGCTTCCGTCGCCCGATGTTCGCCGGGAACGCCATCGGCTACACGACGCTCAAGACGGCCCAGAAGGTCGTTACGGTGCGCCAGAGCGAGGTCCAGGCGCACGAAGCCGGCGGCGGTGAGTCGTCCGTTGAGACCGCGCAGCGCGTCGCCCCGAGCGGCAACGCTCGCTCCCGCATCGAGCACGTGGCTCTCGAGACGGTTCAATCCGAGCGCCCGGACCTCGGCGACGCCAAGATCGTCGTCTCCGGCGGTCGTGCCCTCAAGGAGCGCTTCTTCGAGGTGCTCGAGCCTCTGGCCAATACGCTCGGCGCGGCGCTCGGTGCGAGCCGTGCAGCGGTCGATGCAGGGTATTGCCCGGGTGACTTCCAGGTGGGCCAGACGGGCAAGATCGTCGCCCCGACCCTCTACTTCGCCATCGGTATCTCCGGAGCCATCCAGCACATCGCCGGCATGAAAAACTCCAAGGTCATCGTCGCGATCAACAAGGATCCGGACGCGCCGATCTTCCAGGTCGCCGACTACGGTCTCGTGGCCGACCTGTTCACGGCCGTGCCCGAGCTCGTCACGGCCCTGAAGAATCGCTAAGGCCCCGGATTTCACACGAGGACGCGCCGACAGCGCTTGACAGTCTGTCTCGCCGCCCTCATTCTCCCCGCCCCCGACGCGCCCTCAAGGCGCTGCCGGGGGCCCATTTCGGGGCGTGGCGCAGTTTGGTAGCGCGCACGGTTCGGGTTCGTGAGGTCGGCAGTTCGAATCTGCCCGCCCCGACAAAAGCCGAGGAAATTCCTCGGCTTTACTTTTTTCTACGAGCGGCTGGACGGGATTTCAGGCCAAACCGTCCAAGAGGGGGAGACTTTTGCTCTTTTTTGGTTCGGATGTACTGACACGGTAACGAGTCCGAGGTATTGTGCTCTCACTGTAGAGAAACCAGGTGTAGGAAACCTGGACGCAGCCTTCTCTGATGAGAATTTCGGGCCCCCGAATCTCCTCAGAAAGGCGCAGAGGAGACACCCGCCGTGGCAATTGAAGTTCCGAACGTCAACATCCTTATCGTAGACGACGACCAAGACATCCTCGAGTACATGCAGACGCTCCTCGAAAAGGATGGTTTCGAGGTCAAGACGCAGAGCGACCCGACGCGGGTCGAAGATGAAGTTCGTCAGGGCTCATTTCACGTCATCATCCTGGACGTCATGATGCCCGAGCTCGACGGTATCGAGGTGCTGCGCCGGATTCGCGCGATCGACACGGATGTCGCTGTCGTGATGTTCACTGCACATCCGAACCTGGAAACCGCGGTGGCCTCGATGAAGCTCGACGCTGTCGACTACATCAAGAAGCCCTTCAACGTCGACGAATTCCGCGAAGTCCTCGCGCGCGTCATGAAGAAGAAGGGCCTCGCTCGCACACCCGAGGAGCAGCTCCACAAGATCATCGGCGACACCATCCGCGGACTCCGCAAGGACCAGGAGCTCACTCTGAAGCAGATGAGCCGCCGCACCGGCCTCAGCATCTCCCTCCTGTCACAGATCGAGCGCGCCGAATCGAGCCCCTCGATCTCGAGCCTCTACAAGATCGCCGTCGCCCTCGACTCGAAGATCAACAGTCTCTTCGGCGACAACTAAACTCCCCCCTCTCCTCTGCGCCGGCGCACCGTCCAATGAGAGCCCCCAGGCTCTCTCCGAAAGGCTCCGGCGGAATTGAAGCAGGACGAAAAAGGGCGGACCTCCCATCTCCGCCCCACCTGCCAATTCTCACTTGACGGAAAGGGTCCAGCTCTCCATATTCCCGGGCCCGCGCGAGCGGGACCTCGCCAAAGTAGCTCAGCCGGTTAGAGCATACGCTTCATAAGCGTGGGGTCGCCAGTTCAAGTCTGGCCTTTGGCACCAACAACCATCCTGCTTCCCTCTTGGGCGCGAGCAGGAAAAGGGATTGAGGACCAGAGCCTCGCTGTCGAAGAGAGAAGTCGAAGGGAGCAGTGAGCGCCCTGTGTCTGCCCTCCCCGCTCCCCTTCCACTAACTGAACCGCTCTGCGAAGAGGTAGGCGGCGGTGTCGCGGACGGCGGCTTCGGTGTAGCCGAAGCGCTGCATGAGGCCTGCGCGAGCTGTGTCGACGGCTTTGCGAAGGGCGGTATCCTTGGGCGGGGTTTCCTCTCGGAGCGCTTCGCAGATTTTTCCGAGCTCCTGACGCTTCTCGGCGAAGACGGCGCTTCGGAGCTGGGCGAGGAGTGAGGCGAAGACGGGGGATGTGACGAGGGGCTGGCCCGGGTGTTCGAGGGCCCAGGCGGCGATGCGGCCCATGAGACGGCCGCGGAAATCTTCTTTCGGCTCTTCCGCGCCGAGCAGGCGCTCGACCTCGCCCATGCGGTTTTCGTCGGGCTCTTCGAGGGCGCCGGTGAGCGGATTGCGCAGCTTCTCGCCTTTGGCCTGGGCTCCCACGTGCTCGAAGTAGCGGCTGAGGAGCTCTTGGTAGCTCACGTCATCGACAATGCCGCTCACCTGGCGCAGCTCGTCCTCCAGCTGGTCCAAGAGCCAGGATCGGAGGTCGCTGCGGGCGCGGCGCGTGTCGTGGTAGCCGGGGCCCTCTGCGTCGATGCGGAGGAACGAGTAGTCGTCGACCCGTTCGCAGAGCCTGTCGATCTGGTCGAGGACGGCGAAGGGCGAGAGGTAGCTGAAGCGGTGGTCCTGAGCGGCGTCGAAGAGCAGCGTCGTCATCTCACGGGGGCTCGCGCCAAAGCTGCCCTCGTATTCGCGGTGGGCACGGAACTCTTCGTGGAGCTCTTTGGTCGGAGGCAGCGGGTGCCGCACGCTGCGCTTTTTGTCGGGAGCCTGCTCGGGGGGAAGCGCGCGTCCCGCGTAGAGCTCCATCTTCTGCCAGGCGGAGAGCTCCTGGATGCCCGCGCGGTACTCCTCCTCGTAGGCCTGAGGATTCGGCCTCTTGAGCCGGGTCAAGACCGCAAAACGTGCGGCGAGCCCGAAGGTATGGGGCGCGATCGGAATGCGCATCTGTTTGCCGACGCGCGCGCTGTAGACGAGCTCCTCGTCCCTGTAGTCGAGGAGGTAGGGGACCGGGATCAGCTCGAAGCGGCCGCGGAAGCTCTCAAACTCCGGGTGCTCGCGGAAGGCCGCGAGGTGCAGCTCGTTGGCGCTGCCGAGCCAGGTCGAGTTCACGAGCAAGGTTTGACTCGAGAGAGCCACCTCCCCGGTCTCAATCACAGTCTGCAAATACTTGAAGGCGTCCAAGGGGCGCTTCAAGAGATCGGAGAGCTCGAGGAGCCCTCCGTGCGCGTCCACGAGCTCCCCGCTCACCTCGTAGAGGCTGAGCGAACGCAGGCTGAGCGGCAGCGCGCCGAGGTTTTGATCGGCGGTCACCTGGCGCTCTCGCGCATCGACGCTGAGCTCGGGGCCGAGCGTCACAGCGCCGACCCGGTAGCGTCGGGAGATGAAAAAACGCTCGATGCGCACGTGCTTGAGCACGTGTTCGATGGAGCCGTTTCCTTCAAGGAGCAGCGCGTCGAAGATGCGCTTGCTCTTGTGGCAGAGGGTACCGTGCGTGAGGTAGCGGGAGAGCTGAGCGTTCGGCGGAAGCCACCCTTCGAGCAGCTTCTGGCGCTCAGGAGGCGGCAGGAGGAACAGAGGATGGTCACGGACTTCGACGCTCACCCGCGCTTCGATGTCGTCGTCCGAGAGGTGCGCGTAGCTCAAGAGCTGCCCCTCACTCGGGCGACCCCCAAAGCCGATCGCGCCGCGGCCCAGGGCCTTCTTCGGGAAGACCCAGGAGACGCGGTAGAGAGCCCCCTCGTCGGTCATCGAGTAGTGCTCGAGGCCGCGCATCAAACAGGCAGCGAGCGTGCTCTTGGCGGAGCCATTCGGGCCATGCAGGAGCAAGAGGCGGCTCGCGCGCCCGATCCGCACGAAGTTGTGCAAGGAGCGCACGAGCTCTCCCTGAACCTCTTCGTGGCCGATCAGGTTCTCGCGCACAGCGTCGGCGCCGAGAAACTCTTGGTCGAAAACGCGGTAGCGCGTCAAGGGGCCCGCGGGGCGCTCGATCGAATAGGACCCGAAGGAGCGGATCATATCGAGCAGGTACTGGCTCGCGTCCCGCGTGTGTTTCTCTGGATCGCTTTCGACAAGCTCGAGATACTCGGCGAAGCTGAGCACTCGCCTCTCCGCCTCAAAGGCGCGGCGGAGCCTCTGGTCGATCTCGCTGAGCGCCTGGTCTGCCTTCCTCATGATCTCAAGGGATGGTCGCACATCTCTACGCCGACCGCGAAAGCTGTCAGCTTCCCAGGACAGAGACGGCTAAATCTCGCTTTTCGATCAGACAGCGCTCCTCCGTGCACACACTGAAGGAGAGCTTGCCGGAGACAACATTGGGCCCGGGGGCGGTCAGCTTCACGACACCCTTGAGCTCTGCCTTCTTCTCCTCGAACTGCCCCTGCTCTTTGCGGAGCACCTCGGGCTCGGCAGAAAATGCGCCGGTGTCGAAGGTGAACTTGATAGGATATTCGGGGTTCACCTTGTAACCGGAGAGGGCCTCGAGGGTGACTATGAAGTCGAAGGGCCCCTCAGCGCTCTCGGGAGCGGAGGCCCGAAGCACAAACGCCTCCTCTTTCACCTCTGGCTGGGCCTGCTTGGGCTCGGCGGGTGCGGGCGCGGGGGCCTCTGGGGCAGGCTTGGGAGCGTCCAGCTTCGCTTCGACTTGAGCCGGTGGCGCCTCACGACAGCCAAGGGCACAGGAGAAAAGAAGAGCCAAACTGAGCCAATTGCGCATTGTCAGAGGAGCTTAGCGCCGCCTCCGCGCCGCTCAAAGCGGAGCCTCAGAGGGCCCAGACCGCGACAACAATCAGCGCCACAACGACGACAAGCGCAACGATCCAGACCAGATTGCTTCCGCCGCGCGGCTTGATCCCCAGAGCAGGCGCCTCTGGGGCGGCCTCAGGAAGATCGATCACCTTGGGACTTGAGGTGATCCGCGGGGGAACAGAGGCCGCGAGCGCGTCCGTGCCTCCGAAGAATGAATCCTCGGGCGACGGAGCCTCCGTCGCTTCCGCGGGGGCTTTGGCGAGGCCCTCGCGAATCGCGTCCGCTAGGTCCCCCTCGCGCATTGGGGCCCAAGCGAGGTGATCTCCTTCGAGGCCGTACGCGGCGCCGAGCGCGTCCGCAAAAGCGCCCATCGACTGGAACCTGAGCGATGGAGCCCGACGCAGAGCTCGCTCGACCACCGCATCGAGGCGGCTCGGCACCGTCACGCCGATTTCCTTCGCGACGCTCGAAAGCAGAGGCGCTTCCTTCGTCAAAATGGCCATCAAGATCGCGCCGCCTGTGTTCCCGGTGAAAGGAACCCGACCTGTGACACACTCGAACACGATCGCGCCCATCGACCAGATGTCCGCGCGATGATCGAGAGTATCGAGCGCCTGCGCCTGTTCGGGAGACATATAGTAGGGCGAACCAATCGTCGTCCCGACCACGGTCAGCTTCTGCGCTCCTCGCGCGTTGTCCTTCACAGACCCAAAATCGAGCACCTTGACGATGTCGCCGTCGGGAGTCTGGCAGAGGTAGATATTGTCCGGCTTGAGATCGCGGTGGACGAACTTGCGCGCGTGGGCTTCATCGAGCGCGATCGCCACCTGACTCACCATGCGCACCAGACGAGCCGGCGGAATGGTCCGTTCGCGCTCGAGGGTCCCCCTGAGCTCCTCACCAAACAGGAACTCCATGACGAGGGCGTGGGAACCCTCGGCCGTTGGGCGGAAATCGTAAACCTGAGCGATGTGCTCGTGGGGAAGCTCTGCGCTGATCTCGAACTCCCGCCGGAAGCGCTCGACCTCGATCGGGTCCCGGCTCACGTTCTCGTGGAGGATCTTCACCGCCACGTTCCGCTTCTCGATCATGTCGAGAGCTTCGTAGACGCGCCCCATGCCGCCATCTGCGACGACCCGACGCAGATGGTAGCGTTCGAAGAGGAGCGTGCCCAGGCGCGGATCGAGGACGCTCGAGTTCGGAGGCGCGTTGGTCGCGCTCATGAGCTCAGACCCGTCGACGGGGCAGAACCCAGCGTCATCCGGGTAAAGGCGACCGCAGATGGGGCACGCCTTCACGCGAGGTTAGGCCTCCTCCGCCTGGCCCTTTGCGGCAGACGACGGAGCTTCCTTCGAACGATTGGGGAGGTAATAAAGGATGCGGTGACAGCTCGGGCAGGCGTGGAACTCCTGCTGACGAGTGATCTGCTGAAACAGCATCGGCGAGACGGCGATGTGGCACGCCACGCACGTTCCCTCCACGACCTCGGCGAGCCCCGAGCCCCGTCGCGCGCGGACGGCGTCGTAACGACGGAGCGTCTGGCGATCGATGCCCTGGACGCTCTGTTCGCGCTCCTTCTGACGCTCGCGGATCTCCTCCTCGAGCGCTTCAATCTTCGTCTTTTCGGCCTCGGCGGTCTCACCGAGCTCGGCGAGGACCGTGTCGCGCGCGGTCGTAGCTTTCTCGACATCGGCGCGGGCCTCTTCGATCAGCCCGGAGAGCTTCTCGATCTCCTTTTCGCGCTCGCGGTGGATGCGCCGGAGCTCTTCGAGCTCCCGGGTCGCGGCGTTCGCCTCTTTTTCGTTGCGAACGCGGGTGAGCTTCTCCCGCGCCTTGTCGACCTGAATCGCGACCTGGCGGAGCTCTTGGGTGAGCTCGCTTTTGGTGCGCTCCATTTCGCGAACGGCCGCTTCGAGGCCGGCAACCCGGTCCGACAGCTCGGTCTTTTGCTGGCGGCGGGCGGCGTTCTTTGCACGCTCCTGCTCGAGTTCTGCCTCGAGGCGAGCGAGCACACCGTCCAGAGCGGCGAGGTTTCTTAGAAGGGGGACTTGGTTCTCGATGCTCACTGCGCGGTCCTGAGGTTTTTCAAGTGGGCCCACCTGGGTTCGAACCAGGAACAACCCGGTTATGAGCCGGGGGCTCTGACCGATTGAGCTATAGGCCCGGGCCGGGCGAGAACGGTACTCGAAGGGGGCGAGCAGGGCAAACGCTTGATTTTGAGTAGGATGTGCTAGACCGCCTTGACTATGGACCGTCTGGTCGTCTCGGGCGCGACCCAGCACAACCTCAAGAACGTCAGCGTCAGTCTACCGAGGAACGAGCTAGTAGTGATCACGGGCCCGAGCGGCTCGGGAAAGTCATCTCTGGCTTTCGACACGATCTACGCCGAGGGGCAGCGCCGCTACGTCGAGTCCCTTTCGGCTTACGCACGGCAGTTCCTCGACCAGCTCCCCAAACCCCGGGTCGAGAGCATCGAAGGCCTGAGCCCCGCCATTGCCATTGAGCAAAAGGCCCTCGGAAAGAGCCCTCGGTCCACCGTCGGTACCGTCACCGAGATCGCCGACTACCTCCGCCTGCTCTTTTCCCGGATCGGCGTCCCCCACTGTCCCATCTCCGGGGAGGTCATCCGCGCTTACACGGTCCAGGAAATCGTCGACAGCATCCTGAGCCGCGAAGAGGGCAGCCGTGTGGTCCTCTTGGCGCGCATCGTCCGCGGCCGGCCCGGCGACCTGAAGGACGAGCTCTCCCGCCTTCGCCGCGACGGTTACGTCCGCGCGCGCATCGACGGGCAAAACGTGGATCTCGGCGAGGAGCCCGAAATCGACCCTGAAAAGCCCCACGATCTCGACGTGGTGGTCGACCGTGTTGCGGTCCGCGAGGGCATCAAGGGTCGCGTGACGGACTCGGTGGAGCTCTGTTTGAAGCTCGGCGAAGGCTCCGTCCTGATCGACGCGATGGACGGGTCCGAGCCGGTCGTGATGAGCGAACGCCTCGTCTCCTGGAAGTACGGGTTGACCCTACCTCCCCTCGAGCCGCGGCTCTTCTCGTTCAATAGCCCCCACGGCGCCTGTCCGGAGTGTAACGGCCTTGGACGCAAGGCTTCCATCGACGCCGCGCGCGTCGTGCCCGATCCGACCCGAAGCCTGCGAGAGGGTGCGGTGACCGCCTTCGGACGTCGCGGCTCCGAAGCGAACGCCAAAGAAGTCCAAGCTGTAGTGGCCGCCCTGGGCGTCGATCCGGACAAGCCCTGGGAAGACCTGCCCAAGGCGAAGCGCGAGATCATCCTGCACGGCGACGGCAAGAACTACGTCGGCATCATTCCGCGTCTCATGGAGATGCTCGACTCAGGAGCGATGCCCGAGGGCGACGAAGGCGAAGAGGCCGAAGAAGGCGCCGAGGGCTCGGTCGGTTATGACGATCTTAGCCGCTTCGTCTCGCTGCGTCCTTGTACAGCCTGTGACGGGACGCGCCTGCGCAAGGAAGCGCTCAGCGTTCGGCTCGCCGGCTTCAACATCGGCGAGCTCTGTAGGATGCCGCTCACGCGGCTGCGACAAGAGCTGCTCTCGCTCACCGCGGAAAATAAGCTCCCTGCCCGCGACGCTGCTGTTGCAGCGCCGCTCCTGCCCGCTGTCACCGATCGGCTCGGCTTCTTGATCGACGTCGGGCTCGGCTACCTCTCCCTCGACCGCGCCGCGGCGACGCTCTCCGGCGGAGAAGGTCAGCGCATTCGTCTCGCGACCCAGATCGGCGCTTCGCTCGTCGGTGTGCTCTATGTGCTCGATGAGCCCTCGGTCGGTCTCCACGCTCGCGACAACCGACGACTCATCGCCGCGATGCGGCGTCTCGTCGACAAGGGCAACAGCGTGCTCGTGGTGGAACACGACCGCGATGCGATCTTGGCCGCGGATCACGTGGTCGACATGGGCCCGAGGGCTGGAGTCCATGGAGGCCAGATCGTCGCCCAAGGGACTCCCGCCGAGATCATGGCCAATGAGGAGTCGATCACGGGACCTTACCTCTCCTACGAGAAACACCTTCCCCTGCCCGCCCGCAAGAAAGTCCAGTCGAAGCGCGCTCTGCGCATCGTCGGCGCCACCGGGCACAACCTCAAGAACGTCACCGTCTCAATCCCGCTCGGCGTCCTGACAGCGGTCACGGGCGTGAGCGGCTCCGGCAAGAGCAGCTTGATCGTCGACACGCTGCTCGCAGCAGCTCGCGCGCGACTCTACGGCGCCAGCGGCACGATCGGCCCCTGTGAGG
The DNA here is from genome assembly GCA_002085155.1 of Sorangiineae bacterium NIC37A_2. Lineage (GTDB taxonomy): Bacteria > Myxococcota_A > Polyangia > Polyangiales > Polyangiaceae > NIC37A-2. The sequence continues at coordinate 27,380 of NASX01000008.1, forward strand.
GCATCGAGGGTCTCGAGCAAATCGACAAAGTCATCAGCATCGACCAAGCGCCGATCGGTCGTACTCCACGCTCGAACCCCGCGACTTACACGGGCATCTTCTCGGACCTGCGCGAAGTGTTCGCGAGCCTGCCGGACGCCCGCGCCCGCGGTTACAAGCCGGGCCGCTTCTCCTTCAATGTGAAGGGCGGACGCTGCGAGGCCTGTATGGGCGACGGCGTGCTCAAGGTGGAGATGCACTTCCTACCGGACGTCTACGTCGCCTGCGACGCCTGTGGCGGGAGCCGCTACAACCGAGAGACCCTCGAGATCAAATACAAGGGTCTCTCGATCGCCGACGTCTTGAACCTGACCGTGGAAGACGCGCTCCCGATCTTCGAGCCCATCGGGCGCATCCACGAGCGCCTCCGCACCTTGAACCAGGTCGGCCTCGGCTACGTCACCCTCGGTCAGCCCGCGACCACGCTCTCCGGCGGCGAAGCCCAGCGCATCAAGCTCGCTCTCGAGCTCAGCCGTCGCGCCACCGGCAACACCCTCTACGTGCTCGACGAGCCCACCACGGGCCTGCACTTCTCCGACATCGAACATCTCGCCCAGGCGCTGCTCGACCTTCGCGAAGCGGGGAACTCGATCCTCGTCATCGAACACAACCTCGAGCTCGTCGCTTGTGCTGACTGGGTCATCGACATGGGGCCGGAAGGTGGCGACGGAGGCGGCACAGTCGTCGCCCAGGGCACCCCCGAAGACGTAGCGGAGGTCGCTGAGAGCCACACAGGTCAGGCGCTCAAGGAGATCCTCCATGAGCTGAATCGCCGCGGCGTGACCCGACCGACCCGGTCGCGCTCACCGTCCATTCCGCCGCGCCCCGGCAGCATTCCTCCCGCCGCTGGCGCGCGCGGTAGTCGCCCCCCCAGCATTCCTCCTGGACAAGGGAGCCGCCCCGCGCGCGCCCCGAGTGTCCCGCCGCCCGCCGGAGGTCGCGCACGCGCCCCGAGTGTGCCCCCTGCCCCTGGGCGCGGCAGCCGTCCGAGCGCTCCGCCGCCTGCTGGTGCTCGTGGCAGCCGTCCGAGCGCCCCGCCGCCCGCTGGTGCTCGCAGTAGCCGTGCCCAAAGCGCGCCTCAGGCCGCGGTGAGCCGCCCTCCGAGCTCCGCCGCCCGCCCCGCGCGAGCGCAGAGCGCCCCGCCGACTTCCGAGCGCCCCCCGAAGTCCAAGAAGGCCCCGGCATCGTGAGACATTTTCCGAAACCGGACCCTCTTCTTTACGCTTGACAGCCTAGGGCCCCATCAGTACATCTCACGCCCCTCGGACGAGGCAATCAGCCTCAACCGAGGACCACTTGCGGGAATAACTCAGCGGTAGAGTGCGACCTTGCCAAGGTCGAAGTCGTGAGTTCGAATCTCATTTCCCGCTCCAAACAGTGAGCAACGAACAAGGGCTGAGCGAAACCGCTCGGCCCTTTTGCTTTCCGGCCCGTGGGCTCACCTCGGGGCTCCCGCCCCGTCTCCGCGGTCCCTCCACGGGTTCAACCGGGCTGCCGCCAGAGCACTCCCCAGCGCCGCCAAGTCGAAGTGGCGGCTCAAGGAGCCCCACGGGGCAGCCCCTTCTCTCAAACTCTCGCTCAGCGAAGCGTTACTTGCCGCCGCAGGTGTCAAACTTGCCGGCGAGGGCGAGGAGGCTGAGCGCCTTGAGCATGCGCGGGAAGTATTCGCCGTCGTGGTCACCTTCGCCTGCGGGGATCGCGACGAGCTCCGCTGCGAAGGACTCCACTGTTTCGGGGTCGAGGGTCATCGCGCCGACAGCAAAAGGACCGACGTTGATGGCGGTGTGATCTTCGGGGCTCGGCGCCTCGTCGTCCGTGGAGCCGTCCAGGTTGTACCACTGGACGGTGTTCTTGATGCCGACCGACTTCACCCAGTTCGTGACCTTGTCGTTCCAGGCCTTCGCCTCAGTCTTTCCGTGCCAGAGATAGTCGACAGCGATGCGCCAAGGAGTGCGCGCGGCGTCGTCACCGTAGGAGGCGGAGCGAATGTAGGCGTTATGGCAGCCCGCGGTCGCGTCGCCTCCGCCTGCCGAGCCCCAGTTGCGCACGAGGCCGGTCTCCGGATGAGAAGCAGCGGCGAGCAGCGGGTAGCTGTCGTCAGCGGCTCGATTCCAGAAGTCAGCGTCCTCGGGGGTCACCTTCGCGAACTCGCGATAGTAGGCGGGAGCGAAATAGGAGTAGTTCACGCACCCTCCGCCCATCATATCGAACCAGCTCGAGTCGCCAGGCTGAAGGACGAGCTTGCCGTTATCCTCCATGAACATGTGCTCTTTGGTATCCTTGATGACCGGCTTGGCCTCTTCGAGATACTTGTTATCCCCCCAGCGACAGGACGCCTGGATCAGCGCCATCGCGACGTCGAGATCGCCGTCGGAGGCCGCGTTGTCAGGATAGTCGTTGTATTTCGTGTCCCAGTGGGCGTCGCAGCCGTAACGGAGCCAATGCATCAAGGCGCGCCCTTCGACGCGCATGCGCTTCGAGTAGGCCAAGAGTCCATCAAAAGCTTCCCGGTCATCGAAGGCGACGGTCAGGAGCATGCCGTAGCCAATACCTTCCGAGACCGTCGCGTCGAGCTTGGCGTTCTCCCAGCGAACGCGGTGCGCCCCGTCGCCACAATCTTCGAGGTGAATCTCCTTCCAGACCTCGTAAGCCTCCCGAGCGTCTTCGAGCCCCACACTCTCAGGACGGAAGCCCCAAGGCAGATCCTGAACAACACGGGCGCCACCGGTGCCCTCTGCCCCGCCGGTTCCGGGTGCCGCGCCCCCGGACCCACCGCCGCCGGCCCCCGGATCGACAGTGCTCCCGGCTCCCTCGCCATTCATGCCTCCGCTTCCTTGTCCGGGAGCAGAGCCCGACGCGCTCATCCCACTCCCCCCAGTGGGACCCGTGACCCCAGCGCCTCCAGAAGCGCCCGGCTGCATCGGTCCGGAAGTTCCGTCGTTCGGGGAGCAGTTCGCGAGAATGACGACAGGAAAGGCGAGAAAAGGGAGAAAGCGCTTCATCGAAGGAACCAAGTTATTGAAGCCAGAGTGTAGCGACGGCCGGATGTTAGACCAACGCTCTCCGGCCCTCTGGTCGAAGAAAAACGCAGCGCTTCCGCGCCTGTCTCAGGACAACTTCTCCTCAGCCAGAAAAACTACAACGAGACGGGAGCCGAGTGTCGCGGAAAGCAGACTTTCACGAACCGCTCACGGACCTCCACCGCTCAGGTTCGATACTCACGCTCAGGTTCGATACTCACGCTCAGGTTCGATACTCACGCTCAGGTTCGATACTCACGCTCAGGTTCGATACTCACGCTCAGGTTCGATACTCCCTCGACGCCTTCAACGCCCCCATACTTCGCTCACGTGAAGACCTGCCGCGCTCCCGCACGCGGCGCAGGCCGCACACGCCTGACTTCCGGGGAGCACTCCCGCGCCTGCGCGCCCAGTTTCCCGCTCATCCGCAAACCCAGCTCTTCGCCTTGAGCTGATGCTCGAAGGTGAAAAGCAGGATTTCTCCGGGCGCGAGCCATCCGAAGAGCACAATCGCCCGCGCGAGCCACTCGAGATCGGTCACAACAGCGATCTTCTTCCACTGGTCGCGGTGGGACAAGCCGTACTCGAAGCCCATCTTCAGGTCCTCCCAAATCGCGCCCTTCTCCTGTCCCACGAAGTCGTGGCCGACCTCGAGGTAAACTCGAACCTCACTGCCGTCATCGAAGGCCCTCCGCACCTTCGGCATCAGCACGTTCTCATAGTCCTCGCGGGTCAGCGTGCCTTTCAGACGAAAGGCGAGCACGTCGGACGGGAAGTCGGGCAGTACCTCGATCATGCCTTACCTTAGCCGAAAAGCGGCCTTGCCGAAGCCGCCCATCGCGCGCGTTTCTTTTCCCTCATCAAGAGGGCGCGCAGTTCCTGCGGGGGGGGCGCCAGCTCAGAGAAAAATCAGGGAGAGAGATCGATCTGCTCCGCAGGAGCCACCGACCCCAAGAACAAGTCTGCGACCTTCTGAAAACCTGAAGGAAGGTCCGTCACGAGGAGCTGAAGTGTGCCGGGCACATCTTTCGAATGCGCTGGGAACAATCGGCCGTTTCGAATCCATTCCTGAAGTGCCTCGGCCGTGGCCGATGCGCTGTCGACGACAGGAATCGGTCGCCCCGCGAGACGAGCGGCGACGCGCTCAAAAACCTCCCGGAGAAGCGGGTAATGAGTGCAACCGAGAACGATGACTCCCGCGCCCCGTTCGATGAGCGGAGTGAGATAACGCTCGACCGCGAGCTCTGGCACCGTCCCGCTGAGCCAGCCCTCTTCGACCAAAGGAACGAGCAAGGGCGCCGGTTCCGCGATGACCTCGAGACGGGTCGAGAGACTCGAGACGGCCCGCGGATAAGCTCCCGAGCGGATCGTCCCCGCCGTACCCACCACGCCCACTCGGGGAGGCGGTCCCGAAGTGCGCTCCGCCTCGAGAAGAGCTGCCCGCACGCCCGCCTGAGCGCCCGGCTCGACGACGCCCATGACAGGAATGTCGAGCTCCGCCTCGAGGATTTCGAGGGCCACTGCGCTCACCGTATTGCAGGCGAGGACGAGAGCTTTGATGCCCCTTTGGGTCAGCTCGGAGGCCGCGCGGCGCGCATAACGGATGACCGTCTCAGCAGAGCGGGTTCCATAGGGGACGCGCGCAGTGTCTCCGAGATAGAGGATATTCTCCTCAGGAAACGCCTCACGCAGAGCCCGGACGACCGTTAGGCCGCCGAGCCCTGAATCGAACACGCCGATCGGCGCGTCGCTGTGCACGGTCACAGATCCTCAATGCGAATGAAACGACAGCTCTTGAGGAAGGGGGCGGACCGGACTTCCTCGAGAGCGCTCACGAGGTCGCCCTCGCGCGTCTCGTGGGTGATCATGAGAACCGACACGGGCTGACTGTCGCTCGTGTCCTCCTGGAACATCTCGGCGATGCTGATCCCGTGGCGCCCGAGCGCCGTCGCGATAGTGCCGAGGACACCCGGCGTGTCGTCGACGTCGAAGCGCAGGTAGTAGCGCGTGACGGTCTCGGCGAGGGGGAGCAGCTTGCGGGGACGCGCCACGATGGCGCGGGTCGAGAGGCCCCGCGCACCCTCTCGGCGGCTGCGAGACACGTCCACGAGATCGGCGACGACGCTCACCGCCGTCGGCAGGTCGCCGGCCCCGCGCCCCACGAGGAGGCAGGGTCCGAGGGCTTTGCCTTGGATGAAGACGCAGTTCAAAACGCCGTCGATCGTCGCGACCACACTCGACTTCGGGACGAAGGTCGGGTGCGCCCGGAGCGAGATGGCGTCGCCCAGGTCGCGGCCGATCGCGAGGTGTTTGATGGCGTAGCCGAACCTCTCGGCGGCTGAGAAGTCGACGGCATCGAGGGCTGTGATGCCTTCGACGGAGATTTGGTCCGGCGTGAGGCGGGAGCCAAAAGCGAGCGTCGCGGCGACGATGAGCTTCTGGGCTGCATCGTGGCCCTCGATGTCGAGGGTCGGGTCCGCCTCCGCATAACCGAGATCCTGAGCCTGCTTGAGGGCCGTCGCGAAGCTGAGCCCCTCCTGCTTCATCTTGGTCAGGATATAGTTCGAGGTGCCGTTCAGGATGCCGTGTAAGGACAGCACCTGGTCACCGGTGAGCGCTTCGCGCAGCGTGCGGATGATCGGGATGCCGCCGCCGACCGACGCTTCGAAGGCAAGATCGACGCGGCCACTCTGGGCCTTTTCGAGGAGGGCCGCGCCGTGCTGCGCGATGACGTACTTGTTGGCGCTGACGACAGCGAGTCCCTGGCTGAGCGCTCGCTCGATGTAAGAGCGCGCGGGCTCTTCGCCGCCCATGACCTCGACCACGACGTCGAGGTCGGGATCGCGAAAGACAGACTCAGCGTCGGTCGTGATGCGCAGGCCCTCCGCGGCGCGACTTCGCACTTTGTTCGGGTCACGGACGAGCACGTGAGCGATTTCGATGGGAGCTCCGACACGCTCCGTGATGGTGGCTTGGTTCGTCGAGAGCAGGTCCAAAACCCCGCCTCCGACGGTTCCGCAGCCGAGGAGCGCTACACGAATCGGCTTTCCTGGTAACGAAGGGCGATCGCTGTCGGAATTCACGGCAAAGCGTCTAGCGGGGCGGCGCCGGGAGTCAACCGGCCGGGACCCGCTCCCAAAAGCCGGGGAAAGGAGTCGACTAGGGGTCCTGGGCGACCAGGTCCGCTGTGGGTTCCGGCTCGAGGACAAGGGGAACCCCGGGCTGCTTGCGCGCCTGCTCATAGGCTCGCTCGAAGATCTCGGGCCGGACCCGCAAGCGCGCCACCACGAACCGGCGCGGCGCGTTCTGCATCTCCCCCTCCCAGGTCCGCATCTGGGGCGGTCCGGCGTTCGCCGCGAGCAGGATCGGAAACCCCGTCAGGGGGTCCATCTCATAAAGAAAAAATGAGTGATAGTGGTAACGCTCGTCGTCCCGGAGCCCGTTGATGAAGACGACATCTCCGAGGCGAAACACTTCGCGGCGCTTCGCGAGGGACGCGAAGAAGGCGGTCCGATTGCTGAGCCGCACCTGCTCTTCTTTCGGGACCCAATAAACATCGAACCAGTGAGGATGTTTTGTCGCGAAGAGGGCGAGGCTCTCGACGCTGCGCGGATTTTCCATACCGAGGCTCGGGAAATAGAGAGCCCCCTTCACCCTCTTCCGTCCGGCTCCTCGGGGCGCCCAGCTTCCCCCTGTCGCCCAATCGAAGGCATCAGTGATGAAATCGACACACACCTCCGGCAGCCGCACGCGGCCCCGATTGTCGAAGACGTAGTACCGGTCACCGTTGTATTCGTAGGTCTCGGCGCCTTTTCGATAGGCCTCGGCGAAAGCGAGCCTGAGCTTTCCGTCTTCCTGGCCGTATTCGGTGCGCGGCTCGTCGAAGGGCAGACGGTGCTCGACGATGCTGTCGATGGCGTCCTTGAGGGGCAAAAAGGCCGCTCGGAGCGAGCGTTCGCCGCTCCTTCGGAGCTCGAGATCTTGTTTCTGCGCTGGAAGGACCTCCTCACAATCGAGACGGGTCCGTCCTTCTTCATCCACGCTCACGTGGGCCACGGTCGTGACCGGCTCACCGAGGGGAGCTCCCCCGTAGGTGAGCTCTACCCAGAGCCCGGACTTCGTTCGGCTCGTCACCCGCGCCGAGCGAAATCCGACTTCCTCTTGAAGTTTCGTGAAATCCGCGTGGAGCGCGGAAGGGAGCGGTCCCGAGAGGTCGTCGATGCGATCGAAGAGCAAGAGAGCCGCGTCCGTCTCCTCACCTTCTCGGCGATAGCGATCCTTCTGGCGCACGAGCTCGAACACCTCGTCTCCCCGGTGCACCCGGATCTTCGGCGCATCGAAGAGGTGATCGAAACGCAAGATCTGACTCATGCGCGTGGCCACCGGCGGCACCATCGAAAACAGATAGCCCTGGGTGAGAAAGACCTGGCGCCGGAGCTCAAGTTCGCGCCTCGTTTCCCGAAGGATACGCAAGATCGTGGCCCCGGCATCGGAGCTCTGCTCGAGCTCGCGCCGGTAGACAAGGGCCCGCTCCGCCAAACCTTCGGGCTCGGGAGGCTCGAGGAAGTAGATAGGTACAGCCCGGGCGCGGCCGAGAATTTCAATGCGGAGCCCCTCGGACGCTGGATCCAACGGCGCCCCGACAGGACGGCTCGCCTCCGCCCGGAACGCCTCACAGGCAGGCCTGATAGGCTCTTGGAGCTCAACTGCGGGAATTTCCGCTGCCGCCTCCGTGAGAGTCTCGCTCTTGTGCACCCGGGCGTCGCTCTTGTCCTCGGGCGCCGGCGAGCGCCGGCACGCCAAATGGCCTCCTGCGAGCAGCAGAAGAGCAAAAAACATCGGGCGCATTCCCACAACAATAACCCATTTGGACTCGTTGTGCGAAGCGCCCGATGCCAGGGGCTGCGGAAGCTTTAGTTCGTTGTGTGCGCCGAACCTGCTTCTCGCTTCGCGACCTCGTCGAGATACGCCTGCGAAGGCTGCGGCACCGACTCGAGGGCGTTCGCGAGAACCTCGTCGAGTTTGTTCACGAACACGAACTCGAGCTCGTCGCGGATCTCCTTCGGCACCTCATCGAGGTCCGCGCGGTTCCGCTCAGGCAGGAGCACCCGCTTGATGCCCGCACGGTGCGCAGCGAGGGTCTTCTCCTTCACGCCACCGATCGGAAGGACCCGACCGCGGAGCGAGATTTCGCCCGTCATTGCGACATCGTGGCGCACGCGGATACCCGTAAGGAGCGAGACGATCGCAGTGAACATCGTGATGCCCGCGCTCGGCCCATCCTTCGGCATAGCGCCAGCGGGGATGTGGATGTGGATGTCGCTCTTTTCGAGGAAGTCCCTCGGGATCCCGTACTTCTCGGCGTTGGTCCGCACGCAAGAGAGAGCCGCATGGGCGCTCTCTTTCATGACGTCGCCGAGCTGACCGGTGAGCTGCATCTTGCCCGTGCCGAACATCTTCGTGACCTCGATGAAGAGGATCTCACCGCCGACACTCGTCCAAGCGAGCCCGGTCGCGACGCCCGTCTCTTCGGTGCGCTCCGCCACCTCACTCGTGAACTTGATCGGTCCGAGGAACTCTCGAAGGTCGTCCTCCGTCTTCAGGACGCGCTTCGATTCGTCGCCCTCGGCCACCCGCACCGCGACCCCGCGGATCACGCTCGCGATGGTCCGCTCGAGAGAGCGCACGCCCGCTTCGCGCGTGTAGTGCTCGATGAGCTCTTCGATCGCCTCGTCGGTGATCGTGAGTTGGTCAGGCTTGAGCCCGTGCTCTTCGAGCTGCTTGGGGATCAGGTGTTGGCGAGCGATGGCGAGCTTCTCGCGCCGCGTGTAACCGGGGATCTCGAGGATCTCCATACGGTCACGGAGGGGCGGCGGGATCGGGTCGGCAACGTTCGCGGTCGCCACGAACATCACGTTCGAGAGATCGTAGGGGATCTCCAGGTAGTGATCGGCGAACGTGTTGTTCTGTTCGGGGTCCAAGACCTCGAGCAGTGCCGCGCTCGGATCGCCACGGAAGTCGTGTCCGATCTTGTCGACCTCGTCCATCATGAACACGGGGTTCACGGTCCCGGCCTTCTTCATCCCTTGGATGATTTGGCCCGGGAGCGCACCCACGTAAGTCCGGCGGTGACCGCGGATGGCAGCTTCGTCATGAACGCCACCGAGCGACACGCGCACGAACTTCCGCCCGAGCGCTCGCGCAATGCTGCGACCGAGCGAGGTCTTGCCTACACCGGGCGGGCCGAGCAAGCAGAGGATCGGACCCTTCTTGTCCTTCTTCAGCTTACGGACAGCGAGGTACTCGACGATGCGCTTCTTGACTTTGTCGAGGCCGTAGTGGTCCTCGTCGAGGACACTGCGGACCTCGAGGATCTCAAGGTTGTCCTCGGTGGATTCGGTCCACGGGATGTCAAGGATCCAGTCGAGGTAGGTCCGGACCACCGTGTACTCAGCGGAGCCAACCTGCATCGAGCGAAGGCGCTTGAGCTGCTTCTTGGCGACGCTGTCTGCTTCGGCGGGGAGGTTCGCCTTGGCGAGACGCTCCTCGAGCCCGTCGAGATCGCTCTGGTCACCTTCGTCTTCACCGAGCTCTTCCTTGATGGCTTTGAGCTGTTGGCGCAGCACGTACTCGCGCTGATTCTTGCCCATCTCCTCCTTGATCTGGGAGTTGATTCGCTCGCGCATCTTCAGGATCTCGAGCTGACGCGTGAGCAGGCGCAAGACCTTCCGGATGCGCTCTTTGACGTCGACAGTCTCGATGAGCTGAGCCTTCTCCTCGACGGGTGCGTCGAGGTTCGCTGCAACGAGATCGGAGAGAGCGCCGGGAGCTTGGATCGAATCGATCAAGCTGCCCGCCTCCCGCGGCAACTCAGGCATCAGCTGGATGACCTGCTTGGCCACGTCGCGCAGGCTCATCGCGAGCGCCTCGGCCTCGACGTCGTCGACAGCGGGGGCGGCGATGCGCTGCACCTTGGCGCGCATGTACGGCTTCGTCTGCGTGACCTCGGTCAAGCGGATGCGCGTCAGACCCTGGAGGATCAACGAGTAATTTCCCGAGGAGTGCTTCAGGGCTTTGAGCACGCGAGCCGCGCATCCCACAGGATGCAGATCGTTCAGATCGGGCTCGTCCGTCGACGGATCTCGCTGCGCGAAGATCGCGATGACAGGGCTCTCGAGGTTATGCACGTCCTCGACGAGGGCCACGGATTTCTCACGGCCCACGTCGAACGGCGCAACATGCCCGGGGAAGAGCACGGCGTTGCGAATCGGCAAAACCGGCAGCTCGTCAGCGAACTGGATGTCGTCCTCGGAGGGGGGCGGCGGGGGGGCGGAGGATTGGTCTTGGTCGCTCATGGGGTTACTCAGGGCCTGGGTGGCAGGGCTGTCTCGGAAAGCCGCATGGCGAGCCGAGTCATTCCCCTCTCGTATAACCATGAACCGTCTGTCCACAACCCGGCTCTGAAAGAAAGACGGTCCCCCGCGGGTCGACCCTGATTTTTTCGTGCGACTTCCGATAGAAAGGCTATGACCTCGTTTCACCCATGGGCTCTCGAGCAAGCGCTCTGTTTTTCGGGACACCTGCCATCGCGGTCCCGTCCCTTCGCGCCCTCTGTCGTGTGTGTGAGGTGCGCGGCGTCATCTCCCAGCCGGACCGCCCAGCGGGCCGAGGATGGACCGCCTCCCCGACCCCGGTGAAGGCGGCGGCCCTGGAGCTGGGGTTACCTGTTTACCAGCCGCACAAGGTGCGCGACGGGGAGCTTGAACGTTATGTGCGACAAGCGGACGTCGACGTGTCCGTCGTCATCGCTTACGGAAGGATTCTGCCGAGCGCAGTTCTTTCGGCGCCTCGCCACGGCTCGGTGAACCTGCACGCCTCACTCCTGCCGGACCACCGAGGGGCGGCACCGATCCAGCGCGCAATCATGCGTGGTGATACGGTGACCGGCGTCTGTCTCATGCAGATGGACGAGGGTATGGATACGGGTCCCGTGCTCGCGCGACGAGAGATCCCGATTGAGGACGACGATGACGCGGGAACTCTCGCGGAAAAGATCGCCGAGCTCGCGGCCCAGGTGACCGAGGAATACGTCCCGAAAGCCGCGCGCGGCGAGCTTGCGCCCGTGCCTCAGGACCACTCGAGAGCGACCCACGCCCCGCCGATCACTCGCGAGGACACGCGACTCGATTTCTCCCTCGAGCCCCGGGCCGTGCGAAACCGGGTCCGAGGCCTCTCGCCCCGGCCGGGTGCAGAAGTGTGGGCAGACCGCCGCGAACGTCCGCGAGCCCGGCTGCGCATCCTCTCGCTGGCTCTTTGCGATAAGCGGATGGAGGGGGCCCCGCCCGGGACCATATTGGTCGAGGGAGGCCGCGTATTCGTCGCGGCAGGCGGAGATTCCGCTCTCGAGCTCCTTTCGGCCCAGCCTGACGGCAAGCGCGTCCAGAGCGGGCGCGATCTCGCAAACGGTCGTTGGCTGAGTACTGGAGATCGGCTTCTTTCGGATTCGTAAGCGGGCCTGATAGGCTTCTCGACAATGACGGCAGTTGGAATCGACCTGGGGACCACGAACACTGTGGTGGCCGCCGTGCGCGATGGTCGTGGCGTGGCTCTCAAAGACAAAGCCGGCCACCCCTCTTGCCGAGCGTCGTCTACTTTCCGGAAAGTGGAAGTCCCATCGTAGGACGCGCGGCGCGCGAGGCGCGCAGTCGCCACCCTGCCGATACTGTCTTCTCGGTGAAGCGACTGCTCGGGCGCGCCTGGGACAGCGAGCCCGTGCAGACAGCCCGCAGCCGTTTCCCCTTCGAACTCGTCGAAGGGCCGAGCAAGGCGACTCTCGTCCGCTGTCACGGTGTGAACTACACCCTCCCGGAGATCAGCGCGCTTGTGCTCGAAGCAGCGCGGGACATCGCGAGCCATCGCCTGGGCGAGCCCGTCACCGAAGCGGTCATCACCGTGCCCGCGAACTTCAACGATCTCCAGCGGGCAGCGACCAAAGCCGCCGCAGGCGTCGCCGGCCTCGACGTGCTGCGCATCATCAACGAACCCACGGCGGCCGCCCTCGCCTACGGCTTCGGCAAACAAGGGCGCGAACGGGTCGCTGTTTACGATTTTGGCGGTGGAACCTTCGATGTCACCTTGCTCGACTTGAGCGAAAACGTGTTCGAGGTCCTCTCGACCAGCGGTAACACCTTCCTCGGCGGCGACGATATTGATGGGGCTGTCTTGGAACAGCTCGTGAACCACTTGAAGAAGCAGAGTGGCGTCGACGCAAGCGAGTTCCCCGAGACGCTCGAGCTCCTCCGCGCCGCGGCGGAAACCTTGAAGTGCGAGCTCTCGAATCGGAGCGTCGCTACAGCGCACATTCCCGACATCTGGAACGGCTCCGAGAAGACGCCGATCTCCCTCGAGTTCACCCTGAAGCGCTCGGAGTTCGAACAGCTCGCCGAGCCCCACGTCGCGCGCACCCTCAAGGTTTGTCAGGAGGCCCTCGACGTCGCCGGGCTCACGACAAAAGATCTCGATGAAGTGCTCCTGGTCGGTGGCTCGACGCGCATCCCGCTGGTCCGCCGCCGCATCTCGAGCTTCTTCGGCAAGATGCCCCAAGGGCGCATCAACCCCGACGAAGTGGTAGCGATCGGCGCGAGCATTCAGGCAATGGCGCTCAGCCCCGAGATGCAGCGCAATTTCGCAGGCGCCGATCTGCCGAGCCCCGCGATCACGCCGTCGACGCGTCCGCCGCGGGCGAGTGACCGCCCCGCTGGCCGCTCCAAGACGCTGATGGGCGTAGGAGACATCGACAAGCCGGAAGACGATCCCTTCCTGCCCGTCCCTGTCGCCAAGAGCACGAGCGCCGCTCCGCCCCAGTTCCCTAACCGCCCAGCCCCAAGCGGGCTCAGCCTCGATCTCGACGACCTCGCCGAAGAAACGCCGTCGACTTCACCCCCGGAAGAGTTCGATGTGCTGCCCTCGGGCCTGCTGGACATCCCCGAAGAGCTCCGCGCCGGAAGTGTTCCGCCCCCCGCGGCGGACGGCTCTGTGGTGTTTGACCTCGACGGCCTCGAGAGCGGCGCTGACCTGCCTTCCCCCGCCGAAACAGCGCCCTTGCCCGCAGTGCTCGCGCCCGACAAGAGCCGGGGCCTGAGCGCCCTGGAGCGCAAGAGCATCCCCCTCGGCACCCCGAGCATTCCGCTCTCCGCATCCCCGAAGCCCATCATCGGCCTCCCCGCTTCGCCGAAGCCGACAGCATCTCCGAAACCGCTCACTTCCGTGAAGCCGAGCGCCTCTCCAAAACCACTCATCAAAGACCCCGCGCTCGGCGAGGTCGCCCTCCCCTCGACTGTGCCGAGAGCCGGCGAAGGCGCTTTACCGTCCCCGCTGCTCTCTAGCGCCGCGAAGGTCGTCCGAACGCCTTCGAACGAAACCAAGGGCCGCGCCCCCGAGAGCTTACCCGATCTCACCCATGCCCTCCCGGAACTCGCCCCAGACGGCAGCACCCTGCCGACCGCGCGGAAAGACGGGGCGGGCGGCCGCGATCTGCTCCCGGTCTCCCTCAAGGAGGTCGACCTCTTCGACGCCGACCTCACGAGCCTCGCCCCGGGCGCGACAGCCGCACCGCTCGCGGCCGAAGAGGGCACCCCCCTCATCACGTCCCAGAGACCTCCCCTGCTGCTCGACGTCACCCCGCTCTCCCTGGGCGTAGAGGTGGTCGGCGGTTTTACCAATCGACTCATCGAGCGCAACAGCCCCATCCCCTGTGAGAAGACGAGCACCTTCGCGACCACCAGCGACGGCCAGACCCAGGTACGCGTCCGCGTCTGCCAAGGGGAAGAGGAAATCTTCGAGCAGAACACTGTGCTCGGTGAGGTGCTGCTTTCGGGGCTCACGCCGACGGAGCGCGGACGGACCAAGATCAACGTCACCTTCGCCCTCGATGAAAACGGGATGCTCCGCGTGCATGCGCGAGATCCCGCGACCGGAGCCGCCGCCAACGCTGTCTTGAAGTTGGTCGGCGTCTCTTGAACTTCCCGTCTCCGTACCTCTCGGCGCGCCTATGCTTCCCTTGACCGAACAGACTCTCGAGCAGGAGCTCAAGGCTCTCAAGGAAAAGAGCTACTACGAGATCCTCGGCGTCTCCGACACGGCCAGCGGAGCCGAGATCCAGTCCGCCTTTCATGACTTTTCGCGCCGCTTTCACCCCGACGTCCACCGGGGACAGCCGGAGTCCTTCCGCGACAAAGCCCGGGCCATCTTCGAGCGGGGCGCGGAAGCTTACGGGGTGCTTCGGGTGCCCCGGCGGCGCTCGGACTACGATTTGACCCTGGCGCGCGGTCGCGTCCGCCTGGACGACCCCGAAAGCGAGGCTGTACGTCCCACCGCCCAGAAGTCCCTCGAAGACCTCTGCCAGACCAAAGGGGCCAAACTGCTCGCCCGCCAGGCCACCCGGGCCATTTCCGAGGGCAAGGTGCGAGAAGCTCGCGATTTAACCCGCCGCGCCCTGTGGGCCGAAGGGAAGAACCCGGAGCTCGCCGAGCGGCTCCAGGCCCTCGAGGAGCTTGTAAAAATGGGCGCGGGCTGAAGTTTCCACCCGGATCCAGATCCGCCACCCCTGGAAAAGCGACGGAACAATGGTAGAAGAAAGGGCCCTGGAAACGGGGATGGCTTTCGCGACGAAAAACTGCCAGATCGCCCCGCCCACCGAAACGTCTTACCCGAATCAGAGTCGGCCTCCGCCGACCCGCAGACTCACCGGAACCTCGGAGAGCACACGTGAAGATCTCTTGTCCCTCATGCTCAGCTAAGTATTCGATTGCAGACGATAAGGTCCAAAATCGTCTCGCGAAGATCCGTTGCCGGAAGTGCGGCACGTCCATTGTCATCGATGGGACGCAGAACCCACCGAACGTCTACGCCGCAACCGAGGCAGGCGAAGCAGCAGGGCAAGCGCCTGCGGCTGCGACCGGGACGGTCTTCAGTGTGGACTTCGGCGAAGGCGACCAGAGGCAGCTCACGGTGGCCGAGCTCGTGGATGCGTACAACGCAGGCCAGGTGAACGCGGAGACCTATCTCTGGACAGAGGGTTACGCGGACTGGACGCCCCTTGGTCAAGTGGAAGAGGTCGTCAGCGCCATCAATAAGGCTGCTGTCGTCGACTCGAACGCCGCCGCGGCCATGTCGACGGCGCCTTTCGAAGATCCCTTCCCGCAGCCTCCCCAGCGCAGCGGCGCCGATCTGTTCGGGGGGATCTCAACGGCCGGCAGCGAGCGCGATTTCGCGACCAGCTCTGCGGCTCCGACCCCCGCTGCTGCAGCGAAAGCTTTCGCGAGCCCAGCGCAAGCGAGCGCTGGCGCCTCCGGCGCGCGCAACGAAAGTTCGGTTCTCTTCTCGCTCAGCGCCCTGACCTCCGGCTCGACCTCGTCGCGTCCGAGCGTTCCCGCTCCGAGCGCACCGAACAACGACGACTCCGGGCTCATTGATTTGAAAGCCCTCACCGAAGCGGCTGCAGCCCAGGCGCGCCCCGCGCCCCACGTCGCAGCAGCCGTCGCTCCCGTCGCACCGTTCGCGGCACCGGCGCCGCTCGCAGCGCCCGTGATCGCTCCCCTCGGCCTGCCGGGAACCCCTGGCGCCTCTGTCCCTCCTGCCAAGAAGGGCAACACTGGCTACTACATCATCGGTGGCTCGATCATCGTGGCAGCCGCGGCCGTGGCTGCGCTCGTCACCTTGCTCAACAAGGAGCCCCCGCCCCCGCCGATCCTGACCCAGGCTCCGGCCGTCGAAACCCCGGCCCCCGCCCCCGCTCCCGCAGCGCTCCCGGAGGCCCCGGAGACGACTCCCTCGTTGCCGCCGGCCACGGAGGAACCGAAGGCCGAGGAAGCGCCGAAGGCGGCGACCACCACCGCGAAGAAGCCCGCCACCACCACCAAGCCGGCCACGACGACGAGCAAGTCCACGACGACGACGAGCAAGTCCACGTCGAGCTCGAGCTCCACCGACAAACCGGCGGCGCCCGCGTCGAAGCCGGCCACCTCAAGTACCAACAAGTGCAATTGCAAGGCAGGCGACCTCATGTGCGCCATGCGCTGCTCCAGCAAGTAAGAACTCGAGCGCTCCCTTCCCGAGAGAGCGCTCACACCATCCTCACACTCGAACCCGAGCGCGCCTCCCCGGCGTCCTCGGGTTCGCTTCTTTGCGCGCTCCATCAAACGCTCTGTCCCGAGTGGATCCGAACAAGCGCCTCGCTCCCCCATCTGATCCTCTCGCTCGCGGTGAGATCCTACGGAAAGCCCTCCTCGCTCAGCGTTCTTTTTTGGCCCCGGTCCATCACATCCCCCGCGTCCGGCCGAGCCTTCCCCTGAACTCACCGCCTCCCGCTTCGCTCCCGGAAAAAAGGGGCGGCTCTCGGCGCGCCCGGCCGACCGATCGCCCGCGGCGTATTCACGGCCATGCCCGGGGTCTGGTCGCGGGCGGCTCCTGTCAGGACCGCCGGCGGTCCGTGCCGGAACAAGGCCGAACAAGCGCCCCGTCACCCGGGCGCGCCCCCCGAGGAGCGTCAGACGCCCGGGTACATGTAACG
This sequence comes from Sorangiineae bacterium NIC37A_2, assembly GCA_002085155.1. GTDB lineage: Bacteria > Myxococcota_A > Polyangia > Polyangiales > Polyangiaceae > NIC37A-2. Next base: position 44,009 of record NASX01000008.1, read on the forward strand.
AAGCCCGGGCATCTTTTTCACAATCGGCCCCACCGCCGCGCAGAGCACGTAGATGCCGAGCGTACAGAGAGCCGAAAACCACACGGTCCCGAAGCCGCTCATGCGATGGAAGGTCGGCGAGAGCGCGTCGAGAGCCACAACATGCGCCAAGAAGACGAAGTAAGTATGGCGAGCGAGCGGCGCTGCTCGCTTGATCCAGCTCACCTTGGTCGACAGAAGCGCCGCCATCAGGAGCAATGCGCCCGCCGTATGCGCGACCATTCGGCTCTCTCCCCCCGTGAACGGCCGCAGCACCTCGGCCTTCTCAAAGTAGAACCACTCGACCAAACAGAACCCGACGAAGGCGAACAAACCGTAAAAAGAGCGCGGCATGAACTCGGTTTCTTGATTCCGCTCGCGCACCTCCCGCGCCTTGTGAAACAGAACGATGGCCGGCGTCGCGCTGAGCACCAAGGGGACCTCCTCGATCCAGCGATCGAGCCTGTGCAAGTGCCACGACAGCTCCCAGGGGCGGTCGAGCGCAAAGAAGAAGACCCCGTCGAAGAGCCAGTACCAAAAGAGCGTGCTCACTCCGAACAGCGTCGCGAGCGCCGGGATCGACATCTTGAGCAAGAAGCGCGTGGCAAAGGAGGCGTAGGTCCCAGCAAAGGCCGCAAAGGGCAAGAACCAAAGGTGCCGCGCAGTGCCCGCGAACGGTCCCCACCAAATCATCATGTCGTGCCAGCTCGCTCCGATCGAGAGGCCGTAACGAATGTAGAGCCCTCCGTAGAGAAGACTCCACAGCACGTAGGGCAACATGAGCCGCCGCAGGCGCACCTTGATCACCGTGCTCATCGATTCGAGGGGACGCGCGATGCGGCTCCTCACCGAAAAGAAGATGGCGAGCAGGATGTAGTAGCTGGTTCCGAAGCGGCCGAGCGCCGCAGCGCCGTAGCTTTGTCCTTGGACCTCGGTGACGTGGGTCCAGATGACGCCGAGCGTGGCGAGCAGGCGAGCGCTATCGAGCGCTTCATGCCGGATTCGACCGAGGGGGACGTGCCGAGCCTCGCCCGTATCGACGTTCATCTGCGGGCTGAGCACGAACACAGGCGGAGAAGGAAGCGGCCGCGCGGAGGAAGCGGATCAGTAATTGAACTCAAAGGTGCTCAGAGACTTGACCCTCTTCTTCCAGGTCACGCCCTGCACCTGAGAACGAATACACTGCTCAGCCGCGTCATTTTTCGGCGTGAGCGAGAGATCCATACCGACAACCCTGCCCTCCCAGATGGCGACGCGCAGCGTGAAACGCTGGTTCCCTTTGAGCTTGCAGGGTGCGTAGAGCTCGGGATTCACGATAGGCTCGGCGAGGACCTCTTGCTCGATTTCGATACGATCGGTGCCCTGAGCCGCGTCGATCGCTTGCTGAACGGTCATGCCTTCGGTGAACTCGGGCTCCTTCGGAGCCGGTGCCGGTTCAGGCTGAGGTTCGCGCTCATCGGTCGCGGCAAATCCCGGACCGATTCCGGAACCCGCGGTGGGCTCGGAGGGCATCACGGTCGGAACCGGTTCTTCAGGGGGCGGAACGTCCTTCGGCGAACACCCAAGCAAAAGCGCGCCCAAGAGCACCATGGTATCGACGCAGAGCAGAGATTTTCGCATTTTCCCTCGCCCCAGCTCATAACCTCAACGCGCCGGGGCGAGCAAGGCGGAAAAACCACCCCCGAGCCGCCAGACCCCCGAAGTCCCCGCGCCTTTCCGAATCACCCCATGCCCGTCCGAAGAATCCCCCTGCTGCTTTCTTTGCTCCTCCTCGCGAGTTGCGGACGCCGCTCAGGCGCCGAACGTCGCGGAGAGGAAGCGAGCCCCCCCGCTCCCCGAGCCGAAGCGGAGGCTCCCGCTGGAATCGTACTGGTCGACGGGAACGACGTCCTGCGCCTCGGCAAGGCGGAGGGCGGCAAGGGCTTTGTCGTCAACGTATGGGCGAGCTGGTGCGGCCCCTGCAAGCGGGAGTTCCCGATGCTGATCGGCCTCCGAGAGGCCTACAAAAAAGCCGGCATTGCCATCCTCTTCGTCTCGGTCGACGAGGAAGCGACGAGGGACGCGGCGATCCGCTTCGCAGAAGAACAGGGTCTCTTGGATACGATCCTGGTGGCGAAACCTCCCCTCGAGAACCTGAAGGTAGCCCTGAACCCGCGCTGGGCAGGCATGCTCCCGGCGACCTTCCTCTACGACTCCCAGGGCAAGCTCCGGTACTACTTCGGGGGGCCCGTCTACGAAAACGAGCTGAGCCCCGTGGTGTTCGGTCTCGCCCGCGGCGAGCCGATCCAGGGAGAGGCGATCTTCGGCCTCGCCCCAGGCATGGATGGGCGCCCTCCGGCCGAACATTGAAGGGAAATTTTGCAGCCGAGGCCCAGCCCGCCTAAGGAAGGAGCCATGCCCCCTTCCGTCTCTGCCCGTTTGCGTCGCCTCTGCCTGATCCTCGGGCTCAGCGCGGCGACCGTGGCCTGCGGCCCCAAGCAGGTGGGCGACCCCGTCAAGGTGAGCCGCAGTGAGTACGACCTCGCGACCGACCTTTGGACGCGGCAGCGCGAGCCACGGCAGGCCCTTGAGCACGCCCTGCGCGCCGCGGAGCTCGACCGAGACAACGCCGACGCGGCGCACCTCGTCAGCCTCATCTACCTCGATTTCTGCCAAAACAGCCGCATCGGTGAGTGTCGCCTGAGCGACGCTGAGCACTACGCGCGCCGGGCCATCCGAGCTCAAGCGGACCTCCTCCCCGCCCAAAACACCCTGGCCGTGATTTTGGTGCACCAGAAGCGCTACGACGAAGCCATCGCCATCCTCAAGCCGATCACGACCAACATCCTCTATGGAACCCCTGAAATTGCTTGGGGAAATTTGGGATGGGCTTACCTCGAAAAGGGGGATATCCAACGGGCGATCTCGGCCCTGAATCGAGCTGTCGCTGCCGAACCGCTCTTCTGCGTCGGCAATTATCGCCTCGGTTGCGCCTATCGCCGCGCCGGACAGCTCGCTTCAGCGCGCGACTCCCTGGATCGCGCGCTCGAAACTCCCGCCCCCGGTTGCGCCGCGCTCCAAGACGCGTACTTCGAACGAGCTCAGGTCCACCTGGAGCTCGGCGAGCGCGAACAGGCGCGCGCTGACTACGACCGCTGCATCAGCCTGGACCGACGCAGTCGGACCGGCGAGCGTTGCGCGACCCTGCTCAGCGCCCTCGACTGACGAGTGACCCCAAGAGAGGCCTCGATGGCGCCCGCTCCGGTACCCTCGAGGGACCCACCGGGGGCCTCCGGGCGCCCCTCGAGGCCCCCCGCGCGAGGGGGGAGAGGGCCCTCGGTCGATGTCCTGTTTTGCCCCAGATCCCCTTGGTTTCTCGAGGGTTCCCGGTAGGCTCGCCCGGTCCTCGATCGAGTGGAGGCGGGGACATTCTCTTCGAAATGGGCACCATGCAGTCTGTCGGACGATTCCTACGCGAGAAGCGCGAGGAAAAGCGAATGAGCGTCGCTGAGGTCGCTCGCGCCACTCGAGTGCCCGTCTCGAGCGTAGAGAGAATTGAAGGCGACCAGTTCGACGAGCTCCCTGCTGAGGTATTTGTTCGAGGGTTCCTGAAGTCCTACGCGCGCGCGGTCGGCGTCGATGAGGATGAGGTGTTGGCTCTTTATACAGCGAGCCGACGGAGCGCTTGGGTGACCCCGCTCCCGCTTCCGTCCGCAGAGCCGGTCAAGCGTCGCCAGGGAGTCGGCATGGCGGTCGCGTTCGTGCTCCTGCTCATCCTGTTCACCCTCGCGCTCAGCATCGTCCTCAAACCGCGCCGCGGTGACATGCCGCAGGAGCTCTCTGAGCTCGAGTCGCGCGGAGCTCGCACGACCATCCTGAGTTAGTCGAAGAGGAGCCCCAAATGGCGGCGCACATCACTCACGCTCACGCGATCCTCATCGGTCGCGTCGATTATGGTGAGGCGGATGTGATTGCCCAACTCTTCACCGATCGGCTCGGTCGCATCTCAGTGCTCGCGCGCGGCGCTCGCCGAAGTCAAAAGAGATTCGGCGGCGCGCTCGAACCGTTTCACACGCTGCGCGTCGGGCTGACCGCGCCCGCGCGCGGTGAGCTCTTTTCTCTCAAAGACGCGGCCATCCTGCGGCCGCGCCTCTCGATCACAACAAGCCTCGAACGCCTGGAAGCAGCCGCAGAAGGCCTGTCCTGGCTCAAGCGCTCGACCCTCCCGACGAACCCCGAACTGTCGCTCTTCGAGCGCGCAGAGACCTTTCTCGACGCTCTATCGGGCGACAGTCCCCGCTTCAAGAGCGAGCTCTCTACCTTCGGGTTCCATCTCCTCGACAGCCTCGGCTTCGGGCTCAACTTCAGCTCCTGCGTCTCCTGCGACAAGGAGTGCCCCGAAGGCAAAGCCGCCTGGGTCCACCCGGCCCGCGGAGGCATCATCTGCGTCGAGTGTGGCGGCGGACCGATCCGCCTGCCCGCGGACCTCAGGACCTGGCTGGCGCGGCGCGAAGACAGCCCCAATAGTCCGCTGAGCGAATCCGACGACGCGCTCCTCCTGCGCATCGCCGAGCGCGCCCTCGAAGCGCACATGGGGGTCTAGAAGCGGCGAAGCCTCCCCCATTTTTGATTCGCGATTCTAGTTCTCGCGCGCCTCGTGATACGAGGCCCCATCCGAATGTCGGCGCAACCGAAGGATCGAGCCAAACTCACCGAGCGCGCAGGGATCGTCGCGCTCGGTACCCTGCTCAGCCGCATCTTGGGGCTCGGGCGCGATCTGGTCGTCGCCGCCTGTTTCCCCCGCATCGCGACCGACGCGTTTATGGTCGCCTTCCAGATCCCAAACATTTTGCGCCAGCTGCTCGCGGAAGGAGCCGTGCAGAACGCTGTGCTTCCCGTGCTCTCCGCCACGATCGAGACCGAAGGGGAAGAGCGCGGAAAGGACTACTTCAAGAACATCCGCGGCCTCTCGCTCACCATCCTCCTCGTCGTCACAGCGCTCGGCATCTGGTTCTCCCCAGAGATCGTCCTCCTGTTCGCGCCGGGCTTCGCAGATCGCCCCGAGCAGTTCGAACAGACCGTGACCCTGACGCGCTGGGTCTTTCCGTTCATCATCTTCGTCGGAACCACGGCGCTCACGAGCGCCGCCCTCAACGTCCACCAAAGGTTCACGGCGAGCGGCTTCTCCCCGAGTCTGCCCAACATCGCCTTCATCCTCGCGGCGCTCCTGCTCCCCGCCTGGCTGATCGAAATCGGACAGCCCCCGATCCTCTCGCTCGCCATCGGAGCGGTCGTCGGCGGCGCGCTCCAGCTCTTCGCACAATGGCCGAGCCTCCGCGCCATCGGATACGCGGGATTTCCGAGCCTTCGTTTCTCCGATCCGCGCGTCGGTGAGACGGTCCGCCGCATGGCGCCCACCTTGATCGGGATCGGCGTTTATTACCTCGACGTGATTCTAGGTCGACGTATTCTCTCCGAGCTCGGAGAAGGCGCTGTCACCTATTTCGGATTCGCGCTCCGCCTCTGCGACTTCCCCCAAGGCATCTTCGTGATGGCGCTCCAGACGGCAACGCTCCCGAGCTTGGCTGCGCTCGCCGCTCGCGGACAGCACGAAGAGCTGAGCGAGACCTTCGGTTTCTCTGTGCGGCTCTCGCTCTTCGTCGGACTCGGGGCGGGAGCCCTGCTTGTCGGCATGGCAGAACCCCTGGTGCGCCTCCTCTTTGAGCGGGGCGAGTTCGGCGCGGAGGCGACGACCGAAACCGCACGGGCTCTGGCCGCTCAAGGAGCCGGCGTGATGCTCGTCGCGATCGTGCGTCAGCTCACCTCGGTGTACTTCGCGCTCGGGGATACGCGCACGCCCGTCATCGTCGCCAGCATGGATCTGGTGGTCTTCGTCGTCTCGGCCATGCTGCTCTCTCGACACTATGGGCACGTCGGTGTGAGCGCCGCCGTCACCTGCGCGAGCTTCGCCCAAATGCTCCTGCTTTGGCTCTTGCTCGGGCGCCGCCTCACTCTCCACACGCACGCGGTGCTCGCGTCGGCAGCGCGCATGTTGCCGGGGGCCGCCTTGGCGCTCGGCCTCGGTCTCTTCGCTTCGGCCTATTTGCGCGAGCTGCCCCGGGGCCAGGCGAACCTCGGAGCCGCCGTTTCGGCTCTCGTTCTCGGGGTGCTTTACCTCGGCGCGGCGCGTTTGCTCGGCTGCCCGGAGTGGACGGAGCTCTCCGAACCCATCCAGCGCCGCCTGACAAGGAAACGCTAGGCCCATCATAGTCCAACGATCTCGGGCGCCTTGTCCGCCTTTTGTGTAGGACCGAAGCTTTCTGTATAGACCCGGCGTGACCGCACCTTCTTCGCCTCAAGACCGCGTCGTCCTCGCGGAGTACGTCGCCTCAGCTGAGACGGAGAAACAATTTCCGCCTCCGACGCTCGCTGAGATTGCGTTCCTTGGGCGCAGCAACGTCGGCAAGAGCAGCCTGATGAATCGGCTCATGGAGCGGAGCGGTCTGGTCCGAACCAGCAACACGCCGGGCTGTACGCGCAAAGTGAGCTGGTTTCGCGCCCGAGCTCAGGACAGCGCCGAGCTTTTTTTGGTCGACTTACCTGGATACGGCTACGCCCGACGCTCCAAGGCGGAGCGGAGTGAGTGGTCTCGGCTCATCGAAGACTACTTGACGACTCGTCCGAGCCTCCGCGTCGCGGCGATCTTGCTCGATGTCCGCCGCGATCCCGAAGAGGAGGAACGAGACCTGAGAGAGTTTTTGACAACCCAGTCCAGCGCGTCCCGGCCTCCGCTCTCGCTCCTCTTCGTCGCCACCAAACTCGACAAGATCCCGAAGAACGCTCAGAAGCCGCGGCTGACTGCCCTCAGCGAAAAACTCGGCCAACGCGTCTTCGGCTTCTCCGCCGAAACCGGGGAAGGACGCGTCCCGCTCTGGCGCGCGATCCGCACGGGCGCTGGCGTGGGCCCGCTTCCGTCCCCCTCCTCCGAGGCGTAAGTGACCTCGTCTCGGGCCTAGGCTCCCTCGAACTCCGGTCTGGTCCGCTTAGGGAACGTGCCCGCGCTCGTCAGCGCCGCGGAGGATCGTCTTACAATCGCTCCCCGAGATCGTGACCTGCTTCGAGCCGTGTTTGATGCGGTAAGCGGGTCCCACCCGACTCTTGAAATAGTCGAGCTGCACGCCGCCGTCCGGGTTCACCTTCTTCTTCTCAGCGATCTTCCAGAGCGCGCTCATCTTACAGGTGGGCGGGGGGAGCTCCTCGGGACCGGAGCCCGTACAGGGAGTCGCGGGCGTGTCCGTCACGGCGCCGAGCCCTTCGATCGTAAGCCGCACGCTCTGTTTCCCACAGTACGTCCGCGTCGGGAGCGTACCCCCCTTGCGTGTCGGCTGGCGTCCGATGCCGCGCGGATCTTGGAACGCGTAACGGACGTTATGTGACTCATCGGTGAGATCGAGCGTGCCGTCCTTTTCAAGACCGCGCACCGTCATCCCGACGAAAAGCGTCCGATCCGTGAGCGCTCGCGCTTGCGCTACGAGTTCAAAAGGCTTCACGCGCGTCGGAAACCCCACGATGCCCTCGGGGCTCGGCGGCGCCGGCTTCGGGATCTCCTGGGGCGTTGCCTCATGCATGGCCCAGAGCGAAAGAACGAGACAGGCCAGGAATGAAAAGAGCAGCACGCCCAGGCCGAGGAGCATGTCGCCGCGGCGCTCGGGAGCGAAAGGAGACGCTGGTACGGGGGCGGTGGAATTCCGCATGGGGCTCGGCGTCCTAGACCGAAGCCGGCCTTCACGCAAAAAGCCCCCGCTCGCCCGCCCAGGTTCCCTTCCCCCTTGCAGGGACCAAATCGGACGGCTATAGGCGCGAGCTCCAAGCGGAACCGACCTCGGACGCATAGCTCAGCGGTAGAGCACTGCCTTCACACGGCAGGGGTCGCAGGTTCAAATCCTGCTGCGTCCACCAGGCCTTTTCCCCCGACCTCCGCGGTCCTCGAAAGTCCCCCGCCCGAGGCGGGACGAGAGCCTCGTTCTTACCGAATCTTCCCAGGCGCCGGAGGGCGCGCCGTTTTGCCGTCTTCGGGCCAGAGATGCTTCGGGTATCGGCGCATGAGCTCCTTGCGCAGCGTCGGGTAATGGCGCTCCCAGAACCCGGCCAAATCGCTCGTCACCTGCACGGGGCGGTGGTTGGGAGCGAGCAGCTGGATCGCGAGCGGGAGGCGCCCCTGGCAGATGCGGGGCGTATCGACCATCGAGAAGAAGTTCTGAAGGCGCGCCTCGATCCAAGGAGGCTTCGCCTCCTCGTAATGCACTTTCAGGCGCAGCCCTCCGGAGAGCAGCACCTCCCGCGGCATGAGCCGATCGAGCTCTGACTTCAGCCTCACGAGGCGCGTGTTTTCGACGAGCGTGTCGAGTTCAACCTCGAGCACCTCCGCCAAGCTCACCCGCGTCATTCCCGCCTCTTCGAGCGCTTCTCTCCCGAGCTCGGCCAAGTCGTCGCCCAGGCTCAGAAGCTCCTCCCGCGCGGGTTCACTGAGCAGGTCCGGAGCCAGCTTCTTGAGGAGCGCGAGGCGCACCCGCAGCCCTTCGAGTCGCGCCTCTGGGTCGTAGACCTTGGGCCCTTTTCCGCTCAGGACACGCACGAGCTCCCGCGCCGCTTCTGGTCCGGGGCGTGCCCGACCGAGCGACTCATCGAGAGTGAGCGCGCCGAGATAGAAACCACTTCGGACGTCGACGCGATCCGCCTGAGCGTTCCACTCGTAAGTCTCCCGCGCCTCCACCCGCGACGCGAGCTGATCCATGAGCTCGTCTTCGCGGACGACGTGAGCCAAGCGCACGACCGGCCGCGCTCGAGTCCCAGAACGGGCTCGCTCTGGCGCATCCCAGCTCGCCGCGACCAAGTAACGCCCCTCCGTCACGACACTCGATCCGTCGAGCTCAGCCACAAATCCGTCCACGCTGAGGAGCTCTCTCCCTTTTTCGCGCCTTTGACAGACCCGATCCGGGAACGCCGCGAGCAAACATCGGGTCAGAAGCGCCCCCTGGTCGACCCCCTCCCCGGCCGTGCTCCGTTTCGCGAGTCCTTCGAGCTGACGCGCAATCCGGTACAGCTGAGCGACGGTGTGGCGATCCAGTTCGTAGGAGCGGCAGCGCTCGGAATCAGCCCGGCTGCCGACATCCAGGACACGCTCGAGACGCTCGAGGAGATCGGAGGGGCCTGACTCCCGCGATCCGACCTCGCGCGCCCGCATCAGAGGGTCTCGCTCCGAGAGCAACGCCACGAGGAGCGCTGCGTGCGCGAGCCCTAAGGCCTCCGCTTCGACGAAGAAACGCGCGGCTCGCAGCGGAAGCGGCAACTCCAGCATGCGGCGCCCGACCGAGGTGAGCGCGCCGCCCGAATCCAAGGCGCCAATGAGCATGAGCTCTTCCTGAGCGCGCTGAAAGGCGGTCGCCCCCGGGTCCGTGAGCCAGCGCACATCTGTCGCCTCGAGCCCAAGCCCGCGCAGCGTGAGCGTAACCTCGGCCAGGTTCGTGCGGCGGATTTCCGGAGTGTCCGAGGCGGGACGGGCGAGATAATTCGCCTCCGTGAAGAGCCGGAAGACGCGACCGGGCCCGGTGCGGCCCGCGCGCCCCGCCCGCTGGATGAGGCGCGCTTGACTGATCTCGACGGTGACCAGGCGCTCGACCCCGGCGAACGCATCGAAACGCTGCACCCGAGCGAGACCGCAGTCGATGACCGTCGTCACACCGGGAATAGTGACCGAGGTCTCGGCGATATTGGTCGCGAGCACCACACGCTTTCTCTCGCTGGGACGCGCCGGGCGGAGCACCTTGGTCTGCTCGTCGAGCGTCTGATCTCCGTGCAGCGTGAGGACCTCGACGGCGTTGAGTTCGCTCAGAGCCGAAGCTGTCTTTCTGATCTCATGAGCACCCGGCAGAAATACGAGGACATCCCCGCCATCGTCCGCGGCGAGCGCCGAGCGGAGCGCGCTCCGGACCTGGATTTCGACAGGGCGGTCGTCCGGCCCATCTTGAAACTGAACAGCGACAGGATACGCGCGACCTTCGCTCCGCAGACGCGGCGCCGAAGGCCAATACTCCTCGAGCGCAGAAGCATCGAGAGTCGCGCTCATCGCGACCAAGAGGAGCGGCTCTTTTCTCCTCGTAGCGAGCCGCGAGCACAGGGCGAGCAAGAGGTCGAGGGTCGCACTCCGCTCGTGCACCTCATCAAACACCACCGCGCGCACCCCCAAAAGCTCCGGATCGGTCATCAAGCGGCGGAGCAGAATGCCTTCGGTGAGGTAAACGACTCGGGACGAGGACGAGGCCTTTTCGTCGAAGCGAACCCGATAGCCAATCTCTTGCCCCAGAGCGACGCCCTGTTCCTCAGCGACCCGCGCAGCACTGAGCTTCGCCGCGACGCGCCGCGGTTCGGTGACCAAGATCTGCCCTTCGGAGCGCTCGAGGACCTCGGCGAGCGCCACGGGAACCCGGGTCGTCTTTCCCGCGCCCGGCGGAGCTTCGATGATCAAAGCAGGGAAACCTTCGCGGCTGTCAGCCACGGCCAGCTCACGGACCTGCGGCAGGATCTCGTCGATCGGCAGTGCACTCATCAGGGCACCTCGCTCAGTGAGCCATGGCCCAGTTCGGTCCGTCACCCACAGACACCTCAAGCGGCACGGAGAGCTCGATGGCGTGGCTCATCCGCTCGGCGATGATGCGCTTCGCCTCTGGGACTTCGTCCTCCGGCACCTCGAAGACGAGCTCGTCGTGCACCGTGAGGACAAGGCGGGTTCCCGGAGTGATGTCGCTCCGCAAAGAGAGCATAGCGAGCTTCAAGATGTCCGCCGCAGAGCCCTGGATCGGCATGTTGGTGGCGATCCGCTCGGCGGCGAGACGCTTCTGGCGATTCGAGCTTCCGATGTCCGGCAAGATACGGCGACGCCCGAGCAAGCTCTGGACCGCTCCCCCTTCGCGCGCGATACGCAGAGTCTCGTCGAGGAAAGCCCTCACCCCCTGATAGCGCTCGAAGTACGCCGCGATGAACTCGGCGGCGACCTTTTGTTCGATCCCGAGAGCCTTGGCGAGACCGCTCTCTCCTTGCCCATAGATCACGCCGAAATTGACAGCCTTGGAGCGCGCGCGCATCTCCCGTGTCACGTCGGCCTCGCCGACCTGAAAGACCTCCATCGCAGTACGCGTGTGGATGTCTTGCCCTTCCCGGAAAGCCTCGAGCAGCTTCGGATCCTGGGACATGTGAGCCAAGACGCGGAGCTCGATCTGGGAATAGTCAGCGCTCACCAGGCGATAGCCGGGGGGCGCTACGAAGGCTGCGCGGATCTTACGGCCGAGCTCGCTCCGGATCGGGATATTTTGGAGGTTGGGGTCCGTCGAAGAAATACGCCCCGTCGCCGCGACCGCCTGCTCCCAAGCGCCGTGCACGCGTCCGGTCTTTGGGTTCACGAGCGCAGGGAGCGTATCGATGTACGTTCCCTTGAGCTTCGCGATCTGGCGATGCTCCAAGATGACCTCGGGCAGCGGGTGTTCTTCGCTGAGCGCCTCGAGGGTTTGCGCATCCGTCGAGCGAGCCGTCTTCGTGCGGCGGAGCGGCTTCAGCTTGAGCTCATCGAACAGAATCGTCTCGAGTTGCCTCGGTGAACTCACGTTGAAAGGCTTACCCGCGAGCTCGATCGCCTTAGCTTCGAGCCTTTGGAGCTCAAGGTCACAATCGCCGCCGAGCGTCTTGAGCACCTCGACGTCAATGAGCACGCCGAGCCGTTCCATCTTCGCGAGTAGCGCGCTGAGAGGGCGCTCGAGATCCGCGAAGAGGTGCTCGAGCCCGAACTCCTTGAGGCGCGCCCGCTGGTCGCGGAGCGCTCCGAGCGTCACCTTGCCGCGCGCGCTGGCGTAACGAGACGCGGTGTCGACCATGAGCTCATCGAAGTCCCGACGCACCTTCCCTTCGCGACTCAAGGCCTGGAAATCGTCGAGACTCTGCTCCTGCTCGACGGCCAAACTCTCGAGAGAATGGCGACGCTCGGGATCGATCAAGTAGGCGGCGATCAAGGCGTCATGAGCGAGCTCGAGCCCCGGCAGGACGAGCTCCGCGTCTCCCGCGAGCACCAACTGACGCTTCAAGTCGAAGACCACAGCCCCCGAAAAATCGAGCGTGCCGAGACGCTCCCCCACCATTTTTAGCTCAAGCTGCGCGGGGGCGCCGAGGTAACGATGGCCGATCGGGACGTAGATCGAACGCGACTCCGCCGTGAACGCGAGTCCTATGACGGGACCTCGATGTGCCGACGGAGAGAGCGTAAGAACCTCAAAGGCAAACGGCTCTTTCACTATCGCTGCGAGCTCCGTCTCGAGCGCCTTGAGCTCGGTGACAACCGTGACTGTGAAAGGCTCTTGCGCATGGGCCGCGGCTGGCGCGTCAGCCGTCGGCTGAGCGGCCCCGAGCTCCACAGGCGGAGTCTCCCCCTCGGATACCGCGAGCGCGGGTTCTTCCTTGAGATTGGCAAGCTGACGGGTGAAACCGAGTTCCTGATAGATGGAAATGAGCTTCTTCAGGTCCCGCTCGCGCCCGTGAAAAAGCTTGAGATCGACGTTGTCCATGTCGAGCGGGCAATCCCTTTTCAGCTCGACGAGCCGCCGACTCAGGCGGGCGTTGTCTGCGTGCTCGACGAGGGCCGCTCGGAGCTTGTTTCCGCTCACGGTGGGCGCCGCCTGAAGCACCGCCTCGAGACTTCCGTGTTCGTGAAGGAGTTTCTGAGCGGTCTTGGGACCCACGCTCGGAACGCCCGGAATATTGTCGGAGGTATCACCGGTGAGAGCGAGCAAGTCCCCGAGCATGGCGGGCGGAACGCCGAACTTCTCTTCGACCTCCGCGGGCCCGTAGACCTTGTTCTGCATCGTGTCCCATAAGGTCACCGAAGGGGACGCGAGCTGCATCAGATCTTTGTCAGCGCCCACGATCACAACCGAGAGCCCTTTTTCCGTGGCCCAGGTGCAAACGGAGGCGATCAAGTCGTCGGCCTCGACGCCTTCCTGTTTGAAGACCGTCAGCCCCCAAGCCCGCACGATCGCCTCGGCCCTTTGCATCTGGATCCGCAAGTCCGGAGGAGCAGGCGGGCGCGTCGCCTTGTAGGCTGGGTAAATCTCGCGGCGGAACGTCTCTCGGCCGGAGTCCATCGCCACCGCTAACAGCGCGGGCTCTCGGGTACGAAAGAGCCGTTCGAGCATGTTCACCAGACCGTGGACCGCGTGGGTCGGCTCACCGCTCGGCGAGCTGAGCGGGACAACGGCATGGTAAGCGCGAAGGAGGTAGCTGCTCAGGTCGACCAAGTAGAGGGTCGAACTGGAGCCTGGGGGAGGCAGCGGCGTCGCCATGACGCGCTCGCTCATAGCGGAAGCCGGGCCTCGGCCCCACCCCTTCGGGCGCCTCGGGCCTTATGCAGTTGCGCGGAGACGGCTCACGAGCAAGCGGAGCCGCAAACTCGAGACATCGTCGAGGCCGAAGGCGGTGACGTCGAGGCGGTGACTGTTGCCAAGAGGCACCGAAGCCTCAACCTTGACCCAGAAAATGAGGCGCTCGCCCGCGTCGAACAGAGAAAGCTCCGCGAGCCCTCCCACCGCAAAGGCAGAAGGGACGATGAGATGTCCGCTCGTTTCGGTCTCGGGGATGAACTCCCCTTCGAGCTTTGAGGTGCTCCGGCGCACTTCAACGCGATAGCTCCCCCCCACCGGGCGCGCCGGAACCTCCCAAAGCGGAGCAGAGTGACTCTCGGGCGCAAGACTTGAGAGCGACGCCCCGAGGGGCACGCGGGCAGGACGTGCCGGAGTCCATTCACCGGGGCCGAGCGAAGCCAAGAGCTCGGGCAGGCGCGGAATGAAGCGCAAAATCGCTTGTCGCTCTTGTGGACTAGACAGGACGGCGACAAGGAGCCGCTCGGTCACACAGGGATAACTGTCCACGAAAGCCGCAATCCGACGCGCTTGAGACGCCATGCGCGCAAGTCCCAGAGGATCGCCATCTCCCACGTCTTCGAGAGCGACCCGATAGCGCTCGGGCAGTTGCCAGCGCGCGGCGACCACTCGTCCGAGCTCTCGCTGGAGGCTTTCGCCTGCCTCGCGATAGGCAGCAGCTGGCAAGTCGTCCGCGATGATCCCGCGCTGGATCCCGAGCTCGAGATTCGCGTAACCGACCGAGATCCCGTAGTCGCGGAGCAACCCCGAAAGGAACGCCTCCCCCGGCTTTGCGCCGCGCAGCGTCGCAAGCTCCTGAGTGATGAAGGCGGCCGTCAGGCTGCGGCGCCAGGCGACAAAGCGGAACTGATGCAGGGGGCCGTCTTGATTACAGCCCTCCGAAAGTGCCGCTGAGAGAGCGCTCTGGGCGACCTGAGACGCACCGAGTCGTCCCACGGCCGCTTCCACTGAGTGCAAAGGGCCAATAGCCGGGCGGTAAACCGAGGAGTTTGCGAGCCCGAGCACCCGGATCGCGAGCGCCGCATCGGAGGAGACGAGCTTTGACACTTCTGCCAGCGAGAACTTCGGACTGTCGAGGAGCCGCTGAATGCGGAGCGCTACATCAGGGTAGGGCGGCACCCTCACTGCTCGCTGGGCGATCAGAGAGCTCAGGTATTTCTCCGCCGAAATCATAGGGGACAGCGAATGGAACGGTCCGGAGGGGAGCTCCTTGAGCTCGGATGCGACGGTCCCGGGGTGCTGTCTGGCCCCCCAGTCGGGCGCCAAACTCCGGGAATTCCAGGGAATTCAGAGGCTTTACCTACATCAACCTGCAACAAATTACATTTCGGTGACAACTTCGCAGGGGCACTTTGATAGGAAAATCCTAGCGATGGCACACCTGGCCGAAGTGACCTTGGTCCTTGTTTATTTCAGCGTCTTATCCACGCTTTGCATCTTCGGAGTCCACCGCGCCTGGCTGGTGTACCTTTGCCTCAAGCACCGAAAGGACGTGGTGCGGGCAAGGATTTCCGAGAAGCGCTTCCGCGAAGCTGAGCTTCCCTTCGTGACCGTCCAGCTGCCCCTCTACAACGAGGCAACGGTCGCGGCTCGGCTGATCGAAGCCACCGGTCGCCTCGACTACCCCCACGACCGCTTCGAGATCCAGGTCCTCGACGACTCCACGGACGAGACCGAGGAGATCGCCATGCGCGCCGTTGAAGCGGTCCGTCGCTCCGGCGTCCAGATCCACTACCTCCGCCGCCCGAACCGCCACGGCTACAAGGCGGGCGCCCTCGACTTCGGTCTCTCTCAGGCGCGCGGCGAGTTCGTCGCCGTCTTCGACGCCGATTTCATTCCCCGCCCGAGCTTCTTGCGCGACATCGTGCACCACTTCACCGACCCGAAGATCGGCATGGTTCAGACCCGCTGGGATCACCTGAACCGCAGCGAGAACCTGATGACCGAGGTCCAGGCGCTCATGCTCGACGGCCATCACCTGATCGAAAATCAGGCGCGCTTTGGTTCTGGCTGCTTCTTCAATTTCGCCGGCACCGGCGGCATGTGGCGCAAGTGCGCGATCGTCGACGCAGGCGGCTGGCAGCACGACACGCTCACCGAAGATCTCGACCTCTCTTACCGCGCGCAGCTCGCCGGATATCGCTTCATCTACCGGCCCGACATCACGACGCCGTCCGAGCTCCCCGACACGATGACGGCTCTCCGCGCGCAGCAATACCGCTGGGCCAAAGGCACTGTCCAAACCGCCCGCAAGCTGCTCCCGATCTTCCTGCGTGCCCCCGGACTCACGCTGCACCAGAAGATCGAGGGAGCTTTCCACATGCTCCCGCACTTTGCTTATCCGTTCATGATGCTCATGAGCGTGCTCATGCTCCCGGCGCTGATCCTCCTACCCGTCGCAGACGCCAAGACGCTCATCCTCATCGACCTGCCGATCTCTGTAGGCGCGACCGGGTCCCTCGTGTTTTTCTACATGCTCGCTGAGCACTACCAAGGACGCTCTCCCTGGAACGCTCTGAAGAGGATGCCGATTCTCATTGGGCTCGGCGCAGGCCTCTCCCCTCACCTCACCCGCGCGGTCTTCTCCGGCATGACGCACATGGCCGGTGAATTCGTGCGCACCCCGAAGCGCGGGACCGGCATGACCCGCTATCGCGCCGGCGCCGATCTCCCCTTCGTCGAGCTCGTGCTCGGTACCGTGTGTGTTGCGAGCGCGGGCGTCGCTGTGCACCTCGGACACTACTTCGCCGCACCTTTCGCGCTGCTCTTCGCGTGGGGCTATTATTATGTCGCCGGCCTCCTCATCCGCGACCGTCTCCCGGTGCGCGCTCAAGTCAGCGAGCCTGTCACGAGCGAGGTCGAGGAGTCGCTGGCCAACGCAGCCTAAAAAGCGCGCCTTTTGGGCGGGGGCTGAGGGCCCCAGGGGCGCTGGGCCGGAAAAATTGGGGAGCCTCAGGGCTCCCCTTCCTGCTTTCGGATTGTGCCTGGGGCAAGCTAGGGTTACCTTAAGTAAGGATGTTCACCAGGGGGTTCTGTCTTGGGTAGCCGCATCACGAAAGCCGACATCGTCCAAACGCTGTACGCAGAGCTCGGAGGATTCTCGAAGAAGGAGGCCGCCGATCTCGTCGACCTCGTATTTGAGACCATGAAAGAGACCCTGGGACGCGGTGAGAAGATCAAGATCTCCGGGTTCGGGAACTTCATCCTGCGTGACAAGCGTCCCCGCCAAGGACGAAACCCGCAGACCGGCACGCCCATCGTCATCACAGAACGGCGAGTGCTCTCCTTCAAGGCGAGCCAGCTCTTGAAGCAAACGCTGAACTCGGGTGCCGAAGGCGGCACATGACGCGTCCGAACCTCCCGCTCAAGCTCTACTACCGCATCGGCGAAGTCGCAGAGATCGTCGGCGTCGAGACGCATGTGCTCCGCTACTGGGAGACGGAGTTCCCGACCATCCGTCCTCAAAAATCGCCCAAGGGACAGAGAGTTTATTCTCGTCGCGATCTCGAGAAGCTCCTGCGCGTCAAAGAGCTCCTCTACAGCGAAGGCTACACGGTCCATGGTGCGCGCAAGCGGCTCCGCGAGCTGATGAAGGAGCGCGATCCGAAGGCGAATAGCGAGACGCCCGCGCCGCCGGAAGTGGCCGCTTCAATGGCACCCGCCGAGTCTGCATCGGCGCCGACGTCCCTCCCGGTCCTCGATGACCGATTCCAAGTCCGGTCGGTGCTCTTGAACCTCCGGCGCCAAATTCAGGACGAGCTCAGCGCGCTCACCGCTCGAGCGTGACTTTGTCTGTCGTTTTTTGTCCGGGCGCGCCGGCTCGCGGACGAACAATGACAAGCTCTGCTTGACGCGCGACCGAATCCCCGCGAGATCGAGCCTTCGAAAGACCGCTTCCGAAAGGGGAGGCGGTAAACGAGGAAAACGAACAAATGGCAGAAGGTCTCAATCGCGTCATTCTTCTTGGTAACCTGGGCGCTGACCCCGAGCTCCGCTCCACGAGCGGTGGCACCGCGGTGCTCAAGCTCCGGCTCGCAACTTCCGAGAGCTATCTCGATCGGAACAAACAACGGCAGGAGCGGACGGAATGGCACCGAGTTGTCATCTGGGGTCGTAGGGCCGAAGCGCTCGGGAAGATCCTGACCAAGGGGGACCGAATCCTCATCGAGGGGAGCCTTCGCACGTCTTCCTACGACGACAAGGATGGCAACAAGCGCTACACGACGGAGGTCATCGCCTCAAACGTCGTCCTCGGCGGAGGGTCGGGAGGACGCGGTGGCTCGCGCGGTGGGGCGTCCGGCGGCGACGACTTCGGACCTTCCAGCGGCGGCGGTGGCTTCGATGACGCCGATTACGGGGGAAGCCCCGACGATGACGACATCCCCTTCTGATGGCTCCCTGGCCCAGGTGGGCCCTAGCTGGACCCTCGTAGTGGGCAATGATGGCGCCCTCGCCGAGCCTTTGATCCGTGAGCTCCACGGACAGGGTCGCGAGGTCGCCGTCGTTGGCACGTCCGGCTTCGGGCTCGCTCAGGAGTTCGGCGGCAGCGCGCGCGCTGTCGACTTCGGACTCTCGGGAGCGAAGTACAAAAAGCTCCTCGAGAACGTCGCGCAGCTGATCACAGCGGTCGAGCCCGATCGCTCGCGGTTCCGGGAGCCTGCCGCGAGTCATCACGTGAGGGCGGCCGCAGAGTCGCTCGAGTTCATCAAAGCAGGCGGCGCGCCGCGCGGCGCGACATTCCTCTCCTCGTTCTTGGTGTTCGGAACTGCCCACGGAACCGTTGGCGAAGGCGATTTCAACGTAGGCCAGGGCTTCGGCTCGCTCTTCGAAGAATCGCTGGCCCTCGCCGAGCAAATCATCCGTCGAGCCCGAGCCCACACGTCCGCTCTCGGCATCTTGCGCATCGCGCCGCTCGTCGGCACCGAGGAGCGTAAGGTCCTCGACCAGGGCTCGCTCCTCGCCGAGATCGTGAGCGCCGTTCGAGCCGGAACTCTGCACGCGGAGACTGTCTGGTCCGACAAGCCGTTCCTCTTCGAGACCGTGGACCGGGCGAGCCGCGCCCTCGCGCGCATGAGCGAAATTCGTTTCGACGGAGTCAAACACCTCTTGCGCTCGGCCCCGCCGACGGACCGTGAGGTCTTTGAGTGGATCGAAGCGACGCTCGATCCAGAGCGTCCGAAGGCGCCGCGGCTCCTCGGACTGCTCCGGCGCGCGATCCAGAGCACTCTGACGAGCCCAGAGCGCAGGGCGTTCGGGTGGCACCTGCGCTTCGCCGGGACGAGCGAACCGCTGATCAGCGAGGCGGTCGAGCCCGCTTGGACCGATGTGCTCTCGGCTCTCGTACAGGCCCCTGAGGTCGCCCCGTCCCCATGAGAGCGTTCTCTGGCTGGCTTCCTCTCTCGCTCGCTCTGGTGCTGGGATGTTCCCCTCCTCCGCCGAGTTCTCCCGCGCCCGCGAAATATCCGGGCGAGATGGGGAGCACTCCGGACACGTCTGCCGGGGAAAAGGAGGCTCACGACGGGACCTCGGCCCACGCGGAGTCAGCTGAAGGCGCGCGGAGCGAGGCTATCGACGCCGCCGAAGATGATCGTCGCCTGCCTCACTTGTCACGCTTCTTCGCGGCTCTCCATGAGCTCGCCCGCGGACAGCGAAGCTCGCATGTGAGAATTTTGTGGCTCGGCGACTCCCACACCGCCGGTGACTTCTTGACCGATCAAGTGCGCCGCGACCTAACGCGCATCGTACCGAGCGGCGGTCCCGGCTTCGTAACTCTCGGCCAGAAAGGCCAGAGACACGGCGCCCTCACTTTCGAGCGCTCCGGCTCCTGGAAACGTCAGCCCCGTGATCCCGCGACGCAAATCCCGCTCTCCGATGACACGCTCGGCTACGGCGGGGTCCGCACCTTGCCTCAGAGTGGCGCTGGAGCCCGCGTCACGCCCAAGAGCGCGCGAGTGAAGCAAGCAGAGCTCGCTTATCGGCTGCGGCCTGGTGACTCCCTGGAGGTGCGTTTTGGGGACAGCTATCGCCGCCTGACCGCAAGTGGCCAGTTTCCTCGCATCGAACGGACCAGTTTTTCGCTCCCCCCCTCGGACGAACGCTCGCCTTTTGTCGTGCGCCATTTGGGCGGCAGCCCTGAGCTCTTCGGTCTCGACCTGACAACTCGTGAGCCCGGTCTCATCTTGGACACCGTCGGCATCAACGGGGCCCGCATGAGGACCCCTCTTGCCTGGAGCCAGGAGACCTTCGTGAACGAGGTGCGGCTCAGACAGCCGGACCTCGTCGTTGTCATGTACGGGACGAACGAGGTCTTCGATCGCCGCGACCCGAAGGTCTATGAAGAAGATGCTCTCGAGCTGCTC
Source organism: Sorangiineae bacterium NIC37A_2 (assembly GCA_002085155.1). Lineage (GTDB taxonomy): Bacteria > Myxococcota_A > Polyangia > Polyangiales > Polyangiaceae > NIC37A-2. The sequence continues at coordinate 63,843 of NASX01000008.1, forward strand.
ACTCGCGTGCGCGCGGGGGCGCCCGAAGTCGACTGCTGGATCATTGGTCCCCCCGACGCTAGGACCGCCGCGGGCGAGAGCCAGCCGCGCGTAGTCCTCATCACCGAGGCTCAGGCGCGCGCCGCCGAGCGAGCGGGCTGCGCCTTCACGAGTCTCTTCGAGCTCATGGGTGGACCTGGGAGCTTTGACGCCTGGGCCAAAGCCTCCCCTCCTCTCGCTCGACCCGATCACATCCACCTGACGGTGCAGGGCTACGAAGAGCTCGGCCGGCGACTGTCTGAGCTGCTCTTGCGCTCAATTGCCCTGCCCGAGGTCCCTTCAGAAGACCATCCCTAACGAAGCATTCGAGACGAACCGCGAGCTTGCCCAGGCGAAGCCGGTCTACTCAGAGTCTTTCGTCGCTGGCCGCTCGTTATAGGCTCGATAGCTCTGCATGAGCGCCTGAAACACCCAGGTACCGATGCGATCCGCACCTACACCCGTCGGGTGCATCATGTCCTTTTGCCCCAGGCCTCGCCTCACCCAAGCGGGCATCGAGCCCCACCCGCCCATGGCCTGATAGGTGTCAAAGTAAGCGCAACCGACCTCCGCCGCAGCCTTCTCCTGCTCAGCGACGATCAGCTGGATGATCTTCATGCTCGTGACCTGACCGTCCTCAACGCGCGCCCGGTCCATCGTCCCAATGATCAGACAATCCGCCGACGGGACCGCAGCGCGCACCCTTCGGAGCACCTCTTGCATGGTCCGTTGATACTCGGGCATCGGATAGGCGTAGCCGTCCCCGGATTCGTTCGTACCGAATTCAAACACCACGAGCTTCGGATCGCGCCAGCGCAACTCGTCTGCGAAATGTTCCGGCTCGATCTTATCCAAGAAGCGAATCCGCGCCCCTTGGATACCGAGGGCGTCCCAGACCACCCCCGGCTCGTCCCGCTCCATGACAACACCAAAAGTCCGCGTCTCGCCGCCGCGGGTTACAATCTCGAAGCGATGGGGACCGTCTGGGACCGAAAACTCGCGACGCATCACACGCGGGCTCGGGCCATTCGTGTCGATGATCGCCGCCTGAGCGCCATCGATCCACACCTCGAGGGACCCCGCTCCCGGGAACTCCAGGTATGACACGACGAACCTCGAGACCGAGCGACCAAAGGTCCCTTTTTCCTCGGTTCCGAACTGGGCCCGAAGCCCAGAGTAGCTCCGAAAAGTTACGCCGCCGAGCCCGTACAGGCCGTCCTTCGTCTCAGGACCGACGATACGACTCGCGCGGAAGCCCGCCGTGGCGAAACGGAAGACGTCATTATGAAAGTACGCAGGCCAGGCGTTCGCCATCAGTTGATAGCCGTGTCCGCCGTCGCCAAAGACACCCTGCATGCGTCGGCGCAACGTTCCAGATACGTAATCGCTCACAATGAGCGAGTCGCCATAATGCAGAACGCGCGTGGTGGCTCCCGCGTCGCGACGTCGCGTACGGTCAAGGCTCGCGAAGAACTGGTCGAGGGCCCGCCCGCTCGGATCGATCAAAGGACGCGGCGGTTCACCGAAATCGGGCAAGCTCTCGAGCCGGTCCAAGGCGACCACCGGCGCCGACTCGTCTGCGCTCAGACGAGCCTCCGAAACGATCGCCGATCGCTCGAGCACCGCTTCACCTTCGGTGGCCTCAGGCGGCGCAGAAGGCGCCGCTTCCGGCTCACTCGGAGCGCGCTTCACCGCAGAGAGGACACGCACGGGCTCAAGAGCGGGAACGAGCTCCGCCACGAGCGCAAGAACCAGCGCCAGCGCGACCGCGAGCACCGGTTTGGCCTCAAAAAAGACCCGCTCAGGGACTCTTTGCATCCGACTCGGCCTCGGTGCGGCCCTGCTCTTGCTCGAGCTCTTCCAGGGAAATTCCCTTCTCGGCGGTCTTCTGCGACAGGTCACTCGCCTCACGCCGGAGCGCCGTCGGGACCGTCTCGGTCCGCGCCACCTCATCAAAAAGCGCCCGACGCTCGGCGAGCGAAGGCCTCTTACGCGCTTCTTCCAGCTGAGCTTTGGCCCAGGCGGTCTCAATCGCGATCACATCGGGCAGCTTCGTGATCTGTGGTTTGCGCCCGAGCCCCTGAATCTTCCGATGAGCGCCGCTGAGGTCTCCCTTTTCCTTGAGAGCGACCGCTTCATCGAGCGCTGCGACCACGTTCGCGGCGAGCCCCGCGGTCGCCCGGGCTCGCTCAACGCCCCGTGCCCGCGAGGGTGCCGTGATGAGATATGCTGCAAGAAGAGCGGCCACCAAAGCACCAAGGCCCGCGGCAAACAGGGTTCGACCGAGACCGATGGAAGCTTTTTCGCCGGGCGGCAAAGAGGAAGCTCCCGCCAAAGCCGCAATACGCGCCCCTTCTGCCGGCGAAGCGCGGAACACCTGACCCTTCGGGATGTACTTGAGGACAACGTCTCCGATCTCGATCACATCTCGTCCATCGAGGACAGCTCGGGGCATCTCCCTCGAGTTGATCCGGAGCCCATTGGCACTGCCCTTGTCGATGATCTCGAAATGTTCCGCGTCGATACGACGAACCTCCGCATGAACGCGGCTCACGGAGGCGTGGTCCAGCGGAATGTCGCATTCCTCGCCGCGTCCGATGAGGTGCCTGTCCATCTCGAGGGGGTATTCGTGGCCTTGGTTCGGGCCGATCAGCACGACGAGTCGATCGGAGAGGCGCGTCGACGGCGGAGACACCGAGCCCGCGAGAGGTCGGTGGGCCTGCTCTTGGGTCGAGCGATCCTCGTCGATGACATCAATCCGGTAGTCGCCGATTTGGACGAGATCACCGTGCTCGAGATCGTGCGGCTCACTCGAGAGCCGAACGCCGTTCACGAATATTCCGTTGTCACTATCAAGGTCACGGATTCGGATGCCGCGCTTCGTGCGCTCCACGAGCGCGTGCTGGCGGGACACGTTGCGTTCCGTGAGACGAACGCTGTTCCCTTCCGCGCGACCGATCGTGTACTGGTCGCGGACGAGGGTGACGTTCGTTCGCTGGCCCTGGTCGTCAGCAATCGAGAGCTTCCACATCAGACCGACATCGGGGCCGAATCCCTCGGACCCATTCGCACAGTCCTAGCGATAGGACATCGCCCCGTCGAGTCCCCTTCCAGACTGCGCTCCTTGAGGCCAGTTCCGTGCACGCGCCTCAGCTCGCTGCCCGGTCCGAAAGCGCCCAAAGCTGGTCGTGGACAGCGCGGCGCGCCGAAGCGATGCCCGGCACCGTCGGTCGAGGATTTCTCCGCGGGTACACCCGATTCGTCAGCAAAGCCGTGGCGACGCCTCGATCGGGATCACACCACAGACTCGTTCCGGTGAACCCCAGGTGACCGAAGACCCGCGGGCCCCGCAGCTGTCCCGCCTGACTGTCCGGCCCACTCGCAAACATCAAACCCATGCCGAGCCCTTGGCCGTTTTCCGCCAGGAGATCACGCACGAGAGGCTCAAAAGGACCGCTGCCCCGAGCGCCCGCGGTGAGCAGCAGTCCAAACCGGACCAGCGCCTCGAGCGTCCCAAAAAGGCCCGCGTGCCCTGAGCAACCGAGCCCTGACAGCGCCCATGCGTTGTCGTCATGCACGACCCCCAAGAGGAGTCCGCCCCGAGCAGGCTGGATCTCCGTAGGTACGAACAGTCGCATGCCCTCGGCACGCAGCCTCCTTGCTGAGCCAATCCAGAGCTTGTGAGGTCGCGCGAGGACCTCTTCAATAAGCAGATCGAGCGGTGTCTTCGCGGCAGCTTCGAGACAAGCGCCAGCAATGATGTACCCGAGATCGCTGTAGAGAGCGCCCGAGTGCTGTCCGTGCGCTTCGGCAGCGCGCCGAAGGGCGTGATGGCGCGAAACAGGGCGCCCGGCCCAAGAATCTCGATAGAGCTGTTCGTGCGCGCGAAGACCACTCCGGTGAGCAAGGAGGAGTCTGAGGGGCGCGCTTCCCCCTCGAGTCCCCGCGAGTCCAGGCAAATAGTGCTGGGCCGGGCGGTCCAGGCTCAATCCTCCCGACCGAGCGAGCCCCGCTGCCGTCACCGCCACGCAGGTCTTCGTCACCGAGGCCAGGTCGAAGGCAGAGTCCCGCTCGGCGCCCTCCCCTCCCCAAAAAACCCGTCCATCGCCCACCCGCGCCCAAGCGGCGACGCCGACCGGAGCAACATGTGCCTCTGTCACACAACCTCTGACGAGGGCATCGATGTCAGCTTCTCTCGGCATTCTCTCAGCGTCCCTGTAGTTTTGACCTCGCGTCAAAGCCCCGGGTATGATCGCCTTATCGTCTGAGGCGCGTCCAGAGTCGGAATCGGAAACAGCATGCCGGAGTTTAGCTGGGAAGCGCGCAACCGCGCGGGCCAAATCCAAAAGGGCGTCATGGACGCGCCCGATATCATCACCGTCCAAAACCGGCTCCGCCAGCAGCTCTTGACCCCCGTCAAGGTCCAGCCGCGTTCGCGCCTGCGCGGCATCAGCTTCGGCGGCGGCGTCGGCGTGAAGGAACTGGTCACTTTCACGCGCCTATTTGCGACGATGATCAACGCGGGCCTGCCGATCGTCCAGTGTCTCGACATCTTAGCCTCGCAACAATCCAACCGAGCGTTCAAGGCAGCCCTGACCGACATCAAAGGCAACGTCGAGCAAGGCGCCACCTTCAGCGAGTCGCTCCGGCGCCATCCACTCATCTTCGACGATCTATTCGTCAACCTGATTCAGGCCGGTGAAGTCGGCGGCATCTTGGACAGCATCATGCTCCGTCTCTCTACGTACATCGAGAAGAGAGCCAAGCTGATCTCCCAGGTCCGAGGAGCCATGACCTATCCGACGATCGTCGTCTTTGTGGCGATCGCGGTGATGGCGATCTTGATGGCGTTCGTCATCCCAGCCTTCGAGGAGATGTTCAAAAACTTCGGCGGCGGCAAGGAGAACCTGCCCGGGATCACTCGATTGATGCTGGCCGCCTCTCACACGTTCGTGAGCTACCTTTGGTTGTTCGTGCTGGTCGGCATCGGGCTCGCCTACGCCTTCATTGCCACCTACCGGAACCCACGCGGCAAGAAGATGCTGCACAAGGCGCTCCTCTCCTTACCGGTGATGGGTCCGACCATGCAGAAGATCGCCGTCGCTCGCTTCACGCGCACGCTCGGCACCTTGCTCCAATCGGGCGTTCCGATCCTCGATGCCCTCGAGATCTGCGCTCGCACCGCCGGCAACGTCATCATCTCGGAAGGCGTCATGGACGTGCGCACAGCCGTCGGCGAAGGTCAGAACATGGCCGATCCCTTGCTCAAGGCGGGAGTGTTCCCGGAGATGGTGGTGCAGATGATCTCCGTCGGCGAACAGACGGGCGCCCTCGATCAGATGCTCAACAAGATCGCTGACTTCTACGAAGAGGAGACGGACGTCGCAGTCGCCGCGCTCACCTCCTCTCTCGAACCGATCATGATGGTCGGCGTCGGCGGAATGGTCGGCGTCGTGCTCGTCGCTATGTACTTGCCGATCTTCTCGCTCGCTGGTGCCGTGGGTGGCGGAGGGTAGTCGAAAGGAGACCACTTAGGTCGCCGTGGTACTCCATCTCTCCCCCTCGATGCCCCCTGGGCGCCCCCCCGGCGACGGGCCGCAAGCGGGCCCCACCGTGGCCTCCCCTCCCTTCCGGAGGACCTTCCGCTGGCTCACGACTTTCCGCTTCGTCCTCTTCGGCGCGGCCCTCTCCGTCGTCGCCTTCGAGCTCGTAAGCCCGCCTTTGCAAGGGACGCTCAGCTATTCGACGTCCCTGGCTCTGGGCACATTTCTCGTAGCAGTCCTGACGAGCGCCGTGGCTTACCTGCTGCTGCGTACGGGCACCAAGGCGCGCTCCGTCTTGCTCGGAACCTTACTCATCGATCAGGCGCTCTGGACTGTGATGGTGTACCTGAGCGGAGGACCGGCGAGCGGAGCCACAGTCCTCTACGGCATCTCCTGCATCGTCGGAGGCATCGTCCTCGGCGTCCCAGGGGCCATGGCCTCCGCCCTCAGCGGCGGCGTCTTCTACAGCCTCTTGACTCTCCTCGTGCAGGCCAAGACCCTCCCCGCTCCGCCGGATCAGCCCTCCCGCTCCTACGCGCTGCACCCGGACGACATCACCTTCCACGTGGTGATCAACCTGCTCGCGCTCCTCTTCGTCGCGCTGCTTGTGAGCAATCTCTCCGAGCGCCTGCAACGCACCCGAGGCGCCCTCGTCGACGCCGAAGACCGCGCCCACCGCGCCGAGCGCATGGCTGAGCTCGGGCGCCTGTCTCTCGGCCTCGCCCACGAAATCCGCAATCCTTTGAGCGCCATCTCCGGCTCGGTGCAAATGCTCCGCACCACCGCCGTCGATGACGATGACCGGCAGCTCTGCGATATCGTGCTCCGAGAATCGAAGCGGCTCGAAGAGCTCGTAAGCGACATGCTCGACCTTGCGCGACCGAGACCCCCGGATTTCGCCCCAGTGGCCGTGCGTCCCCTGCTGCAAGATCTCGTCCAGCTGGCTCGCGTATCCGGACGCGCCACGAGCGATGTGGACGTAGAGCTCCTCGCGCCCGAGGGCGACGAGTTCACCGTTTGGGCCGATGGCGGACAACTTCGACAGCTCTTTTGGAACCTTGTGCGGAACGCGGTCCAGGCGAGCGAGGCTGGAGGAGAGGTGCGCGTCCGCCTGAGCGGCACCGGGGACCAGGTGAGTGTCGCAGTGGAGGACGACGGCAGCGGCATCGACTCACAGGCTCGTCTTCATATCTTCGACGCCTATTACACGACGAGATCCCATGGCACCGGAATCGGGCTCGCGGTCGTCAAGCGCATCGCCGATGAGCACGGTTTTACCGTCGAAGTGCCCACGGGACAGAGCGGCGCGACCTTCGTCCTGCGTATGCCCCGGTATCATAAGGAAAATTCAGGGTAATTTTGGGGCCAACGAACCTTTTCCGAGCGCTTTCGGCGTGGGAAGGTGAAGAGGGTACGGTCCGTATGACCTTCGACCCCCACTTCTCGCCATGATCAACTCTCGCTTCGCCCGCCGCCTGTTCTTAGCCCTCGCCGTCCTCTTCGCCGCGTCGCCGGCCCTCGCCGAAAGCGCCGAAGGGTATCTCAAGGTCAAGCACACGGAGCTCACCTCGCTCGTCTCGTCGAATGCCCCCGTCGAAAAGCTGAATCAGGCTTTCGACCAGCTGCTCGACTACGACAAGCTGGCCTCCGCCTCTCTTGAAGGCAAATGGGAGAGTTTGACCGAAGCCGAGCGCAAAGAATTCCAGACGCTGCTCGTGACCCTGGTCCGCCGCGCCTACACCAAGAACATCCGCGACACGCTCAACTACGCGATTGAATTCCGCGGAGAAAACGACGCCAAAGGCGGGCGTTTGGTGAAGACGACCGCCAAGCACAAGACGGACCAGCGCAAAGAGCCCCTCTCGATCGACTACGTCGTTGCCCAGAAAGACGGCAAATGGCGCATCCAGGACATCATCACGGAAGGGTCGAGCCTTGTCCTGAACTACCGGAACCAGTTCCGAAAGATCATGGACAAGGACGGGTTCTCCGGACTCATCGAGCGGATGAAGAAGAAGGCAAACTCGGAAGAGAGCTGATCCGGGGCACTTTGGCCCAAGGAAGGCCAATACCCATCAGGAGCGACCGAGCGCTCAAAGAAAAGCGGGGCACCAGAAGGCGCCCCGTTTCTTTTCCATGGGCGAGGCTCGCCTTAACCGAAGTCGCGCTCGACGCGCTCCTGGTCCTCTTTGCAGCGAATGCAGAGCGTGGTCTCGGGGCGCGCCTCGAGGCGCTTCGGAGTGATCTCCGTCCCACACTCTTCGCAGAGTCCGAAGGTTCCATCCTCGATGCGATCGAGGGCTTTCTGAATCTTGCTCAGAAAGACCTTTTCACGGCCGCGGAGGCGGAAGGTGAACGACTGCAGATACTCGCTGGACGCCAGGTCCATTTCATCGGGCAGATCGTCCTGGTCGAGCGTCATATCCTCCGTCAGCGTCTGCTGCGCCTTCTTGAGGATTTCTTCACGCTTCTCTTCGAGAAGTTGCTTGAATTTCTTGAGCTGCGGCTTGTTCATGAGTCGCTCTCCGGCGAGCTCGGGAGCGTAGCCCACCGCTTCGGGGGTAGCAACCAAAGGACGCCCTCCCGGTCCCACCTCCGCCTACCCCCCGGGCCCAAGCCTTAATGCCGCCCCTCTTTGTAGGCGCGCACAGCATTGACCAATGCGTCAGCAAGCCGCTGCCGATAGGCCTCGGAGCTCAGGCGTCTTGATTCCACGGGATTTGAAATGAAGGAGCCTTCGAACAGCACAGCCGGCATGGTCGCGCCCGCCAGCACGTAAAAGCCCGCCCGCTGGACCCCGTGATCCTCGACGTCTGGGTAGAGCTGTCGGAGCGAGGCCCCGGCCGCGCGCTGCAGGAGCTCCGCGAACAATTGAGAGGCCGCACGCAAAGATGAGCTCTCGATGCCACTCAGCGAATTAGCAAGTTCAGCCGCGGCGGCAGCCGTCGATGCGTTCTCCCGAGCCGCGACCTGGGCCTCCGACTCGTGGCGAGAAGAATCGAGCACAAACGTCATCACGCCGCGCGCCGCACCGTCCGGACTCGAGTTCATGTGAATGGAGATGAAGAGGTCGGCGTTGAACGCATTGGCGCGGGCGGCCCGTTCATCGAGGGGCACATAGACGTCCACGTCGCGCGTCAGGAGCGTCGAGACGCCCACTTCCCGAGCCAAAAGCGGCGCTGCTCGGTGCGCGATGTCCAGGGTCACATCCTTCTCACGGAGCCCAGAGGGGCCCACCGCTCCGGGGTCATGTCCGCCATGGCCCGGATCGAGCACGACACGCCGAATCTCGCGGGGGATCGTGAGACGCTCCGGGGCTGTCACGCTCAGGTCGATGATGAGTCGGAACGGGTGCGGCAAGTAAAAGACGCGGTGATAGGCGGCGCGCCGCAAGTCGAGCACGAGGCGCGTCCCGCCTGCACGATGGCCGAGGCGCACCCTTGAGACCAGCCCGGTTTCCTCGAAGACACGCTGACCCTGATAGAGAGCGCCATGCACGTCGACATAGAGGCGCGGCCCCCCTGCGCTGTCCTCGTCGAGCACGCCGAGCTCAAATCGCGTCGGACGCGTCACTTTCACGACCACCCGCGCGGAGTCCTGCGCAGAGAGCGTCTCCACGCCCGTGATCTCAGCGGTGGCGTCCACTTCGAGAGCGTCAGGCTGTGCGGCGACCACTCCCCGAGGCGCCTCTCCTTTTTGCTCCGCCGAGTCCGTCGGCCCTTGGGCTCTCGGCTCCGAGCCGCCGCGCAAGAAGGCGCGGCTGCGATCGAGACGCGCGCGACACTCCGGCTCTGTCAGCGTCGGACGACTGCCTTCGAGCCCCAGGCTGATCTGCTCGCTCGACCCGCTCAAAAATGCACTGAGACGCAGGCCTCGGAGGGCCGTTTCGCAGGACCCGGGCGCTGCCGCGCTGGCTCGCTTCCAGAGATCTTCGGCACGCACCGCGTCCACGGTCTTGCCGTCGCGCAGGTAACTTTGCTCGAGGAGATGTGCGGCGCGGGCGAAGGAGGCCGACCGCTCGGCTCCGTTTGCGCTTCGCTCCCCCTCTGCCTCGAGTTCCGAGACGAAAGAAAGGAGCTGGTCTCGGGTCTCGAGCGACAAGGGCTCCACTCCGCCCGTGTCGACTCGGGGAGAACGGCTCCCCGGCTCGTCGCAAGCAATGAGCGTCAATAGCAGGCACCCGAGCCAAATCGGACGCCAGAAGAACCACCTGAGTGCCACGCGAGTGGCTTCGTTTTAACGCGCGCCGCTCCTCGCCACCAGGGAGCGAAAGGTCGTACGGGGGACCTGCGCGGCGCGGGCCGCCGCGCTGAGCGAGCCGTGCTCTTCGAGTAGACGCCGCGCGGCGGCTGGATCGAGAGGAGAGCGAGGCGCTTCGGCGCCCTTCAGCTGAAAATGCGGCGGGAGCAGGACTTCGTTCGGGGTGCTCGCGCAGGCAGCGTAAATGCTCGCAAATAGCTGGCGCACGTTGCCCGGCCATTTCTGCGCCGAGAGGAACTCGAGCGTTTCGGAGGACAAGATGCGCGGGCCGAGCTCGTTCGCCTTTTGGTCCAGATAATGGCGAGCCAAAAGGGGTATGTCAGAGGGACGCCGACGCAAAGGCGGCAGTTCGATCGTCAGGATCGAGATGCGGTGGAAGAGGTCGTGGCGAAACTCACCGCGTTTCATCTTCCCGTCGAGATCGGCGCAGGTCGCAAAGACCGTGCGCGCGTTCACCTGGATCTCACGCTCCGAACCGACCGGGCGCACCTTGCCGTCTTCGACCACGCGCAGGAGTTTCGCTTGCCCCCCCGGAGACAGCTCAGCGATCTCATCGAGGAACAAAAGGCCCTGATCCGCGAGCTGAAACGCGCCCGCCCGGGCGCTCACGGCTCCAGTGAAAGCCCCGCGCGCATGACCGAAGAGCTCAGCGTCGATCAACGTATCGGCCAAGGCCGCAACATTCGTCGCGACGTATGGGCCCTTGAGCTCGGAAGCCCGGTAGATGGCTCGCGCAACGACGTCCTTCCCTGTCCCCGACTCTCCGAGAATCAACACGGGCGCCCGCAAACGCCCGAAGTTCCGCACCTTGTCGCGCACCTCTTCCATCGCACGCGACGCCCCCACGATTCCGAGGTCCCCTTCCCCCTTCGGCTCACTCCGCGCTCCAATCGAGAGCGTCGAGCGGCCAATCAAGATCTCGCCGCGGCCATCGCGAAGTAGAGCTTCCTCGATCTTCCCATTGCCGAGGAGGACCCCATTGCGGCTCCCCAGGTCCCGAACCAAGACCCCATCTTGGCGCGCGATGAGCTCGCAATGAAGCGCGCTCACCGTCGGATCTGCAATGCGAACGTCTGCCTCCGGACCGCTCCCGAACCGGAGCGTCCCGCCCACAGCCAAGACTCGGCTGACCACTTCTCCCATCGACCGAACCACGACCCGGAAGGGGCCCTGAGTCCGGCCACACTCGATCTCGTCGGTGTTCTCTCGAATGCGCAGCATGAGCCCGGATTCGTCCGTTTCAGCGGGCCGTTGTCGGAAAAGTTGTGGTAACCAGCGCCGCATGAAGTGTCGGTACTCCTGGCTGTCCTGCGCTCTGCTCACTCCGGCTCTGGCGCTCGGGGCAGAGCCCGATTCCACGCCCCCGGCGGCGGAAGCCCCCACGCCGGCGGAATCCAGCCCCGATCAGGAGGCCGCCCCCGCCCCGGACGCGGCAAACAACAGTGAAGGCACCGCTGACGCCGCCCCGAACGCGGCAAACAACAGTGAAGGCACCGCTGACGCCGCCCCGAACGCAGTCGACACAGAAGCGCCTGTGTCGACGAGCGCAGAGCGTCCTTCCGAGCCCGCCCCTCCGGCTCCGGAAACCGCCGCCGTCATCGAAACGACTTCTGAGCCCGAGGAGACCGCCCCTGGGCCTCAGGACCGTTCGGGCGACCTTTCGGCCCCCGATACTCTCGGAGATCACGTCCGTGTGGCAGTGCTCGCCCAGGTCAGCTTTCCCGCCGGGAACATCGCGATCGACGTCCCGACCACCTACGGCGTGAGCACGAACTTCCAGGGCGGCCTCGACGTCGCCTACGGCGTGAGCCGCCTTCTGACCGTGGGCGTCGCTGGCGACTTCCAGGTCGGCGGTTCGACGACCGCCTGTCCCTCCTGCAAGAGCGACGGCATCGGAGGCTCGATCCTCGTGCGTCACCACCTCACCCAGGGCCTTCGCTTCGACCCCTGGCTCGCCTTCGGAGTCGGTCTGAGAAGTATCAGCGTCCGCACCCCGGCGGAAACCTCCAGCTACCTGAACCTCGAGTGGCTGCGCTTGCAGGTCGGCGGAGATTTCTTCGCCACGCCCAATCTCGGGTTCGGTCCGCTCTTCGACTTCGCTCTCTCGAGCTCGGTCCAGGCGGATGGTCCAGAAGAGCCGGGCTCCGTGGGCGTGCGGGTCGGCTTCGGCCTCCGCGCTGTCTTCGACGTGCCCGGACGCGGACGCTAAGCACGCGGCTCCCGTTGAGGGCGCCGTCCGGCACCCACCGAACGATGGCAGAGGTGCGGAGACCTCTTCATGCAGTGCACCGGGCCTGAAGCGCCTGAGCGCGGCCCCAAGGGGCACCCGGAAGCACTGTTCGAGGAAAGACGTCCGGGAAAAAGAGAAGGCGGACGCTTCGGAAAGCGCCCGCCCTCGTCTCGCCTGGCCTTCTGACTCTTACGCCTGAACCGCGACTCCGAGTGCCTTGCGCAGCGCGAAGTACTCCTCGCTCACGGTGAAGATCAGAAGTTCCTTCATCTTCTCGGCCGACGAAGGCTCGCCGGGCAGCTGCTGCTCGGCCCCGATGATCTTGCGAGCGATCTCGAGGTCGCCGCAAAGCGCGAGACCAGCGCGGCAAGCCGTGAATTCGACGGCCTGCGACCAGCGACGCACGTTTGCGCGCGCACCGTCCGCAAGGAACGCCTTAACTACCTGCTTGAGACCTTCGAGCTGCACCGGCTGGAGGAAGTGCACCAAGCTCTGAGCCGTGGCCCGGATCTGTTGATCCATATCCGGGGGCATCGGCTGGGACGGAGCCGCGAGCAGAACGCCCGCGAACAACATCACAGTGAGCTCATCTTTCGTCGGGAACAGCACCTTCATGAAGTGCTCCGGACGATAGAGCGCGAGGTGCTTACCGCAGATGAAGGTCAGCTCTTGGGGCTGGAACCCGGAGAGGACCAACTGACCAGCGACGGTGCTCGGAGGCTCCGTCGGCAGCGCCGTGATGTACGCCTGTACGTCGTTTCGGACGTAGAGAGGCGGCGTCGCGATGCCGAGTACCTGCGCGGCCCAGCCGAACGTCTTGGCAAACGTGACGGTGGAGGTCGCAGGGTCCTGACGGAAACGAGCGTCGATCTGCGGCAGCTTCTTCTGGTTCCTGAGCATCGCGATCTTCGCTTGAAGGGCCGCGGGCACCAACATCTCGAAGATGCGCGAGAGGTGGACGTTCTCGTTCGGGTGGAACAGGCAGCGAGTCCAGTGCTCGTTGCCGAGTCGACCTGTGACCGGGAGCATGCCCTGCGGACGGAAGTCCTGGAAGAAGCGCTCGGTCTCCTCGTCCGCCTTTCCGAGGAACGAGATCACCGACGCACAACACCAAGCCTCATCGTAGGCCTGCTTGTGCAGCGCGAGGCGATAGAGCGCGAGGTAAGGCTCGATCGCGAGCGGATCCAGGTGGACCAGGCGCCTTTGTTCGTGAGCCGCCTCCTCCCAGCGCTCGGCCGTCTCGTAGAGCTCGGCGAGGATCTGCCGCTGGACAGGAGCCTCGTGCACGAGGCTCGCCGACATGCGGAAGGCCTCGATCGCCTCGTTGGTCTGACCGGTACGGTCTCGGTAGATGAGACCCAGCTGGTGCCAGAGGTTGTGCTCGAGCTCCGACTTGCCCTTGCCGGCGAGACGGTGAAGCATCTTGCGATACGAGCGCTCGAGCTGCTTCCAGTTCCGCTCCGTGGTGAGGATCTTGTTGATGCGCTCGAAGGCCTCGAGCAGCTCCGGATTCAGATCGAGAGCCGCGTTGAAGAGCTCGACCGCGCGGATCGGATCTTCGAGCTTGTCGCGGTAGATCTGAGCCTGGGTGTAGAAGAGCTTGGCTTTGACGAGCGGCCTCTGCTCGATCGCCGTGATGGAGTCCAGGACGTCGACCATCTTCTGCCACTCTTCGGCCGCCTGGTAGTTCTGGAGTAGGCGGTGCAGCAGACTGAGATCGTCGGGCTTGAGATCTCGCGCCTCCTCGTAGGCTTCGAGAGCCTTGACCGGGTTCTTCTCCCGCTCCGCCCACAAGTCACCGATCTCGAGGAGCATCGCGTAACGCGAGTCCCCATCGAACAGCGAATCGAGGATCTGGCGCTTGTACTCGGCCACCAGTCGATACTCGCCGGCCTTCTCGTGCACCTGGACCATCGCATCGAGAGTCGGACGATGCTCACCGTTCAGTGAGAGCGCCTTCTCGTAGTTGTTGATGGCTTGGCGATCCTGGCCCTGGGCGCGCTTGATCTCACCGAGTCGGAAGTAGACCTCCGTTCGCGTGTCGATGTCGTCGTCGGCGAGTGAGGTCAGGACGCGCTGGTAGTTCGTGAGCGCCGTGGCCCAATCGCCGAGCGCGAACGAAGAATCAGCGATTCCACGTGTGGTCTCTTGATCGGTTGGGTCAAGGCCGGCGGCCGCCGTGAAGGCCTTCACGGCGCGCTCATGCTCACCGAGTTTGCTCATCACCTGGCCGAGCAGCTTGTTCAGCATGTGCTGCTGCTCGCGTTCGAGGTTCCGTGAGCGACGCACCAGCATCTCGGCGAGCGGCGCGGCGTCCGCGTAACGCTCGAGCGAGATGTACTCTCGAACCAGCGCCAAAGCAGCGTCTTCGCACTCGCCGTCGAACTGGATCGCGCTCTCGAACGCTTGGATGGCTCCGGCGTGGTCGAGCAGCATGTCCTCTCGAATCCGACCGAGCTCGACGAGCAGGCGGGCCCGCTGACGCGGCGATTCCGTACGCTCCTGCTCGCGGTTCAGGTAGTCCGCGGCCCCTTCCCAATCGGCCTCATCGATCGCGATGGTGCGCAGCGCGGCGAGCGACGGGAGGTGCGACGGATCGAGATCGAGCGCTTGCTCGAACTTGTCGCGGGCTCCCCTTCGGTCGGAGAGCTTCTCCTCCATGGCGCGACCGATGCGGTAGTACATGTCCACCCGCTGAGCGCCGTCCGTCGTCAGATCGGCCACTTGGGTCATGTACTCGACGGCTCGGTAAGCGTCCCCCTGGCGCTCGTAGAGCTTGCTGAGCGCCTCGAGGGCCCCCATGTGCGTCGGCTCTGCGTCGACCACCGACTGATAACTGTCGATGGCGCGGTCGAGATCTTGGATTTCGTCGCGGAACACCGCGCCGAGCGCCAAGTACAGCTCGAGCTTGGTCTCGCGGTCCGTTGTCTCGTCGAGATGCCTCTCGAGAGCGGAGACGAGCTGCGGCCAGCGCTTGAGTCTGCGGTAGCAGCGCGCCAAGGAGACGTAAGCGTCCTCTTGGCTGGGATCGATCTGAACGACCTGCTCGAGTCGCTCAGCCGCGAGGTCCGGCTTCAAGAACTGCTGTTCCTGGACATCGGCCAGCTTCAAGAGGACCTGGACCCGCTCGCCCTCAGTCGCCACGACGTCGAGCTGGCGCTCGAGGACCTTCACGAGCTCGGGCCATTCCTTCGTCCGTTCGAGAACGCGCTCGAGCCCGCGCAGCGCGGCAATCGACTCTGGGTCTACGTGCAGCGCGTCGCGATAGGCCTTGGCCGCACCCGCCGCGTCCTCGAGACGATCCTCGAGCAGCGAACCGAGACGAAGCTTCTGGCGGACGGTCTCCTCCGGGTTGTCGATGGAACCCGCCTTCTGGGCGAGAATTTCCACAAGGTCGTGGATCTGGCCGCGGTCTTCGTAGATCCGCTCGAGCGCGTCGAGAGCCGGACGATGTGCGCCGTCGACCTCAAGGGCACGGCGATAGTACGGGATCGCTTGATCGGCCTGATCGAGGTTCCGATAGATGATGTCGCCGAGATCGGTCAGGATCAGCTTGCGGTCGTCGTTGCTCACTGCGGCGTCGAGGGCCTTCGTGAGCATCTGGCTCGCCTTCGGGTAGTGACCCGCGAGGCGCTCGATCGCGGCCATCTGCCGCATCACCCGCACGTTCTGCGGATCGATGAGGAGCACCTGCTGGTAGTAGGGCTGGGCATAGTTCGACATGCCCAGGTCCTCGCCGTACCACTTGCCGAGACGGAGGCAGAGCTGGATACGCGGACGCCGCTCATTTTCCTCCTGCAGCCAGGCGTTCGCCGTCGCGAGCAGCTCGTTCCAGCGATTGGTCGCGTGGGCCAAACGCTCAAGGTAGGCTGCGGTCTGGTCGTCGAAGTAATCGTCGGAGAACGCGGTGACCAAAGCGTCGAACGCCTGGTTCTTGTCGTCGAGGCGCTCCTCGAAGACGCGCGCGATGCGCCGCAACAGATCGCTTCGGGGCGGGACCTCCTCGAAGTGCTCCAAGCGGTTCAGGTAGAGCTCAATGAGCGATTCCCAGCGCTCCGCCGCGGTGTGCAGCTTCTCGAGCTCCTTGAACGCGAAGTCGTGCAGCGGTTCGATCTCGAGGATCTTCTCGAAGGCCGTACGCGCAGAGTCGTAGCGACCGATCGTTGTCTTCCAGAGCTCGGCCGCTTGGAGAAGCTCGGTGAGCTTCGCTTCCTTGTCCTCGAGAGCATCCGCACGGAGCAGCTTGACCCCAACAACCTCTTCCCAGTTCTCGTCGGCGCGATAGTAGGCGTCGAGTTTGTCGAGCGCCTCGAAGTCGCCCGGCTTGAACTCGAGCACCTTACGCCAAGCGTCGGCGGCGTCATGGGGCAACTCGAGCACCGTCTCGCGCAGAACCGCGAGCTCCCGATACGCCTCAGCGCGTTCGCTCGGAGCGAAGCTCTCATCCGCGTAGTCGGTCAGGTTCTCGAGGGCGCGCGCGAGCTCGTGGGGATCCTTCTTGCGGCGATAGAGGCTCGCAATGGACTTGAGGGCCAGGACGTTCGAGCTATCGATGTCCAAGATGCGCTGATAGTTCTCGAGCGCTTCATCGTCGCGGTTGAGCTGCTCGTCGAACAGGCGCGCCCGCATCGTAAGGACATGGATCCGGTCTTCGTCGGTGTCCGCGATGTCATAGTGACGCTCGAGAACGTCGGTGAGCTCGGCCCACTGCTGGTCCGCTTCGTAGAGGAGCGCGAGGCCCTTGAGCGCCTCGGGGTCCTCTCCGCGCAGATCCAAGACCCGCTTCCAGCCCTCGATCGCGCCCTTCCGATCACCCAGCCGCTCGCCCAAGAGATGAGCGAGTTTGGCGCGAGCGTCAGCTTCGGCGACGTCGCCCACAGCGTGCTCAATCTCACGCTTGTAGACCTCACTGAGGGCAGGCCAGTTCTCGAGAAGCGTGTAAACGCGGGTGAGCCCCGCGATCGCGTCCTCGTTCTCCGGCTCGAGGCTATCGAAAACAACACGGTAGTAGGTGACCGCAGCTTCGAGATACTTCTTCTCGAGAGCAGGCTTCGCCTGAGCGGCGGGAGCCGCTTCCTCCGCGTCGGTATCGGACGCAGTGGTCGCGTCCTCGCGCTCTTCGGAGGCCGCGGCTTCTAGCTGAGCGTCGCTCTCCGGTGCCTCGCTCTCCGGAGCCTCGCTCCTCGGCAAGAGCTCATCGAGCGCCGGCTCGCCCACCTCAGGCTCGTCGTCCGACGCGGGAGCGATCGACGCGATGTCCGCGCTGTCCTCGACGGGCAGCTCGGAGTCTGCCTGACGCAGGAGCTCTGCAAGCCGTCCGCTCGAAAGCTCTCCGCGCGCCAAGCGCTCTTCGTTCAAGAGACCGTGGCGGAGATAGAGAGCGATCTTGTCGTGGCGGTCCTTCTCGAGCGGACCACGACGAGCCAGGATGCCGTCGAGCCGCTGCCACTCCTCGAGCTCGGTGTAGATGCGATCGAGGTTCTCGAGCGCGGTCCGATCCGAAGGTGCAATGTCGAGGACGTAGCCGTACGTCTGCTCCGCGCGAGCGAGATCGTCGAGCTCCTTTTCGAAGACGACCGCCAAACGCAGGCCCGTCGCGACGCGCTTCTCGAGCTCTGTTTGTTCGTCCTCGAGGACATCGGCGTAAGCCGAGGCGAGCCTCGCCCAGCCTTCGTCGACAACCGGCGCCAAACGATCGAGCTCATCAATGACGCGCTCATCGCTCGGGGCGAGCTGCGAGGCGCGGATCAAGATCTCGAAGGCGCGATCGACGTCGATGAGCTGCTGCTCACTTTCCTCCGCCATACGGAGCAAGAGTTCGAGGCGCTCAGCGGGATCTTTCAGAGCCGAAAGCTCACCCTCGCGGACGTCGAGCAACTTCTCCCAGCTACCGGACGCCTGGTAGAGCGGCTCGAGCACCTGGCCGACGCGCAGCACTTCCGTGCCGGACGCGAACAGGTCTTCGAGTGCGCCGAGGGCACTTTCATGCTCCGGCGCGGCCGCGAGGATTTCCCCGTAGACTTCGATCGCTCCGAGGACGTCGCCGAGCTTCTTCTGCTTCAGCTCGCCCAGGCGATACTTGAAGCCCAAGATCTCGTCGGGGGTGTCGCCGAGGTCCGCTTGCGCAACCAAGACCTTGGCGAGTTCCTCGTACTCGCCCGACTGCTCATAGAGTCGATCGAGAGCCTGAAGCGCCGCGCGGTTCTCCGGCTCGTAGCTGAGAACCTTCTTGTAGGCTTGGATGGTGCGCGCGACATCGTCGGAAGCGCTCTCGAAGAGGGTCGCAGCGCGCAGCGCGATGGTCGCGCTGAGGTCGGGCTGATCTTCAATCTTTGAAAGAACCGCGTCGTAAATAGCCGATGCCCGCTCGGGCTGCTCCGCGAGCAGCGCGAGGCGCTCGAAGTTCTGACGCAAGCTCTCGCTCTCGGGATCCAGCGAGACCGCCTTGCCGAGCGCTTCAAACGCGCGGCGCGGCTCAGCCAGCGAGTCTTCGAGCAGGACCGCCATCCGCTCCAAGATCTCGACGGCTCGGTACGGCTCGTCGGCGGCATTGGCCTGAACCGTGAGCGCCTCGACCAGCTTCTCAGCGTCGCCGTTCTGTTCGTAGACCGTCTCGAGCACCCGTGCCGCGAGCACGCCGACCTTGCTGTCGGTTTTCAGCTTTTCGAGCGCGGCGAGCGTGTCTTGGTGACCGGGGCTGAGGCTCAGGATCTCTCGATAGAGTTCAACAGCTCGCTCCTTGTCCCCGAGACGCGTCTCGTAGAGCGCTGCGACGCGGTAGCGATGACCGATCGCCTCGTCGGCGTCGGAGGTCAAATCAGCCTGGTGCGTGAGGACACCGAGCAGTTCCTGCCAGCTCTCCGTCGCCTGGTAGAGGACATCGAGCCGTCCGAGCGCCGTGAGGTCGTCCGGATCGAGCTCGAGGATCCTGTTATACGTGTCGATCGCCTGGGAGACGTCCTTGAGCTCGTGCTCATAGACCGCACCCACTTCGTACAGGACCTGCTTCTTCTCCTCCGGATCGGTGACGATCTCGGCCTTCTGCGAGTAGATCCCGAGCAGGTCCTTCCAGCGCGATTCCGACAGGAAGATCGCGATCAGCTCATCCAAGCTCCGCAGATCGTCGGGATCGAGCTCGAGAACCTTCTCGTGCACGCGGATCGCCTCGTCCTGACGGCCGAGCTCGTTCGCTTCGAGCTGAGCAGCATCGAACAGAGCCGCCTTCTGGGCGTCGATATCCGTGAGGATGCTCGCCTTCTGCTGCAAGATCTTCGAGAGCTCTTCGAACTTCCCACCGTCACGGAACAGCCGCTCGAGCGCCATGACCGCGTCGAGTGACTCGGGATCGGCGCCGAGCACAGCGCGATAGGTCTTGATCGCGCGCTCTGTGTCGCCCACGCGCTCTTCGAGCAGCGTCGCCGCAGCCATCAACAGACGGCTCTTCAGGTCGGGCTCCGGAACCTCCTTCGCCTCGCGCTCAAGGAGCGCTGCCAAGTCTTCGAAACGACCGGTGCGCGCGGCAAGCCGTTCGAGGCTCTCGAGGCTGGCTTCGCGACCCGGATCGGCGCTCAGCGCTCGTGCCATCGCGTCGAAGGCCTGGCCTGCATCGCCTCCGGCATCCTCATGGAGCTCCGCGATTGTCTCGAGGAGCTGGACGCGGCGCGACGGCTCCGTCGCATGCCGGACCTGAACCTCGTGGACGAAGACGAGCTTCTTGTAATCGCCTTGTGAGCGGTAGAGCGGCTCCAGGATCTCGGCGATACGCAGCTCGTGAGCGCGCTCACTCGAAAGACGCTCAAGGGCAGCCAGCGCGGCGGGTTGACCGGGGTTCCGATCCAAGATCTCCGCGTAGCCCTCGACAGCCTCAGAGACATTGCCCATCTGCTCTCGAAGCTCCGCAAGCCTGAGAGAAAGACGAACGTGCTCCTCTTCGGTCTCAGCGAGGACAAGCTGAGCGTTCAGGTTGTCGGCGAGGTCGTCCCAGCGCTCGAGGCGGCCAAAGAGGCTCGCCAGAGCGCTGAGCGCACGGCGGCTCTCGGGCTGCTCGACCAAGACAGACTGGTAAGCCTGCACGGCTTCCTCGGGGCGACCCAGCGCAGAGTCGAACAGCTCAGCGAGCTCGATGAACAAGTTCTCGCGGAGGTCGGGATCGTGCGCGAGAGCGATCCGCTTCTCGTAGACCGGTGCTAGATCCTTCAGCCTGCCGTTGCTGCGGAGGAGTCGATCCTGGAACACAAGCGCTTCTTCTCGCGAAGGATCGAGATCGAGCACGCGGTTCAGCGCTGCCACCGCCTGGTCGATGCGACCAGCTCGCTCTTCGAGCTCTGCGATGCGCGTGAAATAGAGGATCGCTAGCTCTGCGTCGCGCGACCCCTTCGCGATCTCTTCGAAGATCTTCGTCAGCTCGCCGAGCTTGCCAAACTGCTCCGCGAGCTGCTCGAGCTCGAGGCGCGTGTCTTGGTTTGCGGGATCGGCCTTGAGCGCGCGCGCTTGCGCGTCGATGGCCGCGTCAGCTGAACCGAGCTGGAACGCGGAGAGCTGCGCGAGCTTGCGCAGGATTTCGACGCGCTCTTCCGTAGCGACGGCGCCCTCGGCGCGCACCTCGAGCACACGCGCCAGGCTCGCCCAGTCTTCTTGTTGTTCGAAGACGGTTTCAAGCACGGCGGCGGCCTCGCCGCCGAGAGTTCCGGGCAGCATCTTCTCGAGAGCGGCCCGAGCCGGAGTATATCCGACGTCGATGGCCAGGACCTCGCGATACTGCTCGAGTGCGTCAGCAGGCCTCTTGAGCGGTCCTTCAAAGAGAGTCGCCAGGCGGAACTTCAGATCCGCGAGCCCCTTGGTGGTGTCCTCGAGGGCGATCTGACGCTCGAGAATGTTCGCTTGGTCCTGGGCGCGCCCGAGACCAGCGTAGAGCTGTTCGAGGTCGGCGAGCGCCTCTCGATCATCTTCATTCTCGCTGAGGAGCGCCTCCAAGGTATCGACGGCAGCCTCAGCATCGTCGAGGTTGTCGCGCTGGGTCCGCGCGATAGCGAGATAGGTCGCCCGGCGTTCGCTCGGCTCAACCTCGAGCTCAAGCTTTCGCTGAAACGTCTCGAGCAGCTCAGCGTAGCGCTCCGTCTTGCCATACAGGAGCACCAGAGCTTCGAGCGCTTCGGTGCTGTCGGGAGCATCCTCATAAACCAGTCGATACTGCTCAATGGCCTTGTCGTCTGCCTTCAGCTCCTCACGCAGCACACGGCCGAGGCGCAAGCGGAGGCCATTTCGGACATCCGGGTCCTGAACCTCATCAGCGAGGCTCTGCACCGCACTCACAAACTTATCCCATGCACCGGCGCCGCGAGCAGCCTTCTCGGCCAAGTTCAGCACCTCGGGATCGTCAGCAGCCAGCGTCATTGCCTCGAGGACACGAGACAGCGCCTTCTCCTTGTCGCGCAGGCGCTCCTCGTAAAGGCTGGCCGCTCGCAGGAGGAGGTCACGACGCTCGGGGCCAGGCTCGAGCGTGAGCAGGCGGACTTCGATCGCCTGAACGAGACCCTTGAAGTTGTTGGCTTCCGAGTAGATCGGGATCAGGCGCTCGGCGGCGATCAGGTTCTCGGGATCGATCGACAAGACCTTCTCGAGCGCGCGGGCCGCGCGATCGGGCTTGCCCTTCTGGGTCAGCCAGAGCTCAGCCACCTTCTGGAGCATCTGGATCCGACGCTCCGGCGTCTCGGCCTTCGGCTCGTTGGCTTCGAGGAGTCGGATGAACTCGTCCCAATTGCCGCCTTCAACGTAGAGGGCCTCAAGGTCGTCCCAGCGACCTAGCGCCGTGTAGCGCTTCTTGAGCTGTTCCTGGGCGCGACGATCGCTCGGGTTGAGCTCGACGAGCTGCCGATAGGCCTCGGCTGCGCGCTCATCATCCTTCAAACGCTCACCCGCGATCTGGCCGAGCTTCGTGAGGTGCGTAATGCGCGCCTTGTCGTCCGAGGTGACGACGATGAGTCGCTCCAGCATGTCGCACAGCGCTTCGTAGTCGCGACCACGCTCATAGAGCTGAGCCAGCGCATCGAGCGCCTGGGGGTCGTCCGGCTCTCCGTCCAAGACCGACAGCCAAAGAGGAATACAAACTTCCGGCTTCTTTACCTTTTCGGTCGCGAGCTCGGCGATCTGACGGTAGGCCTCGGCTCGCTCGCTCGGCCCGAGGATCGCATCTGCCTCGCGGCGCAGAAGAGCGATCAAAGCGTCGTAGTTTCGACGCTTCTCATACATCTCTTTCAGATAGATCTTCGCATCGACGTCGTCGGGATCGATCTCGAGCAGCGCCTCATAGGCTTTGACTGCCTCGGCATGGTTCCCGAACTTGTTCGCGTAGAGCTCAGCGGCCTTACGGTAATAGTCGACCTTCTCAAAGGGCTCAGTGACCGCCCCCGCCAGTTCGACGAGGACCTTCACGTACTCGTTCGGTCGCGCCTCAACCTGAGCGAGTCTCGCTTTGAGCGCTTCGATCTTCTCGGGCGACGCCAATGAGGGCGGTGCGACGCTGGGCGCTTGACTCGGGGAAGAACCCTTGAGCGCGCTCGTCGCATCGTCAGCCTTGTTTGGCTCCTTGGTCGTGTCGTCCATCTTCATCGGCTCCTGAATACTCTCGTCTACGTTATGGATCTCAGAGGTGCTAGCCCGAAAGCACACTGGTTTTCGAGTTCGGGCGCCTCTCGATGCAGCGATTCATTAAGTGGGGTGCGGCAGGGATGGCAGCCCCGGTTCGGGACTGCGCGACATACAAAGCGGCCAAAGTCAGCGAATCTGAACGACAGCCCCCTCGCCTCTCGCCTTCTCGAGAGAGGAGGCTGTGACCGGGAAACCTCGATCCACGAAAACCCAACCTTGGCCTCCCTGTATACAACCAGTTCAACGTCACCTGAATACCGGGTTGACGGCAGAAGGACACCCCTTCCCAAGGGGTCCTCTCAAAGATGTGGTCAGTCGCTCTCCCCGCGCTCACTGCAGCGCCCCTGACAGAGCTCAAGAGCGCCTCGAAACGGTCCCCAGTGCCCTCGCCAGCGAACCTTCCCCCTACCCACACCGGACGCCCTCCGGCCTACGTTGTCGCTTTTTTTCATGCGGCGAAATGAAAGGCGGGACGCCCGGTTCTCCGAGCGCCCCGCAGGCAGAGGAATACCTCCGCGCGTCCCTTTCAGGTCCCAAGGTTCTGCAAGAACGCATTCGCCTGAGAGCACTGCGACTTGAACTTCTTCGCACCTTCGCCGGCACAGGCCGACTTGGTGAAGGATTCAAGAAGACGCTTTGCCTTCTCTTTCTGGGGAGGATCCATGGAGGCGTAGGTACTCCCGAGGTGGAACTTCGCCTCCGGATGAGTCTCGCCGCCGATCTCGTACGCGCGCTCGACGGAGGCGAGCATGCGGCTCTTGTCGCCGCTGAACTGTGCGACGTTAAAGCTGAGCAGATACATGTTGTAGACGTTGTCACGCGTCTCTTCAGTGGGCTGGATGTTCTTGGTGCCCTGCTCAAGGACCTGTCCTGCTTCGCTGTAGAGGCGCAGGACTTGGTAGAGCTCCGCCAAGTTCACATAGAAGTACGCGACGGTGGGGTCGTGCTCGATGGCCTGCGACATGCTCTGGAGCGCGCCCTGAATGTCGTCCGTCCACCACTTTGCTTCACCGAGCAGCTCGTAACACCAAGCGCGGTTCGGGTCGGTCTTGATGCACTGCTCGAGCGGCTCCTTCGCTTCCTGCCAAGCGTCGGGGTTACCGCCTTCCGCTTGCTTGGTGAGCGCGAGACCGCGCTTCTCCCAGTAGTTCGCGAACTCAGGAGCGATCTGAACAGCCTTGGCGAGCGTGCTCGCCATCTTGTCCCAGTCTTCCTTCTTCTCGTACGCCCGCGCGAGCTTCCAAAGAATCAGATGATTCTGCGGGTCGAGCTGAAGAGCTTGCTCGTACTTCTGGACCGCACCATCAGGGTTCACTGACACGGCCCGATCCCCCTCGTTAGCAAGGTTGATCGCTTCGATGTGGTTTCGACTGCAGCCGACCGAAGTCCATAGAATGGCCAACGCCGACAATGCACGGACTCGCTTCGTCGCTCTCAGAAACATATCACTGACCTCTCTCATCATTCTCTCCTCGGTAGCGCTCGTCGTCTCCAAGGATCAACCTAGGCCGATTTCGGCTCCGAAGAATACTCATCGACCGCTCAAGAAGTAAAGACGAACAAACAGAAAACGCGCACCAGAAGGTGCGCGTTTTCAAGCTTCGTCAGGCTCTCAGATCACCCGGGGCTGAACATGATCGGGTAGGTCACCGTCACGATGCCGCCTTCGGGCTGCGGGAAGCCGAGGCCATAGAAGGCCTGCACCACACAACTCACAACGCCGCTGTCCGGAATGTCCGAACCACCGTTGCCCACGTTCGAGACCGCCCCGTCACGACCAATCACGAACCGCACCGCAACACGGCCTTCGAGGTTCGGGTTCCTCGTGAGCCCTTGCTCATAACACATGCGGAAGCGACCGAAGTTCTGACGAACGATACGCTGAATGACCTCTGCCGGGAGACGACCGTTGACGCTCGTCGCGCCCATACGGACCTTGGGAGTCCGAGTCGCGTGCGACCCGCCGAGTCGACCGTGACCGGAGCCGAAGCCCTGGCCCGTACCGGTGCCGGCGCCGTGACCCATCGTACCGATGTTTCCGAGGCCGATACCTTCACCGCGGCCACCGCCGCCTTCACCGATACCCGTCAGACCGAGACCACCAGCACCAAAGGCCTCACCGATCTCATCGCCCCACATGTTTCCTTGGGCGCTCACCTCGTCAAGACCAGACGAAGTCTCACGGCCGAAGGGCGAGGTCGGAGCGTTCGGATCGCCCGCTGCGCCAGCGTTCAAGAGACCGATCATACCGAAGTCACGGGCCTCACGAAGCGCCGCTTGCTTCGCCAGGTGCGGATCGGGGTTATCTGCCGGACCCTTCACAGCGTAGCGCTTGTTCTGCGCCTTGCTGGTTTCCTTACCCATCGAGCCTTCTTCGCCCTTATGGCGCTCACCGGTGCCGCCTTCTTTGTTGTCGGCGTCCTCGGAGACGACGTCTTCCGTCTTCTCTTCCTGCTCACGCTCAGCGGCCGCGTTCAGGTACTGCTGAATGAGAAGGAGACGGTTCTTGTCGATTTCGCTCTCGTCGGTCAATCCGAGCGGGGGAACGAAGTACGCCATCGACGCCAAGAGGCTGCCGAAGGAGAGGAACGTGAGACCGAAGTACATCGCCACGGTCCAGTCGAAGCCTGCTCCCACACCCTTCTTGAAGGGCTTGCCAGCGTTCACAGCGGCGACCTGGAAGGTGAAGCCGTTGAACTCAATCTTCGCCGAAGCACCCGGACTCAGCGTGAACTGCTGAGCTCCCGGCACCTCACCGCAGGGCTGCGCGTGGGGGCGAATCTCGTCGACGCTCATCCGCTGCTGGCCGGGGATCTGGATCCAACCGGTGGCGCCTTGCGGCAGCACAACAGCGATATTCATCGCGTCGCCCACGACGACGGGCATCTTGCGGATCGGGAGCTTCTCCTCGGGAATGAAGAAGTCCGTCTTGTCCTTCTTGTCCGCGGGGTTCGGCTCACCAACATAGAAGCTTCGCGGCGGCGAAAGGTGCGACACGTGGAGCACGTTCGTGTCCCAAGACACGAGCACTTCGACAGCCGGAACGTGGCTCAGCTCAACCTCATCCGGAGGCACCGCCGGACCGCTCTTCAACATCTCATAGGTGTAGGTGCCCGGCGCGAGGTCGTCGTGCCCGTGGCCGTGATGCCCCCCACCTGCGTGGTGGCCACCGAAACCGCCAAAGGCCGGAGGCGCCGGCGGCGGCTGCTGCGCAGGCGCAAACGGGTTCGCAGGAGCCGCGAACGGGTTCGACCCAGCGGCAAACGGATTCGAACCCGAAGCGAACGGATTCGACGAGACCTGCGGAGCAGGAGCAACGGGAGCCGCAGCGACCGGGGCCGCCGCAGCAACAGGAGCCGGGACCGCGGCGAACGGGTTCGACGAGATGGCACCCGCCGGCTGAACCTGAGCGCCTGCCGGATCGATCCGCTCCAGGACGATCAGCGTGTTGCCGATGACGATCTGGTCACCGACGGCCAGCTTGCACTTGCTGACGGGGGCACCGTTGACCTGCGTCGCGGGCTCATTGCCGAGATCGATCAGAGAGATGTCCTCCGTATCGCCCACCTCAATGACCGCATGCATCCGCGAAGCAAGTTCGTCCTCGACCTGAAGATGGCTCTTCGGATCCTTGCCAACCTTGATGATGTCTTGGCTGATCGTCTCTCGACGGGACAGCGCATCTCCCTGATAGAGAGCGAACGTGAGAACTGCTTTTGCCATGATGATCTTGAGGAACTGGAGAAGCCGACGAGAAGCGTCGGCTATTTTTCAGAGTAAGTCTTGGGCCCGTCTATCGGGCGAGGCGAAACGATATCGGATCTGACAACAACGACGCTCAGAGGTTCTCAACGGACTTGAGAAGTTCGTTGATGAACTGCGTGCGCGGCTTGATCAGGGTCGACCTCTGAGCCCCTTTACGAACGCGGATGCGGCTGTCGTTCGGTCCAAAGCCCGCAGCAGCGAGCGGATCGTCATCGAATTCGTAGCCATAACCATCGCCGCCGGACGTTTCCTTCGCCGCCTGAGCGTGGGCGGTGCCCTCGAACGTGCCGAAAATCAGGCCTGCAGCGAGGAGGGTAAGGGCGGTCTTCTTAAAAACGGCGTGAAGTTGAGGAGCCATACAGTTTCACCGGAATAATCTTGAGATTACAGCATCATTGTACCAACGGGAACGTGGAGTCGTCAATCAGGATCGAACGACTCCACGGACTGCCCACGTTGATCAGTTGGCCTTGGGAGCAGCGGCAGCGGGCGCCTTGGCCTCTTCGGCCTTCTTGGCTTCCTCTGCCTTCTTAGCGTCTTCGGCTTTCTTGGCCTCTTCGGCCGCCTTGGCTTCTGCCTCGGCTGCCTTCTTGGCCGCCTCTTCCTGGGCCTTCATCTCAGCCTGGAAGCGCTTCTCTTCCTCAGCCATGCGCTTGCTCTCCTCCATGAAGATGAGAGTGTCGCGGATGTCCTGGATACGCTCCTTGGCGCGCTTGACCGCGTCTTCGAAGCCCTCGCGGCCCTGCGCCTTCGCGACGAAGGACTCATACTGGGCCGAAGCCTTGCTGAACTCGGCCTTGGTGGCTTCCTCGTTCGGAGCGCGCTTGGCGACGTACTCCTGCGCCAAGATCGCTTCGTTGTAGTAAGCCTCGGGGCGATCGGGCTCGATCTTCTTGGCCTCGGCCAAGTGCTTCTGGGCCTCGGCGAGGTTCTTCGAGAAGTTCGAGTCGTTGATGCCGCCGCGCAGAGCGAGGGCCAGACCGAGGTGTGCCTCGTAGGTGTTCGGACGAAGAGCAAGGGCAGCGCGATAGGCCTTCTCAGCTTCCCCGTAACCGCGGAAGGAGAGGTTCACCGCTGCGTAGTTCATCTGCGCCTCGAAGAACTTCGGGTTCAGCTGAACTGCGCGCTTAAACGCCTTCACCGCACCGTTGTAGTTCTCGAGCTCAACGAGGATCAGACCGCTCGTGTTGTGGATCGGAGCGTAGTTCGGGTTCTTCCGCTGCGCCTGCGAAGCAACGAGTGCCGCGAGATCGAGGCGCTGCTTGTTCACCCTCTTCTTCTTGCCGCTCGAAACAACGAGGCCCTTCTTCGCACCGACCTCAGCGCGCGCCTGGTTCAGGTAGTAGAGCGCGAGCTGGTTGAACGCCGGCATGAAGCTATCGTCGATCGCGAGAGCGCGCTGCAGGTTGAGCTGGGCGCACGCCAAATCGTCGGCGCAACCGGAACCGCCCGTCTTGCCATTGCGCTCCATCTGGAGCGCCGCGAGGCTGACGAGGCCTTCAACGTTCTGGAACTTGCCGTCACGGATGATCTGGTCGAGCTCCGCCACGGCGCTATCGATGTTGCCCGACTCCTTGAAAGAGTAGAGCGCGAGCTGCGCCTTGGCGCGATGGAACTGGCTGTCGGCATCCGCTGCCTTGCGGAAGCGATCCTTCGCCGCCGCGTCGTTTCCACAGCGCTGATAGGCCAGACCTGCGTTGTAGTAGGCTTCGGGAAGGTCTTTCCCGGCTGCCGAGCGCTGCTCGGCGCTCGCCGCCTCGAAGGCATCAGCGACAGCTTTGCACTTCGCGTCGTTCCAGGACCCGGCCTGGTCTTCCTTGACGAAGCTGTCGAGGGCGCCATTGAAGCTCGCCATCGCCCTCTTCGATACGGCGTTACCAGAGCGGTCGGTTTGGCCGCTGGCATCGCCCGGCTTCAGCTGACTTCCGCCACCGCCTCCACCACCACAAGCCACCGCGCCCATGGTCAGAGCCGCCGCGAGAATCGTCTCAAACTTCTTCATTGCCATTTGAATCTTCCTCCGCTTGCTGTGGGGAGCGCCCCCTCGGGGCGCTCCCACTCAGCTCATTTTGCCTTCGCTCCGGCCTGGTCCTTGGTTTCAGGTTCGGCCTTGGGCGCAACGACCAAGGGCTCACCACCGATCTGCAGAGGATTCGGCTGCTCATCGAGCGGGTTGTTCACCTTGTCCGGAGAGCCGCGGAACTCGTCGACCAAGTGGAACTCGGCCTTGTAGTTGTTCGCGAGCCACTCCTCACAATCGCGGCTGTACTGGTCGAAGTACTGGTACTGAACCGAGTAACCGAGGCACACGGAGTAGGCACCCTTCGCCTGAACCTTGAAGGGCTCGGAAGCGTCGTCGAGTGCGCCGTAGTAAGCGGTTCGAATTTCGAAATCGCTCTCCCACTCCTTCGGGATCGGTGCAGAGCGGAAGTCGGAGACGAACGTACCCCACATCTTCCCGACCTGTGAACCGGCCGCGATGACCCAGCGGGGCGGCGGGACAGGCATCAGGTCGATGATCTTCTTATACTCCTTGGTGACCTCGGCGATCATCTCCTTCTTCTTGGTGTACCAATCCTTCACCTTCGTGGAGATGTGCTTGTTGATGCCTTCCTTGTCCTTCACGCCGTTGTACTTCGGGAAGGTGTAGGCATCGACCTTCGCCTTCGACTTCTCAGCGAAATAGAAGAGCGCCTCGCCGACTGACTCGAGCGCACGACCGAGCTCACGCTGACCACCGCCGGCGTCCTCGATTGCCTTGGCAGCCTTCGCCGGATCGCTCCAGAGGCCGACTACGATCTTGTACTCGCGGTCAGCGATCGGGGCGGTCTTCAGGTTCACGCCAGCTTTGCCAAGCAGAGCGTGAGCCTGGAGGCGAACGTCCAGAGACGCGTTCTTGTCGATCATGCTCATCGCACCACCGAGCGACTTACGTACCTCGTCCCACTTACCAGCGTTGGCGTAGTGATCCGCGATAGCGAAGCCAATCTGAGCGGCCTGAGCCGGCTTACGAGCGCCGAACTTCGACTGGAAGATCTTCGCTGCGTCGAGTGCCTTCTGCTCTTGACCGAGACCGAGTCGCAGAACGACGGCGTCGGAGAGAGCCTGGTCGGCGTTCTCTGCGCGGTAACCGGTCTCAGCTGCGTACCGCTCATAGAAGTCCGCGGCGCGATCGTAGACGGCGATGGCCTGGTAGTTTCCACCGATCTCGTAGAGAGCCTTCTTCGCGAGCTCGGTCCCGTGCATCCCGTACTTCGGGTTGATCAGGATCATGCGCGCTTGGATCGACTTCGCGAGCAGGCGGCCTGCCTGGTAGGCGCGAGCCATGTTGTAGACGATTTCGTGCGCGGTCTCGCACTGCTTCGGCTTCTCACCAGCAGCGAGCGGGGCCTCACAATACTCACGCCAGATGGCGAGGTACTGGTCACCGCCGGTCTTGTAGTTCTCGAGGGCCTCCCGGAAGTTGCCCTTGTCGGCCTGCGAGTCCGCGAGCTCGACGCGCTTCTGCGCGGCGAGACGCTTCACGTCGAACTCGATGCGGGTGAGGAGCTCACATTGCTCCTTGTTCTCCTCAAAGTCAGCGCCCTTGCAGAAGTTCTGGATGAACTTAGGCACGTCCGTCGCCATCTCGTCGAAGCAACCCGGACGCGGAGGCTCCGCCTTCGAACCGAGGACGTTGAGAGCTTCGAGGTAGAGCTGAGCCGCGAAGATACCGGCGTCGTGATCCGCATGGTTGAGCGCGATGTCACGGAAACCGAGAGCAGCCTCTTCCCAGTGCTGAGCCTCGAAGTAGGTACGCGCACGGGCGTACTTCACTTCGACGTACTGCTCCTTCGCCTCTTTGTTCCCCTCAGCCGGCTTGATGTAGCAAACGTAACGGTTGAACGCCGTCACCATGCCCTTCTGCTGCTCGGTGAACTCCTTCGGCTTGAACTTCTCCCACTCGCCAGCCTTCGCCTTGCGATCCTCCTCGGAAGCGCCCTTCGGGCCGAGGCCCTTGCCCTTCCGATCCGCCGCACCAGCGTACATCTGGTCGTACATCTTCTGGTAGCAAAGAACCGAAGCGTAGGCGGCCTCAGGGGCGTCGGGACCGGTCGGGTCTTCAGCGACGACCGAGTCGAACGCCGGACCGCACTCTTCCCACTTCTTGCGGAAGTAGAGGAGGTCGGCCATCGCGTACTTGATCTTGTAGATCGTCGGCCAGTCTTCCTTGACGATGCGCGGGAACTTGAACTGCTTGAAGTCGTCGACCGTGAAGTTCGTGACAACGAGCTTGTAGACCTCTGCGGCGAGATCCATCGTGCGCTCGTCGCCCGTTCCGCGGACGCCGCCCGTACCGACCGCTTCGAGGTGCCAGCTCATCGCCGTCTCAGCGAGGATGCCAGCGGTCTCATTGGCGCACTCGAGCTTCTTGGCATCGGGGACGCTCATCGACATGAACGTCTTGTGCGCTGCGATCTGAGCGTCGAGCTCCTTACGGATCTTGGTCTTGTCGCCGGAGTAAGCCGCCTGCACCGCGTGGGTGATCTGGCTCTGGTAGCTGCACCACTGCTCGCCCTTGTCGCGCGACATCAAGCTCTTGTAGAGCTCGATGGCCTCGGGATAGTGACCAGTGTCGAGGTAGGCGTAACCGAGGTCACGCATCATCGACAGGGTCTGGTCGTCGGAGCCAGCCTTGTCACCAGAGAGCGGCTTGAAGGTCTGGTACGCGCGATCCGGCTTCTCGCTCGCCGCGTACACAGGGATCAAATCCTTGCGCGCGGATTTCGCGAGCTGAGCGGCGTTCGGAAGATCCGAGTAGGTCGTGCCGTACTTGATGACTTCCTTGAACTGCTCAAGGGCCTGCTTGTAGAGACCCTGGTTCCAGTAGACGTAAGCGAGCTTATAACGCGCGTAGCCCCAGAGCTTATTCTTGGGCGGCGGGTGCTTCATCACCTCGAGGTAAGCAGCCTCGGCCAGAGCCCACTTGGACGGGTCAGCGGTTGCTTCCTGGAAGAAGAGCTCACCGAACGCCAGGTAAGCGTTCGGGACGTACGTGGACTTCGGTGCCTTCTCGATCAGGTCGAAGTAAGTCTTACGAGCGTTCTGGAGATCGCCCGCCTGCTCGTACTCGTAAGCGAGATAGTAGAGGACCTCGTCGAGCTTCGAGTAGCTCGAGTAGGACTTCACCATCTGCTGGTAGTACTTGATCGCGCTCTTGCGCGCGCTCGTCTCGATGGCCTTGGCCTTCGAGATCTCCTGCTTCTCCTTGGAGGTGTCCTGCTTCTTGGCCTTCTTGTCCTGAAGCTTGATGTCGGCTGCGATCTTGTCGCGAATGGCCGCCTGCTCGAGCTCGGCGTAACCTTCAGCGAGACGAAGCACGAGCTGCGGACGATCCGGTGAGTCCTTCGGCGTCTGCTTGAAGAGGCGCTCGAGACCCTGGATCTCCGTGATCAGGAGGGCGCGCGCCCTCTGCTGCATCTTGCCTTTACGGCTATCGCGCTCAGCGAGGTTCTCGAGCATCGAGAGGTCGCCGGGCTTGTAATCGCTCTTCGCCTTAGCGGTGGCCGGAGGCGGCGCGGTCTTGAACGCAGTGCCCGCACGCTTGCGGCCCTCCGTCTTCATCGCTCCCTTCGGACACTCATTGATGGCCTGCTGGGCCTGAGGCGAGATGCACTGCCCTCCGGCCGCCGGAGCGGTCTTGGCGGTTTCAGCGGCGAGCGCCGAGCCCCCGACCCAAAGTCCAGCCGCGGCCAGAACTGCTGCAACAAATTGTAAACGCATTATCGATTACCTTCCGCATGCCGACATGACTTCTTGGCGATAGAAGCCAAGCTCGTCGCGCCAGTACTCCCCGTCAAACGGCCACATAAAGTGCTCATCATCCGGATTCACAACACCAAAGAGCTGCGCGTCGGTCTTGCTCACCTGGCCCTCCTTCAAGGCCTGATCGAGAAGGTTCCGTTGCGCGGCGGTAATATCAATGAGGATCTTCTCCCCGTTCCTCAAGTGCTCGCCCATCTCGTCGATGTAGCGGCGGTAGCGCTGCATCGCGAGCTGCCCCGCCTGAGTGACGGCGCGCTCACGAGCGAGCTGAATCTGCTGCTGAACATAGCTCCCCACCGATGAAGCTTTGAAGTCGGGCGGAGCAGCCTGATAGTGCTTCGCTTCCTTCTCGAGGAACTCCACGTAGCTGATGTTGCGGAGCAGCTGACGATCACCGAGCGCAGCAGCGACGAGCGGCTCGACCTCCGGATCGAGGTTCGCGTCTCCATCACGCACCTTCACCAGGAACTTATAAAAGGCCTCCGCCTGGTTCTCGCCCTCGTACTTCTTCATGATCGCCTCAAGCTTCTCCTTGAGGGGCGTCGTCTTCGTATTGAAGCGAGCAACCACCGTCGTGGCAGACTCGTAGTCGCAGTTGAAGAAGTAGACGATCGCCTTCAAAATGTCGGCTTCGGGATAGAACGCGCGGGGGAAGTAGGGCGACTTCAGCGTGTGGATGTTGCCGAGGGCGCGGGTGTACTGACCTGCCATGTAGTAGGCCCAGGCTTCCTCGAAGTGAGCGTCGAGCCAGTACTCGGAGCTCTCGTCGACCTGGTTCCAGTACTTCACGGCCGCGCTCAAGTGCTCCTCTTTGATGTTCGGCACGTTGGTCTCGGGGTCGAGCTGGATCGACGCGGAGTACATCGTGCGAGCCATCGAGAGGCGAGCCAGATCACGCATGCGCGCGGCGTCTTCGACCTTCGCGCCGTCATCGACGGCCTTCTCGACGCGCTTGAACGCCTCGACAGCAGCGACCGCCTTCTTCAGCTGGATGTAGCTGACGCCCGTGAAGAACTGAGCCTTCACATAGTTCTCCGAACGGCTGTCGACACGGTTGAAGAGACGAACCGCCTCCTCGAACTCGTTCTGGCGGTAGCGGTAGCGACCGAGCAGGTAGTTCAGCGTCCAGTACAGCTCCTTCTGCGCCGCGTTATCGAAGGTCGACAGATGCTGATCGGAGTACTTTCCGACGTGGGACACGATGTCCGCCGGCTCGGGCAGGTCGGTCGTGAGCTTAGCGATCCAAAGCAGCGTCTCGTTGAACTTGAGGTGCTTCGGGTTCGCCGCGATCTTGGCGAAGCCGTCGAAGCTCGCCTGGTAGAACTTCAAATAATAGAGAGCCTGCGCGAGGTAGAACTCCGCAAGCTGCTTGTTTCCAGCATCATCAGAGGTCGCACCGGAGACCACGTCGTACATGCCCGACGCAGCTTTCGGCCAGTTCTTCTGGTCGAAAGCCTGCTTAGCGGAGGCCATCTCGGCGCTCGGCTGACCTGCTACGGCCGCCACGCCGCCGCCGTCGTCCTCATCCATATCGATGACGCCGCTCTTCTTCGCGCCGCCAGTGCTCTTCTTCACGGTCTTAACGGGTTTCGCGGGCGCGTCGTCTTCGTCGTCGAGATCGATCACCTCGGCCGCTGCGGTCGCGGGACCCAACCCGGTGAACGCGATGGCGGCTGCAAGAAGGGCCCGGGTGGCTACAAGGCGCGGTCGAATCATGTTTCCTCGTGTGCTTTCGTGGGATGAGAGATAGCGGGGTTCCCGAAAACCGATGTGCGACGGGTTTGCAGTCTTACTGAAAGTATCCAATCGCAAAAAACTTAATATCTACGTGTAGATAGGCTGAGTACAGCGGGACCGGATGTTAGGGGCCCGTCCAAAGGAATGTCAAGACGACATTCCAGTCTGAGTCACATTCCGCCGAGCAAAACAGGAAGCCCCCCTCCTTGCAAATCGGCCGCAAATTTCTAGGAATTACCGGCAAATCCAGCTGGGCCCCCTGCGAGCATCCATTGACGCAATTCCAGCCTGAGAGTATAGGACCGGAAAAGCCGAGAGACGCTTGGCCCAAGGATCACGAATGCGACTGTATCTATTCTTTGCAATGGCCATCGGTGCTTCCTTCATTGGAGGAAGTTGCGGTCCGGCTGGAGTGGGCGACCCCTGTGTTCCCGAAGAAGAGTATCTGACGGACTTCCCCGGCTTCAATGAGAGCGAAGTCAACGTCGAGAGCCGCTCCTTCCAGTGTGTGACTCGCGTGTGTCTCGTGAATCACTTCCGCGGCCGTGTCTCCTGTCCTTATGGACAGTCTGAAGAGACCGCTCAAAAGTGCAGCACGGACGCGAACGCCTGTAGGCCGGGTTCGCCGGAGCACGAAATCAGCTGCCGCGTGCCGGACCGTGACGGTTCCGAGCTGACCGATCGCGTTAAGATCGGAATCCAGCCTCAGTACGATAACCGCAAGGCGCGCGACACCGTTTACTGCTCGTGCCGTTGCGCCGGTCCGGACCCGAACGCCCGGTACTGCGAGTGCCCGAGCGGCTTCACGTGTGAAGATCTCATGGCCGACCTCGATATCGGCCGCGGACAGCTCGCAGGAAGCTACTGCGTCATCGACGGGACCAGCTACGACAGCACGAGCTCCCAGGGTGACGATTGCTCCCCCACCAAGGGCAACTGCGGCTACACGGTCGGATCCGGAAGTGAGAAGCGCGGCGTGAACCCGCCGAACCCGGCTATCGCCGCAGACTCCATCTAATTCGTGCTAGTGCGCCCCTGGGCGCGCTCAACTCCGATCGCGGCCGCCCAAAGGGCGGCCGCGCTGCATTTTGGAGTTCTGCTCTTCGAACAGCGAGAGGACGACAACGGGCTCCCCGAGCGGCCGAGCTCTGTCTCATGCGCAGAATCGGGGATGTCGCCGAGGAGCTCGTCGCCCAATACCTCCTCGAGCACGGTCTCATGATCTGGGGCAGGAACGTCCGGCTCGGTGCGCTCGAGCTCGATATCGTGGCCATCGACGGAGTTGTGGTCGTCGTGGTCGAAGTCCGCGCCCGAGGAAAAGGAGCCTATCAGTCTCCGTTTGAGACACTCTCGAGAGCGAAGCGCAAGCGCGTCCTACAGGCAGGGGAGCGACTTTGGCGCCGCTACTTCGCGCGAGACCCGCGGGTCCAGCGCCTGCGCTTTGACGTCGCCGCAGTCTACCGCGACGTCCTGCCGCCGCGCATCGAGTACGTCCGGGCCGCCCTCTGGTCCAGCCCTCCCCGCTTGAGATAGCCCCGGGAATCAGAAGCCGCCATGACGCCCATTTCCGGGTAAGCTCATGCTGATGCGGCGAGCCCAGACCCGAACCTGTACTTGGGCCATCGGGGCCTTTGGAGCGCTCATATTGAGCACGGGAATCAGCTCGGCCGAGACCTTCGAGGCACCTCTTTCGATCGAAGGAGAGCTCGCCCTGCGGGTGACGCAGGCCTCGGGGCTTGTGATGGTTCGCGTAGAAGATGAATCCGGCGCCCCCGTGTCAGGTGCGAGGGTTCAAGTCGACGCCGGTTCACTTCAGAGCTGTGACGGTGGACCGCCCTCCCAGGTATCGGGAGGTGACGGAAGCGTTTGTTTTCGAAGCGACGGCTCACTCGACGGTATTCGACTTCGCGCGGAGAAGGAGCATTTCGCGGGGACCTCCCTGAGCGTCACACTCGGCGAAGACGATGGCGCGCCAGAGCTTGTGATCTGGCCGCGCGTCATTCACCTTGAGCGAGATGAACTCCACCCCATCGAAGTGGCCCGAGTGCGCCCTGGTCCTTTGAGCCTGTCGCTTGTCTGTGGAGAGAAAGAGCGCGAACTCACGCGCGCTGAGGTCAACGAGGCAACCTCGATCAGGCTGGAGGTTCCGACCAGCGCGTTCCAACAATACCCAGGCATCTGTGAGTTGTTTGCTTCACAGTTCGCTCTCAAGAGCCCGGCTACCCGAGTCCTCTTGCGCGGCACCGTCGGCCTGAAGCTCGGTGGTATTTCCGAACAGGACTCCACGCTCGCGATTGAGATCGACGTCCAAGGAGATTTCGGCCCCGTTCAGGGCGGTGCGGTCGAGCTCATACAAACAGGCTCTATCGTTGCGGCCGCGGCCGTACAGAACGGTCGCGCGCGCTTTGAACTTCCGGCTGAACGGTCGGGCCAGCGTAGCACCGTCCGGTTTGTGAGCGCCGACCCGGCGCTGGTCAGCGGAGCGCCCCTCGAGCTCGAGCTTCCACGCGTCACGCCACGTTCATCTTCCCGCGCCTGGCTGGCCTTGCCTCTCGTTCTTTTCCTCATCTGGCTCGTGCAGCGCCTGACGGGAGCCAGCCCTCGCGTGCGACCGAGCGTCCCAACGCTCAAGACAAAGCCGCGCGAAGTATCCCCCCCGGTCCCTGTGCACGGCGTCGTGTTTGACATCGACACCCACGAGCGCCTCGCCGGTGCGACGGTCGAGCTGTTCCGCTTTGAAGCAACTCGCCGCGAGCTCCTCGAGGCGACCGTCTCCGCTCCCGACGGCTCCTTCTCGTTCTCCCGAATCGGTAGCGACCAGACGGATTGGGAGGTCGAGTGTTCGGCTCCGGGCTACCCGCCTCTCCGGCTTCGACCGGCCCAAACGGCGCTGCGCGTGGGCCTCGTGGCCAAGAGACGGGTGCTGCTCCGGGCCTTTCTGAATTGGCTCGAGCGCGCAAATGATTGGTCGCCGAAGCGGCGCCCTGTGCCGACTCCGCTCGAGGCTGCCGCGCGAGCAAGACAAGAGGGACGAGAAGACGTCGTGCGCTGGGCCGAAGCCCTGAGCGCCCACCTCTACGGCCCGCGCTCGGAGGGCGAAGACCCGGATACTGACCTTCCACCGGAGCCACCGCCCCTCGGTGCTTTGCGTTGACGACGGAATCCATAGGTCCCTATAGTGGCGCACCCATGGAACTCGTCGTCGTGTTGGTCGCCCTGCTTTTGGCAGGGGCCTTCTTTTACTTCCGGAGCCAAAAGCGTAAGGCCGAAGAAAGCGCGCATCCGATTGACGAGCCGGCCCGCGACGCTCCCGCCCCCCGACCCCTCGAGCCTCGTCCCGCCTCCCCTCC
The DNA here is from genome assembly GCA_002085155.1 of Sorangiineae bacterium NIC37A_2. Taxonomy (GTDB): domain Bacteria; phylum Myxococcota_A; class Polyangia; order Polyangiales; family Polyangiaceae; genus NIC37A-2. Next base: position 101,198 of record NASX01000008.1, read on the forward strand.
TCCCGCTCAAACACCCGCGGTAGAGCAAGAGGTCGTGCTGCGTGAGAAAGAGGAACAGGCAGCGCCCGAGCCGGACGTCCTGTCGATCCCGACGACAGAGACCGAAGCGGATCCTGCAGCGCTCCTCCCCTCCATCCCTCCCGACGCTGTTTCGCCGCCTGCGCCTGTACGCAGCGAAACGCCGCGCAGCACGCGCCGGAGTCAGGTCGATTTCAAGAGCCTGCGCCGCGGTCTCGCTAAGACACGCGAGGAGACAGGCTTCTTTGGCAAGTTGAAGAACCTGCTCTCGGGCAAAAAGGAGATCGCTCCTTCCATCGCGACCGAGATCGAGGAGCTCCTTCTGACCTCTGACGTTGGGGTGAAGACCACGGCGCGTATCTTGGGCGGGCTCACCGCGCGCCTGGGGCGCGGCGAGCTCTCTGACGAAGAGGCAGTGTGGGGCGCGCTGCGCGAGGAGGCGTGCCGCATCGTCGACGTCGAGGGGCGTACGGGGCCGCTCGAGCAAACGGCGACGCCGACCGTGATCCTCTTCGTAGGCGTCAATGGTGCCGGAAAAACGACAACCATCGGGAAGCTTGCGCGTCAGCTCAAGTCACAGGGACATTCGGTCATGTTAGCTGCCGGTGATACCTTCCGCGCCGCCGCGGTCGAGCAGTTGCGCGCGTGGGGCGAACGAACGGAGTGCGAGGTCATCGCAGGCAAGGAAGGCGCCGATCCGAGTAGCGTTTTGTTTGACGCCGTCGAGCGCGCCAAGCAAAGTGGCGTCGACTTCCTCTTGGCGGACACGGCCGGACGCCTCCACACCAAAGCGAACCTGATGCAGGAGATGACCAAGATCGAGCGCACATTGGGCAAGGCCCTGCCCGGCGCGCCCCATGAAATCTTCCTCGTCATCGACGCCACCAATGGCCAAAACGCGATGGCTCAGGCGCGAGAGTTCAAAGAAGCGCTCTCTGTCAGCGGGCTCATCCTGACGAAGCTCGACGGAACGGCGCGCGGCGGCGTGGTGCTCGGCATTTGCGACACGCTCAGCGTGCCCGTTCGCTATGTGGGAGTCGGCGAGAAGCCGGAAGATCTCCAAGAGTTCGGGGCTGCCGAATTCGTGGAAGCACTGCTCGGAAAGGACGACGGCGGAATTGCCGCCTGAGCTGAAATTTATTGTCGTTGATCGGGCGATTTTGACCGTGGTATATTCCGCCAGCGTTTTTGGGTCGCCTATTTTTATGAGTGTTTTTAACAAGTTGCGTGAATCGATCATTCCCGGTCGCCCGCGCCACCCAATTTCCCCCACCAAGAACCATCTCGCTCAGCGATCAAGAACGGAAAATGAGGCATCGATGAAGTACACTCCCATCGGGCTCCTGGTAGCCGCCGCGCTGTGGGCCTTTCCCGGTACGGCCCTGGCCCAGGAGGTAGAGGACACGGAAGAAACTGAGGCCGTCGAAGACGAGGGCGACACCGAAGGCGTGGAGGCTGGCGACGAAGAAGATGTCGGTCTCGGTGACATCTGCGAGGTCGACCCAGAAGCCTGTCCGACCCTCGACATGAAGAAGGAGGCTGCCAAGCCGCTCGACGAGACGATCTTCGCGGTCCAGCAGCGCTTCATCATCAAGAAGCGGCGCTTCGAGCTGCAGCCGTTCTGGGGGTTCACGCTGAACGATCAGTTCGTCTCCCACCACGCGCCGGGTCTGGCACTGAACTACTACATCACCGAAGTCTTGGCGGTGGGCATCAACGGTCAGTTCTTCCAGCCCTTCAACAATGACTCCGCCTTCAATGCTCAGGTTCGCCGCGCCGCTCGTGTGGTCGTACCCCTGACTGAGTATCAGTGGAGCGCGGCCCTGAACTTCACGTACGTGCCCGCGAACGGCAAGTTCGCTGGTTTCCAGAACTTCATCTTCCACTACGACGCCTACGTCGTCGGCGGCATCGGCGCCCTCAGCACCCGGCCGATCCCGGTGGTCGATCCGGACAACCGAAACTTCGATTGGCAGCCGAACATCGCCTTCAATGCAGGCGTCGGTCTGAAGATCTTCTTCAATCGCTGGTTCGCAGCGGTCCTCGAGGTGCGCGACTACATCTTCCTGGACAAGATCGAGAACACGGTCGTCCGCGAGGACAATCCGGCTGACACCAACGGGTGGTACGGTCCCGACGCCCTCACCAACAACGTCCAAGCTCAGCTTGGTGTATCTGTGTTCATTCCCTTCTCCTTTGAGTATCGCTTGCCGAAAGCGGGAGCTGACACGTCGGGAGGCGCGAAGTGAGCCGCCGCATGCAAGGTCATAGGACAATGAGAACGAACATGTTCAAGACATTATCGGCCCGGTTGTTTGCCCCGGGGATCCTCGCGCTCGGAGTCCTCTTCGGCGCCCCCGAAACCGCCCAGGCGGAGGAGATCAAGCTCACCGGTCCCCTGGCTGGCGCGCCCGCCGTACGTAACATGCGCCTCTATCGGCAAGGCCGCGTCGAGCTGTCCCCGAACGTCAGCTTCACGCTCCTCGACGAGTACCGAAGGCAGATCATCTTCGGGCTTCGCGCCAACTACGGCGTCTTCGACTGGCTGTCGGTGGGCGTCTGGGGCGGAGTCAGCACCTCGCTCCTTGGCGCGCACATCGATACGGACCTCACGAGTGACATCCAGGGGGTGAACGCTGGCCGTCAGTGCCGCGGAGACTCTGCTCCGGTCCAGGGCGATCCCGGCTTCATCGACTGCGAGCTCACGGGCGTGAACCTGGGGAGCGACTTCAGGAACCAGGTCGCGTCTCTCGACTGGATCCTGGCGCCGCAGCTCACCGCAGTACCGTTTCGCGGAAAGCTCGGTCTGTTCAACAGCCTGTTCGTAGACTCTGAGCTCTACGTGTTCGCCGGTCCCGCCTTCGTGGGGCTCCGCCAGCGGCCCGATTGCTCGGAAGGCTCCTGTACGGCGCTTTCGACGTTCACCACGTCAGCGACGATGGCCATCGCCCCGACCTTCGGTCTCGGATTCTCCTTCTTCTTCAACAAGTGGATGGCCATCGGGACCGAGTACCGCGCGCTTCCGTTCGCCTGGAACACGGGCGGGTTCGACGTCGCCGGGCGCGGTCCGAGCGAGCAGTTCCCCGACGGCGCCATCAGCAGCGCCGACAGCCAGTTCAAGTTCAATCACCTCCTCTCGGTCAGCTTCAACATGTACCTGCCGATGGACTACAAGGTGACGGAATAAGGTCATCCGGCAGAGGTGGAGCAGCTCTCAAGTTGAGGTCAGCTCCCCTATCGCAGGGCCCGAGTCCCCTGGACTCGGGCTTCTTCTATTTTCGGTGAGATCGCCTCCGCCCCGTACCAAAGGCCTTGTCGCCATCCGCGCGCGGGTGTGAACCCGGGACGCGGCGACTCACCCGCTTTCGGCCGGACCCGAAAGCAGCTCTCGCCGGCAGTCAGGCCTTCTAGCCGTGACTCATCACCAGCCCGCCGGAGAGCGAATATCCCGGAGGGAGCGAGGTGCGAATCTGCTCTTCGAGGCTCGCAGGGATCGGCCACTTCCGATCGGCAAGCCCCTGGGCAATGCGGTTGCGGATGCGGAGTGATTCTTCGTCACTCAGGGCCGAGACGAGCGCCTCCGTGGCCTCTGGGAGCCCCACCTCAAACAAACAGGTCACAGCAGCAAAGCGCACCGCCTCGTTCACGTCTCCTACGAAAGGCTCCACCGCAATTCGTGTAGCGTCGGTGTGGAACTCCTCGAGGGCCTGCAGAACATGAACCTTCGGCTCAGGGTTCCGAACGTAATCCGTATCAAACTCGCGCAGGATCGAGAGCAACTCTCGCTCAAGATCAGCCCCCGAGACAATTTCGCGCAGCGCCTTGATGGGCCAGGTCAGGCTCTCGGCGCGAGCGCAATATTCTTGGATCGGCTCGAGCGCAGCCGTCCCCGCTTTAGCGATACCGGCGACGGCGGTCGCCTTCTCTTCCTGGTCCCGAATCGAGGGATCCAAGTTCCAGCGGAACCGACTCAAGAGCACCCGTGCGGACTCTTTCGTGCCCATCGCCGAGAGTCGCTCGAGAGCGTCGTAGCGATCGAGGTCTTGGGAAAGACGGCTGTTCAAATGTTTGGCCAACTTGGCCAGATCCCGCTCTGAGTTCGAGCTGGACTTGTCCGACTTCTTAAAGAGATCGAAGAGACTCATGAGATTGTTGTGGTGAACGATCGGGCGAGGGCGTGCGCTCTGCTACGGCCGCGGCGCGTCGTCCTCCGAGCCCTCATCGACCTCGAGCAGGGCGTTGAGGAGCGCGTTGATGCGAGACGTTAGTCCACCGAGCTCGTCGTGCTCAAGGTCGAAGCGGAGGTCCCGATGCCCGTTGATGAGGAGGAGCAAGCCCTCCTCGATCTCCGCGACCGGCCGCGAAATATAGTTACCGAGCAGAATGCCGCCGATGACCACGAGCACGAGCCCGAGGGCACCCGAAAGGAGCACCGGACCGAGCACCGCGTCGGCGCTGTCAGCGCTCCGCGGCGCCACACTGGCCACGACGAGAGCTTTTTGATCCCCGTATCCGAGCAGAGGACGCCCGACATAGACCCTACCGTCGGCGCCTTGGCTTGTTCCCGCGCCGCCCCCTCGAGCCGCAGCCACCACCGGTTCAAGGGCGGTCGGGCCGAGGATACCCGGGGTCGAGACAGCAATGGCGCCGGGGGCCGGAGCGTCTACCAGGGCAATGCCCAGGGTCGCACCACTTGTGACGTCACTGATGGCGCGAAGGCGCTCATCATTGAGGGGAGTCCCCACCACAAGGACGCCGACAACCTGCCCGTCCTGGCCACGGACCGGGCCATAGGCCACGGCGAACTGCTCCTGCCTTGTCTGGCTGATCCAGAGATCGCTCGCCGCTCTTCCGGTAGAAAGTGCTTTGAGAAGGCCAGGATACGCAGCCCCCATGTTCTCCCCGCGCATCAGCGTCGAACCGTTACGTCCGAGGCCAATCCCGTCAGCGTTGACGAAGAGCACAAGGCTCGCCGGCGCTCCGGAGAACGCGGGGTCGTGCTGAGCCGCGTCTTTCAAGCGGTTCGCCGTAGTCATAGCCCGCTCCTGCCGAGCGGTCTCGAGACCTGCGGAGTAAATGAGCGAAACCTCTTCGCTCGCAGCCTGCTCAGCCACCCACCTTTCAGCCCGACTCGCGTCAAGTGAGAGGCTCACCTGAGCGGCTTGCGCCGCTCGACTCGCCGCTTTCGCGATCTCTGCTGAATCATTCAACAGCGGTGCGAGCGAAGATCGAACCAAGAAGAACGTGAGAAGTGTCACCGTGGCCATGATGCCTCCGTTGACCCAAATGATTTTCGCGCGCATTGCCTCTCCGAGGTGGGACCGGGGCCACCCGCGTGCTCCCATGCGCGAGGCTAACATCACTCGCACCATCAAAGAACCCTCCTGATACGGGGAGATGACGACGAAATCACGACCGCCGCAGGAGATGCCCGCTCACGTGCCTTCTCGGGCACCTTCAGTATGCGCTGAAAGTGAAATCCGCTGGAATGGCCCCGAGCATCCCCCATTGTCGGGCGTTCAGCCGAGGGCCGGCGATGTAACGCCTGGGGAGGATTCTCTGGTCCCGCGAGCCGTTGGCTCACGGCTACTTGTTCTGCGGACGATTGGGGTGAATGACGGGGATTGAACCCGCGACACCTGGAGCCACAATCCAGTGCTCTACCACTGAGCTACATCCACCACACACGGAGAAACCCGTGCCCGAAAGTGACGCTCACGAGGAGCGCCCCTTGGGGGCGAGGCATGTAGCGCACCCCACTCGGCCTGCGCAAGGGTCGACGCCATGGAAATGGCATCGATCTGCCGAGTCCGAGCCTTGTCCGCCATCTGCCGGACCCTATTGCTGCCCGGAAGAAACTTTTGAAGGCAGGCGTCGCCGGACGCGCAATTGTTCAGGCAAAAGGATTCTCATATTTCGTCCTCTCAGCGCTTTCCGCTATAGTCGTAAGGGTCATGCGCGGAGAGATCCAAGCCATCCTGACCCTGACTGGGGGTGCTCTATTGCTGTTCGGCGTCGCCTGCGGAAGCGACCCGGGACCGGCCCAAGGCCAGGCGCACTACCGCGCCTACAAGCCTCCCCAGGTCGACATTCCTCTCGCCGAAAGAGAAAAGAGCTGTCGCGCGGGTGCGGGCGGCATCGGAGCCTCTACCCCGCTGTTTGAGGGAGGACGGACCGGGGTTCCCGAATTACCGCCTGTTGCAGGGACACCGAAAGATCCAGGCGGGCCAGTCCAAGACGGACAGCTCGGGCCGAAGGGCAACGGAACCTACAAGTTGAGTTGTTCCGTCGCTGGCTCCGAAAACGGCAGCTACAGAATCAACGCTCGACTCTCGGGACCGGTCAACGACGCTCCCAGTAGCCCCGGTTCCTCCGGCTCGACCACCATCGACGTGCTCGGCGCGACCATTGGCCCCGACGGCAAAGGTTCCGGCCGGATCGACTTCTACACGAGCGAGACGCTGAAGGTGACCCCGGTGACCGGCACGACCTGCGTCATCGAAGTCGTGCCCGATCCCCAAACGGGAAGGTTGAGCATCGCGCCGGGCTCAGCCTGGATCACCTTCCGCTGCGAAGGAACTCGCACAGGCGACCAGCAGACCTATTGTTGGTCGGACGGCGCCCTCGTGCTGAACAACTGCGGGACGGAATAACCGAAGGTTATTCACTCAGCAGAGCCGATAGGAACGTGCGAGGCGACCTGGTCGCCTCGCACGCATTTGTGCGCCCGAGCTCTCACGGCGAGCACTCGGGGTCTCGCTCCCGCCTTAGTCGTCCAAGTCGGGAACCGTGGCGCGCACTTCATCCGGCGTCACCGGATCTGCCCGAAGCAAGACCGCGGTGACATTGTCTTCTCCGCCGTGTTCGTTGGCGACGTTGATGAGCAGGCGACAGGCGCCGGACAGGTTCGAAGCGGAGCGATCGATGAGCTCAGCCAGCTCATCATCTTCTACCATTCCGCTCAGGCCGTCCGAGCAAAGCAAGTAGACGTCGCCCACCTGGACATCGTGACCAGCTACGTCGACCGGGACGTTGTCCTGCATCCCAAGCGCCCGAGTGATCACGTTCGTCGGCAGGTCGCCGCGCTGTTCTTCGCTCATCTCCGGCATCGCATCCGCGTAGTCATTCACGAGGGAATGATCGCGAGTGAGCTGCTGGATTTTGCCTCGGCGAACACGGTAGGCGCGGCTATCGCCCACGTGGGCGATGTAGAGACGGCCAGTTTTCGGCGCGAACAGGGCCGCGACGATGGTCGTGCCCATGCCGTGCAACTCGGGACGACGCGAACCGAGTTCGACAATGCGCCGGTTGGCCAGCTTGACGCCCGAGATCAGTCGATTTTCTTCTTCGCTGCGTTTCGGATCGAACTCGAAGGGCCAGGTTAGGTCTTCGAGCCCGGTCGAACGGAAAAAGTCGACGGTTGCTTCGACAGCAATTTTGCTTGCGACGTCGCCCGCCTGGTGGCCCCCCATGCCGTCGGCCACGATGAACAAATTGAGCGAAGGCTCAACCGCAAAAGCGTCTTCATTGTGGTCTCTCTGGAGACCAACGTCCGTCAGCCCAGCGGCGTCTATCCGCATTGGCATACGGATTTAGCGCCCTCCTTGAGCTTTGACGTCGCAATGCATAGAGGTACCTCTTAAAATCTACGCTCTTCGGGCTTCTGTCAAGGCGAGGCGAGACGCCCCCCCTTCCATCTCACCTCGCGGAGGAGAGCTCGCTCAGACCGTGAGGATCTCTTTCTCTTTGCTCGAAACCAGGGCGTCGACAGCTTGTCCGGCCTGGACGATGACCTCCTCGACCTTCTTTTTGGCTCGCTCGACAGCATCTTCGCTCAAGTCACCCGACGACTTGAGTTCATTCAACATGTCGATGGCGTCGTGACGGCCCTTACGGATTGCAATCTTGCAATCCTCACCGGCTTTTTTCGCAATCTTTCCCAGATCCTTGCGGCGCTCCTCGCTGAGCGGGGGCACAGGCACGCGGATCAAGTCCCCGTCGACCTGCGGATTCAGGCCGAGGTTGCTCTCCCGGATCGCACGGTCAATCGCCTGAACAGCGCTTTTTTCCCAGGCCTTGATGGTCAAGAGGCGCGGCTCAGGCACGTTCACCGCCGCCATTTGCGAAATGGGAGTGGGGGTTCCGTAATAGTCGACTCGAATCGACTCCAGCATGCCCGGATGAGCCCGCCCGGTCCGCAACTTCGAGAGCTCGCGCTTCAAGGCGTCCTGAGCCTTCTCGATCGCGTTCCCCAAATCCTTCATGACATCTTCGATCATCTTTTCGCTCCGAAAGCCCGGCCATACGAGGGCCGACGGACCGGCCTATACCACCCGAGTGGGGAGTCGAGCTACCCTTGTCCATCCCCCTCGGGACGGTTCCCCCGGAGCCGACCGTACATTTGGCCCCCACGACTTCCAAAATGCAGATCCGCGTCCTTTCTTGGAACATCCACAAAGGTGTAGGCGGGCTCGACCGCCGCTACCGCCTCGAGCGCGTCGTCGAGCTGCTCCGGGAACGACAGCCCGACATCGTCATGCTCCAAGAGGTGGCGCAATTTTGGCCCGGCGCAAAAATGGCGGACCAGGTCGCTGAACTCTGTGAAGAGCTCGACCTGAACCACCACGCCTTCGGGCACGAACACAGATACCGTCGCGGCGGATACGGCAACCTAACGCTGAGCCGATTTCCGATCCGCGATACCCGCCACTTCGACCTCACGATCAGCTGGCGGAAGAAACGAGGAGCCCTCGTGACTCGTGTTCTCACCCGAGATACCGAGGATGGAGAGGAGCACCAACACAGCGTCTGGGTCGCCAATCTCCACCTCGGCCTCTCGGGATCAGAACGGGCCGAGCAGCTGCGGCGGTTCTTGTCTCTCGAGCCCTTTGGTGAGGTGCAGCGAAGGACGCCCGCGATCGTCGCCGGCGATCTCAACGACCTCTACGGGAACCTCGGACCGCTCTACCTTGAGCCTGCGGGTTTCCGGCGGGCCGGCGCACTCACCCGGACGTTCCCCGCTTTTGCCCCGCTGCGTCCCCTGGACGGAATCTTTTTCCGGGGTTCAGCGGAGCTCCAAGCCGCGGGCATCGCCCGCGGACCCAAGCACCGGGAAGCCTCGGACCACTTGCCTCTCGAAGCGGTGTTCGAGATCCCCAAACACTCATGAGTGGTGGCCGTGGTCGCGCTGCCCAAGCCTGGCTGTGAAATGCTGGGCAAGAAGGGACGGCAAGCTGCGATCGCCGTAACGGGCCAAGAGTTCGTCTCGCCCCGGGTACACCGCGTCCGACAGAAGGCGCATGACCTGCGGACCACCTTTGATGCCCGCGATGAAAAGCAGCCGAAAGCCGATCGAACGGTCCTGCCATGACAATCGCTGAGCCCAGCGACAGGCGGAGCGAGCTCTTTCGCTCGCCTTCCATGGGAGCTCTGTCTCTGCGCGCGCGGGCCCGAGGAGCAAGATCGAAAAATCAAACACATCCTGGCCGATGGTCTTGTCGATCGCAGAGCGGAGCGCGACCTCATCCACTGAGTGCGCCCAAACAGAGAAAGCCCGAGACAACACCCGAAGATGCGCCTGGTCCGCTCCGTGGGAGAGAGCGTGCCCCGCCACGTGGGCCAGGGTCAGCGCTTCGTTCATCATGCGCACGGTTCGGCCGTGGAACTCCGCGGGCACGAGAGCCGACCAGATCCACTCTTCGTCCTCGTCGAAGAGACGAGGATCGAACGCCCTTGTGTGTAAATCCAAGGTCACAGCCGACTCTCCTCCCGTTGAGAGCTCAACCCTCCCCCCACGCGCAAGCGCGCGCAGCGGCTCGATCCCGGGAGCTGTCGCGAAACCCGCGCGCCCCAGCCGCTCCAGCGCTTCCCGAGCGTCTCCGCCACGGATCAACAGGTCGTTGTCGCTCGAAACGCGCTGGGACAAGTCTCTATAGAGACGGCGCGTCAGAAGCCCCCCCTTGAGGACCACCACATCGAGCTCCCCGAGCGCATCAAGCGCCGGCAACAAGGCACCTTCCACCCGCAGGTTCTCGGCGATCGCTGCGAGCTTCTCGAGACTCGGGCTACTCGGCCCCATCGCAATCACTGACACGCGCGCGAAAAGGACGCGCTCGTCGCCCCCCTCACTTGCACCCAGCGCCCGAGCCTTCGCGGGCAGGCACCGAGAACTCAATCACCGCGCCACTGCCCACCGGGGTCAGGCGATGCGAAACCGGGACCGCCTCACGGAGCTCGAGAGAGACATAGACGCCTTCTTTTTTCTTATCGAGCTTGGCCCGAAGGAGCGTCGAGCAGAAGAAGGAGGCGTCGAGCGGATTCAAATTGTTCCGGCGCTTCACCGTCGCGCCATCGATCAGAAACTGGGTGACCTTACCCTCCTGTTTCAAGACGACAGGAGCGGAAGACGAGAGCTCCACGCGCAAGGACGCGGCCCCGTTACTCCCGAACTTCAGTCCCGAGTAGGTCACCACCGGGGCATCCTTCGCCAACGATGACGCGCTCGGCAGCGCGACGGTCAGGATACCGGCCAACCAAAGAGCTCGAGCCACAGTCCACCTCATGACACCCGTAACGGCCAGTTTAGCCTGGAAGAGGACCCCTGTCTGGAGAAAAGACGACCAGCTTCCGGGCGAGCGGCGCCGGTAGTCTCCGCTTCAATATCTCGTGGACCTCCGCGGGCCGATAGATCTGGCTGAAATGCATGAGGACGAGGAACTCGTTTTCGAACTGGTCCGCTCTCTCGATGATCTCGTCCAGGTGGATGTGGCACTTCTCACGACACTCCCATCGGCCCTTGCGGTCGTCGAGAAAGGTACATTCGAGGACGAGCACTCGCGCCTTGCACAGCTCTGGTTCCCGGTCGAGGACGTCGATGAGCGTATCGGTGGCATAGGCGAACTCCCGGCGAATGACCGGCTCGAAGAGGTCCTCCCCTGCGAGGCGCCGCGCGCGAATCTCGGGTCCCGGCAGCCCCAAAAACTCCGTCCGAAGCTTCTGGACCCGCCGCCTGAACTCGTAGCCGAGCGAAGGTACGCTGTGGAGCGTTCGAAACGCGCGCACCTCCCAGTCGGCATGAAGCGGAACGACCTGTCCGGGCTCGAGCGGCACATAGTCGAGGGTCCGTCCCCTGCCCTGCACCAGCGTGAAGGCCCTCACCCCCTCACGCACCGGCTCTTCGATCTCGGCAGGGAGAAAGACGCGCGGCGGGTCGACGCCCGCGAGCCCACGGTGTCCGAGCAGCGTGACGAGCGAGCCGACATGGTCAGCATGTCCGTGACTCAGGAAGAGGTGCGGCGCACCGACAAACGAGCGTGGAGCGATCCCGATGTCCAAGATCGCTCCCAGCTCAGGCACACACAGGCTCGTGTAGACCCCGCCGACGGACACCCCGACGATGGAGTAGGGACCAGCCTGAACTTCTGTGAGCATGTCGGAAAAGCGGCCCTCACCTATAGGCGCCGCTCGCGCTCTCTCCATAGCACCGATCGGCCCGGGCCCGCTTGTACCCCGAGAAGCTTGACGCTCCTGGCTCATTGTCGATAACCCCGCATGCCGGGTGCTCATACCTGGCGGAACGGACCTGAGGGCGGCCTGGTGGCCTTGGACGCACAAGCAATGAACGAATTCCTCGCGGCGGTGCGAAAGGCATCCCTCCCCGCGGTCTGGGCCAAGGGGGTGCGCTTAGCCGAAAGCCGCTCTCCGCTCCTAGAGGAGAGGAGCGACGACGAAGCAGTCTTCCGCGTGCGCGTCCCCGAACGCCGCGTCCCCACGCTCACGGTCCTCGACTTAGCCGAGACTGATTGGACCTGCGATTGTGATGCGAAGCTGCCCTGTGAGCATGTCGTCGCCGCCGCCATTGCCCTGAAGAGCGCCCCCGAAGACGCCGAAGCGCCCCAGAGAGGCGACGCTCCTCCCATCCCTCGGCTCGCCTATCGGCTCCTCTCGACTCCCCCCAGCGTCACCATCCAGCGCGTCCTCGTAGCTCCGAGCGGTGAAGAGACGCCGCTGCCCGAACCGCTCACGCGCCTCTTGGCTCGCCACGCCGACATCCTGACTCGCAAAGAAGATCTCGACGTCGAGCGCATCCTGCTCGCCCAAGGTCAAGGGCGCACCCGCGCCTCCGAGAGTCGCGGGCTCGGGCCCGAAGGTTTCTCTCGCTTGATTGCAGCTTGGTCGGTGGGAGGCGACGTCACCCTCGACGGTAAACCCATCGAGGCGGCCCCGGACGCGCTTTTACCCAGGGCGCGCCTCAGCGCGGCCAGCAAAGAAGGCGGGCGCCTCCGCCTGGAGGTGGAGGGGCTGAGCGGCCTCAAGGTCCTCGATCGGGGCCTCGCCCTCTACAAAGGTGCGCTGCGACCGCTCGGCGCTGTCAACATCGCGGGCGCACGGTGGGAACGTCTCCCGCTGGTGCGCGAGATTGGCCCCGAAGAGATCGCCGAGTTCGTGACCGACGTCTTGCCAGGACTCGAGCGAGAGCTCTTCGTCGACATCCCCGACGGCGTCCTGCCAGGTCGAGACAGCAACGCTCGCCCGCGCATTCACTTCGATCTCACGCCCCAGGGACATACGCTCAGCGTCTTGCCGACGCTCGTTTATGGCGATCCGGCGCAGATCAGGATCGATGGAGACAAAGTGGTCCACTTGTCCGGTGCGATCCCGAAGCGCACCGTTGCCGCGGAGAAGGAGCTCTGTCGACGTCTCAAGGATGAGCTCTCGTTGATCCCCGGACGCGTGAGCCACTTCGACGGCGGTGACGCGGCTCGCTTCGCGAAGCGCCTGCAAGCATTCCAGGCGTCGGCGGCGAGCTCCGTATCGCGCGAAGTCGTCACGAAGGCCTCGCTCGTGCCAGAGCTCCGCATGGAGGGGTCCAAGCTCGAGATCCGCTTCCTCACCGAGGAGGAGCAGCCGCGGGAGGCTCGGGCGGAATTGGTGTTCCAGGCCTTCGAGGATCGCTTGGACATGGTGCCGCTGCTCGACGGCGGCTGGGCACCGCTTCCCGCCGATTGGCTCTCGCGCTACGGCGACAAGATCCAAGAGATTCTGGCGGCCAGAAATCCGAAGGGCGAGGTTCCTCTCTACGCCATGGAGGGGATGACAGATGTTTGTGAAGAGCTCGGTCTTCCCGTTCCCCGCGAAGCCGAGGCGCTGCGCCGCATCGCTCAGGATTTCGACTCGATCCCGGAGGCGCCCGTCCCCGAGCAGGTCCCGGTCACCCTGCGCTCCTATCAGCGGCAGGGGCTCAGCTGGCTCATGTTCCTCCAGAAGCTCGGCCTGGGTGCGGTCCTGGCCGACGACATGGGTCTCGGTAAGACCCTCCAGGCGCTCTGCGCGCTCTCGGGCAAAGCGCTCGTCATCTGCCCGAAAACCGTCGTTTTCAACTGGGCCCAAGAGATCGCGCGCTTCCGTCCCGACCTCTCCGTGAATGTGTACCACGGGCCCCGGCGCACGCTCACCGACGCGGACGTGACACTGACCACCTTCGCGGTCCTACGCATGGACGAGGAGATCCTGAAGAAGGTGAGCTGGGACCAGGTTGTGTTCGACGAGGCCCAAGCGATCAAAAATCCCGAGAGCCAACTGGCGCGTTCGGCCTTCGCCCTCTCGGATTCGCTCAGTGAAACGAGCCAAAGAATCGCGCTCAGCGGCACGCCCATCGAAAATCGGCTGGACGAGATGTGGAGCATCTTCCGCTTCACCCATCCGGGTCTCCTCGGAGCCCGTCGAGAATTCGCACGACGTTACGCCGAGCCCATCGAGCGGGGCGATCCCGAAGCTCGACAGCGCCTCAAACGTCTCGTCAAACCCTTCCTCTTGCGCCGTCTCAAGCGCGACGTGCTCTCGGATCTCCCCGCTCGTACGGATATCGTCCTCACGGTCGAGCTCGAGCAAGAAGAACGCGATCTCTACGACGCAATCTTCGCCATGAAACGCAAGGAGGTCCAAGAGGCCCTGCAAGGAAGCGGCGGCGGCATTATGGCTGCCCTCGAAGCGCTGCTCCGTTTGCGTCAGGCCGCGTGCCACGTGGGGCTCTTGCCCGGACAGGAACGCTCGCGCTCTTCAAAGGTCGAAGCGCTCATGGCCCGGCTCGAGGAGGCGGAAGCCGACGGGCACAAGTGCATCGTCTTCAGCCAGTGGACGTCATTTCTCGATCTCGTCGAGCCGGAGCTCAAAGCGCGCAATATCGGATTCGTGCGTCTGGATGGCTCGACCGAGAACCGAGGTGCTGTCGTCGAGAAGTTCCAGGCCGAGGACGGGCCCCCTGTCTTTTTGTCCTCACTGAAAGCGGGCGGCACCGGCCTGAACCTCACCGCCGCAGACCACGTCTTCCTCCTCGATCCATGGTGGAACCCTGCAGCGGAAGATCAAGCCGCCGATCGCGCGCACCGCATCGGCCAGCTGCGCGCGGTCACTGTCTATCGACTGATCGCTAAAGACACGATCGAGGAAGGCATCCTCGCCCTGCAATCGCGCAAGCGGGAGCTCTCGGAGGCGATCCTCGACGAGGGCGGCGCCAGCACCGGGATCACCAAGGAAGACCTGCTCGCGCTCTTCGAAGCCGGGGCGTAAAATGCCCAAATCGACGTCCGAGCAGCACGCAGCCACGAAAAAGGCCGCCGAGCGCGACGCACTCCTTCGAGCGAGGCGCCCCCGGAGCGGCCCCCGGCTCACGGTGCGTTTTTCCCGCAGATGAAGGGACGGCGGCCGCAGAAGTCCTCCTTGGGTCCTTGCCGTCCTGGGCGCCCCTCTGCATGCTCAGGACCAAGCGCATGACGGACCTGCCCGCTTCCGAAAAACAGCCGCTCGAGTCTTCTCCTTCCGGAGACGAGGGCTTGCACTTCATCGCGGAGATCGTCGAAGACGACCTGCGCACAGGGAAAAATGGCGCGAGGCTCCAGACGCGTTTCCCTCCCGAGCCGAACGGGTACCTGCACATCGGACACGCCAAAGCGATCTGGATCAACTTCACGATCGCTGCTCGCGCTCCCTTCGGCGCCTGTAACCTCCGCCTCGACGACACGAACCCAGCGACCGAGGAAGATCGCTTCGTGCGCTCCATCCAGGAGGACATCCGCTGGCTGGGTTATGACGTAGGAAAGCGGGTCTTCTTTGCGTCTGACTATTTTGAGCGCCTCTACGAATGCGCCCAGACCCTCGTCAGAAAAGGGCTCGCCTACGTCGACAGCCAGTCGCCGGAGGAGATCCGCGACAAGCGCGGAAACTTTTACACGCCCGGGCAGGATAGTCCCTATCGAACGCGCAGCGTCGAGGAGAACCTCGACCTGCTCGCTCGCATGCGAAACGGAGAGTTCGAAGAGGGGCAAGCGGTCTTGCGCGCCAAGATCGACATGACCCATCCGAACATGAACATGCGCGATCCGCTCATCTACCGGATCCGCAAGGCGCATCATCATCGGACCGGCGACGCCTGGTGCATCTATCCGATGTACGATTTCGCTCATCCGCTCTCGGACGCTTTCGAAGGCGTCACCCACTCGCTCTGCTCCCTCGAGTTCGAAAACCATAGGCCGCTTTACGATTGGTTCATCGAAGCGGTCGGAGGTTTCGATCCTGTCCCCCGCCAGATCGAGTTCGCGCGACTGAACGTGACCCATACGGTCCTCAGCAAGCGCAAGCTGCAAGAGCTCGTGCAGCTCGAGAAGGTCAGCGGCTGGGACGACCCGCGGATGCCGACTTTGGCAGGCATGCGCAGGCGCGGCTACCTCCCACAGTCGATCCTCGCCTTCATCGAGCGAACCGGCGTCGCCAAGCGTGACAACATGGTCGAAATCGAGCTCCTTGAGCACCAGATCCGCGAGGACTTGAACCGCGAGGCCAACCGAACGATGGCCGTGATCGATCCCGTCAAGGTCACGATCACCAACATGGCCGAGGGAGAGAAACACACCTTCTCGATCCCGGTGCACCCCGAGTATCCCGAGCGCGGCACGCGTGAGGTCACGCTCGAGCGAGAACTGTACATCGAGCGCGAAGACTACCTCGAGTCTCCTCCGAAAAAGTGGTTCCGACTCGCGCCGGGCCAAGAGGTGCGGCTCCGCGGCGCTTGTTTCATTCGCGCGGTCGAGGCGCGCCGGGACGAGAGGGGAAAGCTCGTCGAACTTCTGTGCACCTGGGACCCCGAATCCAAGGGCGGAGGCACCCCCGACGGCCGAAAAGTGCGCGGTACCCTGCACTGGATCTCGAAGACAGACGCCATCTCCTGCGAGGTGCACCTCTACGATCGCCTGTTCTCGGAGCCTGAGCCGGAGTCCGAGGACCGCTCATTCCTCGAATGCCTCAACCCCGATTCGCTCCAGATTCGCGCGGAGGCCCTGTGTGACAGGTCGCTCGCGCAAAGCCCCGAGGGCGCGGTGTTTCAGTTCGAGAGGCTCGGCTACTTCTGCGTCGACCGTACTTCGACCCCCGGGCGCCCCGTCTTCAACCGCACGATCGGCCTCCGCGACAGCTGGGCGAAGATCGCTCAATCCTGAGTGCGCGTTTTGAGGGCCTCTGCCGCGGAGAAACCTCCGAGCAGAAGCCCTCAGCTATCCACAGCCATCAGCCTTCGGGGGGGCGCTTCTTCTCGTGATGCCCACCGAAGCCGAGCCGCATCGCGGACAGAATCTTGTTCGCGAACTCCGCACGACCCCGCGACTCGAAGCGGTCGAAGAGCGCAGCCGAGAGCACGTGCGCAGGCACCCCCTCGTCCACCGCGGCCAGGATCGTCCAGCGCCCCTCTCCTGAATCACTCACGGTTCCGGAGAACTCAGAGAGCGCCGGCGACGAATGGAGAGCGTCGGCCGTGAGGTCAAGAAGCCAGGAAGGGATCACGCTGCCGCGGCGCCAGAGCTCGGCGACATCCGCGATCGGGAAATCGAACTGATAGTACTTTTGCTCTTTGAGCGGCGCTGTCTCGGCGTCTTTGTCGCGCTGTTTCTTACCGATACCGGCATTTCGCAGCAGGTTGAAGCCTTCGGCGTAAGCGGCCATCAGCGCGTACTCGATGCCGTTATGAACCATCTTTACGAAATGGCCGGCGCCCGGAGGGCCACAATGGAGAAAGCCCTCTTCGCCAGCGCCCACGGGTCCCGAGCGAGACGCCGTGCGCGGCGCTGCGTCGAACCCCGGAGCAAGGGCACGGAAGATCGGATCGAGACGATGCACCGCCTGTTCGTCACCTCCGATCATGAGACAATAACCGCGGCTGAGTCCGTGAACGCCCCCGCTGGTCCCCACGTCGAGGTGATAAATGCCCTTTTTTGCGAGGGCTTCAGCTCGATCGACGGCGTCGCGGTAGTGACTGTTGCCGCCATCGATCAGCGTGTCTCCGGCTGAGAGAAGCGGAGCGAGCTGTTCGGCAAGCTCAGAAGTCACCGCCGCCGGAACCATCATCCACACCGCACGCGGAGGAGTGAGTGCCTGAACGAGCGCTTCGAGGGTCGGCACCGAGACGATTCCCTCCGCCTCCAGCTGCGCACCCAAGCTCGGATCTCGGTCCCAGCCGACTACCCGATGACCAGCCCGGACCAATCGCCGTGCCATGTTCGCGCCCATGCGTCCAAGTCCAACAATCGCAAGTTCCATTTCAGCGCTGTAGCTTAGGTCCTCGGGCTCACCAAGGGAGGGGGGCTATTGTTTCGGAAAGGTTTAGACATCCAGCTGAAATACTGGATTGAACGTTACTTTTGCATTTCTGGCTCCGAGATTTTCGGGCACGTGTCAAAGATTCTGTTTTCCGCGTTCGTTCGCGAAACAGCAGGTGGAGCAAGGTCATGGAGGAGGGCAGCCATGACAGTCACAGCTCAATTCCCAGCCCGCAGCGCGAAGCGCTCCTCGACCATCGCGCTCACCCGAACCCCCCAAGCCGCAGCACTCGCCGCCTGCTTCGAGAAGCTCGGACTCGAGGTGCTCCCGATCGGCCACGGAGAGAACTCCGGCGAAGCCGTGCCACTCGAGGCTTGGATCGTCCAGCTCATGGAAGGGGAGTTCGACGACGTCATCTTCACCTCGGCGCAAGGGGTCGCGCTGCTGCTCGAGATGGCGCGCCAAACGGAGCGAGAAGAGGCCTTCTTGAGCTCGCTCCACGTAGTCCGGAAGTTCGCCCGCGGACCGAAGCCCGCTCGAGCCCTGTCTGAACTCGGCGTCGACGTGGACATCATCTGCCGCGGGCAGACCCCGGAGGCGATCCTCGAACAACTCGGCAAGCTCGACTTCGCGGGCCGGGTCGTCGGCATTCAGCCCTTCGATCAAACCACCGAGGCCGCCATCGCAGCGCTCGTGAAATCCCAAGGAGGCCTCCCGCGGCGCGTGCTCCCCTCCACCACTGTGGATCCCGTGGCGATCAGCTTCTTCGAGAAGATCGAATCGGGAACCGTAAACGCCGTTTGTTTTCTCACAGAGCGCACAGCTGCCTGGCTCTTTGATGCCTGTCAGGCCGTCGGTCTCGCGCCCAAGCTCGCCCAGTGCCTTCGCCGAATCCCCGTCATCGCTTCAGAACCTGCCACGGCCATCCTCCGCAGGAGAGGTGTCCACCCTGATCTCACATTGAGCCACGCCACCATCATGCAGCCCGTTCCCTATGACCTCGCACTCACGCTCGGCCTCGACGACGAGCCAAGACGAACACCCAAGCCGGGGAACACGGGTCGCCATCGCGTCGTCATCGTCGGCAACGGCATGGTCAGCTACAAGCTCTGTGACCGCTTGACGGAAGGGGGGCTCGATCATGGTCTCCGCATCACAGTCCTCGGCGAAGAGACCTGGCCTGCTTACGACCGCGTCCATCTCTCCGAATACTTCTCCGGCAAGACCGCAGAGGACCTCGTCATTGAACCGCGCACTTGGTACGAGGAGCGCGACATCGAGCTTTGCCTGAAAGAGCGCGTCGACAAGATCGATCGGGACATCAAGGTCGTGGTGACGAGCGGCGGCCGCGAAGTGCCTTACGATTCGCTGATCTTGGCGACGGGTGCTGAACCGTTCATCCCGCCGGTACCAGGTCTCGATAAAGCGGGGGTCTTCGTTTACCGCACGATCGAGGATCTTGAGGCCATCACCTCCTACGCCCAAAAGTGTAAAGTCGCCGCAGTCATCGGCGGCGGCTTGCTCGGGCTCGAAGCCGCCAAAGCTGCTCGCGACCTCGGGCTCGAAACCCATATCGTCGAAATGGCGCCCCGACTCATGCCGAGGCAGCTCGACGACGCGGGGGCGCGTCTGCTCTGCCGTCAGATTGAATCGATGGGCCTCAAGGTGCACCTCAACGCGCGCACGACAGGCATTCTGGGAGACAACGAGGTCTCGGGGATTCGCTTCGCCGACGGCGAGCGACTCTCCGTCGACATCATCATCGTCTCCGCGGGCATTCGGCCGCGCGACAGCCTCGCGCGCTCGGCGGGTCTCGCCGTGGCGGAGCGAGGAGGCATCATCGTCAACAATCAGCTCCAAACGAGCGACCCGAGCATCTTCGGCGTGGGTGAGTGTGTGGTGCACGAAGGAACCGTCTACGGCCTCGTCGCTCCCGGCTACGAGATGGCCACGGTGGTCGCGAACACCTTACTCGGCAAGCCGAGCGAGTTCCAGGGCACCGACATGTCCACCAAACTCAAACTGCTCGGCGTGGAAGTCGCAAGCGCCGGTGACCCCTTCGCGGACGAAAAGCCGAACACGGCGACGGTCGTCTACCAGGACCTCGTGAGCGGGGTCTATAAAAAGCTCATCGTTTGCGATCAGGGCAAGACCCTCTACGGCGCCGTCTTCGTCGGAGACACGACCGAATACGGCCAGATCCTCCCCTACGCAAAGAGCGGCGATCCGCTGCCCGTGTCGCCGGACGCGCTCCTGCTCGGGCAGAAGGACGGCGCCGCGCTCCCGATGCCCGACACAGCGCAGATCTGCTCCTGCAATAACGTCCTCAAGCTCGACATCGTAAAGGCCATCGAGACAATTCCCGATTGCTCGATCGACGCGATCAAGAAGTGCACAAAGGCGGGCACCGGCTGCGGCGGCTGCATGCCGATGGTCACTGACCTTTTTAACGCTGAGATGCTCGCGCGGGGCAAGACGGTCAAGAAGTCCACCTGCGAGCACTTCGACTACAGCCGCCAGGAGCTCTACGACATCGTTCGTCTGCGCGGGATCGCGTCCTTCCAGGAGCTCATTCATTCTCACGGTCGCGGCAGCGGCTGCGAAATCTGTAAACCCGCGGTCGCAGCGATCTTGGCCTCGACCCACGCCGAGCCCATCCTCAATCACGCGACCCTCCAAGACACAAACGATCGCTTCCTCGCCAACATCCAGCGCCGCGGCCTCTACTCGGTCGTGCCGCGCATTCCGGGCGGCGAGATCACCCCTGAGAAGCTCATCGCCATCGGTCAGGTCGCCAAGAAATACGACCTTTACACCAAAATCACGGGCGGACAGCGCATCGACTTGTTTGGGGCCCGCGTGGAGCAGCTCCCCGACATCTGGGAAGAGCTCATTGCGGCTGGATTCGAGAGCGGACACGCCTACGGCAAAGCGCTCCGCACCGTGAAGAGCTGCGTCGGATCGACCTGGTGCCGCTTCGGAGTCCAGGATTCGGTCGGCTTCGCGATTCGCGTCGAGAACCGTTACAAGGGCATTCGCTCTCCTCACAAGCTGAAGAGCGCGGTCAGCGGCTGCATCCGCGAGTGCGCCGAAGCGCAATCGAAGGACTTCGGGCTCATCGCCACTGAAAAAGGCTACAACCTCTACGTCTGCGGCAACGGAGGCTCGAAGCCGCGCCACGCAGATCTCTTGGCGAGTGACGTCGATGAGGAAACGGTCATTAAGTACATCGACCGTTTCCTCATGTACTACATCCGCACAGCCGACAAGCTGATGCGGACCTCGGTTTGGATCGACAAACTCGAGGGTGGCATCGAACACGTGCGGAACGTCGTCGTCCACGATTCTTTGAACATCGCCGCCGAGCTCGAGGCAGACATGCAGAGGCTCGTCGATTCCTATCTCTGTGAGTGGAAAGATGTCGTGGAAAATCCGGAGAAGCGCGACCTCTTCCGCCACTTCGCTGGCCCCGAGAAGGGTGACGCTCCCGCTCCCATGATCGAAGAGCGAGAGCAGGCCTACCCCGCTCCTTGGCCCAAGGTGTCTCTGACTGGCAAACGCAGCCTCCCGGTCTTGCCCCAGACGAGCTGGGTCCGTGTCGCCGAGGTATCCGAGGTTCCTGACGACGGCGGCATCGCTGTGAAATACGGTAATACGCAGCTCGCCGTCTTCAACTTCAAGTCCCGCGGTGAGTGGTTCGCGACCCAGAATATGTGCCCTCACAAGCGAGACATGATCCTCGCCCGAGGCATCGTGGGAGATGCGGCAGGGATCCCGAAGGTCGCCTGTCCGTTCCACAAGAAGACCTTCTCACTCACCTCAGGCGAATGCCTGAGCGGAGACGACATGAACATCGCGGTCTTCCCGATCAAGGTCGAAGACGGAGCTGTCTACCTTGAGCTTCCCTCCGAGGCGGAGCTCGATCGAGCCATGGAGGCACGTTGCTCGGAGCCCTGCGCCGAGCACTCGAGCCAAGCCGCCGAATGAGCGCCTGAGCTCATTCGAGCCAAAGGATCCTTATGGGAGTACGCCTCAAGGTCATCAACGACATCCTCGCGGAGCAACAAGATCTCCGCAGCGTGCTTCGCTTCGCGAAGAAACACGCCGAAGGGGACGTCTCGTTCGAGAAGGGCATTTACGAGGAGCAAATCCCTCTGTCCAAGCCCGGGCCGGGACAGCAGTATGCTTTTTCGGTCGACCTCGACGCTTGTACGGGCTGTAAAGCCTGCGTCGTCGGCTGCAACAAGATGAACGGTCTCGACGCCGACGAGGCCTGGCGCTCCGTCGGGCTCATCCACGGCGGAACAGCAGAACATCCTCTGCAGCAGACGGTCACGACCGCCTGTCACCATTGTCTCGACCCCGCGTGCATGAACGGCTGTCCGGTCGGCGCCTACGAAAAGGACCCCGTCACCGGCATCGTGAAGCACCTCGACGACCAATGCATCGGCTGCAAATACTGCACGCTCACCTGTCCCTACGAAGTTCCGCAGTACAACTCGCGCCTCGGGATCGTGCGCAAATGCGACATGTGCTCAGACCGTCTCAGCAGCGGCGAGCCGCCCGCCTGCGTTCAAAGCTGCCCCAACGGGGCCATTTCGATCCGCCTTGTTGACGTCCAATCGGTGCTCGACGACGCCCAAGGCAACGCATTTCTTCCGGGCGCGCCTTCGCCCGGGATCACGGCTCCGACCACCGTCTACCACTCGAAGCGCGCCCTGCCGCGGAACGCGCTCCCTGCGGACTTTTACAGCGTGCGCCCAGCCCAAGACCACATGCCGCTGGTCATCATGCTCGTGCTCACACAGCTCGCAGCCGGAGCTTTCGTCGTCGATCAGATCCTCGCCCACACGCCGAGCGGCGCCGACGCCCAGGCCGCCATGGGCAGATACCAAAGCCTGCTCGCCCTCGGGCTCGGGCTCTTGGCACTCGCCGCCGCAACCTTTCATCTCGGACGCCCCCTCTACGCCTTCCGCGCCTTCATCGGCCTAAGGCGCAGCTGGATGAGCCGGGAGATCGTGGTCGTGGGAGGCTTCGTCGGCGCGGCGCTCCTCTATTCGCTTTCACTTTGGGGCTCAGAGCTACCGAGCATTCTCACCGAACACCTCTCACCGGGCCTCAAGTTTGAACGCCGCGTTCTCGGTCTCACCACGGCCGCCCTCGGCGTGCTCACCGTGATCTGTTCGGCCATGATCTACGTGAGCACCAGACGGCTATTTTGGAGCGGGACAGCTACGACGCTGAAGTTCTTCGGTACCGGCGCCGTCCTTGGTCTCGCCTCGATCGCGGCCGCCGCAGCCCTCACAGGACACCTGTTCGATAGCTTGGCCCTACTCGAGCTCAGCAAGGAGCTCGCGTTGCCCCTCGCCCTCATCGCGGGGTGCAAGCTGGCCTACGAAGCGAGCGTGTTCTTCCACCTCTTCGACAAGCAGCAAGGCGATCTGAAGCGCTCAGCACTCCTCATGTTCCGGGAGCTGAAGAACCTCACGATGACGAGGTTCGCTCTCGGGATCGTAGGAGGCGTCCTCGCGCCGCTGCTCCTTTTCGCCTTCGAAATTGAGCTGACGAGCCTTTCGTTCTTGGTGCTCGCGCTCTCGGCGCTCGTGCTGTCGCTCGCGGGAGAGCTCTGTGAACGCACTCTGTTTTTTATGGCCATGAGCGCTCCGCGCATGCCGGGAGGGATCGGGAAGTGAACAAGCTACTTCGAACCGCTCAAAGTCTTCTGTTCGAGCGCCAAGGGACGCTGACCCGTGAGCTGTTACGGGAACCAGGCGGATTCGGGCTCGGGCAAGTGCCTTCGCGACTGAAGCCCGACACCACGACCACGGCCGTGTGTGGGTTTTGTTCAACGGGCTGTGGGCTCGATATTCACCTCAAGGGGGACCAGGTCGTGAACCTGACGCCCGCCAAAGATTACCCCGTCAATCTGGGGATGGCCTGTCCCAAGGGCTGGGAAGCGCTCACGCCTCTCAAGGCCAAAGACCGGGCGACGACCCCCATGCTCAAAAATGACAGCGGCCAGCTGCGTCCAGTGGATTGGCCCTTGGCCCTCTCCACGTTCGTGCAGCGCATGAAGGCCATTCAAGGCAAGTACGGAGAAGAATCCTGCGCCTTCCTCAGCACCGGGCAAATTCCGAGCGAGGAGATGTTTTTTCTCGGCAGCCTCGCGAAATTTGGCATGGGGATGCAACACGGAGACGGCAACACGAGGCAGTGCATGGCCACGGCTGTCGTCGCCTACAAGCAGGCGTTCGGCTTCGACGCCCCTCCCTACACGTACGCGGACTTCGAGGAGTCCGACGTGCTCGTGTTTGTCGGAGCGAATCCCTGCATCGCTCACCCGATCCTCTGGGAGCGAGTCTGCCGAAACCGGCACCAGCCAGAGATCGTCGTGGTCGATCCTCGGCGCACCGAGACCGCGATGGCGGCCACGCTGCACGTCTCGCTGAAGCCGAAGAGCGACCTCTGCCTGTTCTACGGGGTCGCCCGCGCACTCATCGCCCGCGGGGCAATTCAGAGCGACTACATCGCCGCCCACACGGAAGGATTCGACGCCTTCCGGGCTCACGTCGAAAACTTCAACGAGGAGCGCGTACTCGCCGAAACAGGCCTCGAAAGGGCAGTCTTCGAGCGCCTCGTCACTGCGATCGAAAAGGGAAAGCGGGTCTCCTTCTGGTGGACCATGGGGGTCAACCAAAGCTACGAAGGGGTCAAGGTTGCCCAGGCGCTCATCAACCTCGCGCTGATGACCGGCAACATCGGTCGCCCCGGCACGGGCGCAAACTCCATCACCGGCCAGTGCAACGCCATGGGCTCGCGGCTCTTCTCGAACACGACGAACCTGCTCGGCGGCCATTCTTTCGAAGATCCGGTCCATCGCGAAAAGGTCGCTTCGGCGCTCGGAGTTCCCGAGACGCGTATTCCTCGCTCAGGCAGCCTCGCCTACGACCAAATTCTCGAGCAGATCCACCGCGGGAAGATCAAGGGCCTTTGGATCATCGCCACGAACACCGCACACAGCTGGATCAATCAAGCCGACGCGCGCGCTCTCCTCGGGCGCCTCGAGTTCTTGGTCGTTCAGGACATGTTCGTAACGACCGAGACCGCTGAGCTCGCTCACTTGGTGCTCCCGGCGGCCGGGTGGGGAGAAAAAGACGGCACCTTCATCAACTCCGAGCGGCGGCTCATGTTGCTGAAGAAAGTGGCACGCGCTCCGGGGCAGGCCCTGTCCGATTTTCAGATTTTTCGGCTGCTCGCCGAAGCCTGGGGCGTCGGGGAAATGTTCGAGAAGTTCCGGGAACCAGAGGACGTTTTCCACGCGATGCGGGCTGTCTCCCGCGGACAACCTTGCGACATCAGCGGCATCACGGGCTACGAGATGATTGACCGACTGCGCGGCGTTCAGTGGCCGCTCAGAGAGGGAGAAGCAGTGGAAGAACGCTCGGAGCGGCGCCTGTTCGAAGATGGTCGCTTCTTCACGCAAAGCGGGCGAGCCAAGTTTATCTTCGCCGACCCTCGCCCGATCCCCGAGGCCATAACGAAGAAGTATCCGCTCGTGTTGCTCACGGGACGGGGAACCTCCGCGCAGTGGCACACGCAGACTCGAACTGCAAAGTCTCCCGTCCTTCGTAAGCTCTACAGCCCAGATCCCTACGTCGAGATCAATCCCAAAGACGCGCGGGAGCTCGGAGTCAATCCCGGCCAATGGGTCACAGTCGAGTCCGCGCGCGGCAAGATGCGCGCTCGGGCGCACGTGACCCAGATTGTGAGCCCTGGTCAGGTCTTCATCCCCATGCACTACCCAGAGACCAACCTGCTCACGTTCCCGGCCTTCGACGAAGAATCCCGCCAGCCCTCCTATAAACACGCGGCAGTTCGCGTGCTCCCGAGCGCCAGCGTCTAACTCTTTTCAGGCGGCTCCGGGGCAGTCCTTGAGCTCACCGGCTCTCGGCGGCTAGCCTGATGAGGTGACGTTTCGTCGCCTGCTCGGGCGCATCATCCTCTGGCAGCTCGGCTTCACGGCAGTGGCGCTGGCTCTCGCCGCGCTTTTGCCCGTCAAACTGCTCTTGCTCCCTCTGCTGACGGCACCCGCCGCATCCGCGAGGCTCCCCC
>NASX01000107.1 GCA_002085155.1 Sorangiineae bacterium NIC37A_2
GGCGCCGGCTTTGCCAGCGTCCCCGCCAGGTGCCAGGCAAACTGCCGGAAGACTTCCCCCGAATTGTCCGAACCCTTCTTGTCCCCCAAGATCACTTCTCCCGACGAAACAGTTGGTTGAGCGTAGAAATTTCCTTCACGAAGTCGTTGAACCGCCGGTTCGCCGCGACCAGTTCCTTAAGGCTCCACACCAGCAGCCCCGTGGCCCCCATGGCCCAGGCAAACAGCGCCAGATGCGCCAGATCCCCGCGCGTCACTATCGATTTGGTGAGCTCGTCCATGGTGGTCTCCTCAAGAAAACTGGCCAATGAACCGCGGCCAGGTACGCGTTGCTCCAGACACCCCGCGGCTCAAACCCCCAGCATCGCCCGCTTCTCGGCGTCGCTCAAAAACTCCGCGCCACCGATCCTCGCCCACAAGGCCGCCCGGTCCTCGGCCAGCGCCTCGACGCCATCGACCTCCGCCACCAGCTTCGCCCCGCCGAACCCGGCTCCGAGCCAGAAGCTCAAGTCGTCGGCCACCCGCATCACCAGGGGGATCACCGTGCCGCGCCAGAAGGCCCGGTTGGCCTCGGCGTAGTTGGCGTAGGTGTTGTCGCCGGGTATCCCCAGCAGCATTGGCGGCACGCCGAAGGCGAGCGCGATTTCGCGCGCCGCGGCATTCTTGAGCTCCACGAAATCGAGTTCTGCCGGCGTCAGCGCCATCGGCTTCCAGTCGAGCCCGCCCTCCAGCACCAGTGGCCGCCCGGCATTGCGCGCACCCTGGAAATTCGCTTCGAGCTCGCCCTTGAGCCGGTTGAACTGCGCCTCCGTCAGCCCCGTATCGGCGGTGTAAACCAGCGCCCCGCTCGGCCGCGCCGCGTTGTCGAGCAGCGCCTTGTTCCAGTCTGCCGCCGCATTGTGGATGTCGAGGCTCTGCGCCGCGGCTTCCAGCGGCGCCATCCCGTAGTGGTCGTCGAGCGGGTGGAACAGCGCCAGGTGCATCACCTCGGCCACCGGCCGGGCCTCCAGCGACAGGTTGCGCGTCCGCCCGCCGGCCGTATAGCTGTAGCCCACAGGATGCCCGTCGCGCCCCAGCGCCACCCGCACCCGGTCCGGCCTGAGGCAGTAGATCGCCTTCACCTCGCCATCGAGCATCGCCGCTTCGAGATAGGCGTTCCCCGCCGTCAGCAGGTAGGCATAGACCTGCTCGAGCAGCTCGGCCCCGCCCACCCGCGAGTTGGGCCGCGCCAGCAGTGCCGTCAGCGGATGCTCGGTGAGCTTCCGCCCGCCCTCCTCCACCACCAGCGGCACGCGCGTCGCCGCCTCGGCCACCATGCGCACGCAGCGATAGACCACCGGGTTCTTCATGAACCCGGCATTGGCGAGGCTCACGAACCCGCGCCGGCTCCAGCTCGCCTCAGAGGGGCCCGCCACCGAAACGAACCCCTGCAACCCCTTGCGCTCCGCAGGCGCCACCGCCCGGCCACTCAGCCGGCTGAACCAATTGGGCATCGAAATCCTCCAGAATAATCGCTGGGGCCAAGCGCGATGGCAGCCTGTCCCCCCACGCTGTCATCCCGGGCTTGACCAGGACCCAGCTCGAAAGCGGCTCAGGCGATGGTGTTGCCCCGGCTCTCCGGCTGGACGAAACCTCAGGGTTTCACCCTTCACCTAAACACTCCGCACCCGCGGCTCGCCGCGTTTCAGCAGCAGCTCGGTCAGCGCCCAGACCAGCGCATCCACCCGGTCGGGCGAATGGCCCTCGCTGAGGCCGTCAGCGCCAAACGCGCACATCTCGTCCTCGAGCGCCGTCAGACCTGGCACATGGCTCACCCGGCCGCTGGCGTAGAGGGCCGCCACCGGCTCGGCGCGCAGCCATTTGCCCTGTCGCGCCCGCACCTCGCGCACCGGCACCTCGCGACCCACCTGCGCGATCACGGCGCGCACCATCTCGCCGCCCTGGTTGGTCTCGGCCACGATGCAGTCGGCGTCGAACTCGTGGAACGCCGCCACCGCCCGCCGGGCCCAGGCGTCCGGGTGGGCCGGGCCGAAGCTCAGATCGGCCAGCACCACCGCCTCGTCTCCGCGCCTTGCCGCAACCACGATGCCGCATCGGTCCGACCGGCGCGTCCCCGTCGCTGGCGGATCGACCGCCACCACCGTGCGCTCCCGCCCTGCCCCGTCGCTGCGGCGGAACATGCCGCGATGCCACAGCGCATCGGGCAAATCCTCGATCAGCTCGCCCTCGAGTTCCTGCCGCCCGAGCACCGAATGCTCATAGCGCGCCACCACCGCCTTGAAGAAGGCATCGGCGAGAAAGCTGTTCTCCGCCGTTCGCATCCGCGTCGTCACCGTCCCCGGCTCGGCCTGGATGCGCTTCATCAGCTTCGTCGCGCGCGGCGTCGTCGTCACCAGCTGCCGCGGCCGTTCCCCGAGCCGCAGCCCGAACTGGAGCATGTCCCAGGCCGCTTCGCCGTGCGGCCACTTGCCGACCTCGTCGCACCACGCCGCGGCGAACTGCGGTCCGCGGAACCGCTCAGGGTCGGCTGCGCCGAGCAGCACGCCCTCCACCCCGTTCGGCCAGAACAGCAGATTCTCCCGCAGGATCGGCCGCTCTTCGGGCGGCGTCACCCGCATGATCCCGGCGGGGCCTAGCAGCATCACCTGCCGGGCCTCGATCATCGTCTCGCCGACAACGGCAATCGGCCCGACTCCGCCGGCAGCCAGCTGCCGCACCCAGTTGGCCCCTGCCATGGTCTTGCCCGACCCGCGCCCGCCCATCAGCAGCCAGGTCGTCCAGTCTCCTTGTGGCGGGCGCTGCGACTCGCGAGACCAGAACCACCAGTCGAAGCGAAACGGCGGCAACTCGTCGTCGGAGACAGCCGCCAGCAGCTCAGCGGACGCCGAGTTCCTCGAGACGCTTGGCAATTCGGGCTCTCAGCTCCTGCATCTGCGGGCTCTGCCGGCGTTCCGGCTTGCCGGCGTTGATCCGCCGCTCCAGTTCGAGCAGCTTGGTATATGTCGCGGTGAGCTTCTGCATTTCGCTCACCTGGTCTTCTGGTTTTGCCACCATCGCCTCCCGCAACCGGGCCAACTGCCGTTCCAGCCCCACGAACAGTTTTCGAAGCAGCAGCAGGCGGTCGGCCTCGCTGGCATCCTCCGGCACGTCCCATTTGTGGGTGCGGATATGCTCGGTCAGCTGTTCGAGAGTGATCCCGTGGCGCTCGCAGATCAGCAGCCGGCTTTCCACCGCCGCCACCACCTCGGCCCGGATGATCGTCCAGTCCGGGCCTTTCGTCTTTTCCGGCAACTCCCGCCCTCGCTCCACGTTGGTTCGCGGCAGGAGCACGCCCATGCCCTCCACCGTCATTGCCGACATGGCCTATGACCCGGACACCGAAACGCTCAGCGTCTGGTTCCGGCCCTCCGGCCGCCGCTACGATTATTTCGAAGTGCCTGCTGCGGTGTACGACGCGTTGCGCCGCTCACGCTCCAAGGGCCGCTACTTCAACGCCCGCATCCGCGACGCCTATCCGTTCGCGAAGGCCGAAGGCCCACGGAGCGCATCGCCCACTTCTGCGACCATGCCCAAAACCTACACGACCACCGTCACGCGGGGA
Organism: Sorangiineae bacterium NIC37A_2; assembly: GCA_002085155.1. Classification (GTDB taxonomy): domain Bacteria; phylum Myxococcota_A; class Polyangia; order Polyangiales; family Polyangiaceae; genus NIC37A-2. The sequence goes on from NASX01000107.1 coordinate 3,601, forward strand.
TAAGTCGAGCGAAACTTTCTTGGAAAGCGCAGCCGTTCCAGCCACTTCTGCCGCAATCCTGCGGCAAGGGGCGAACACTTGCCGCTAACCGCCTGTCAGTCGCGGTTGCGCTCGAACGTCTCGGTCCAATCGAACCGCGGTAGCCAAGGCTCACGGCGCACCGTCCACAGCTCATAGCCCGGGCGAAACCGGCCGATCTCGTCGAGCGCGCCGAGATGCACCTCCACCTCGCCCTCCCCCGCCGCGAACACCGACGAACCGCAGCGCGGGCAGAAATGCCGCCCGCGAAACTCCCGCGTCTCGCCGCTCACCGTCACCGCATCGGCCGGAAAGATCGCAGCAGCGTAGAACAACGCCCCATGGTGCTTGCGGCAGTCGAGGCAATGGCACACGCCCACCCGGTCGGGCTTGCCCCGCGCTACCAGCCGCACCGCCCCGCACAGGCACCCGCCCGTCACTTCATCCATCGCCCATCTCCTTGCCGGCCAGCAGCCTAGCGTTTCTGCGGGCAGTGCACGACCCGGGCGCAAAGAAAACGCCCGGCCTGGCGTCAAACGAAGCCGGGCACAGGAATGGTCAGGGGCGCGACTGGCCTCAGGCCGCGCGGCGGGTGCCCTTTGGATCCTTTCGCACGCGGAAGAAGTCGACCAGCTCGTCGAGGGTGCGGGCCTCGGCCTCCGTCCGAGCGATCGAGCTGTTCAGGCGCTCCACCAGCTCGGCATTGTGCTGGGTCATCTCGTCCATCTCGCGCACGGCGCGCGAGATCTCCTCGATGCCCACAGCCTGCTCGCTGCTCGCCTCGGCGATCTGGTGCACCATGGCGTCGCTGTTTCGCGCCGCGGCGTGGATCGCCTCGAGCCGCGAGGTCGCCGCCTCAACGAGCCGGGTGCCGTTCTTCACGTCCTCGCCGCTGAGGTCGATCAGTGCCTTCACCTCGCGCGAGGCCTCGGCTGCCGACTGAGCCAGTCGCCGCACCTCCACCGCCACCACGGCGAAGCCCTTGCCAGCCTCGCCGGCGCGC
>NASX01000049.1 GCA_002085155.1 Sorangiineae bacterium NIC37A_2
GGACAAGCTCGTGCCAAAGATCTTGTAGAAGAGCGCGAGCCACGCGCTGTAGCCGACCGGATAGTGGGACCAGGGTTTTGCGATCCTCTGTCCGTCGCGCAAAATCTCTTCGGAGTAGCCAAAGCCCTCCGCGATACGTTCCGCGCCGAGGTTGTAATAGTGGCCGTCCCAGACCGGCTGGCCGGTGAGGGCGATAGCGACGAAGAGTCGAGGCAAGAGCGCGATCAGAAAAAGTGCTCCGCCGAACTCAAGGTCACGATCTTTCAGGTGAGCGTGCAGCTCGGCGAACCATCTCCCCGCTCGGGGCCCGCTCCGGAGAGCCGGCCCGGTGGACGTTTCCGACGTCTTGAGAGCTTTCATCCCTTCTCAGGGCCGCTCGACGGCAGCGGCCTTCTTTCGAGCGCGGAACCGGCGGAGATACGAGCGGGTGGCTTGGGTCTTGTCGAGGCCGAGCAAGCCGGCCATCTGACTGACGAAGCCGCGTGTGTACACCTCCGCGGGGAGCGACCCGAAATCCTCGTTCTCGATGGCGGCGAGGTGCGAAACGGAGATCTTGGTTTTTTGGGCGATGTCTTCGAGCTCGATGCCCTGNGATTCGCGAACCCGGCGGAAGAGCTCNCCGGTGAACTCCGTCTCGGCGTGGAGCTCGTGGGCGAGCTCGGCGCGCAGGGCCGCCTGNTCGAGACGACGAGCTTCGCTCTGAGCGGGACTCGGCTCCGCCTCCNGTGCTTCTTTCTCGGGGAAGTATGAGAGGTCGTANGCCCTTCGGCGCACCGCATCGAGCAGGGTTTTCTGAGCCTCTTCGAGGCGCAGCCGCTCGAACTCGGTCTCGGCTTCGCTGAGGAGCGATGCCAAGGGCAGGCTGCCGCTTTGAAAGAGCTCACGTTGCCTCTTATAGGCGCGCCTGAGCTCCTCGTCGCTCGCGCTCGGGTGTGTCCAGAGTACGTCGTAGAGGCTCGGCGGCTCGTCTTTGAACGGAGCCGTCGGACGCGGGCCGCGCGCGGCCCGGGAGGTGAGCACCGCGACCATACGCCGCGCGATGCGCTCGAGGTTTCTCCCGCTCTTGGACGAGGGGTTATCGAGCAGAAGTGGCCTTCGTCGCACAACGGACAGCGAGATCGCGTCGTCCTGCTCGACGTGTCCGAGGTCTTCAGCGTAGATGCCGAGGTAACGTCCGGCCATGTCGGCCATGGAGCGAGAGAGCTCGACGTCCTGCCGCATCTTTGTCGTGCTGGCCACGAAATAGGCCGAAATAGAGGCGAGCTCGCTCGCGGCCATATCGGCGATGCTGCGATCGTAGCGCGCGAGCTCTCGGAGTACGGCCAAAGGTGAGGGCAGAGGCGGCAGCTCCTTTTGTGCGCGCTCGACGATGCGCGCGCGGTGCCGATCTTTCATGTAAAGTCGGCGCAACTTTCGCTGGAAGAGGCCGCGCAAGAAGCGGTAGGTGCCTTCGACCGCTGGAGGATCGGGGGTCGTGACGCAGATGCCGAGGTCGGCTCCTGCGAACACGTCGAGGGCTGCCGGGGAGGTGCCGGCACCGAGATCGATGAGGATGTAGTCGGCGTCGAGGTTCTGGAGCTGACGGGTCCAACGGGGCTTGCGTCCGGGACGAAGCGGCGTCGTGCTCTGGCGGGAGTACCTTTGAGGAATGAAGGTGAGCCCTTGGATGTGGGTGCCGAGGGGCGTCAGGTCTTCTTCGTCAAAGGCGTCCGGGTCCCCGAGGTCGGTCGGGACCTCGACGTCGAGCATCGAGTGCAGCGCGGGGCAGGTCGGGTCCGCGTCGAGCAGGACGACCTTGCGGCCGAGCTGGGCGAGGTAAACCCCGAGGTTCACGGTCAGGACGCTGTGTCCGGCGCCGCCCCGGCCGCCGCCGATGGCCACGAGCTTCTTTACGCCAGCGGGCAGTGCGCTCGGGATGGCCGAAGCTCCGAAATCGGTGGGCGGGCGCTCGCTCGGGTCCCAGCGGGGTGAACCCGGGCGGCCCGGCAAGGCGGGGGGCCAAGAAGGCATGGCGGGCGATTTACCACAGGGTCTGGGTTTCGCGACTGTCCCCCCCGATCTAGGCTCCGCGCCGATGTTGACCCCGCGTCTCGGCCTCGCCCTCATCGGCTGCATGCTCCTCAATCTGAATTTGACGACGTGTCGGTCCCCGGGCGACTCAGAATCGAGCCCTCCGGCCTCTACGGAGCGTCCCCGTCAAACTGTCGAGCTGCCTGGAGTCGACACGAAGGACCTGACCCCCCGGGAGAAAGCGGAGTGGTCGGCGCACGTTTCTGAGCTGCTTTCTCCCTGTGAATCGGTTCCTGTCAGCGTCGCCGAGTGTGTGCAGAAAGAGCGCCCCTGCTCAGCTTGTCTGCCCGCGGCCGAATTTCTTCTGACCAAGGTGAAGCACGGCATGAGCCGTGGCCAAGTCGCTCAGGCGTATGAAAATCGCTTCAGCTCCAAAAAGGCGAAGGAAATCGACCTGAGCGGTTCGCCGAGCCGTGGACCGACCGATTCGCGGCTGGTGATCGTCGAATTTGCGGATTTTGAATGTCCGGCCTGTCGCGCCGTGAGCCCGGCGCTCGACGAAATTGTCGAGAAGAATCCTGACGTTCGCTTCGTATTCAAGAATTTCCCCCTGCCGATCCATCAGAACGCGGAGACCGCTGCGCGCGCCGCCTTGGCTGCCGATCTTCAAGGGAAGTTCTGGGAGATGCATCATGAGCTCTTCTCGAGCGACGTCCCTCCCACCAAAGAGCGCACCTTGGAGCTCGCGCGCAAGATTGGTCTCGATGTCGTCCGCTTCGAAAAAGACCTCCGGAGCGAGGCGATCGCCGACGCTGTCCGCCGGGACCGAAAACACGGCGAACAGCTCGATCTCAAGGGCACGCCCTCGATCTTCATCAACGGCCGGGCCTTCGAGTTCTCGATGGACCTCAAGCGTGAGCTCAGCGAATGGCTCGAGCTCGAGCGCAAGCTGAACGAAGAAAAAACCGCAAAGAAGCCCGCTGCGCCCGCGCCTGCTGCGCCCGCGCCCGCTGCGCCCGCGCCTGCTGCGCCCGCGCCTGCTGCGCCCGAGACCGGAAAGAGCCCGGCGCCGTGAGCCTGGGAGACCGATCATGAAGGGTGGAATGGAGGGAGGCGGGTGCTTTCGCACTGGCCTCCACTACCCGGGCATCGCGCACCTGCTCCGCGTCCAAGTCGCTGGCTTGGCAGAGGAATGGTCGCCGGAGTTTTCGATCCTCGAGGGCCGCTGGGCGGTCATCGATACTGAAACGACGGGTCGCGACGCGGACAACGATCGCATCGTCGAGGTCGGCGTTTCGTTCTTCGAGGGCGGACAGTGGGTCGGTGAATATGGCACCCTGATCAACCCGGAGCGTCCGATCCCCGAGGAAGTCGTCGCGGTCCACGGCATCACGGACGAAGACGTCAAAGACAAGCCGACTTTCCGCGAAGTGTTCGCAGAGCTCTCCCGGGCGCTCGAGGGTGCGATTCCCGTCGCTTACAACGCCGAGTTCGACAAGGCGTTCCTCCTCGCAGAAGCGTCTCGGCTGGCGCCCGAAGGCGCGGATCCGTTGCCTCCGGCGCTTCGCCCGAGTGTGACCTGGATCGATCCTCTGACCTGGGCCCGTGAGCTCCAAAAGACCGAGAAGAGCCGCGCTCTGTCGGATGTTTGTGAGAGGCTCGGGATCCCGCTCGACAATGCTCACCGCGCGACCCACGACGCGAAGGCTGCCGGACAGGTGCTCAGCGTCTTCATGCGCGATCCGAGGGTTCCGTCCGCTTACGGCGCGTTCATCCGCGAACAGGGGCGTCTCGAGAAGATGGCGGCGTTCGAGCGCGCTCGCTGGCGCAACTGAGTCGGAGTCGTCCCGAGCTTTTTTTGAGGGCGAGGAAGGAAAGGGATGACGGGACCGAAGGAATTCACGCTCAGAGCGCTCCTCCTCGGCGCAGTTCTGAGCGCCGTTATGGCAGCGGCGAACGCATATCTCGGGCTCTTCGCGGGCATGACGGTGTCCGCGTCGATTCCGGCTGCGGTCGTCTCAATGGTCGCCCTCCGGGCGGTGCGCGGCACGATTCTCGAGAATAACTTGGTGCAGACGACGGCCTCTGCGGGAGAGAGCGTCGCTGCCGGAGCCATCTTCACTTTGCCCGCCTTACTCATGGTCGGCGTGTGGACGGGGTTTGGCTACTTCGAGACGCTCGCGCTCCTGCTCGGCGGCGGCATCCTCGGCACGATTTTCACGATCCCGCTCCGGCGCATTCTCATCGAAGAAGCAGCTCTGCCTTTCCCCGAAGGGACAGCGACGGCCAACGTTCTCATCGTCGGCCACGCCGAGCACGCGGCCGCCGCAGCGGAAGATACCGGGAAGAAAGGGGGCCTCTGGCTCGGGGGCGCCGCGCTGCTCGCCTTCGTCACCAAAGCCTTCGAGGGCGGTCTCGGCCTCCTTGCGAGCCAAACCACGCATGTCCTTTCGCTCGGTGGACGCTCTTGGGTGCTCGGCACCGCGCTGTCGCCGGCGCTTTTTGGCGTCGGGGCGATTGTGCAGGTGCGCGTCGCCTCTTTCCTGTTGCTCGGCGGGCTCGTGAACTGGCTGTTCGTAATCCCCTTTGTGGCTGAGCCCGGAGCATCTCCAGTGGACGCCGCTTGGGCCGCTTGGTCGACCCACACGCGCTTCCTTGGCGTGGGGGCGATGGCAGCCGGAGGTGTGATGACCTTGTTCGAGCTGCGAAGGCCGATTTTTGATGCGCTCTCGATGCTGACTCGCAGCGACCGGCGACAGTCCGGATCCGACCTTGGTCAGAGGGCGATCTTCCTCTTCTTGGCGTTTGCGCTCGCCGTCGTGTTTGTAACGAGCGTCGTGAGCCTGGGCAGCGTCCTTTGGGGCGTAGTGATCCTGGTGTGTACGCTGGTGTTTGCCTTTTTCTTCTCTGCCGTCGCCGCCTACATGGCGGGGCTTGTCGGATCTTCGAACAACCCGGTGAGCGGCGTGACTTTGGCGACGCTGCTCATCGTTTCGGGCCTGTTTGTCCTCTTGCGAGGATTTTTCGATGTCCCGGCGGGAATACTCGAAGGAGCGGCGCTGCTCGTCGGCGCCGCGGTATGCACGGCTCTCGCCATCGCGGGCGACACCATTCAAGACCTGAAAGCAGGAAACATCTTGGGTGCACGTCCCCGCTCCCAACAGATCGGGCAGCTCGTGGGGGTGGTGGCGGCGGCGCTTGTCTTAGCTCCTGTCCTTGAGCTTCTGGAGACGGCCTACGGCTTCGGTGCGCCGACAGCCGAGCATCCAAATCCGCTCCGCGCGCCTCAGGCGACGCTGATGGCCGCGGTGGTTCAGGGCGTGTTCGGAGGATCACTCCCTTGGAGCTACGTACTCCCGGGTGCGCTCGTGCCCGTCGTGATCCATTTCGTGAACGTCTTCTTGAAAAAAGCGGGCCGGCCCATCGTGCCTGCGCTCGCGGTCGCCGTGGGGCTTTATCTTCCGGTGGAGCTTGAGGTGACGATGATGCTGGGAGCCGTCGCGAGCCGCCTTGCTGCTCGTAGGACGGGTTCGACGACGACGCTCGTCGGAGCAGGGCTGATCACAGGGGAGGCCCTCGCAGGCCTCTTGATGGCCGCGTTTGTCGTTTTCGGAGCGAAGCTCCCTTGGCTGAAGCTGGGCGGGCTCGCCGAAGTGCTCGGGGTCGCTGTAGCGCTCTTCAGCCTGGGGCTGATTCTGAAGAGCGCCCGTCGCGACGCTCCAAAGTCAGGCGCTTAGACTCAGTTGTTGCTCCGGGGCTTGATGCGCCGGAACGGGTGGAGGAAGGAGGCGAGGCTCGCCGCGTTCCGCGTTTGGACGGAGACGGTGCCTTGCCCCTGGAAGTCGGCCACGAGTCCTTCTCCGCTGAAGAAGAGACCCTTGAAGCCGCCGAAGGTTCGGATGCGGTAATCGAGCCGCTCCGTGAAGGCGACGATGTGTCCGGTGTCGACGGTGTAGGAGCCGCCCGAGAGCTCGATGTCGTGGATGGCTCCGTAGCTTCCGTAAAAGACGGTGCCGGGGCCTTCGATGCGCAGCATGAAGAAGCCGACGCCGCTGAAGAAGCCGCGCACGCCGCCGAACTTCGTGTCGATCTTGAGCTCGGAGCCGTGGTGCGCAACATAAGCGCCGCTCTGCAGGAAGAAGGACTCTCCCCGCTCGAGCACCTTCGCGCGAAGATCGCCCTCCGCCGCGCCCGCGAGGAAGAGCCGCTCTCCATCGGAGCTCGCAGTGTAAGTGTTTTGGAACAGGGACTCGCCTCCGAGCAGCTTGCGCTTGGCGGCGCCGAGCAGGCCCCCGCGCATGCTGGTCTGGATCGCGATGCCGGTGTCCTTCGCCACGAGGGCGCCGCTCTCCGCGACGATCTGTTCTCCTCGCGAGAGGACGATCTGCAGAAGGGCGTAGTCAGGGGAGTCGATGATGTCGTACTTCACGAAAATACCCTTTCAGATCAGCCTTCACGGGGGGGAAGCAGTTTGCCCACTGTGCTCCCGAACTCCTTCGGATTGCGGCTTTGGAGCCAGACCTTCCCGTGACCGCGCATGCGGAGCACGAAGCCTTCCCCGCTCAGAAAGCTCTGGATCCAGCCGGAAGCGGCTTTCCCAATCGTGTATTCGATCCCGCTTTCGAAAGCGACCAGATGGCCGGTGTCGACGACCAGCTCGCCGCTCAGCTCTCGCTCTTCGATGGCGCCGAAGGCGTTGATGAGCACGGGGCCCTGTCCGGAGGCCTTGAGGAAGAAGAAGGACTCTCCCGAAAACAGAGCCTTGAAGCCCTGGAACTGCGTATCGAGCTCGACGGTCTCGGCACTCGCGACGTAGCTCGAGCCCTGGATGAAAAGGTCGCGCCCGACGCTGAGCTGGTGGACCACCATGCTGCCCGTGAGCGCCGGAGCTAAGCACACCTGGCCGGGGCTGCCATCGGTCGAAAACCGGTTCTGAAAGAACGACTCACCTCCGAAGGCCGCGCGCTTGAGGCCCCGGAGAAACCCTCCCTGTCCTTTGCTCGTCGCGGTGGTTTCGGTCCGGACCGTCGAAGACATGCTGACCATGGCCTGAGCCTCGGCGCGGAAGGATTCGTGAGGCCCGAGGTAAGCTGTCGCGAGCGAGTGCGCGGGATTGTAAGCGATCTCAAAATGCATGTGCGTCGGCCCTTTCTTAGGCGGGCAAGAGCGGGCTCAGCCACGAGACGAGCGAGCTCAGATTGCGCGATTGGATGTAAACGGTGCCGGTCCCCGAGAACTCGCAGACGAGTCCTTCGCCGGAGAAGAAGAGCGACTTGAGGCCGCCGATGCTGCGCACCTTGAAATCGAGGTTTCCTTCGAAGGCGACGATGTGGCCGGTGTCGACGGTGAAGCTGCCGTTGATCGGGATCGGCAGCACGCCCCCGTAGGAGTTGATGAAGAGATTGCCGTTCCCCGAGCACTCGAGCAAGGCGAGGCCTTCTCCGCCGAACAGGGTGCGGAGGCCTCCGAACTTCAGCCTGGTGTCGATGGTGCCTGTGCTGGCGAGGTAGGAGCCGGATTGAACGAAGAGCTTCTGGCCGCCCTGGAGCGTCTTTTGGATGATGTGTCCCGAGAGCGACGGCGCGAGCACAACCTCACCTCCTCCCGGCGCGCGGAAGCGGTTCACGAAGATGGTCTCGCCACCGAGGAACTTCCGGAACAAGGCGATGATAAAGGCGAAGAAGACGCGAAAGAGCCCAGCGCTCCGACCTGCGTTCAGGTGCGTCGACATTTCGACGGTGGTCGAACAGGTCACCATCGCGCCAGCTTCTGCTTGGATCTCATCTCCGGGGGACAGGGCGACCTTGAGCCATGCGAATGAGGGCCCATGTTCGATCTGAGTTTGCACGGCGGTAGAATCGTTTGACAAAGTCCGTCTGGCAAGGGCTCCGATTTCGCCGTAGTAGGTTCGGGTGTCAGACGCAGATCCGAGGATTGCGCCGCCTCCACCACGACTCGATCCCCCGCTCGCACCATCGAGCGGTTTTTCCGTGGGATCGCGCAGAATGGTCATGGAGATCTGTTTGATCGCTTTGGTCTTCGTTGTCCTCGCGGGCCTGCTTGTCGCCTTCGCAGGACGCATCACGTCCATGGCGCTTCCGATGATTCCTCGTGAGGTAGACGACAAGCTCGGCGCTGCGATCTTCATGTCCGTCGAGACCACCACGTCCGCCTGTACGGCGCCGGAAGCTCTTTCCTACGTTCAGGCGCTCGGGGCGCCGCTCGAAGCAGCGGTCGCGGACAAGTCCTTCTCCTTCCGATACTTTGTGGCAGACGATCCGATCCCGAACGCCTTCGCGCTGCCCGGCGGTTACATCATCGTCAATCGGGGCCTCGTCGAGGCGGCGAAAGAGAGCGCGGAGGTCGCAGGAGTCTTGGCCCACGAACTCGAGCACGTCATCCAGCGGCACTCGACGACGCGCGCCCTCAAGCAGGCGAGCGTCAGCATCCTCTTTCAGCTTTTTTTCTCCGGAACGAGTCTCCACGCTCCGGCACAAATCTATAACAAATTCAGCACAAGCTCATTCAGCCGCGCACAGGAGAGCGACGCAGACGAAAAGGGCGCCGCCCTCTTGGTCCGAGCCGGCATCGACCCGGCCGCGCTCGGTCGCTTCTTGACGCGCATTTCCGAGGGCTCGGTGAACATTCCTGAATGGCTCTCGAGCCACCCCGATTCCCCGGTGCGCGCCCATGCTCTGGAGGCGTATTCGCTGGGAGGCCCGCCGGTTGAGCTGCCGAGTCTGAGCTCGTTTCGCTGCCACCCGGAGAAAGCCGAATGAGTCGTGCGGCCGCGCCTCGGAAGGGCAGGTGTCGCTCGCCTTGGGACATGGCGGGCCCAAGGCGCGCCGCGCGTCAGCGGAAGCTCTTGAACAGGAAGGCGCCGAGGGCGAAGGCGAGCAAAAGGACGAGCCCAAGCAGGACCAAGCTCAACAGCCCGCGCTTTGAATCCGCTTTTGCCTTGGCCTCGCGGCGACACAGAACACACTCACCGCCGGGTGAGAGAGCGATCCGGTGGATTTGACAGTTCCCGAGACGTCGGGGCGGCCCCGCCGCAAAAGGGCGTCGCACGGAAGGGGGCGCCGAAGGCGGGAAGGACGGGACCTCTTCGAAACGCGTCGTGGGAGACAGAGAAGCGAAGGGCTTCCGGAACGGGCTATCTACCGGATCGGGCGGAGGCGGCGCTTCTGCTGCAGGCGCGCCCGAACCAAACACGTCACCCTGCGGGCGCGTCATCGAATCCGCGGGCAACACGGGATCCGCGGGAGCCGCTGCGAGCACTGCTGCGACCTGTTCTTCGCTCTCCCCCAAACCGAGCGCAGGGTACTGTCCGCTCCGATTCGTGGGGGTGCGCGGTGCAGCCTCTTCTTGAGGAACGCGAGCCGCCGAGACATCGGCGGTGCGCCAGCTTCCCGAGGGGCTCTGTTTGGTCATACGCGAGTGGGAAAAAGACTCCCGAAGGAGGGGGACGACGGCGCAGTCTAGGCTGAGAGGTGGGAACCTCAAGGATCTTGGGCGCCGGGCCAAGAAGAAAGGCGACCCTCCCATCCTGGAAAGGCGGCGACCTGCTGGTCCTCCGAGTGGATAGTACCGTAGCAGTAGAACACGAGGCATCAGGGGTCTTCGAATGCCCCGTTTGTCTTCCTCGCGCTGAGTCCGCCGCCCGGAGCCTCACCCAGGCGCCCTGAGCACGAGCATCCGCTGCAAGCTCATATCGTGCATGCTCTGCTCGATGCCCCCGATGCCGAGCCCCGAGTCGCGATGGCCTCCGAAGGGCATCCAATCGACGCGGAAGGCAGTGTGATCGTTGACGAGCACTGTGGTGCCGTGGAGGCGGCGCCCAAGGTCGAGGGCACGATCTAGGCGATTGGTGAAGAGGGCTGCTTGGAAATAAGCGCCGGGCAAGTTCGCCCAGGTGACAGCTTGGTCGATTTCATCGTAGGGATAGACAGCGACGACCGGCCCGAACACCTCTTCTCTCGAAATTCTCACATCTTGGCGCGGAGCGTAGAGGACCGTGGGCTCGTAGAGGCGCTCACTGATGGGCTTTCCTCCGCACAGGATTTCGGCGCCTTTTTCGCGGGCTTCCGAGACCCAGTCGCCGACTCTCTGGACCTCAGAGGGCTCGATGAGTGGACCGACCTCGGTGGTCTCGAGGAGCGGAGAGCCGACCTTCAGAGCGCTCGCTCGCTCGGCGAGCTTCGCGGCGAAATCTCTGGCCCTCGGGCGAGGGACGAACACTCGTTGCACCGAAACGCAGACTTGGCCCGCGTGGTAGTAGCCGCCCTTCGTGATGAGCGGAAGCGCCGCGTCGAAATCGGCAGTCTCGTCGAGGAGGACCGGCGCGACGCCGCCATGCTCGAAGGTGGCCTGGGCGCCCGGGGCGAGCTCCTTGCGAAGACTCCAGCCCACCTTTGCGGAGCCGATGAACGTGAGGAACGCCACTCTCGGGTCGGCGACGGCGCGCCGCGTCAGCTCGCCATCGGTCAAGAGGATCTCGGCGTAGCCCTCCGGGAGACCAGCTTTTTCAAGGAGCGAGCGCAGATAGAGCGCGGAGAGCGGCGTCCGTCGCGAGGGCTTGATGAGAACAGGACAGCCCGCGGCAATCGCGGTGATGCCTTGATGAACGAGCAGATTGAGCGGGTGGTTAAAGGCGCTCACCGCGAGCACGACGCCGCGGGGTTCGAGGTAGGTCACCGCGAAGCGCCCTCGGGACGCGGCGCTCACATCCATCGGCACCTCGTGGCCCGTGAGGTTGCTCACGCCGCTCTGAGCTTTTCGGATGCCTTCGACGGCGCGGCGGACTTCGACCCTCGAGTCTAAGAGGGGCTTCCCGCCTTCGCTTGCTGCGAGTCGCGCCGCATTTTCAACATCGGCTTCGAGGAGTTCAGCGAGGCGGCCGAGGATCTGGATGCGCGCCTCTTTCGTGAGCCAGCGGCTCCGGTCCTCGTAGATGGCGTGTGCGGCCGCGAGCTTGCGCTCGAGCGCGGCCTCATCACAAAGCTCAAAGTCTCCGATCTTTGAGCCGTCGAACGGAGAGACGACGTCCACTTTTGCCATGACCTCCTCATACCCCGCTCAGGCTGGTGGACCAGCCGTGGGCGCTCGCGGGCGTCAGCTGCGTCCGAGCAGGACGGGCTTGAGCCGATCGGTCCAGGCCCGATATCCTTCTTCGGTCATGTGCAATCGGTCCGATTGGAAGAAGACGGGGTTCAGGGTCCCGTTTTCGAGGCGCATCGACTGGCTGATGTCGACGAAATGGAGCGAGTCGTCTTCGCTCATGAACTTTCGGATCGCCTCGTTGGCTTCCTGCATCTTCGGCCACAGAGCTTCGCGGCTCGGGCTCGGCTTGATTCCGACGTAATAGATCGGGCCCGCCATGCCGAGCTCGCGCACCCGCTGGACGAAACGCTTCACGTCCGAGACCACACAAGCGGGCGGAATTCCCGCAGCGATGTCGTTGTCGCCCGCGTAGAGCACCACGGCGCCCGGCTCGTAGGGCGCGATGAGTGTATCGGCGTAGTAGATCGCGTCGCGAATGATCGCGCCGCCGAGTCCGCGGCGAAGCGTCGGGACCGGAGCCATGTCCGTCTCGAGCGTCTTCCAGAGGCGAATGCTCGAGCTGCCGACGAAGACGACGCGCCCGGGCTCCGGGAATTGTTTTTCGTCCTCCTCAAGGTAGTGGTCGACTTCCTTCGACCATCGCTCAGGGTTCGGTCGCTCGATGTTCTCGCAGCGCGACTCCGGCTCGAGACCGAGCGGGCTGAGTCCACTGTTGGCCCCTTGGACGTGCTCGCGGGTCTGAACCTCAGCGCGGGGCACGAACTTCTTCGTCTGCGGCCGCTCAGCGTTCGGCGGATTGCACGCGACGCTCGTCAGCGCGAGGAGAGCCACCCCGAAAAGAGGAACGAGACGAGCGAGCGTCTGTCTTCCGGCGGGGCGCTTCTCTCTTTGCATAGGGCGTTTCGGCGACTGAACCTTACTAGGGTAACACGGGACAACACGGCCATCGAGCGCCCGAGTGAAGGAAAAATACGTGCCCTGTACTTTGTTGTTTCCTTCCCTCGGCCGGTTTCCTTCCCTCGGCCGGCCCCAGGGGAGGCGGTCGGAACCCGCCCGGAGGGCAAAATGGGGCGCAGATCTGATTGGTAGGGCTTTCACGGGAGCTCGAGCGCCGCTCCGGCCCCGCCGTCCCGTCCAGCCACCCCACAAAAAGAGTCGCGCGAGGGGCCCGCGACCCCGGGTCCTTTTCAGGAAACCCGAGTTGGTCGAGACACCCTCGCGCGCTTTTTGAACCTCCCGAAGGAGGCAGGGCTTACTTGCCCTTCTTGGCCGCTTCGATGGCGCGCTTGAACTCGCTGAACGGCTGAGCGCCGTTCACGAAGTAGCTGCCCACGATGAAGGCGGGCGTTCCTTGGATGCCTGCCTTGTTCGCTGCTTCGACGTCAGCCTCGATGCGCGCTTTGTGAGTGCGCTCGTTCAGCGCCTTCTTGAAGCGATCCATGTCGATGCCGCCGAGCTCCTCGGCAAACTTCTCGAGGCTAGCCTGCTCGAGGCCGGGGCTACGCTGACCAGCGAAGAGCTTGTTGTGATAGTCCCAGAAGGCCTTGTCGCCCTTCTGCTTGTAGACCTCGTAAGCTGCTTCTGCGGCGAGCGGCGCGTTCTTGTGCATCGGGAGCGGCAGGTTCCGCCACACGATCTTCACGTCGTTCCCGTACTTCTTGAGGACCTTCTCGATCGTGGGGTTGACCCGGCTGCAGAAGGGGCACTCGAAGTCCGAGAACTCCTGGATCACGATCTTGCCGTTGCCCTTGCTGGGGGCGTCGGCAGGAGCTGCTCCAATTTCCTTCTTCTCGAGAGGAGCCGCTTCCCGAACCTCCGGCTCCTTCGCGTCCTTCTGGAGCTCGTCGTAGATCTTCGCGCGGGGCACGCCCTTGGCGAGGAGAGCCTTCGCCTTGGTCAGCTCGGCGTCGATGACGGTCTTGAACTGGTCGAAGGGAACGGCGCCAGCGATGCGCGTGCCGTTGACGAAGAAGTGCGGGGTGCCGCGAGCTGCGAGAGCAGCAGCGAGCGCCTGGCTCTGGTCGAACTTATCCGAGTACTTCTCGTCCTCGATGTCCTTGGCGACGGTCGCCCAGGAGACGCCGGTCGGAGCAAGGATTGCTTTGAGGTCGTCGTCCTCGAGCTTCGGCTGACTCTCGAAGAGCTTGTCGTGCACGTCCCAGAACGCCTTCTCACCCTTGGTCAGGTAGACCGTGCGGGCGAGAGTGGCGGCCGGTGCTGCGCGCGGATGGAACGGCAGGGGGTTGTCCTTCCAGACGATGCGAAGATCGTTGCCGTAGGTCTCGACGAGCTTGCCGAGGGTCGCCTCGACGCGCTTGCAGTAGGGGCACTGGAACTCCGAGAACACGACGACGGTGACGAGGGCGTCCTTGGGGCCGCGGATCGGATCGTCCTGATAGACGGGGACCTTCCAGACCGTGGTGTCGGGCTTCTCTTCTTCAGCCTCGGGCGCAGCCTTCGAGTTGCGACCGACGAGCGTCGGGTAGACCTCGCTGGCCTTGGTGCCGGAGTCTGTGAGCTTCTTGGCTTCGGCGAGCTGCTGGTCGACGATTTCCTTGAACTTCTCGTAAGGCTGAGCGCCGCTCAGGGTCACGCCGTTGATGCGGAACGCGGGGGTACCGGTCGCTCCGACCTTCTGGGCGACGGCCATGTCCTTCTGGATCTTGGCGTCGAGCTTGTCCTTGTTGTCGGCGAGGTACTTTTCAAACTTGGCGCCATCGACGCCAGCTTCGACTGCCCACTTCTTGAAGTTCTCTTCCGTGAGAGAGCTCCGGTTCGCGAAAGCGAGGTCGTGGAACTTGAAGAAGGCCTCGCTGCCGCCGAGATTGAAGACCGCGAGTGCGGCGGCGTGGGCCGGACGAGCGTTCTTGTGGAAGGGGAGCGGGTGCTGCTTGAAGACAAGGCGCACCTTGTCCGGACCGTACTCCTTCTTGATGCGGTCGAGGGTCGGGTTGACCCGGCCGCAGAAGGGGCACTCGAAATCGCTGAATTCAACGATGGTGACGGGGGCGTTCGCGTTACCCCAGGTCGGATCTTCGGCCGATACGGGGATGATCGCCTTCTCGTGGGACGCGATGGTGGTGCCCCCCGAAGGCGACGACGTCTCTGCCGTGATCTCCAAGCCGCCACTGCGATCGATGCCCCACATGAGGAACATGCCCGCGAGGAACGACATGAAGAACCCGACGATTGCGGTTCCTTTGTTCATGATGCGTTTTTCTCCTTTGGATGCGCTGTTGTTACCGAGTAGCGCGGAGCTCGGTTGCCCTGCTGTGAAGAATGGACGAGCAGGGCGGAGGTGAATCTGTTGGGGTGAAATCGGCCCATAGGAGGGCCGCGGTCCTCCTGTGCAGAGGAGCGAGGGGCCGGATGAGAACCATGCGCGGAAGTGAGCGGGACCCTCAGCCTCCCGGGGTGGGAGGAGCGCGGCTTCTCGAGCGCACAAGAGCGAGCTCAGACTCGAGGCGGCCGCGGTAAGCGCGCAGCTGCCTCGATGCCGGAGTTTGAATCCTCAGCGGGGAAGGGCGCGCGCAGCGAGGGGGCGCGAGCGTCGCCCAGAGAGCCGAGGGTCGGGGCCGCCTTCATGGAGTCGACGGAGACCTGAACCACCGGCAGTGGGCGCTCCGAGTCCGAGGGGGCGGAGAAGTGCCCTGAGCTCTGCGCGGGGGCGTCACACTCGTAGGCGTAGGTCTCCTCCCGCGGATAGATCGGCGGGGGCGCCTCCATTGATTGCGCTGTCGGTGCACAGAGGCCCGCATGGGTCCGAGCCTCGGCGGGCGTCGACCACACGAAACACAGGGCGAACAGGGCGAGCTCTAAGGCGAGGAGCGGCCAGCGTACCCACCGGCTCTTCCCGGTGTCGTGACCTGCCCAACCCAACTGCCCAAACACGAGGGGCAGCCTAGTCGGCAGCTTCCGGGGGGCAAGCCCGCGGCCCTTCGGGTCCCCGAGAGCCACCGTTTGCCATTTTCTTGCTCACTTTATCCTACATGAGCAAACCTCCAGGCATGGCGGACGCGGCACCTGTTCTCGAAATTCAAGAAAAACAGGAAGTTAAGGCGAAGGTGGGGGGGCCTGAAGAGGTTCTGCCGCGGCCCTTCGGGCGGCTTCTGCTTCTCAAGAGGCTAGCTCGCGGGGGAATGGGCGAGGTGTACCTGGCCGCGACTCGGGGCATTGAAGGCGCGGAGCGCCCGGTCGTCGTGAAGCGGATTCGCGAGGAGCACGCCCAGGACAAGAGCTTCCGGGCCCGCTTCCTCGACGAGACACGCATCATGGCCCAGCTCGCGCACCCCGCCGTGCTGCAGATCATCGAAGCGGAGACGACCGCTGACGATATCCCATACGCGGTGATGGAATACGTAGAGGGGCGTCACATGGGTGAGGTCCTGACGCGCGCGACCCAGCTCGGGGTGCGTGTCGGTTGGGCTGATGCTGTCGCGATTGGGATCGGGTTCGCCGACGCGCTCGCTCATATTCACACGCGCACGGACGCCGCTGGGGTTCCTCTCGAGATCGCTCACCGAGATCTCAGCCCCCAGAACGTGATGATCGGTTACGCAGGTGACCTGAAGCTGATCGACTTCGGCACAGCGCGCGGAGAAAATCGTCGCTGCCGGACGGTGTCGGGGGTAGTCTACGCCAAGCCCGGTTACGTCGCTCCTGAGGTCGCCGCTCAGATCCCCGGCGGAAAAGCCGCCGATATGTACGCCTTCGGCGTGATGCTCTGGGAGTTCGCTGCGGGTCGGCGTTTCCTCGAGGGAGATCCTGTTTTGCACCAGGCGCGCGTCGCGAAGGGCGAGCTCCGCCTGCCGCCGCTCGCTGAGCGCCTCGGGGCGCCGAAGGCGCTCGACGATCTGCTGCGTCAGCTCACGGAAACTGATCCCGAGCGTCGCCTTTCGGACGCGGGACGTGCTGCGCGGGAGCTCGTGCAGATCTTGAAGCAGGCGCCGAGTCTCGCCGACGGCGATCGCAGCGTGCGCGGGCGCATCGCCCACTTGATGGGTCAATTGTATCCGGCGGAGCCCGCTCGTTCGCGCGCGGACTTTGCGCGTCGTCTCGCCGACGCTCGCAAGCTCTTGCCTTCTCTCGAGCCGCGTCGTCGCCGCACGGACGCGATTGAAGCGGGGATGCCCGAGGCTTCTCCTGAGCCTGAGGCTGTCGAAGAGCGTGACGGACTGCTCGCGGGAACTCGCTATCGTCTCGTGCGCCCGATCGCGCAAGGGACGAACAACGAGGTTTGGGAGGCGCTCCACGTCGATCTCGGCCGGACCGTTGCCCTCAAGCTCACCCCCGAGAGCCAAAAGCCCCAGGGGAACGCCCGCGCCCAGTTCCGCGCCGAAGCGCGTGCCCTGGCGCGCCTCGAACATCCGGGTCTCGTGAAGATCCATGACTTCGGCTTCACGACGGACGGTCGCTCCTATTTTGGCATGGAGCTTCTCGAGGGAGAGACGCTCGAGAAGAGGCTCGAGCGCGGACCGCTCGCGCCGAAAGAGGCGATTCGCATCATCAATGAGGTGCTCGGGGCGCTCCGCGTCGCCCACAAGGCAGGCATCGTTCACCGAGACATCACGCCTTCGAACTTGTTTCTGACGCGGGACGGCGGCGTCAAACTGATCGACTTTGGTGTCGCCTTTGCGATGGGTCCGAAGGGAGATCGCGAGGAAGGAACCGAAGAGGTCGTCGGGACGCCCGAATACGTGTCGCCGGAGCAGGCGGCCGGAATGCCGGCGGAGCCGCGCAGCGATCTCTATTCGGTCGGTGCGGTGCTCTACGAGTGCCTGACCGGCCAAGTGCCCCACCCGCTCGGTCCCTCTGGCTCGCCGAACCTCGCCGCGCTCCTGACCGCGAAGATGACCGTGGCGCCGCGCGCCCCGAGTCAGGTTCGCCCCGATGCGATGATCTCGAAGGCCCTCGATCGAGCCGTGCTCACCGCGCTCCACCGTGACGCGCTCAAGCGCTTCGGTTCGACGGACGAGTTCCGCGCTGCCCTCGAGCAGGCCCAGGGTCAGAGTCGTCCTCGCCCTTCTGTCCGGGGAAGGAGCTTCGCGCTCCTTGGCGCCGCCCTTCCGCTGGTTGCGACAGGTCTCTTTGCGCTCGCAAAATTTTCGCGCGCGGACGCGCCGGCCCCGGGTGAAGCACCCACGGAAAGTCCGGTCATCGACATCGACGCACTGGATGACGTTGCGGTTCCTGTCGCTCCCGAGGGTCTTCACGATGGTCCCGATGCGCCGGTGCCGGTCCGTGTCGTGGAAGCGGAAGAAAAGAGCGCACCGGTTCCCGCCTCCACGGTTCCGCCGGAAGCTCTCGAGCGGGTGCGGAAGCTGCTCAAGGCTGGACGAAACATCGCGGCCCACCACGCCATGAAAGAGCTCGCGGAGGGACGGCTCGATAACCCCGAGGTTTTGCAGCTGTTGACCCTCACAGCCCGGAAGGTGAAGGCCTGGGGCGAGGCCCTCGCCGTGGCTCAGCTCCGGGCCCGCGTCGCACCGTCGGCAGATGCCTACTATGAGCTAGCGCGGCTCGAGCGGGCCACTCTGAAGGGCGATCCGCTGGCTTCCCTTCGCCGAGCCGTTGAGCTCGATCCGGGCCACCAGAGCGCCAAAGAGCTGCTTTCAGAGTACGAGAAGCAAGAGAAGCTGGCCCATCGCTAGGGTCTGGTCTAAGCCTCCACACCCCTGTGGCTAGTCCTAAACCGTCTGGATTGCGAGTCGCCACTCACGGCAATCCGTCGGCCGTCGTGCTTCGTCTCGCCGCGCCGACGGTGCTCGCCATGCTCTCGCAGAGCGCAGTCAATGAGGTCGACATTGTCTTCTTTTCTTGGCTGCCGTGCCCTGAGTCGTCGATCGCTCAAGCGGCTCTCCTGCCGTCTTTGATTGTACTTTGGTTGTTCGGAGGTTCGCTCAGCGCCATCTCCGTCGGAACGCAGGCCATCTCGGCGCGCCGCTTCGCCGAAGGGGATCCGCGAGAGGCCGGGGCCGCCCTGGTCAACTCCTGGATCTTCTCGACCGTGGCCAGCCTCGCCTTCACGGTCCTGGCGCTCGCTGTACTCCCGAGCCTGATGGGCGTGCTCATCAAGGTGCCTGAGGTGCGCGAGGCCGCGGACGTCTATTTGAAGTGGCGCATCTTCGGCATCCTGTCGATGGTCGTGACCTTCTCGTTCAAGTCCTTCTTCGACGGGATCGGCAAGACCCAGGTCCACATGTGGAGCGCGATCGTGATGAATATCATCAACGTCGTTCTCTGCTGGGCTCTGATCTTCGGCAACCTCGGAGCGCCGCGCATGGGTATGGAAGGCGCCGCCGTGGCAGCCTTCGCTTCGACCTGGGTCGGGCTCTTCATCATGATCGGCTGGGCGCTGCTCCCCGCCTATCGCAAGGTCTTTTTCCCCTTCGATGTTCGCCGCTTCGATCCGAAGCTGATCCTGTCGCTGCTCCGGCTCTCGGTGCCAAGCGCCGTCGCGACCATCGCAGTGATGAGCGGATTCGCGCTCTTCTCGATGATCGTAAGCCACTTGGACGCTCTGCAGGGAGCCCAGGTGGTCATCGAGAATCAGGGCTGCGAGGAGAAGGGCCAAGCGGTCAACAGCGCGGCCACCACGGTCATCGTCGGTATCCTCAAGCTCACCTTCACGGCCTGTCTCGCTTTCGGAACAGCGACAGCGACCCTCGTCAGCCAGTCTCTCGGGGAACGGGAAGAGGAGAAGGCGTCCACCTTTGGCTGGGCTTCGGTGCGCCTGGGCCTGATCATCTTCGGCACCCTTGGCATCATCGAGGGCGTCATCTTCCCTGAGGAGATCTTGCGGCTCGTCTCGGGGAGCCCGGCGGTCCAAGCCGCCGCGCTCGGTCCGATGCGTCTGATGGCTGCGTGCACGCCGCTCATCGCGGTGGGCATGATCCTGACCCAGGCCCTGTTCGGCGCTGGCAACAGCTTCTTCGTCATGATCGTGGAGCTTCTGCTCCACTTCACCTGTCTGGTCCCCCTCGCGTACCTGCTCGGGATCACCTTCGGCTTTGGGCTGATGGGGATCTGGTCGGCAGCGGCAGCCTATGCGTTCCTTCTCACGGCCATCATGGTCTGGAAGTTCGCGCGCGGCGACTGGAAGAAGATCAAGATCTAGCGCCCATTTGGACGCGGCTGCCTTCACGAGGAAGCTCGCGTCCAACCACAAGGGCCTAAGCCCACCCTCGGGCATAGCGAGCGCTAGCTTGGGGGGCCTCGCGAACGAACCTTGGACCGGGTCTAGGGAGATTCGGCCGGGTCGCGCGGGGGCGGAGAATCGCCCGCCGCGAGCATGGTGCAGGCGAGGCGCCTTCGCACGGTGGGTTCGGGATCGGCGAGGAGGACGCCCGCCTGGTCCCAAAGATCGAGAGCGATGAGGCCCTCCGCCGCAGCAACGCGAACCTCGGGATCTTTGCTCTTTATGTCTTCGAGCAAGAGGCCGCGGACGGAGTGGAAGCTTTGGGATGCCAGGATCTGCTTCGCGCGGGCGGCGCCGCCTGTGTTCTTCTGAGCGAGCTCGAGGAGGAGCTCCTCGGCGTGCGCTCGGTCTTCTTTCTCCTGGCCCTCTTGGATGAGATAGGAGAGAGCCGCAAGCTGAACGGACTCGCTCGGCGACCCAGTGGCTTCGCGAAGAAGCTCTCTCGTGGCCTGCGAGTCGAGATCGAGGAAGCGAAATGCGACCACACGTTCGCTCGGTGCGCCCGAGCGCGCCGCTTGGTCGATGATGTTCGTGAGGAACTCTTTCTGCTCTGGTTCGAGAGGCAGAGCGCCCTCTAAGACAACGATGGCTGCGCTCAGGCGGAGCAACCCCTCGGAGCCTGTCGCGAGATGATAGAGCTCATCGCGAGCTCCAAGGTCCGAAACTGCCTTCCGGCGCAGTCCTTCGAGCGCCGCGAGCTTCTCCTGCTCACTGCCACTGCCGTAGCGCTCAAGCAGCATAGGGACCGACGAGGGGGCATCGATGTTCCCGAGCAGGCGGATGGCCTTGCTGCGGCAGAGAGGATCGGGATCGTGGCGCGCAGCGTCAGCGAGGGCGTCGAACTCTTCGGCGGTGGTGCTTCCCTGGGCTGCGTCGAGTGCGGCACGCCGGACCAGGACGTCGGGATCGGAATAGAGTGGCACGCGCCGCGAGGCGTTCTTCGGTCCAGTCAGGGCACGTGCGAAGGCGGCGCGATAGCTCACGATCTCGTCGCGCTCATGATCGAGAGCGTCGCCGTGCCTGCGTCCGCTTTCGACAAGGAGCAGGAGCGCCCGGCCTCCGACCTCGTCGTGAGTTCGACTCCGGCGGGCGAGCGCGCTTTCGAGCTCACGGCCACAGAGGGAGAGGGAGGCGATGAAGTCTTCTCCCTCCTTGTTGCGACTGCGCTCGATCTCGCCTTCGAGGAGGCTCTGGGCGACATCCTCCGCGAGGCAGCGGGAGAGTTTCCCGGCCAACTGCGCCTCATGGAGAGCGCGGGACAGGGCCTTTTCATCGCCATCGCGCGCTGACCGCACGACGCCACTGTGAGCCCCGCAGGCGGAGACAAGGAGCACAAGGAGAGCGAGCGCGACGGGACGACGGAAGAGGCGCGAGCGCCCAGCGCAGGGAGAGCTCTCACCGTGCGAGAGGCTCACAAGGGGCGAAAGGCGCTCGATCATGGAGAGGACGGGACCGCTTCAGTGCATTTCGAGCGGCGCGGCTTCGGCCGTCTCGCGGGGACCACGACCGACAGATTCGCGGCGCGCAATCGCAGCTCGCACGAAAGAGGAGAAGAGCGGATGGGCCTCGTGAGGATGGCTCTTGAACTCCGGATGGAACTGGCAACCGATGAAGTGAGGGTGGTCTCGGAGCTCGATGATCTCGACGAGCCGATCGTCAGGGCTCGTTCCGGAGAGGACAAGTCCGCCAGCGGTGAGCTGAGCCCGGTAGTCGTTGTTGAACTCGAAGCGATGACGGTGGCGTTCGCTGATCTCGTTGGTGCCGTAGATCTCCGCGGCGCGGCTGCCCGGGGTGAGCTTGCAGGGGTAAGCCCCGAGGCGCATCGTCCCGCCCTTCCGCTCAATGCCGCGCTGGTCAGGCATCAGGTCGATGACCGGATGGGTCACCTTTTCGCCGAACTCGACGGAGCTTGCGCCCTCGAGCCCACACACATTGCGCGCGTATTCGATCACGGCGAGCTGCATGCCGAGACAGATCCCGAAGAAGGGGATCTTGTGCTCACGAGCGTAACGGATCGCCGAGATTTTCCCTTCAACCCCGCGGTCGCCGAAGCCACCGGGCACCAGGATCGCGTCGAGGTGCTCGAGGTGCGAGGCGAGAGAGCCGCCGCGCTCGAGGTGCGTCGAGTCGATGTATTCGAGGTGGACCGAGACGCCGCCGGCGATGCCGCCGTGGACCAGAGCTTCGTGCAGAGACTTGTAGCTGTCCTTGAGGTGGACGTACTTGCCGACCACGCCGATGCGCACCTTGCCTTGGGGCGGGTTCTTGAAGCGCTCAACCGTCTCCTCCCACTTCGACATGTCGGGCTGACGGGACCAGATATTGAGCTGCTCGGCGATCTGGGTGTCGATGCCTTCGAGGTGCAGCGCGATGGGCAGCTCGTAGATACAGCTGACGTCGACGGCGGGGATGACGCGGTCGACCGGAACATTTGAGAAGAGGGCGATCTTCTCCTTCAGGCTCTGAGTGATGTTTCGGTCACAGCGACAGACCAAGAGGTCGGGCTGGATACCGATTTCGCGCATCTCACGGACGGAGTGCTGCGTGGGCTTGGTCTTCATTTCGCCGGCCGTCGGAATGTGCGGCACGAGGGTCACGTGGACGCTCATCGCGTTCTGCGCACCTTGCTCGACCTTGAGCTGGCGGATGGCTTCGAGGAAGGGGAGCGACTCAATGTCGCCGACGGTGCCACCGATCTCGATGATGGCGATGTCTGCGTCGCCCGCAGCGGCGTAGATGCGCCGTTTGATCTCGTCGGTGATATGCGGAATGACCTGGACCGTCGCGCCGAGGTACTCGCCGCGGCGCTCCTTCGAGATCACGGTCTCGTAGATGCGCCCGGTGGTGACGTTGTGGTTGCGCGTGAGGCGGGCGCTGGTGAAGCGCTCGTAGTGTCCGAGGTCGAGGTCCGTTTCGGCGCCGTCGTCGGTCACGTAGACCTCGCCGTGCTGGTACGGGGACATCGTCCCGGGATCCACGTTGATGTAGGGGTCGAGCTTCATGTGCGTCACGGTTAAACCGCGCGCCTCCATGAGCGCTCCGATCGAGGCAGAGGTCAGGCCTTTGCCGATGGACGAAACGACGCCGCCCGTTACGAGGAGATATTTCGTCCGGTGACCGGCCGAACGGCTACCCATGACTTTTGAGCTTCCTGAATCTGCCACGAAATCTTCTCCTGTCTCTTCGATGTTCAGCACATTTTCCCGCCGCGGACAACGGAAAGCGTTGGAGCTCGGGGCTCCCGCATCAGAGAGCCACGAGCATTTTTCTCTTGGGTTTTCGATTAGAACGTGCCGACGAACCCGAAGCTCGTTTCAGCGCCCGGCACTGCGCTGAATGATGGTGTGAATGCAAACTCACCGAGCCGCAGCTGGTGCAGCGGTCGTGACGAAAAACGTGCAGTCGATCCATAAGGATCGTTGCGCGTGGGAAGGAAAATGCCCTCGATGAGCAGCGCGATGGAGCCCGCTTGCAAGATTCCATCAATGCCCACGAGCACAGCGCCCATAACCTGGCTCACGTTGCTGCAAAGGGGCGCGGTTGTGTCCGTCTCTGTATCCGTTGTGGTGGACGGGCAGAGCTGCGTGTGGCCGAGTTTGATCCAGGGGCCCACGATAGGGATGCGCAGATCGGACGCGTACGGATCGGTGTCGAAGGCGTAGGACGCGCCGAGGGCCGCGCCGTAACTGACGGCGGCAGCGAGCGTTCCGACGCCGAGCACTTTGAGGCGCGTGGAAGGCGGCGGCGCTTGATCCGGATAGTATTCGATGACCGGTTCCGGCTCCCCCGCCGACGCGAGAGGCGCTGCAAGAAACAGCGCGCACGCGAGAGCTCGAGCGGGATAGTGCCGACGCGCCATCGGCCGACCTTTTGACGGGGAATCAGGTCCTTTGCAAGAGGGAACGCCTTTTTGCAGCAGGGCTTTCGATTCAGAGGCCCATGTTCTAGGGAACTTCCGTCGTGGCAGAACTGAAGCAGCCCAAATCTCCCCTTGCGCGAGCGCGGTTGGTGGCCCCACTCCTGTTTCTGGCTGGCTTTTCGGGCTGTGGTCGAGAGCGCGCCCCGGCGACCGCGCAAGAAGAGGCTCCTCCGTCTCTATCTAGCGATCCAGCGCCGGAGGACAGCCTGCCCTTCGAGGAACCTGCGGGAGATCCCGGGGTTCGGCCTGTGCCTCGCGCAGAATTGCCCGCACCCGCAAAGCCTCGAGCCGCAGCCGACGGATCGAGCGCGCTCAAAGAGCTCGACGAGTACGCCAAGAAACACGGTGGGCGAGCGCGCGGCATTTTCATTGACCTCGAGAGCGGTCAGACCCTCGCGGAGCTCGACGCAAATCATGCGGTGAACCCCGCCTCTACCCAAAAACTCATCACGGCAGCCGCAGCCCTCGAGCTCCTCGGTCCGGGCTACACCTTTCAGACAGAGCTCCGCGGCGCAATCAAAGAGGACGGGCCCTCTTCGATCACGCTCGTGGGCGGCGGCGCTCCCGACCTTGAGACCTCGGACCTTCTCCTATTTGCTCACGCGCTCCGCTCGCGGGGTGTCACTCAAATCGGCGACATCTACGTTGACCAATCGCGGTTTGACGGTCGCTTCGTTCCTCCGGCCTTCGAAGAGCAGCCGGGAGAATGGGCCGCGTTCCGGGCTCCGATCAGCGCTCTCGCCCTCGCGCGCAACGCGGTGAGCCTTCACGTCGTTCCGACGAAGAAGGGTGAGCCCGCCAAAGTTTGGCTGGATCCGCCCGGGGTGAGCGTTCTAGTGGGACAAGTGAAGACTCTGGACGCCAAGGATGGCGACAGAGTCATCTGGGAGCTCGCTCCCCAGGCGGATGCGCCTGAGCTCAGCTCAAAGGTTTCAGGAGGGCTCGGCGCAGGCCTCGGCCATCGCTCGTACCAGCGTCGTCTCGATAGTCCCCTCCTGTCGCCGGGACTCGCCTTCCGACAACTGCTGAAAGAGAGCGGCGCGACTGTGGAAGGGAAGGTCTTGCTCGCTTCCCAGGCTCAGGGCTCCACGAAGCCCGAGCTCATCACCCGCGTTCGTTCGAAGCCCTTGAGCGTGCTCGTGCGCGAGCTCGGAAAGGACAGCGACAACTTCACGGCGGAGATGCTGGCCTTGGCGCTCAGTCAGGCGGACGGTGGCGCGGCGAACGCTCCTTGGTCCACCGAGCGCGGCGTTCTGCGCATGAAAAAGTGGCTCGAAGCGGTTGGCATCGACACGAGTGGGCTGACCTTGCGCAATGGCTCGGGGCTCTTCGGGGCGAACCTTGTCACCTGCCAGGCGCTCGCCCGAGTGCTCGAGAAGATGGCGGCCCATTCAGCGGCCTCCCCCGAATTCATGAGTCAGCTCGCGATCGGCGGGAGCGACGGGACCCTCCGTAATCGATTCGTGAGCGGCGCCCTCTCTCAAAAGGTCCGAGCGAAGACCGGAACCCTCGCGGACACCATCGCTCTAGCGGGCTACCTCTTGCGGGGAGAGGGACGGCGCCCGATCGTCTTCTGTACGATCGTGAGCGGGGTGCGCGGACGGCACACGGAGGTCCGCGGCCGCATCGATCGCGCGCTCCAGTCCTTCGAGTCGCTGGTTGCGTCTCGTCCGAGCGCTATGGAAAAGCCGAAGGCTGTCGCGACAGAGCCCTAAGGGGGGCGCGCGCCGCCGGCTCCTTCGGGTTCGGGGCTCGGCTAACTTTCCCCCTACAGGACGGGCGCGAGTTGCCGTTTCCGGTCCTCGTGCTTTCCCCAAAGGTCTGGGCCGGTGTGTTCGCGGCGCTTTTGGTTTCAGGCTGGGCGGGGGGAGCGGCGGGATTCTGTCGCCAGCGGACGTGCTCCGATCGAACGGAGCGTGTTTGCGACAGCTTTGTTGATCCGAACGACTGCAAAGCGGTCGAGACGGTCTGCGCGCGAGACGCCGAAGGATGCATCAGCGAGGGCGCACCCCTAGCGCGCTCGAGTCCCTGTTTGAGCTTTGCGGTCGCTCGCGGCAACGCTCAAGGTTTCGGTCTTCACGATACGGAGATTGTCCCGATCATTGAACAGGCCTTCGCGCGGTTCCTCGAAGTGGACTGTGGTGGAGGGCAACGTCCCGGCTTCTCGGTAGAGAGCGCAGGGCTCGTGACGGCGAGTTCTCCCTATTACTGCGCGGAACCGAGCCTCAATATGAGCACCTGGTTCCTCGTGAAGCCCTGGAAGCGCGACCCTTCGCTGCTCGGTTATACGGTGACGACCTTTGGGCGAGAGAGCGGTGAGGTGTTCGACGCGGACGTCGAGATCCATGTGGATAAGATCTTCGCCGACTTTCCCGGCCAAGATCGTCGCCAGATCTTGCTCGCTATCGCGACCCATGAAGCAGGTCACTTCCTCGGGCTCGCTCATTCGCCGAACCCGAGCTCCATCATGTACGAAGGCTATAGTCAGAACGGGCTCATTGGGCGCAAGCTGACGGAGGATGACGTGGCCGGGATTTGCGCCATTTTTCCGCCCACGAGCGCGCCTCTGACTTGTGGAACGCCTGGAGTTTCCCAGGCAGCGCTCGAGGCGAATGCCTGTGAGAAGGCACGCGAGCAGGCTGCGCTGTCTCGAGAAGAACAACCGGAAGCGGAGAGCGACGCCGAAGGAGCGAGCGCCGCGGGGTGCGCCGTAGCCCGAAAGCTCGGGCGAGGGAGGGGAATCGTTCTCGAACTCGGTGTGCTCGCGGCCCTTCTCCTCTTGCCATTGCGGAAGCGCCGCGTGCCGCGCGTCATCGAGGCCCGCTCGAGCTTGCGCTTGCGCTGAACCAGGGCTTTCGTCTTTGAGGTGCGAGCCGATACTCGCATGTTGTGCGTTTGTGAGCTCGGAGGTTTCGCTCGGGGTCTTCAGCGCGCGCTCAGCTGCGCTGCTTATTGAAGCGACAGTGGCGATTTGTGGGAGATGGGACAAATCGCTCAGGGGACAGTGAAAGATTGCTCAAGGGGCAAAAGGGGGGAGCCGTTCGAGCAATGCGGGCCGACCCCAGGGCACATGTGGTGCGCTGGGGAGGGTCCGACGGCCCCGTCGCCAGCTTGGCTGGCGGCTGACGTCCAGAAGAAGGGACATCATGAAGAAACGATTTCGCCAGCACTCGTCGCTCTCGGTTGCGCTTGGAGCGCTCTCATTTCTCTCGCTCGTAGGATGTGCCGCGGACACCGTGGCTCCCGGAGGCACTTCGGGGTCGGTTTCCCCGGGAAGAGGTGAGCAGGTCGGGCAGAACTCGGACGAGATTGGGACGTCAGGAGATGCTCTCGGGGTCGAACTCGTCACGGCCTTTGATACCACGTCGAAGCTCTTGGTTGTCGACATGACGAAGAGCCGAGGGCCCGGCTACGACGACGGAGGAACACCGGATGATCCGTCGGACGATACGCTCGTTTCTGTAGATACCGTGGCGCTCGCCGTCGTAAACGGCGCGCTGACCGTGAACGGCTTCACGCTGCCCCACGGGACGGCGGGGGCGGCCCTCAAGCCCGCTGACGTGAAGGCGATCCAGATCCTCGGCACCGGAGCTGCCGGCAACAAGGTGATCCTCGATGCGCTCGGTGGAGCGCTGGGAGCTCCGACCCTTGCCTATTCGGCGACGGCCCAGACCGGCGGCATCAGCATCGATCTCCTTGGGCAGACCGGTGAGGTCTCTCTGAGGGGCACAACGGGCGCAGACAACTGGAAGGCCGCGCAAGATGGCGACGACGTCTACTTTGACATCACAGGCGACAAGAAAGCCGACGTGGTCGTCGAAGGGACCAATGGCGTCGCTGTGAAGTTCACTGTCGCACTCGCCGCTGGCAATGATTCATTCACGGGCATGGCTTTTGGACCTTTGAGCCCAGCGGTGCCTGGCATTACGCCGGCCCTCGACGCCATCGCCAACAAGGCGGCGACTTTCGGGCCTCTGCGCGCTCCGATCGCCATTTACGGCGGCGAAGGTAACGACATCCTCACGGGTGGCCTTGGGGACGACCTGATTTATGGTGGCGCGGGCGCTGACGTGATCAAAGCCGCTACGGCGATCGAGCTGAACCAGGCTGGAGTCGACGATGACGGCGCGGACCTGATCTGGGGCGGAGCGGATATCGACCGCGTCGAGTACGTCGGACGAACCTCACCGGTCATCGTGGTTCCGAATGGTGACAGCACGAGCGATGACCTCGATGGCGGTACGCCGGGCGGTCACGATGCCGACGCAAATGGTACGGCTGAGGAAGGTGACCTGTTCGGTGACGACATCGAAGACATCACGGGCGGCGACGGAAACGACGTCTTGGTGGGCAATGCGCTTCCGAACAAGCTCCTGGGCGGCAAGGGCAACGACACCCTCGTCATGGGCGCCAAGGGAAGCTGCGTAGCTCCCGCGCTGCCCTCCGATCCTCCGAAAGATGTCGACACCTACGACGGCGGTGACGGCGACGATACCTTTGATCGCGGTGACGCTACGGGCTGCGGCGATACCATCATTGGTGGCGCTGGTACCGATACTGTTGATTACTCGGCGCGCGAGACCGACATCTTCATCTCGCTCACGGCCACGGCGGTGAGTGGTGAGGTCGCAGACGCCAAGGTCGCTTCGCCAACACTGGTCGAGAAGGACAACATTCGCGCGGACGTCGAGAACGCGATCGGGAGCGAGTCGAACTCGAACAGGATCGTTGGTTCAGCCTCCCCCAACGTCCTTTCGGGCGGTGACGAGGCGGACTACATCGATGGCGCGGCGGGGGACGATACTCTCTCGGGTGGCGCCGGCAACGACACGATCGTCGGTGGAGCGGGCCATGACACGATCAACGGCGGAGACGGCGATGACGTGATCACTGCGGGCGACGGCAACGATACCGTGGACGGCGGGGACGGCGCAGACACCATCGAAGGTGGGGGCGGCAACGACACTCTCTCGGGCGGCGCAGGCGATGACTTGATCAAGGGTAGCGACGGCAATGACACGATCCGCGGTGGCGCAGGCGACGACTACCTGAACGGCGATCTCGGCGACGACATCTTCGACGAAGAAGCCGCTGCAAGCGGGGCTGACGTTATCAATGGCGGCGCCGGCTTCGACAAGGTCGACTACAGCAAGCGCTCCGCTGACCTGACGGTGACGCTCTGCGTGAGTGCGGTCGTCACGAACAGCGCGGCGGCGCCTCCTGCAGCTCCTTGTGCAGTCGGAGATGACGGCGCGGCGGGCGAAGCTGACAACATCATCAACGTCGAACACCTCGTCGGTGGCAGCGGAGACGACGACCTCACGGGGAGCGACCTCGCGGACATCCTTGAGGGTGGGCCGGGCGACGATCGGCTGAGCGGCGGCTTGGGCAACGACAAGCTGTACGGCGACGCTGGGAACGATGAGCTCTACGGCGACGCCGGGGAAGACCTCCTCGACGGCGGCGAAGGCGAAGACCTCCTCGACGGCGGCGACGGTGAAGACGCCTGCGTGGCCGACGAAGACGACGATCCGGCAGCGGTCTCTTGCGAGCTCTGACGGAAAGATAGGGTCTCCGCCGGGGGACTCTGGGACGACACGACAAGCGGGGCGCGCTCGAAAGAGCGCGCCCCGCGCTTTTCATAGGCACGGATCGTTTCGGCTAGGGCAGACGAGAGCCCCTCAGAAGGGGCCCAAGAGTGAGATCGCCGCGGCTTGTGAGGAAGACGGAAGGCCCTGTTCTGCTAAGCTTTTGGCCTCCATGAATCGCTTTCTTGTTCCGCTCCGTTTCCTCTCACCAATTCTTGTTTTCTCTAGCTTCGTCGCCTGTGGCTCTTCCTCCGATGGTCCTGTGCCTGGTTCTGGCGGCGCAGAGAGCTCTGGGGGCGCGCCTCTCGGTAGCGGCGGAGGCCCGGCTGGTGGAACGATGAGTGGCGGGGTGAGCTCTGCGGGCGGAACGGACCCGGGCGCTGGTGGCGCAGAGGTAGGCTCGGGCGGAGATGCTCCAGCTGCGGGGGGCGACGGATCATCGGCGGGCGGAGCGGGCCCAGGCGCTGGTGGCGCAGAGGTAGGCTCAGGGGGCGCGGGAAGTGCCAGCGGTGGCGCGCCGGGTGCTGGCGGAGGCGGCTCGAACGCTGACGTTCTCTTCCAGACGGATTTTGAGGCGGAAATGGTCGGTACGATTCCCGCGATGGGGAACGCGAACTGGTCCACGACGCTTCCCACGAACTACGACAGCCAAGGCGTCGTCGCCGTGCAAAATGGCGCCGGTCACAGCGGCAGCAAGTTCATCTATGTCAAGAAGGGCAACGAACAAGCCTTCTTGCAGCTGATTGCCCCCTCGGTCTTCCCCTTCAGTGGCTCGAAGATTCACGTGCGCGCTTTCATGAAGGTGAGCGAATGGCCTTCGAACCACGTCTCGTGGATCGAGATCGGCTCGAAGACGAACGAGCAGAGTGAAATGCGCTTTGGTGCGCACCAAGGTGTGCTCCAGGTGAATCACTGGCCGGGCGATCAAGATCAGATCGCCGAAGGTGTGACGTTCCCCGTCGACCAGTGGGCCTGCATCGAGCTCTCCTATGAGCCCGGCGCCAAGAAGCTCATGGTTTGGCTGAACGGCGAGGCGGTGCCCGCTCTGACTGTGGACGGAACCTTCGCGCGTGGCGGCGCCTTCGATCCGGCTCCGCCCGTCGAGGCCATCCGTTTCGGCACCGAGATCGCCGCCACAGAGGCCTATTTCGACGACATCGTCATCGCGACAAGCCCCATCGGATGTAACTGAGCTCTCCGGGCGGCGCTCGCGCCGCCCTGCTCTGACGAGGAAGGCGTCGCCCGGTCCAGCGCCAGGGGGCCGCCTCCTTGGCTCAATCTGACCCGCGCGCTGTCGAGCGCGGCGTTCTTGTCGGCCCGAGTCTGAGCGCCGCATCGAAGGACGCAGCGCTCCTTGGTCGGACGTGAGCCACCTTCACGGGGGCGCCCTGAGCCCTCAGCGCTCCGCCTCGTAGGCCCGAGCGTGCCACTCCTGGAGCGAGCGCACACCGGCGGTCCTGCCCTCAGCGATCTGTGAGTTCGCTTCCATCGCGTCGACCGCTGCCTTCCCGGCGGCAATCGTCGTGAAGTAGGGGATACCCGCCAGGAGCGCGTTGCGGCGGATCGAGTAGGAGTCGCGGATGGCCTGGGCGCCGGAGGTCGTGTTGATGACGAGCTGGACCTTGCCTTCGCGGATGGCGTCGACGACGTGGGGCGAACCTTCGAGGACCTTGTTGATCGCTTCCGAGGGCACGCGAGCGTCGGCGAGGGCCTTAGCCGTGCCTCGGGTCGCGATGATGCGG
>NASX01000108.1 GCA_002085155.1 Sorangiineae bacterium NIC37A_2
GACGACGGGAGTATTTTCGTGCCGCCCTCGAGGCAATTCTTCGTCGATCGACCCTTTATGTTCTTCGTCTTCGACACAGAGACGCGCTTCGTCCTCTTCAGTGGGCGGGTGCTCGAGCTCGGGTGACGGGCAACAAAACGTGCCCCCTCGACCGGCCGACGAGTCGATCCGCTTCCTCCTGAAAGATCCCAACTCCGAGAGAACACGACGGCGCGTCTCGAAAATGAGATGCGCGGCGGCGCCGCCGGTCCGGAAGGGCCCGCGACATCTTTCGTGACTCGACCGATGGGCTCGTCGAGCCCTAGCGGGCCATGGCTGCTTGCGCACAAGCGATCATGGCTGTCTTCTCTATCAAACAAAGGTGTCCCTTGAGGGTCGCGAAGCCTGCCGGCGAGCATTCAAAATCGGCGGCAGGCTTCGATACAGCGCACGCGATGTAGGCCGCGTTTTGATCGGGACACACGATCTTCTCAGTAAGTGTCGTGCAATGTTTGAAGCACTCCTCCTGTTCCATGGAACAGCCTGCTTCCCGAGTACGATCACAGAGCGCTGGACAAAAAGATTTTCGTGCCTTCTCTGCACGCGCAAAGACCTCCTTGTCGTCCTTCGTAAAAACCTGACGCGAGGACTCCGGATGTTCCTCTCTAGGTGCGACTTTTGATTCCTCTTCCCTCTCGCCAGTACCGGCCCATTTTAAATTCTCACAGCCAAGTGCGAGGAGAGAGCCAAACGAGATCGAAACAGCCCAACCCATTGGCCCGTGCCTTTGGTTCATGGCTCTCGGAACTCCCCGATCGAAACGCACTCGAGCTCCGCCGCGACATGAATGATTTTCTCACCTGCGACGAAGTCGAACCCCTCCACCCAGTAGCCACAGTTCGAACTGGCGGTGAAGCATCCCTGGAATTCTTGACAGTGACTTCCCTTGCAGAAGCGGGGACTCACCGGACAGTCCGTAGACCTGGCACCTCCCCGAGCTTCGAGTCCAACACAAGCCGCGGTGAAAACCTGCTCGCCATATTTCGAACCGCAAGCGTCCCCTTCAGTACAGCAGCTCGCATCCGGACCGCAAACGGAGCCGCCACATTCGAGCATCGGAACGAACGGTTTGCGGCCTCCGCTCCCCAGTTGGGTTCCTGAACTTCCTCCCAGCGAATCTCCGCCCCCCCTTGCAACATCTCCCCCGGAACCTCCGGTACCCGACGGCCGATCGCCCTCACAAGAGAGTGACAGAAGACCCAACGCGGAGACGAAGCGGACCACGGGGCGCAAGCTCCGATACTGAACTAACAAGTTTCTCCAGTAGGCCATCAGGGGAAAAGTATTGTGGGGCGCGGAGCCGAAGAATCGCAGATCAGGTCGATGGCAGGCTCTACAAGGAGATAAGAGCCCACCGCAATGCCACGGAAATTCCGACTCAATTTCAGCGTGGCCCGGGGCGCAAGCACCGTGCCCACGAAGGTGGCTTCGATCGGAATCAAGGTGTTTCCGAGGAAAGCGATGGCCACCGGTGACGTTATCACTCCCCTCACGACGAGTTCATCTCGCACGACAAAGGTAACGTCAGTGGGTACTGAAAGAGTGGCGCCCGGCTCAATGATGAGTCGATGCACAAAGTAGACGCCGGAGCCGAGATTCAGGCGTCCACGCGATTTCACATGGAGCAGGGCATAGGTTCCGGCCGAAGCAGACCCAACCCGGTCGGGTTCCACATGAACCTGCGCAGTCGACGGGCCGACACTCAAATGGTCCACAGAAGCAAACTCTTCTGGGTAGCCGATATCGCTCGGCACGCGAATATCTCCAGTCACCTGGGCGCCATGCTGACGGTCCACATTTGTACCAGAAAGCGCATCCCCATGAACAACCGCGGCAGAACGGAGAAAAACGCGCTGGGAAGCCGAAACCGTCCCGGTCTTCGCTTGAGCGCCCACTTCAAAGGTCCCCGCGGACGTCCCCGCCGCAAAGCCGCCGCGGCTGAGTAACTGGGCGCGGTCGCGCAAGTCGAAATGCGATGTGGCGTGGAGCGCCGAAGAGAGCGTCATCGCCTGAGACACTACAGTCTCGTTCCCCGAACTATCCTGCGCGCGCCATTCGATCGTGTGGGTTCCCACTGGGAGAGTGGCCACGCCCGATGAAACATCCACAGGCAGCGCCAATGTTGAATTCGTGCTTTGCACGACGGCGCCCGTCAGGACCACCGGAGAACAAAGGTCCTCTATCTGGGGAAGAGGAATTTCTATCTCTGCAGTTTCACAAATGACATATGGAGGAGCGTCCACAACCTCGAGCGTCGGCGCCACCGTATCGACAATTCGAACCGAAAGGGTGTCGCTCGCGGACGCAAGGCCGTCATCCACCGAAGCGGTGTAGGTGTACTCGCCGACGAAGAGATCAAGGTTCAGCTCAGGGGTGATGGCTCCCCCGGGCTCCCACTCGAAGTTCAGGGAGTCCCCATCCGGATCGCTGGAGCCAGTTGCGTCCAAGGTGACCCGCGTGGTCAACCCCGTACACTCAACCGCAATATCGGGACCCGCCTGGGCGATAGGTGGCGATCCGTTGATTGTGCTCTGCGTCGATGCGACCCCGTTTCGGTGGACAAACATCCGAATCGGATCGGTCTCCAGGACCGTACTGGGCAGAGGGACCCGCAAGGAGAACGACGGATCCACCACGAACTCGTGGCCCCGACTGCCGGGGAACGTAAGGCCTCGTCGGGCGATCAAGGCCGCCGAGTCGACCTCGACAAGCTCAATGACGACGTCCCCGTCGGTTTGCGGGTACAGGTTCTGAACTCCAGCCCGGCCATCGAAGAACTTGAAGCCAGTCACCTGTGCTGGTCGAGCGCCCGGATCGGAAATGCCATTGATTTCGAGAATTCGCTGACTTCCCGCGTGGCGTCCTGTGCAAATCACCCCGTGGCGCGGAGGTGGTTCAAGCAATGCTGGCAGTAACGCCGCGGAGGCGCGCCGAATGAACTCGACATGATGCACCGACCAATTGGATCATTCGTGAGGGTTGATGCTGCGGCGTCGGCTACCGCGGCATTTCCCAAACAGCAGACATCATATTGACCAGCGCACGGAGTAGTGTCACCGGCTGGATAGTCAGACACCGAACAGCAGCTCGTCGAGCTCGGATCGCAGCTCAATGTCGCGTCCAACGGGTTGGGGCTGCTATCGCTATTGCAGGCCGCACTTCCATTCGCTCCGCCTTCAACAGAGCAATACTCGTCGTCCAATCCCGTAACATGACCAAACTCGTGTGCCAACACGACATCCGGAAGTGATGTCCCAATGACGTGGGTCTC
Organism: Sorangiineae bacterium NIC37A_2; assembly: GCA_002085155.1. Lineage (GTDB taxonomy): Bacteria > Myxococcota_A > Polyangia > Polyangiales > Polyangiaceae > NIC37A-2. The sequence goes on from NASX01000108.1 coordinate 3,311, forward strand.
GCCCCAAAACCGTCCTCGCGTGTCCGTCGCGCCACGCGCCGTTCCTCCTAGGTCTTGATCAGTGAAGCCACCCAAGGCGTCAAAGTCGCGGAGGTCTGTGCCCGGCAAACCTGCGTTCTCTACCGCAGTCTCGATGGCTTGCAACGACGGAAAGGCCGAAGGGCTCGCACAGGGAACGTTCAGCTGAGAAGGCAGAACGCGCTGGAAGTGCACGTTCTTGAGCTCGCAGCTCGCGAGGCCCGATGCTTCAAGGAACGTCCTTTCCTGCCGCCCGACAGCAGCTTCGAACTCGGCATCCGTACCGGCCCAACAAACCGGCACAGCAAGGAAACGAAGCAGGCACGAGCCAGCATCTTCGTCGACCCGACCGTCCCCGTCGTTGTCAACCCCGTCGCAAAACTCATCTCCCAGCCCGACGTTATCGCAATTGTCGTCGCTTCCATTCGCGAGCTCGACACTCCCCGAGTGATCGAGGGGAACGCAAACGTTCTCGGTATAGTGCCCGTCGCAATAGGCATGACCGACAGCCACAGCGATGAGATAGCTAAAGGGATCGAGCGGGCTCACGAAGATGAACCCGGCGCTCCAACAACTGAAGACGTCGTCCAAGTCCCCATCGGTAATCTCCGTTCCAACGCGGCAATGGGCCTCGGGATGCACCTGTCCAAGATCACAGGTGCCCGTCACAGGCCGACAGCAGTCCGCGTAAGCCACCTGCCCCTGCAGGCACGAAATGACAATGGCAACTAAGAACGCCCTCCCCCTCCTGCCTCACAATGTACTCAAGTTACCGATCCGCTGTAAAGCTGTTTGTCGCCGCTTCGTCCTGCTAGGACATATCTCAAAAAAGATGCGGCTGCGCGCTCGCCCGCGCGCGGCGGCGAGCTCCGCAAGACGTTCAGCCCAGGCTCGCCTCGTCACAACCGTCCCCCGCCGAGATTTCCGCGCGCCATCGCCCCGAACGAGCTCTCACGGTCGCGCCGTCCGCCGGACGATCGCGCCCTTCCGCGCGCGCGCTCCGCGGAGCTCGCCGCCGCGCTCCCGCCCTTCGATCTCGAAGCTGCCATCCCGCGGGATGCTTGACGAGCGCCGCCTTTTCCCAAGCGTCGCATCCGTTCGCCCCCTCACTCCCCCACAGCGCCGGCTGTCCTGCGCGCGACAGCTTCGCCCGCCTTTCTGTGCCAGGTGTGC
>NASX01000050.1 GCA_002085155.1 Sorangiineae bacterium NIC37A_2
GGGGGCGGGAGCGCCAGAGGCGTCGGGACTTTCGGCGGGTGCGGCCGCGCTTGGCGCGGCCGCGCTCGGCTCAGGGAGCTCGTCCGGTGAGCGGAGGGGAGCTCGTCGCATCTGCAGACGGTTCGGATCGAGCTTCTGCCCGGTCGCCGTGACGAGCTGAATGCGCGCAAGCGCGAGATCTGCATCTGCGCGCACGCGGGCAGCGTCTGCGTTGAGCGCGTCGCGCTGAGCCTGGGTCACGTCGAGCTGCGTCGCGGCGCCGGAGCGATAGCGCTCGAGGGCGAACTCGGCGGCTTTGTTGGCGGCTTCCGCCTGAGCGCGAGCGGCCTTGCTGCGGACGATACCGTTGGTGACGCGTTGATACGCCTCGAAGATGGAGTCTTCGGTGTTGCGCTTGGTGCGTTCGCTGCGGACGAGCTGAGCTTCGGCGGCCGCCTCCTGCGCGCGGCCGTTCGAATAAGCGGCCCAGTCGAGCTTGATGGCGAGCACGGCCTGAGCGGTGAAGGTCGCAACCTGACCCGTGAAGCTCGTGGCGTTCGTGAGGCGCTCGGTGACGTTCGCCGAGAGCGTGGGCAAAAGCGCGGCCTTAGCGGCTTTCCGTCCGTAGATGGCCGCTTGTTCACTTTCCTTCTGAGCACGGTCGGCGGGCGTCTCGGCGCCGGTCAGCCACTCGCTGAGCTCACCTTGGGGCTCGAGGGAGACCTCGGGGTAATCTTCGACCCGGCTCGGGCGCACGCCGCTCAGAGTCTCGAGCTGACGAGCCGCGAGGTCGCGGTTCAAAATCGCATCCGCGAGATCTTGGCGAAAGCGCTCCACGTTGGCTCGGGCGCGCTCAACATCGAGGCTGGTCGCGGCGCCGAGCTGAGCCCGCGTGTCGACGAAGCGGAAGTTGTCTTCGGCGCTGGCGACGCTCTTCTCGGCGGAATCGACCAAGGCTGCCGCACTGACGAGAAGGAAGTAGGTCCGCGCGACGGTTGTCTCGACCTGAAGCTCGGTAGCAAGTGTGGACTCCTTGGTGGCCTTTTCGATGTGGCCGGCCTGCTTGTGGCGATGGTGACCGGCGATGTCGATCAGAGGCGCATCAATCGAGAAGTACGCATCGAGCTGGTGTTGGGGAAGGATCGTCGCCATCACTGGAGGATCGGTTCCCGGAACAGCGAACTCAGCGGCGTACTGGTTGAATTGATAGACGCCGCGGGCAGAAAAGGAGGGAAGCAAACGACCGAGCGCGGTGTTGGTCTCCCATTCGCGCTGTACTTGGACCAATGCCTGCTCGCGCAGGTCAAAGTTCTGAGAACGGGCGCCGTCGAGGAAAACCTCGAGCGGTTCGAGCGCGAGCGCGGGTGACGCGCTGAGCAGGACTCCGAGCAATGCGACAGTGGTCGAGGTAAATCTCAGGAAATGGCGGCGGATGGTCATGGGATCCTTGAGGCAGCGTGACTGTGGGCTGATAGTTATGAGGATCAGGTCTGCGAAGCGAGCTCTGCTGAAGATTCAGGGGTCCTCGGCGCGGCGCCTTGGAGGATCAAGTCGACAAGGCCCCGCACGAACATCCCGCGCGGGAGCATCAGCTCCGCCGCTTCAGGGGCGATGACCTGCACCATGCAGAAGTGATGGAGTGAGCCGAGGAAACAGCGTGCTACGATTTCAGGATCAATTTTCCTGAGCCGCTTGCTTTCGACCTGTGCTTCGAAATAGTGAATGACCCGGTACATGAGGCCGCGAAACGCGGCCTTCTGAGGAGACGCCGTGCAGACCTCGGGGTTTGACCAGGTCATCATCATGAGGGGCAGGGTGATCCGCCCGACCTCGATGATTTTCTCGGCGAAGTGCTCGAGGCCCTCACGGATGTCCTGCTTCTCCATCTGAGAGATGGCGTCGCCGAGGATCCTGGCAGTTTCCTCGGGCTCGAGGTTCATCGCCTGACGGAACAGGGCGTCCTTCGTCTTGAAGTGGTGAAAGATGCTCCCTTCGGAGACAGAGGCGCGCTCAGCTACTTCTGAAGTTGTGGCTCGAAATCCGCGCTCCAGGAAAACCTCGCGCGCGACCGCCAGGATTCGATCCACGTCGACGGTCGGAGGCCGGCCGCGACCGCGCGTACGCGGCTCGGGAGGGTGGGCGTCGTCCGACGAGTTCATCGGACTATTTATTGAGTCGCCGCTCGGTAATGTCAAGAACGAATCAAACACGGGCGGACTCTTCCGGCAAGGGCGTGACAAAAACCCACGATCTTCCTAGGCATTCCCTGAAATCGAAAAAAAACGCACAAGGTGCGCGGCCGAACGACCCGGTCGTCCAGTGGTCATCAAGAAGCGGGGAACCGCCACATTCCGCTGTAAAATTATATGTTTATTCTGGGGCCAGCAGGAGCGGCGCCCGGCCCTCCCGGGGGCCTCGCCGCCCTGGCTCTATATTCGAGTCCAGACGCGGTTAGTCCGGACGCCATGCGGCTCCCAAAATGCCGAATAGAAAGGCTTTTCGTCAGGGGTTGGGCGAATGAGAGGAGAGCCGATTCAGTCGAGTCGAGCCGCGGGGCGGTCGACCACCACTTTCACTCCGGGATCCCGCGAGGAGCTAGAGACCAGGAGCTCGTAGCGCCCCTGTGGCACTACCCAGCCTCGATCCCAGATCGCGAAGGCTCGCGGGGGAAGATGGAAGGTCGCGAGCTTCTCTTCGCCCGGTACAAGCGAGACCTTGGTGTAGGCCTCGAGCTTCTTCGGGGGACGTCCGAGGGCCTTCTGCTGATCGGCAGGAGGGACCACATACAGCTGTGCGACCTCGGCCCCGGCGCGCGAGCCGACGTTCTTGATCGGGACCGTGACGGTGAGCGAACCGTTGTCTGAGCTCTTCACGCTTGCCTCGCCATAACGGAACTCGGTGTAGGAGAGGCCGAAGCCGAAGGGGAAGCGGGGCTCGCGGCCGTATGCATCGAAGCCGCGGTAGCCAACCATGAGTCCTTCAGTATAGGGTGAGCGCCCGTGGTCGTTGACCTGGTAGTAGGGAGCGCTCGGGTGATCTTCATACTTGCGGGCGAGGGTCATCGGCAGCTTCGCGCTCGGGCTGACCTCCCCGAGGATCAGACGGGAGAGCGCCGTCCCCCCTTCTTGGCCAGGATAAAAGGCCCAAAGCAGGCCTTCGACGTCGTCGATCCAGCCTTCGAGGGAAACACCGGCGCCGGCGGTCATGATGACGACGACACGGTCGTGCTGTTTCGCGACACGCTTTATCGTCTCCTCTTGAGCCTTCGGGAGGAAGAAGCTGCGATCGGAGTCTTCTGACTCGACCAGGTCTCCCTTACGAGCCCAGTCGGGAGGCCAGAAACCTGGGAACGGTTGGCCCATGGAGTTCTCGGCGCTGTTCTGGCCATAACCGACACACACGATCGCGAGGTCAGCTTTGTCGAGCGCTTGTTTCAGCTCTTCTTCTCCGCCGAGCTTGGGAGCGTCAGTGTGGGGCGAGAGTCCGACTTGAGCGATCGCTCCGTAGAGCCCCTGGAAGTACTCAACCTTGAGCTCGTGTTTCCCTTTTGTGAGCTCAATGACTTCGGTCTGCCCTCGGGGCGCGTGCACCGTGAAATCGTCGATCCAGAGTTTTCCGTCGACGTAGACGCGAATGCCGTCGTCGGACTGAGTGACGAGGGAATAGCGCCCGCTCTTCGGGACGGTGAACGTTCCGGACCAGCGGATCGAGTAATCCTTCGCTTCCAGGCCATCGACCGGGGCTTCGCCTTCCTGAGGACGGAAGTCGATGCGATCAGTCTTCTGGGAAGCGACGGGGGCGCCTTCGAGGTTCCTCCCTGCGAAGAACTCCATCTTGAGCTCGGCTCCGGGTAGCGGCAGGCCCAGAGCGGAGAGGGGACCTTTGAGCTGAAGCCCGGGACTATGGGCCACCTCGACGCCCGGCAGAGCTTGCCGGAGGCCTTCGAGGACGCTGACCGTGTGCGTCGGGGTGACGTAGGCGCTGCCGGAGCCCGAGTAGACGGCGGGGTGCGCTGTGGGGCCGATCACGGCGACCTTGCGCAAGGAGGAGCGCTCGACCGGCAAGATGCTGGCGTTCTTGAGAAGGACTATGCCCTCCTCCGCGGCGCGCTGAGCGACCTTGCGGCTTTCGGGATCGTCTTTCGGAAGCTCGGGACGGACCTGGGGCCGGTCGAGGAAGCCTGCGCGAATGATGGTGGAAAGAATCGTGAGCACCTTCTCATCGATGACCTCCTGGCTGAGAGCGCCCGCATCCAGCAGCTGTTGCAGGTGCTCCGGGCTCATGTGTTGCCCGTAGGGCATCTCGAGGTCGATACCACCGAGCGCAGCGCCGAGAGGATCGTGAACCGAGTGCCAATCGGACATCACGATCCCCTGAAAGCCCCATTCCTTGCGGAGGACAGTCTTGAGCAGCCAAGGACTGTGGGACGCGTAGATGCCGTTGAGGAGGTTGTAGGAGGTCATGACGGCGCCGACCTCGCCCTCTTGCACGACCATTTCGAAGGCGGGGAGATAAATCTCACGAAGCGTGCGCTCGTCGATGTCGGAGCTGATGCGGTTCCGGTCCCATTCCTGGTTGTTCGCGGCGAAGTGTTTCACGGTCGCGAGCACGCCTTGTCCCTGGACGCCGCGTACATAGTGAGCGCCGATTTTTCCGGCGAGCAGCGGATCTTCTCCGAGGTATTCGAAGTTCCTGCCATTGAGCGGGGAGCGCTGAAGATTCACACCCGGCGCAAGGAGGATGTGGACTCCGCGTGCGCGACAGTCGCGGCCGATCGACGCCCCGACTTCTCGAGCCAGACTGTCGTCGAAGCTCGCGGCGAGAGCAGTGGTCGCGGGGTAGGCCGTACTCGGTCCCCAATTTCGACAGCCAAGGGGGCCATCAGCGAGCTTGATCTCGGGAATGCCGAGCCTCGGGATCGGGCGGATGAAAAAATCGCGGTCCCCGCCGATGTACGCGAGCTTCTCCTCATGAGTCATTTGAGACAGGAGCTCCAGCGCGCGCTGGCGCGCACTATTGGGCTCCGCGCTCTTCGCCTCCTTCGGGGCAGTCTGGTCCTGGGCCTTGGGAGGTTGTTCAGCGCGACAGGCGAGGACAGCGAGGAGGAGAGGCAGGCCTAGATACCGGAACGAGGACACGCCTCCTCATAGCAGACATTGTGCCTACAGAAAGCGCTTCCACTTGGAAAATCGGCTGAAGTGGCGCGCGGCAAACGGAGAGTTCTTCCGACTCTCAGTTTCTGCCGGAAAGCGATCTCTTGAGAGGAGAATCGTTCACTCGAACTGAAGTTTGGAGTCGATGAGGGCGCCCGGCGAAAACCCAGGCAGCTCCTCCTCGAGCACCTGACCGTCGATCGCTGTGAGGCGCAGGGTGAAGGCTCCGTCGCCGAAACCGTCTCCTCGAGTGAGAGTTCCGTCGGTCCCTCGCTCGAGAGCTGTAAACGACTTTTCGTTCTGCCGCTTCACCTCCACTTTGCGTAAGGGGAGTCGCGCGTTCCTGACCCAGAGGCTCGTCCAGTAAGCATGGGCCGCCTCTTGGAACTCGTAGACGATATTCCCAGCGGGAGGACAGGCGGTGAGGCGCCATTGCATGGTACGCGGGTACTCGCCCTCATGGATCGCGGCGAAGACACTTGGACTCACATCGATATCACCAGGGCTTTGGTGCACGCCGTAGGTCACAAGGCGCGCCACAATACTATTCCCCCGTTCGGTCTCGATTTCGATGCACGCATCACAGAGTGACCCGTCGGCTCCGAGCTGATTCGAAACGCCAGCAATGTACTCACCGTAAAGCCCCACGGTGTCCCTGAGCTCGCTTCGGTAGCCGCCCGCCGGTGCACAGGCGTTGTGCCAAGCGCTTTCACGAAAGTCGACGGGCCCTTCGTGGTACTGGCCTGAGTGTTTTTCGCCGAATGCGACGCCGGTTGGTTCGGGAGGAGGCCCCGCTTCTCCGCAGCCTGGCAGAGACGTGAGGGCGGCGAGCGTCATACTGATGCTGAGCTTTTTCATCGAAGCTTTCCTTCTGCACGCAATGCGACCTCAGCCAGGGAGAGATAAGGAGCGCGTCGTCTCGCGCGGTACACTTCCGTGTACCGTGCTCACAAAGTTCGACCAAGGACGGTAGAAGGCGAAGCGTAACCGCAGATTCGTCTCTAAAAGGCGGGAGCTCGACCGGGATTTGCCTGACAATGAAATGTCCGGCCACTAGTCCCTGGGAATGGAGCTCGTTTTACTCGACCCTGTCGCGGAATTTCCTGCACAGAATCTGGGGGCCCGCCGAGTGAGCGTTCTCACGGTCAGATGGCAATCGCCGCCGACGTTTCATTGCCCTGAGACGCTCGATCGCTTTGAGCCGCCTCGCCCTCGCTGACCCCTTCGCTCCTCCCTGAGTGGAGAAGCCCACTATCCGGACCCTCGTTCAAAAAGGTATCGCTCGTGAAACCCAAAGCCAGTCCCCTCCCTTTTCGTAAACTCGCCGGCGCGTGTCTCGTGCTCGGCGCTGCGTTCGCATGTGCTGAGGCGCCGGACGACGTCGGCCAGGTGGACGATGGCTTAGACGGGAGCGTGGATGGCGGCAGCGGAGGAGCCGGAATGGGCGCCGGGCCCGGGGCTGGAGGCCTAGGGAACGGCGCTGGGCCAGGAGCCGGCGGTTTCGCGGGTCCAGGCAGTGGCGGTGCGGGACTGGGGCCGGGAGCGGGCGGTTTCGCTGGGCCGGGCAGCGGTGGTTTCGCTGGCCCGGGCTCGGGAGGCTTCGGGAACTCTCCTTCGGTTGGTGGACAGCCGGGAGGAGTCGGAGGCGGTCCCGGGGGAGGAACGGGGGGCGCACCTCCTGTTGGCGCCGATGGTTTGACCGATCTGACAGCGTTCAGTCCGGTGAACTGTACGATCACGCCGACGGTCACGAACGCGTCGAGGATCCCCACGGTCGGCGTTGCGACGTTCACTGCTGACCTTCCGGGCGCCGATCGAGCTGTGATTCAGTTCGGCGAAACGACTCAGTACTCCTACGAAGCGCCGGTCGATTGGGCAGCGGACGGACACAAGACGCTGCTCCTTGGCATTCCGGCCAACACCGACGTGCACTACCGAGTCGCGGTCTTCGCGGGCAACAGCGTCTGCGTGAGCCCCGACGCGACCTACAAGAGTGGACCACTTCCGAACGGAGGACCTTCAGACGTCAACCCGATGAAGGGTCAGAGTCAGGTCGCGCCAGCGAAGGGCTTCTTGCTCTTTACGAGCGGCATGGGCGGCACCTGGGTGTGGATTGTGAACAAAGCGGGCCGTGTTGTCTGGAGTTACCAATTCAAGTCCGGCTCGATCCGCGCTCACATGTCCTGGGATGGCAAGTACATGTACAACCGGGATCTTGGGCCCTTCAACTCCGCTAACGGCGGCTCGATCAACCGCGTCGCTATGGACGGCACTGGTGAGACGACTGTCCAAACCATCGGCGGTAATCACCACGACTTCACGGTGACTCCGACGGGCATCGCGTACATCTCGAAGGAAGCCGCGGGCCAATGCGACAGGATCTACACCGCGGGGCCAGACGGATCCGGCGGGAAGATGCTCGTCGATCTCGACGTTGTTTTCGGAAAGGTCGGGCAAAGTGGCCTGGGTGGTACGATGGGTGAAAAATGCCACGTCAACGCCATCTACTACTACTCGGATCGGAAGGTCTTCTCGGTCTCCGATCGTGAGAAAGACGTGATCGCGATGTTCTCGGAGACAGGTCAATACGTCGCCTCCATCGGAAAGCAGCCACAATCACCCCTCGAGCATCACATCTTGGCACAGGGAGCGGGCTCGGATTGGCGCGTCCAGCACGGACACGACTGGTACGCGGAGAACAAGATCGTGCTCTGGAGTAACGGATCTTTTGGCGCGGGTTCGTCGAAGATCCTCCACTATACGATCAACGGTTCCAACGCGACCCTCGACTGGTCCTTCACCATGGCCGGTAACTCACCGACCCTCGGTGACGCGGTTCGGCTCAAGAACGGCAACTATCTGTTGACCAATAGCCAGAACGCGACGGTCTACGAGATCGATCCGAATCAGCAGCTCATTCAATCTATGCGCGGCTCCGGCGGATATACGACCCATCGCACGTCGCTTTACGGTCCGCCGGACTTCTAATCGAATGAGCTTGTGTGGCTCGAGTCACACGGCGGAGAAATCAGACCCCGCGGCGCGAGAGCGCCGCGGGGTTTTTCATGGGCGTTTCGGGCGCGGTGGGGAGCGAAGCGGGCGACGTTGAGCCACGGTGAGGGCTCTGCCGGGGCGCGGTGGATGTGATGGGCCGGGGCCTTCAAAAAAGAGGAGGGTCAGAGGAGCGTCCGGGAGGGCCTGAAGAGGTGTGCTGAGCGTCCGGGAGGGCCTGAAGAGGTGTGCTGAGCGTCCGGGAGGGCCTGAAGAGGTGTGCTGAGCGTCTGTCATGCGGAGAAGCGCGCAGGAAGGCGATGCGCGGAGGCGCGGCGCCCCAGCCACGGACGCGTGGCATGAGAACGCGGAGCTGAGGGCGGTGGCGCCGTGGGGCCCGAGGGGACCTCCGGCTTTGCCGGGGATGGAACGAACTCCCCAAGAGAGAGCGCTCAGGCGCTCGGGGGCGAGCGGCGAATCAGAACGAAGCGCGGAGCTCGAAATAGCCGGAGCTCAGAGCTTCACGGACCATATAGAAGAGCGTGCCTTCGGGGCCTGCGTAGATCTCACCGCCGACGTAAGCGCTGAGTCCACCGGTAATTTGGTAGCCGACCTTCGGCATGAGCGCCCATTCGCTGGTGCTGAAGTTCACGAGACCAAGTGCGGAGATCGAGAGCTTCTCTTGAAGCAGCTTCCATTCGGCACGGACCGAAGCCAAGTGTTGCACTTCTTTCAGCTGATTGAAGAGCATCTGGTTCGAGTTGAAAGTGAGATCGCTGAGCGCGAGGTTCACGTTCGGCTGACCGTCGTTCGCGTTGATAAGATCTTGGTCGCTGCCGGTGGCGAAGCGCTTCGGCTCCCAGTTGAACGTATAACGTCCGAGGTACTGGGCGATGATCATGACGTCGCCGAACTCGTGGTCGACACCGAGCACCCACTGGAGGTCGGGCTTGGGCGTGAACGGGCGTTCCTCGCGCCGAATCGGGGAGCGGAAGGCCGCTTCGCCGCGTACGCCGAGCCAATCGCCGATCGTTGTCGAGAAGTCGCCGCCGATGACGTGGTGGTTGTAGGCGGTGCGGGTGACGAAGACCGCCGGACGCTCCGGAGTCTCAGCGCCCATGCCGCCGAGGTAACTGTTATATTCGAAGCCGGGGAGCGGCGCGTAGCCGTAAAGATAGGAGACGGAGGCGTCGAACTTGTCGAGCTCGAGGTGGAGTCGGCCGGCGAAGGTGCCGCTGCCGAGAGTTTGCGTCGGATAACGAGGCTCCTGGAAGCGAACGAAGCGGTTGATCTCGACGTCGGGGTAGGTCGTGGCGACGTAGAGCGGCATCCAGACGCCTTCAACGCGGAAGGGGAGCAGGTTCAAGTAGACGCGAGCGCCGATGTTGCCGAGACGACGATCGTCTTCCATCGGCGAGCGGATGCGAAAGTCGACGGCCGAGAGATTGTTCGTCGGATTGAAGGCGTCGGCGCGTCCCCAGACCACGATCTGTTTTCCGAGACGGATGTCGAAGGGACCCGCGTATAAGTTGACGTAGGCTTCGCGGAGATCGAGGAAGAGGCCGCTATCGGAGAGCTGTTGGCCGTAGCGGAAGCGCATGTCGGCGAAGGCGCTCCCCCAGGTGCCTTTGCGGATCGTCGGCTGGAGGCTGAGTTCGCCGTAGGCTGCGTTGATCCCAGCGCTGGTCCTGCCGTCTCCGGTCGGCACGACGCCGATGAACGTATCGCCGCGCACGTAGCCGCCGAGCTCAAAGGAGAGCCCGGCCGAGCTCGATTCGCTGTCGCTCGACGAGCTCGCGCTCTCGAAGAGACCGCCACCGGTGGAGACCTCGACGGACGCCTCGTCGCTGCTCGAGGAAGTGTCGTCCGAGGAAAGGGGATCCTCTCCGGGAGTGTCCTCAAGGGGACTCTCTTGCGCAAAGGCCCGGGGTACGCACAAGAGGCTGAGCGAGCCCAGGGCTGTGAGCAAAGCGAGAGAACGGCGGAGAGAGGAGGAGCGGAAAAGATACGGGCGCATGAAAAGTGGGGGACGCTCGGGAGAATGGAGAGTGGCCCGACATCCATCGCGCCCCTCGTGACGATCGAGCCAGCCCGCGCCGCGGCCCGCGGCGCAGGAGTTCAGAGGAGGGACCTATTTACGGGCAGGTCTTGAGCGGGGTGATGTACCAGGGGGTCGGGTTACGACAGATGTTCTTCGCGCAGAGCAGCATCAAGAGATATTGATCGGTGCTTCCGGCGGGAACGCCCGAGAAGGGGACGCCCGGGTTGATCTCGTTGGTGAGCTCCGCGTCGTTCAGAGTATAGCTCGAGCCGGCATAGATGGTGCCACGCCAGAGATCGAGGGGAATGCCCTCAAGGCGGGTGAACTGTGTGCTGAGATCGACATCTCCCCCGTAGCGAGCGATCGCGATCTCCGAGATGCCATTGTTCGGGAAGGGAAGGTTCGTTCCGTAGCCGCGCGTCGCGATCGTCGAGCCCCAGTCGACGCTGATGTTGTTCGTGCCCGCGGGGACGAGCGTATCCTGGACGGTGGCGAGGTCGGGCGTTGCGGTGATGACCGTCGAGGCGTTCGTCAGCATGACCGTCGAGGGACCGGCGTCGTCGAGCGCGAAGGCTTGGATCATCTTCACGCTGTAACCGAACTTCGGATCGCCGCTGGTCACCTCGGGATTGCTCTGGAGCATCAGAGTCAGAGGCTTCGAGCCGTCGATGTAGCTGCTGAGCTGGTCGAGGGGCAAAGGCTCCTGACCGGGCAGAAGGAAGCTGCTGAGCTTCGCGGAGGTAGCGCCCGCGGTCGGGTGGTAAGCGGCGATCAGCGCGTTGCCTTCGAGCTCGGGGCTGTCGGTGCTGATACCTTGGGCGACCTGCTCGATGCTGTAAGTGTCGAGCCAAACCACGAGAACGGCGTGCGTGATGTCAGCAGCGCTCACCGGGTTGCCGAACATGTCAGTGTTCACCCCGGACCAATCGAAGACGACTTCAGGATCGTTCTTCTTCATCGGCGTCGTCGGGAGGCTGACGTTTGCTTGAATCTTGATGTTGTTCTTCTCGTCCGCGAAGATCTTAAAGGGCATGTCCCCCGAACCGCAGGCGCTGTTCATTGGTTCGCCGCTCATGTCGCCGCCGGTTCCCGCCGGTGTTCCGCCCGCGCCCTGAATGGTTCCGCCGGCTCCTTGTTGTTCGCTGCCGCCAGCGGCAGGAACGCCCATTCCACCAGAGCCACCGGTGACGCCGCCGTCGTCACAGCCGGTGAGCAGCGCACTGAAAGCAGTCAGCGTTCCGAGCAGCGCCCAGGAAGTGAGTCGGGTGAGAGAAGGACGGAAGCGGGAGGGGGATGAAGAAGTCACTGCTTGATAGTCCGTATTTCAGAAAGAACGCCCGACGAAAGAAGGCGCGGTGGAAAGGAGTGTTCTGAGCTTAGAGTTCGGCTGTGATCCGGTCAAAGCAGAACTGGCCTATTTCATGGGTGCCCATAACAGTGTCCGGAAACGGCAGAACCAGGCACGGTTCATCATTTATTGGAACAAAGTCCGAGACCATTTTGAGAAAAGCGCGACGCGCATTCGTGGAAGCGGCTTCACGTTGCACGCGGCCGAAGGCGTCGTCGCCTGCCTCATCTTTCATGACACGCTCTGCGATGATGATGAAGCGATGAGTGTCTCAGATTCTTGTCACACGGAAAACTTGTGCCCTCGTAGAAACTGCGAAGAAACGGCTGAAACCGTGGCCTGGGCGCTAGCGTAAATCAGTCTGATGCGCTGACCTCTTCGTCTCCGAGGACCCAAAGTGAACCAGACCTTCCTTCGATTCAGTCTTGTTGCGTTAGTTGTTTGTGCCAGTGGTGTCGCTTCGGCGCAGGGGCTCTACGCAGGTTCGAAGGGCGCTCGCGTCGCGGGGCGCGCCGGAGCATTCGTCGCCAAGGCGGATGACCTCTCCGCCATCGAATACAACCCGGCGGGCCTTGCTCGCCTCGAGGGCTGGACGGTTCAGATCAGCAATCGCTTCTCTTACAACGAGGTCATTTTTGATCGTGCACCGGCCACGGATGCGAGCGGCGCGCCGATACGTTTCGACCGGGCCTCCAACACGCGCCCCTTGCAAGCTCTCGATCCATTGCTGGCAGTCGGTTACGACTTTGGGCTGAGAGACTTCGGATTTGCGCTCTCCATTTATTCTCCTCCGGGGACGGCCCGTGTCGGCTTCGACGAGACCCAAGGAGAAATGTCGGCGCGCCCGAGCGGTCCCGCATATATGATGGTGGGCCGTGAGGCGGAGCTTCTGAAGTACTCCCTGAGCGCAGCCTACAAGTTCAAAGATCTGTTCGGCGTCGGGCTCAGCGCCCAGCTCATGCACGTACCGAAGCTCGACTATTCGCTGCTTGTGCAGCCGATCACGAGTCGCGGCGGCGTCGGCAATCCCGTTTCCAGCGGACTTGACGTCCGCTCGGAGGTCTCCGCCTCCGCTTTCCCGATCTTTCAGCTGATTCTAGGCGGATGGTTCAAGCCGGCGCCGTGGCTCGAAGTGGGCCTTTCGGGTCAGGTGATCCCGACGACGATTCGAGCCAATGGCACGATCGAGCTGACGCGGCTCGCAGGAGAACAAGAAGTCGCTCTCACGCGCGACGGGGCTTTGGCGAATGACGTGCAGATGGTGATCCCTTTGCCGTTGATGCTGCGGGGTGGTGTTCGCTACGTGCACGAGAAGAACGGAGAGCCTCTCTTCGATGTCGAGCTCGACGTCAGCTACCAGAACTGGTCGCGGGTCCAGAACTTCGCCCTCGACTCACGCGGCTTGGTCGGCACGCTCACCGGTTTCGCCGTTCCGATCAACACGGTCATCATCGAAAAGGCCTGGCGTGATAGCTTCACGCTCGCGCTCGGCGGCGACTACCATTTGCTTCCCGAGAAATTCACGGTGCGGGCTGGATTGGGCTACGATTCAGCGGTCGCAGACGCTGGGTATACGACCCCCGATTTTGCCACCGGACATCATCTCACGGGCGGCCTCGGCGCATCATTCTTCTTCGGAATTCTCGAGCTCGCCGTCGCCTACAACTATCGCCACCAAATCCCGGTGCGTGTCGCGGAGACCGACGGGCGCATCACGCAGATCAATCCGCGGGCCTGTGAGATGGGCACAGGGGCGGACTGTATGACCGTGGAGCCGGGAGGGCCCTCTCCAGTCGTCAACATCGGCAAGCACCAGGCGTTTTCGCACAGCCTGTCCATCGACGGGATTTTCAGGTTTTAAGAGCTGGCTTCTTTCCGCTGACCACCCGATCGCGCCGGCCGTAGTCGCGCGTCAACTCGACGTCGACGAAGCCGGCGCTCTTGAACAGCTCTTCTACGGCGGGGCCTTGATCGGCCCCGATCTCGACCGCCAAAACGCCCCCCTGGGTCAGATGTGGCGGGGCACCTTTGACGAGGGCGCGATAGAAGTCGAGACCGTCTTCGCCGCCGTCGAGGGCCATGCGCGGCTCGAAGTCGAGGATGCCTTTGTCAAGGGTCGTGAGCTCTTCGCGGGAGATGTAGGGGGGATTCGAAACGATCAGCTCGAAACGTTCGGCGGGCTTCAGCGCGCTGAACAGGTCGCTTTGGAGGAGGCGGAAGCCCCAGACCGCTCCGAGGCGGAGCGCGTTGTCTCTTGCCACGGCGAGGGCGTCTTCGCTTTTGTCGAGAGCGGTGACCTGCCAAGTGGGACGTTCGCGAGCAAAGGTCACGGCGATCGCGCCGCTTCCGGTTCCGACGTCGAGGGCTCGTCCGGCCAGACTCCGCGGTCGCGTGCGGGCGAGCGCCACATCGACGAGCGTTTCGGTCTCGGGACGTGGGATGAGGACCCTTCGATCGACCCGAAACTCGCGACCGTAGAACTCCTTTTTCCCGAGGATATACGCGGATGGTTCACCGCTTCGGCGCCTTTCGATCAGGGCGCGAAAGCGGGCGAGCTCGTCCTTCTTCAGGGGACGGTTTGCGTCGAGCAGGAGCTGCATGCGGCTCATCTGAAGCTCATGGCCGAGCAAGAGCTCAGCTTCGAGCCGCGGAGCCTCAAGGCCGCGTTTGCCGAAGTCTGCCGCGGCGAAGGAGAGGACCTTGGCGATGGTCCATTGGGGCTCGGTCTGCGCGGGTTCCATGAGCAGGGCGGCTCGCTCATAACCCGAAGAGCTCGAAAAATCTCTCAGTCGCAAGGAGACGGCTGGGGGCAGGGCTCTCCCGTCGCTGGATTGAAATACAGCGGCGGAAAATAGGCGATCCTGCCGCCGTCCTTGGAGCGCTCGGCCTCGGTGCGCGGGCGCGCGTAGCGGCAGCCTTCGCTGGGCACGACCCAGGCGCCCGGTGTCCAGACCCATTCGGTTGCGCCGCCGATCGAGAGGGTCGCGCGAGGCCGGTAGTAGCCGTCTTGCCAGCGGCACTCGCTGTTGCGCCGAATGGGCAATACTTCGACGCGGGCCGGGGGCGGCAGGGAGGTCACAGTCGTTCCCACAGCACTCTCGGGCATGGGTGCTTCCCGAAGCAGTTGGGTGCCGCCGCCGCAACTCGTGACAAAGGAGGAGACGACGCTCATGGCGAGCCCGAGGGCAGACCTTCGAAGCGAGGTGCCCGGATGCAATGCGGTGCAGAGAGCGAGGTGGGCCGGGGCGAGCTTCATGACTCAAAGCAGGAAGAGTTCTTGAAAATAGAGGGTCAGCTCATCATGGAAGAGCAGAGCCTCGAGCATCGCGAGCGCCAAAAAAGGACCAAACGGCATGCGCGCACGGGCCCAGCTTCCGTCGGGTTCCTCGCCGATGGGGTCGAGGGCGATAGCTTCCTCGAGCAGTCTGCGTTCTTCGCCTTCTGCCTGTTCAACGAGGGCGGCGAGCTCTTCGCGCTCTCTCTGGACAGCTTCGGGCTCCTCGATACCGCCTCGCGTGAGGAGCAATGTCAGGGCGACGAGAGTGCCCTGAATGGCCGCGGCAAACAGCACGAAGAAGACTCCGAGCCAGCCGAACCAGGCGCCCGAGGCAGCGAGCAACTTGGCGTCGCCGAGCCCCATGCCGGGGCGTCCCCGGAGCTTCTCGTAACCCCAGATGAACGGCACCCAGACGAGCAGGAAGCCACTTGCGCTCGCGATCGCCGCGTCCAGGACGGAGACCTCCGGCCGAACCGTTGCGCTGAGTAGTCCGACCCCGAGCCCACCGAGCGTGAGGGAGTCGGGCAAGATCATGAACTCGAGATCGATGAAGGTGAGCGCGATGAGGCCGAGGGCCAAGCTGAGATAGAGCGCGAACAAAAGGAGCGCGGTCGTCAGGGGCAAGCCGCGGCCCGAGAGCTTTTGGAAGTAGATCGCTACCGCGGCGGCGCCGCCGATGGCTTCCACGATCGGATAGCGCGCGGAGATGGGCGCGCCGCAGCAGCGGGCACGACCGCGCAGGAGAACCCAACCTAAGACGGGCACGTTGTCGAAGGCGCGGATGGGCGCGCCGCAGGCGGGACAGTGGGAAGCGGGGAAGGCAATCGACATTTCCCGCGGGACGCGATGAATGACGACGTTCAGAAAGCTGCCAAACAGCAATCCGAGCGTCAGCGCGAAGCCGACCGGGATGAACGGGGGGAGCTGGTCGAGCAACCGGGAGCATTAACCCATACGCGGGCTCGGGGCTCAAGGAACGCCCCGTGGACCAGGCGCCTGGGCGCGGGGAGTCTGATTTTCGCGAGGCGCCGCTTGGACGCGCCGGGACGGTGCGACTATGGAGGCGGCATGAGCATCAAGCAGGAGGATCTGAAGTTCGATTCAGCCGGGCTCATCCCCGCGATCGCCCAAGACTGGCTCACCGGTGAGGTGCGCATGATGGCTTGGATGGACCGAGCGAGCCTCCAGGCGACCCTTGAGACGAAGCGCGCCACCTTCTTCAGTCGCTCGCGGCAGCGGGCTTGGGTCAAGGGCGAAGAGAGTGGAAACTTCCTGCACGTGCGCGACGTGTACGCGGACTGTGACGGCGACACGATCCTCGTTTTGTGCGAGCCGGTCGGTCCCTCTTGCCACACGGGGCGGCGCAACTGTTTCTTTCAGCCTCTTGCGGAGTCGACCCCGGAGGAGGAGCCGCTCGCTGCGCCCATCCTGGCGCGGCTTGAACGAATCCTCATCGATCGGCAGTCGAGCACTGAAGGCAAGAGCTACACGAAGAGCCTCTTGAGCGCGGGCCCCCCGAAGATCGGCGCGAAGGTGCGCGAAGAGGCCGACGAGTTTGCGCGTGCTCTCGAAGGAGAGACGGACGACCGCGTCGTCGAAGAGGCAGCCGACGTCCTTTACCATCTCTTGGTTGGTCTCAGACTTCGCGATCAGAGCGTCCGCCGCGTGTTTGCGGCTCTCGGACGACGCCTGGGCGTCGGAGGCCACGAAGAGAAGGCGGCGCGCGCGCCGAAGGCTCCGAAGGCCGAGTAATCCTCCAAAGGGGTGCTCTCCTGTATGAAAATGTCGCTTCGATAAGCGACGCTGCTGAGTGCTTCGTGGGCGCTGACCCTCAAGTTCGGGCTCGTTCGTGCGTAGCTCGGGGGTGGGAATTCAGACGAGGGTCCATTACGATGTCAGTCGGTCATGCGGTTAAGAGCGCGCCACCTGTGGAGAGGGTCGCTATGAGAGTCCTCATTTTCGAGAGTGATCCAGAGTTCGCCGCTGAGGTCGCGGCTGGTTTTGTTGAGAGGGGCGCTGAGGTCGAAGTCGTAGAGGACGGCGAAGCGGGCATTCTCCGGGCCGAGGCGAAGCCGCCGGATGTGATCCTGCTGGCGATCGAGCTCCCGCGGATGAATGGCTTTTCGGTTTGTAACAAACTGAAGAGGCACAAGAACCTCGACCGCGTTCCGCTCCTGCTCTTGAGTCGTGACGCGACCGAAGAGACCTTCGAACAGCACCGTCGTCTTCGCACTCGCGCCGACGACTACATCAAAAAGCCGATCACCGTCGCGGAGCTGCTCGACCGGGTCTCGACCTTTGTGAAGTTGCCGAGCGCTCCCGCGCTCACGAGCGACCCTGACGTTGAGGTCGAAGCAGAGACCGCCTTCGAGCAGCTCATCGTAAAGGCGCCTTCGTTACCGCCCAGTCGGCCTCCGTCCATGCCACCGCCGCCCTCGCGGCCTTCTGCGGCTCCTCCACGCCTCTCGTCCGTTCCCCCGCCCGTTCAGGCGGAGGAGCTCGATGAGGAGCTCGATGTTGTCCTCGAAGACGAATCTGCCCTCGAGAACGTCGAGTCGGTCATGGAGGACGCAGCTTCCTTGCGCCTCATCATCTCCGATCGGCCGGCACCGATCGAAGATTCTTCCGAGCGCTCGAATCTCGAGGCCGAGATGGAAGCACTCAAGGCACGGGTCCAGGAGCTCGAGAGTTCCCTGTCCCAAGCTGTCGAAGGGGAAGAGACCTGGAAGGGAGCGCTCCGTGAGCTTCAGGAGAACAAAGATCGAACGATCGATCAGCTCTCCGCCGAGGTCGCGGACCTGACCGCCAAGCTCTCACAGAAGGAAAAGGGCGCGAGCGCCCGAGACTTCCTCGACTTGCGAGAGCAGCTCAACCGTAAGGACAAGGAGCTGCTCGAGTACCGCGATCAAATTTCGGCGAAAGACCGCGAGCTCATCAAGCTGCGCGACATCGGAATCCAGGTCGATCGGGAGAATGCAGATCTGACCGACGCGCTCAAGGCGCTCGAGACCGAGAAAGCCGCGATCGAGAAGGAGCGCGACGCCTTCGCCCTCGACAAGGCGCAGGCGAACAAGCGCGCTGACGATTTCAAGGCCAAGTCCGAGCGGCTCGCAGAAGAGCTTGAGCAGCGCAATGCCGAGCTCAAACAGACCCGCGAGCAGCATGAAAATGAGCTGATCGAGCGCGACGCGGAGATGTCGCGGCTCCGTGACGACCATCGCAAGGCTCTCGAGCAGGCCGCCGAACAGGCCCAGTTGGCTCAGGAGAAAGCCGTCGCAGACGCGGTCGCGGCGACCCGCGAGGAAGCCCAGCGGATCAAAGAAGAGGCGCTCAGGGCCCTCGAGGCGGAGGCGAGGGAAGCTCAAGAAGCGGCTGTTCGCTCGCGAGAAGCGGAGCTTCGCGCGGAGCAGGACGCCAAGCTTGCCGCGCTGCACCGGGCGCAAGAGGACGCGCTCCGCAAGCTGCGCGCCGAACACGCCCAGATCCTCGACGAGGCCAACCTTGCAGCTCAGAACGCTCTCGCGGCGCGCGAGAACGAGCTCCGGGAGGAAGCTGCGCAGAACCTCAGCGCCGCCGAAGCAGCGGCCCAGGCGCGCTACGCCGAGCTCGAAGAGGCCAAGCGAGCCTCTGAGGCGGAGCGCGACGCTCGCCTGGCACAGACCCGCGGCGAGCTCGACGCGCGAACGGAAGAGCTCGAGACCGCCCGTCGCGCGATCTACGAGCTCAACGGGCGCATCAGTCTCCTCGAAGCAGAGCTCGCTTCTGTGCGCTCCGAGAACCGCGACCTCGCTGAGAAACTCGAAAACGAGTCGAGGAAGGTCGCTCACGCTCACGAGAAGTGGCAGGCGGACCAGAGCGCCCTCGAGCAAGCCAAACAAGCTCTGTCACAGGTCCTCGAGCTGATCGGCTCGACGGAGACGAGAACGCTTCTTTAACGCGCTCCCGAGAGAGAGAAGCTCGTTCGGCGCCGTTCGCGTCGTCGGAGCGAGCTTCCCGAGGGAAAACGGCTTCAGCCTGCAGCTGAGTACAAAAGAAAAGCGCGGGACCTTTCGGGCCCGCGCTTTTTCGTGCGCCTTCGTGAGGAGCGCTGGTGCTCAGAAGAGCATCATGAAGCGCATACGATGGCTGATCTGCTGGTTCGTGTAGCCTTCGTCGCTCTGCACTTCGCTGCGGTTTTCGATGTGTACCCTGGAGTAGGCGAGCACGTACTTGAAGAAGAAGCGATCCCAGAGCTGGTATTGGACCGCGCCGAACATTTGCTCGTGCGTCTGGTTCTCAGCCTCACCGAAGGAGTTATAGTTGAAGTTTTCCCAGTAGGTGTTGTGGTAGCCGAGACCGACGAGCCAGTCTTCGAAGTAGGGCCTGACGTTGAGGAAGCCTCCGAAGGTAGTGGTGTCGCTGCTCGGAATCACGTCAGGGCCACCGCTGACGTTGATGACGTCGACGAGGCGGTGTGCCGCGCCGCCGCCGAATTCGATCCAGGGATCGAACACGAAGTTCACGCTACCGGCGAAACCCTTGGTCTCCGTTTTGTCGAGGCGCCCCTCCGCGAAGGGCACCTGGACACGATACTCGTAGCCGCCTTTCAGCTTGATCCAGCCGAGGTCGATGATACCCGCGGGGCGAATCCCGAGGTCGTTGCCGCCGGCGGTGAGGCCCATACGTCCCAACATTTCCAGGCGAAGCCACTTCGGGGTGTAAACATGGAACGCAATGGCGCCATTGTTGATTCCGCGGTCCCAGAGCTCGGTGAGCGCATAGGGTTGCTGGATTGACTGACCGGACGCTGCACCGATGGGGCGCGCACCCTCGCGCTCGCCGGTGTTGATGTCCATGCCCATACCGAAGTGGTAGACCTCGAAGCCCTGGGTTCGGCCGACGGTCACGTCGAACGCTTTCCACTTTCCAAAGCGGACCCATGCTTCGTCGAGATCGACGTATTTGTTGGCTTCGTGCTGCTGTTCGGTGATGCCAACGAACTCGATACGAGACTGACCAAACCAGCCGTCCTTGAAATTGTAGACGGGGCTGACCCGGAGCGTGAGGCGACCTTGGACGCGGCCTTCTTGAGCGTCGGGTTCGATAGCGCGCCCCGGCCGAACGGCGCGATAGTTGAAGTCGACCCAGCTCGAACCGGAAATACCGATGCGGAGCTTCGGCTGGTCGTCCCCGTACGCCGGCATGTAGGGCCACTGCATGCCGGAGAGTACGAAGCCCAGTGAGCCACCGCGAATGCCCGCGATCGGGTCGTTCGGATAGGCCGAGGGCGGCAGGACTTCGAGTGCCAAGGGGGGGGGCTTCGGGACGTCGTCCGTGGGCGCTACCTTGGGTTCGCCGACCTGATCGCCGCCGAGCGAGACCTCAGCCGAGGCCTGCACCTGGGTCGGGGGAGCGCCTTCTTCCTTCTCCTGGGTCTCCGAGAGAGGGGGTTCGGCTTGGGGCTCTTCCTGAGGTTCTTCCGCCTCCGGCTCCGAGGGAGCCGAGCCGAGACCGTTCGAGAAACCGTCTTCCGTCTCTTGGGCGAAGGATGTGGAGCTGAGGAAAAGGAGGCTGGAAAGGACCGTCAGGGATGCGAAGCGCCGCACCATGCGATCGTCTTGGGATGTTCTCATAGATGTTATCGAAGTGAGAGGATCGGTTTAGTTGGACGACGCGCGAACCATGACAGTTTGGGGCGGGAGCAGGGCGTCAGAGCTTCCTCCCACGCGGATCTCGACGGGGCCCTCTTCGATCGCCCAGTCATTGCGGGTCATGTCAAAGTACTTGAGATCGCGGACGCGGACAGGAATCGTCACACGCTTGGCTTCTCCCGGATCGAGCTCGACGCGAGCGAAGCCTCGGAGCTCCTTCTTAGGCCGTCGCACCTTACTTTCGGGGAAGGAGACGTAGAGCTGAATGACCTCGGCGCCGCGGCGCTCGCCCGTATTACGGACGGTGACCTGGGCTCGGATGATGCCGTTTGCGGTCACATCGCCGCAGCCGACGTCGAGACCCTCATAAGCGAAGGTCGTGTAGGAGAGGCCGTGCCCGAAGGCGTAGCGGGGAGTGTGGCCCTTCTCGTCGAACCAGCGGTAGCCGACGTTGAACTCCATGGGATTCGCGACGGTATCGCCGAGGGTGAAGGTCGGGAACTGATCCAGGCTTCGGGGCCAGGTGACAGGCAGGCGACCCGAGAAGTTCGCGTGACCGAAGAGCAAGCGGCCGAGAGCGTCGCCCGCTCGCTGCCCCGGGTACCAGGCCATGACGAGCGCCTTCGCTGAATCGAGCCAAGGTGCATCGATGACTCCACCAGCCTCGATGACGACGACGGTCGGCTTTCCGAGCGCTAGAACATCGGTCACGAGCTTGTTCTGATCGAGTGTCTTGGGGCGGGGCTTCGCTGCCTTCAGCTCGGCTGACTCGTTGGCGTCCCATTGCAACGGAATTGAGAGATCGTCACGGTCGGCGGCGCCCGTATACTCCTCTCCTTCGTCGCCAGAGGTGAGGCCTACGACGACCACGACAAAGTCTGCGTCGCCTACCTCGGCGGCGGTGTTCCCGGCGATAACCTCGGTGCCTGAATGTTTATGGGCGCTCAGGCCGTCGAAGGGACCTATCGAGAGGGCCGGATCGGGGAGAACACGGCTACTTCCGCGATCGCCGAGCGCGACGTCTCGAGCGAAATCGAAGGTCTTCAGGGCGCTGCCGTCGCTCTTGACCGCGTATTCGATCTTCGCGCCGATGACGGCGACTTTCTTGGTGGCTTCAGGGATCGGGAGAATTCCCTCGTTCTTGAGCAGGACAGCTCCCTTTTCGGCCGCCTCGGCGGCGAGGGCCACGTGCGGTTCGGAGTTCGTAATCTTTCCTTCCGCGACGTCGTAGCCCGTGACGGTCGGTTGCGGTCCCCAGGGGCTATCCTTGTAGGCGGTTCCCCAGCGGAGTTTCTGTTCGAGAACCCGCGTCACCGCGCGATCCACGTACTGCACTGGGACTCGGCCTTCCTGTACGAGCTGCGGCAGCGTACTGAAATGGATGGCCCAAGGTACCTCAATGTCGAGCCCCGCCTTGATGGCCTCCTCCGCGATGCTCATCCTTTGGGCAATGGTATAGCTCTTGCCACCCTGGCCCAGGCCATCGGCAGGCATAGCCCACCAGTCCGTCAGCACGAAGCCGCGGAAGCCGAAATCATACTTCAGGACCTGCGTGAGCAGGTGCTCGTGCTGCGTGAGCTTTTTCCCGTTGACGAGGTTGTACGAGGCCATCACGCAGCCGATGCCACCGTCGCGGGAGACCATCTCGAAATGGCGACCGTAGGTCTCACGGGCAGTCTGCTCGTCGATTTCGACGTTGATCGACATGCGCTGGAGCTCGATGTTGTTTGCGATGTAGTGCTTGGCGCAGCCGGTGACGTGCTTCTGGATGCCGATTGTGACGGCCGTTGCGATACGACCGAGGTGGAAGGAGTCCTCACCGAAGGTCTCCTGTGCGCGGCCCCAGAGCGGGTTTCTCAGGATGTTCATACAGGGCGCGAGGAGCACGTTGTGGCCGGAGGCCACCGTCTCGTCACCCATGGCCTCACCGACGCGGCGAGCCAGGTCGAAGTCGAACGCGGCGCCTTGGACCACGCTCGTCGGGAACGAGGTCGAATAGTTTTTCAACGTCGTCTTGCGGGGCTGATCGGTGCGATAGTCGATGCCGGCCTCGAGATTGATCCCGTGAGGTCCGTCGCGCCACTGGTAGCCGCGGATCCCGAGCGCGTCGTCGTCCCTCGAGCGCTGGATGTCGCGCCAGCGGTTAGGATCGTCGTAGTTTGGAATATCGACGCCGGTGAGCTGAATCACCTTCTGCTCGAGGGTCATCTGCTGCACGAGGCCTTCCGCTTCCGCCGTGATCGCGGGATCGGTAGTGTACAGATCGCGGACAGGCTCGTCGCCGCAGGAAGTCCGCTCAGCCGGTCCCACGACGAAGTCGCTAGGGCCGCTGTCGACGACCTCTTCGGTCGTCGCAAGCGCAACGGTCGGATCCTCTCCTTCGGTGAAGTAACGAGGGGCAGTGAGCTTACCGCCATCGCCGTCGCCGCCTACCTGGCCGCCGGCCTTGCCTGCTTCTCGGACGGCCTTGAGGTCGTCGGAATGTTCACAGGCGACAAGGGTCGCACCCGTCAGGCCAAAGGCGACGAGTGCGACGAGAGGAATTCGGTTTTGGTTCGAACGGCTACGGTGACTCATATATCGAAACGCTCCATAATTGGGGGCAAAGGATAAGCTTTCTATGAACGACGGCTGCTCTAGGGGCCAGATCGAACGCGAGGGGCGAACCCTCTAGCATGGCGTTCTTTCAGCACCAAGTGCGCATCAGATGCGCGAGGCGCCTTCTCGTGATTCTTGCAGACGTCAAAAGATCGCTCGCCGCTAGATCTGCGAAAGCAGCGTGAGGTGAGACGCGGGTGGAACCGTTTCCAGATTCTGATCGCGTGGACGTTAGTGGTTGCACAGCCCAGCTGCACCCGCGCCGGGTGTGGTGAGCAGAAAACGAGAGCACTGCATTCGGAAGCGAGGGCATGGCTCGAGACCGGCGGGAGAGGTCGGTCCTCGGATAGGTGCATCGGCGACCTCCTCGTGGGCACTTTTTGTCGTGCTTTTTTTCAGGGGGCTGGCGGATGCGCGGGGACCATTCGACACCCGGCTTGAACGGGAGCCCCCGGGGCATTGCGACTTGGGCTATAAGGGCGGCTATGCCGGAGCGCCGCACGAACATCTGCCTCAATATGATCGTGAAGAACGAGGAGAAAGTTCTCCCCCGGCTCTTTCGTTCGGTCAAAGACTACGTCGACTACTACGTCATCGTCGACACTGGCTCGACGGACTCCACCATCGAGCTGATCCGCCGTGAAATGGACGCCTATGGAATCCCGGGGGAAATCCACGAGCGGCCCTGGGTCAATTTCGGCGAAAACCGGCAGCAGGCCCTTGAACTCGCGTTGCAGGCGGACAAGGCAGATTGGCTTCTCTTCATCGACGCGGACGAGGAACTGGGCGTCTCCGATCCGAAGTTCTTCGAGAAGCTCGAGCCGGGCGTCAGCTACAACATCGAGAAGCACCACGGCGGAATGCGGTACGCGGTTCCCGCGCTCGTGAACGTCCGGGCGAGCCGATTTCAATGGGTCGGCCCGGTCCATAACCTTCTCAAAGTCGTCGAAGGACCAGGTTTCGCTCGTGCCCGCAAAGACGTCTGGATCGTTTATCACCAGCACCAGGGCGCGAAATCCCACGGCCTTACGGCTGAGCAGAAATATTTGAAGGATGCGGAAATCCTTGAGCGCGAGCTCGAGAAAGATCCGACGAACGGTCGGAATCAGATGCTGCTTGGACAGTCCTACCGGGACGCGGGTCACTTCGAGAAAGCTCTCGAGGCCTACAGGAAACGGGTCGCCATGCCGGGGGGCTGGGACGAGGAGCGGTTCTATTCGCAGCTCGAGGTCGGCAAGATCTCGATCCGTCTCGGCAAACCCGAGAACGTCGTGCTCGCGGAGCTCCTCGCGGCCTATCACTTGCGCCCGATCCGAGCGGAGCCCCTCTACGAGCTCGCCTGTTATTTTCGCTCGAAGAAGTCCTATGCGATGGCTCTTCTCTTCGCGAAGGCTGGTGTCCGCACGCCGAAACCTGATGACGCTCTCTACGTCTCGGATTCCGTTTACAGCTGGCGCCTGTGGGACGAGCTGTCTGTGGCGACGTTCTGGCTCGGTGACTACGCTGCTTCGAAAGAGGCCTGCGAAGTTCTCTTAGGGAAGGTGGAAGCTGGAGTGCCGATTCCGGAGGAAGATGTGCGGCGGATCCGCGCGAATCGCGATGGAGCTGCCGCTCGATTGAAGCCCGATGCGGCGCGGACCATGAGCGCTCAATGATCGCTCGAAAGTTCGCCTTGCGATCGCGGTAGCGGTTACAACCTTGCCGAGGCGATTTTCGTCTCGTATAGTTCCGTCTCTCTTCTCGCGGCCCAGCGCGCGAGTGCCCCTCGAACTTTCCGCTAGGATCACGAAATAATGGACAAATCGCTCATCTCGGTCTCAGTTCTCGTACTTGGCTTTGTCGGCTCTGGCTGTTTTGGTGGCCGCGAAGATGCACCCGGCGGCGGCGTTGGCGGCGCGCCTACTGGAGCCGAGTCCGGAGGAACGCTCAACGGAACCGGCGGCGATGCCTGTCCTCCGCCCTGTAACGTCGAAGAAGAAACCGGCGGTGCTCCCTCGGCTGGCGGCGCGCCCGCCTCCGGTGGCGGCGGGAATAGCTGCGTCTGTGATCCTGGTGGCTCGCCCGGCGGTAGCCCTGGTGGCTCGCCCGGCGGTAGCCCTGGTGGCTCGCCCGGCGGCTCGCCCGGCGGTAGCCCGGGCGGCTCGCCCGGTGGTAGCCCGGGTGGTTCTCCTGGCGGTTCGCCCGGCGGTTCGCCCGGCGGCAGCCCCGGCGGTTCGCCCTCGAGCTGCGTGTGTGACCCCGGTGGTTCCCCTGGCGGCAGCCCTGGTGGTTCGCCCGGCGGCAGCCCTGGCGGCTCGCCCGGCGGCAGCCCCGGTGGTTCTCCCGGCGGCAGCCCTGGTGGCAGCCCCGGCGGCTCGCCCGGCGGCTCGCCCGGCGGTAGCCCTGGCGGCGCATAAGGTCGAGTTCGAGAGAGTTCGCGGGCCGAAGAGTTTCTCTTCGGCCCGTCCTCATTTTGTGGCTCAGAAGCCGCGCCGGAGGCGAAGGCGCCGCTCCCTTAGGAGGCTCGGTTCCTCACCTGTGGCCGAGCCCGCCATTGTGTTCGACTTCTTCTGAGGTGAGGTCTCGGGCAAGGGATGGAGAGTCATTGTCCCGGGATTTTTCCACCTCGCTGAGAACCATGTGAGTACAAGTTTGGGGCGCAGCGCTTCCCTGACTTGAAGGTCGGGCTCCGGGTTCTACCTTCTTGGCGCGCTTGTCTGATCCGAGCGCATCTCGGCGTGTCCGACCGTTCGCTGTCGGCGAGCAGGACGCTCCGTGCTCTTGCTTGCGCTCGGGCGTCTCTGCGCGTTCGGTCGATAGAAGGTCCCAAAATGATTCATTCTTCTCGTCTCATCACTGCTCTTGGTTTAGGAATTGGGTTTGGGCTCTTCGGGCTCGCCTGCGGCTCTTCGTCATCCGGTCCCGCAGGTGACGGCGGCGTCGGCACGGGCGGCGCCGGCGCTGCCCCAGGCGTGGGTGGAATGGCCGATCCCGGGCCCGGTGCCGGAGGCGGCGACGTCTCAGGGGCCGGCGGTCAGCCAGGGAGCGGTGGCGCCGGGGAGGTACCTGGCGCTGGCGGGACGGTGGATCCCGGGGCGGGCGGGAGCGGTCCTGGTGCTGGTGGCGGCGGGACGGTGGATCCCGGAGCAGGCGGCAGCGGAAGCGACCCCGGCGGTACCGGTGGGACCGGCGGCGGTGAGCCCATCATTCGTCCGTCCCTCGTGACGACGGGCAATGGCGCCTTCTGGCAGGAAGGTGAGCTGACCGAGGGCGGCACCACCGCCAACGTGACCGTCACCAACACCGAGAATCAGACCTGGAAAGGCTTTGGCGGCACGTTCAACGAGATGGGCTGGGACGCGCTCCTGCAGCTCAGCGAGGCGGATCGTCAGCGGGCCATCAAGCTGCTCTTCTCGAAGGCTGAAGGCGCTGGTTTCGAGTGGGGCCGCATTCCGATCGGCGCGAGCGACTACGCGATGAGCCGCTACACGCTCAACGACAACGCGAATGACCTGTCGATGAGCAAGTTCTCGATCGAGCGCGACAAGGAAAAGCTCATTCCCTTCATCAAGGCCGCGCAGGCCGTGAACAACAAGATCAAGTTCTGGGGCAGTCCCTGGACCCCCCCGCCGTGGATGAAGGACAACAACGCCTATGACCGCGGCTCGATGAAGAACACTCCGGAGAACTTGACGGCCCATGCTCAGTACTTCGTGAAGTTTGTTCAGGAGTACGAGAAGGAAGGGATCCCGATCGATCACGTCCAGCCGCAGAACGAGCCCGGATGGCAGCAGGATTATCCGAGCTGCGCTTGGGGCCCCAGCGATCAGACGTCGGCGAACGCGTTCCTCGGAACGTTTGTCGAGCAATACCTCGCTCCCGCTCTCCAGCAGGCTGGTGTCTCGGCGAGCGTTTGGTACGGCACCCTTTCGAACGACAACACCTTCACACAGTACTGGGGGAATCTGTCTGCCTCGGGTCGTCAGCTCGTGAAGGGCGTCGGCCTCCAATGGGGCACCTCGGCTCGCATCGCTACCATCCGGAGCGATGCGCCGAACCTGATCATCATGCAGAGCGAGCACCAGTGCGGAAACTATCCGTGGGGCTCGTCGAGCGGATATGTCACTCACAAGGCTACCCAATCGGCCAACGAGAACGCCCCGAACGACTACAACTACGGCCGTGAGAGCTGGGACCTCATCAAGAAGTGGATCGAAGGCGGGGTCCACATTTACAGCGCCTGGAACATGGTGCTCGACCAGAGCGGAAAGAGCCTCGACGATAGCCGCATTTGGCACCAGAACGCGCCGCTCGTCGTGAACCGTCAGGCCAAGACGCTCATCCTCACGCCGACCTATCACGTGTTCCGTCACATCGCGCAGTTCGTCGACGTCGACGCCAAGCGCCTCACGGTCCAAGGCGGAAACGCTCTTGCGTTCAAGAACCCTGACGGACGCCTGGTCGCCATCGTGCACAACCCGAATGACAACGCTGCCAACACGGTGGTTTCGATGGGCGGGAAGATGTTCCAGGTGAACATCCCGGCCTACGGCTGGGCGACCCTGAACTATCAGGGCGGCTAACCTTCGCGAGAGGAGAAGCTGGGGCGTCCCCGTGCGTGAGCAAAGCGCACGAGGGCGCCTTTCTTCTTTTGTGGCCTAGTGCGCGGGGGCGGACGCGCGAGGAGCCCAGCGCGCCATCGCGAGAAAATGAGAACAAGAAGTGCCCGACCAGAGGTTGCGCGGGTACTCACGCACTGTCGGTCTCAATGCCTCGTTCAGTTGGCCTGCTTCGCAATGGGCGGAGCGAGGCTTTTTTGAGTGCGGGTACAAAAGAGAGTGACGGGAGAGAGATGCGGAAAGGCTGGACGAAGGGAGCGCTTCCCCAAGAGACGACCGGACCCTGCCGCGATAATAGATCTAAGGGATAGGTTGGAGGACGCGGGGGCTTTGGTTCTTCTCTCGTTTTGAGGGGAGTCAGGGCGGGCCTTCGTTGCTCCTCGGAGGCAGCAAAGTATGAAGACCTTGAATCGAACTTTCATTTCTACGGTTGGGATCGGGATGGGCTTGAGCCTCCTGGGAGCGGTGGCCTGTGGCACCTCCAACGACCCGGGGAACCCCGGCGCTGGTGGTACCGCGCAGGTGGGCGGAGACGGGAACGTCGGTAGCGGCGGAGCCGGCCCCGGAGCTGGCGGCCTGGTCAACGGAGCCGGCGGCAATGTGAACGGCACCGGTGGCGATACGCCGGGTGGCGGTGGTGCTCCTGGAGTCGGCGGTGACGGCGGTGGTGGCGCCGCAGCCGGCGGGAACGGGAATACGGGCGGCAGCGGAGCTGGCGGCGAGGTCGGCGTGGGCGGCAGCGGGACGACGGAAGGAGAGCCGATTCCGAAGCCGAAGCTGATCACCTCGGCCGCGGGCGCCTTCTGGAAGACGGACGCCGAGCCGACCATGGGCGGAACCACCGCGAACATCACCGTGAATCCGAGCATGGAGCATCAGGCGTGGCTCGGCTGGGGTGGAACGTTCAATGAGGTGGGCTGGCGCGAGCTGATGAAGCTCGACGCTGCTGAACGTGAGCGAGTCATGAAGCTGCTCTTCAGTCGCGTCGATGGTCTCGCGCTGACTTGGGGTCGCATTCCCATCGGCGCCAGCGACTACGCCGTCGAGCGCTATACGCTCTGTGATGCTCCCTGTAACGCCGACAATATCGAAACGACCTTCTCCATCGATCACGACAAGGATCCGCAGCGAGGGCTCATCCCGTACGTCAAAGCGGCTCAGGCGGTCGTGGAGGCGGAGAAGGCGCAATATAAGGGCATCCGCGACATCACCTTCTGGGGTAGCCCCTGGACGCCCCCGCCTTGGATGAAAACGAACAACGCCTACGACAAGGGCGTGATGAAGAATGATACGGCTACGCGGAAGGCCTACGCCAAGTACTTCCGCCTTTGGGTGGAGGGATACGAGGCCGAAGGGATCCCGATCGATCACGTTTACGCGCAGAACGAGCCGGGTTGGTCGCAGGGTTACCCCACGTGCGCCTGGGGACCCTACACGGACAGTACGACCAACACGGACAACACGGCCACGCCTGCCTTTTTGGGCAACTTCGTTGCAGAAGATCTCATCCCCGAACTCGGTGACAAGGCGGACGTTTGGTTCGGCACGTTCTCGAATAGCAAGTATTTTTCGAACTATTGGGGCAGCCTCTCTGACAAGTCCCTGGTCAAGGGGACGGGCCTTCAATGGGCGACGATCGACAATGCGTCGACGGCAGTCAGCGCCGGTCTGACGATGCAGTCGGAGCACAAGTGCGGAAACTATCCGTGGCTGGGTGACCAAGGAAAGACGAGCACTGCCGCGAGCGCCGAAGCGGCCGATTACGATACGTTCTGGAAAGACTGGGCTCCGAACAACTACAACTATGCCGTGGAGTCGTGGGGCCTTTTCAAGGAGTGGATTACAGCGGGAGTCAATGGCTACAGCGCGTGGAACATGGTACTCGATCGCGTTGGCCGAAACCTCGATCAGGAGCGGCCTTGGCCACAAAATGCCCTGATTTCTTTCAATCAGGATGGCACGGTGAACGTGACGCCTTACTACTACGCGTTCCGTCACCTGACGCAGTACGTGGAGCCGGGAGCCAAGCGCATTGGTGTGAGCGGCGGGGATGCCCTCGCCTTCAAGAACCCCGACGGGAGCATCGTGGTTGCGATGTTCAACTCGGGCAACGCGGCGCAAACGACTCTGTCGATCGGTGGGACCATGTTGCAGTTCACGATTCCCCAGCGAGGCTTTGCGACGGTGAACTACACGCCTGGCGAGTAAGGCGTAGCGCCCAATCATGGTTGAGCCCCTTTCCTCGAAGAGGAGAGGGGCTCAGCTGTTTTGTGCGAGAGAAGACTCAGTGATTTGAGAGGAGGAGCGCCGCGAAGCGGCGCGGGGGGCGGCGAAGCCGCGGGGGGGGNCGTGTGAGAAGAGGAGCGCCGCGAAGCGGCGCGGGGGGCGGCGAAGCCGCGGGGTGGACGTGTGAGAAGAGGA
>NASX01000109.1 GCA_002085155.1 Sorangiineae bacterium NIC37A_2
CTCTTCAGAAATGCATTGAGCCGCTCCCGCAGCTCAACCGAAAATGGACCTCGTCGCGTGCGCCTCTCCGAACGAACCAGCGCGCGCAGCTCTTCAATTTCCTTGTCGCTCATGCGACCGACGATGCATCGCCGACCCTTGACTTACACGACGGGCGCCCGCGAGGTGATACTTTTCGACAGCTCGAAGAAGCTTACAAAGTTCGCGCGGTGAGTGGAGCGGAGAAGAGGCTCGCTCCGAGCTCACACCGTGCCCAGTCTTCGATTCCTCAGCAGGCCCGCGCGACCCGCGCGAGCAGCTGTTCGTGCGCGCCCGGAGTCCTCGGGGAGACCCTGGGTCACAGCGTGCTGCTCTACTGACAGCCCTGAGAGCTACAGTCGGCCACGCAGGAATCAACTTGAATAACATCGTTTGGCGGCGGTTCTCCCTGTGCGGACTCCGGATCGTATTCGATTGTGAGATCCAAGGAGACGATGGGGGCTTCTTCGTCGCCCTCGACCTGGATCGTGCCGGTCACGCCGCGCGCCGTCCAGAAAGGCTCGTCCCCGGAGCCAAGCTCGTCACAGCCGCCGCCAGGAATCCATTGAACTCTCCGAACGCAGTAGCCATCTCCGCTTGCTTCCCCGACGCAATCGGTGAGCGTCGTCCATAACGACAGGAGCAAGCAGCCATCCTCCTGAGACTGACTCACGGCAACGAGGCCATCCGAACCACAGGCGCGCGTGCCGAACTCCGGTTCGAGGCAACTCCATTTCGGCTCTGGGCCCGTAGGACACTCACACGTACGGCACGCCTCACCCTCATAGCCGGAGCAGTCCTTGCCATTCAGCGCGAGGACGAATTCAGACGGACAGCCGACGCAGTCCCATTGCCTTGAGGAGCAGACGCAGTTCGTTCCTTCGTAGCTGCACACAGCGGCCGGACCCACGAAGCAGGTCCCTTCGTGAGTCGGCTCTTCGGCTGGGCACATCGGATCGTTCATGGGCACGCCGCCTTGTCCGCCTGTGGCTCCGCTGGAGCCCCCGCTCGGCGTTCCGCCGCCATTCGCGCCGCCAGCGCCTTGTGTCCCGCCGCTCAAACCACCACTACTGCTGAGCCCGCCGCTCTGGAGCCCGCCGCTTCCGGACGCACCTCCGCTCAAAGACGTCGCTCCGCCGGAGCTTCCTCCGCCGCTCGAGTCACATCCGATCATGAAGGAAAAGACATTCAGTGCGGAGGCGGCGCAGCTTATCCCGATCAGTTTCCTTCGCGGCACTCCTAAATATATCATATCAAGTTTCTCCCTTTCATTTTAGCTGCGAAACGCAGCCTGCCAGGATTCGAAATCGGGCCCCGCTATCAGCGGAGACAAGGTCGCATGCCTTTGGGCACAGATGAAGACGCGCTGGCTGAGCCGGGTCATCGTAGAACCACGAAGGTGAGTCTTCACAGTCCTCGGCCTGCGCCACTTTCGTAAAGTTTACTTCTGATCCGCTCGCCGGCAAGTAAGTCACGTTGACGAGAGCCGGATCGACGACCTCGCCCGCGGACGTAGCCTCGGGGAACGGAAACTCGCATTCGATCGTTCGGCCTCGAACGGCCTCGAGAGTCTCGAGCAGGTCCCTCGTCGCGCTTGGGCCGTCAGTAATATAATAGGCTCGCTCCGTACCCCCGGCACTCGCGAGATAGTCCATCGCCGCGCGGTTGAGTCCTTTGCCTGTGGGATCTGCAATACCAATAAAATACGTCCCGATCCCTGCTTCAAGGGCGCGAGCGACATGCTGCATCAGGTAGAAGACACGCTCTTCGCACCCATCTGGCTCGCCGTCGGTAACGATCATGATCGCGGTTCGCTCATCCGGATTTTTGGCTTGGTGATTGAGCGCCCACTCGACTGCTCCTTCGAGCGCGGCTCCCGTTGGTGTGCGTCCGTCCATCCGGGGAACGACAATAGGGAGCGCCTCGTCGATCGCCTCGAAGAGCTTCGTCTCATGATCGTCGAGTGGTGCGACTTCAGCGGTCAGCCTATCGAGTTCCACGAGCGGAGTGGCGCACGCAGCGATGTCACAGACCTGCGAGGCACAACCTACTGCCGGGAGATCATGGGGAAAGAAGCGTAGGGCAACGCCGAGTCCTTCGGTCTGTGGGTGACTCAGAAAGTTCTTGAGGGCGGACGTCGCCGTCTCCCAGCGATTGAGCCCGGTCGCTGGATCGATGGTCCTTTCACTGACCATCGACGTCGACCGGTCGAACATGATCATCATGTTGACTGGCCTCAGAGTGGCCTCAGCCGTGCCGATGCCGCAGGCTGCTTCAGGATCGAGCTCTGGAGGGTCGGCGCCTGGATCAGGGACTTCCAGGCTCGGACTGCTCTCTCCCCCCGTGCTCACGCCGCCACCAGTGTTCACTGTGCCGCCCATACCTGTCGCTCCGCCAGCGCCGCGATCGTCCTCTTTGACATTCGAAGGGACACTGCTGCAAGCCAACAAGGAGTAGGCGAAGGCGCTGCTGCCCAGAGCGCGGCGCCACACTGACCTTTGATTCATGACGAGAATCCGCACTGATCAACCCTAGCTCATGCTCTCGGCGCGGCATGAGGAAAAATAACGCTGGAGCTCTGGGAGCGCCTGATTCGGAGAGCAAGAAATGAGGTGATCGAGCGCTGCCAATTCGCGCTCGGTCACAGAAATCCATTGATATGAAATCGGATGGACCATGCCCAGTATCACAAACTCACCATAACGCGAAGTAAGCGTACGAGTGATTACCGGCGGTGGTTTGGATACAGTACCCCCCGTTCCGCGGAGTAGGCGGAGTCAACCAGTTGGCTCCGCTGCACACCTTCTGCACTCCGTTGACGAGAAGCTGACGCCCCCCGGCAAAGTTGCCACAGTTTCCATTCGCGACCGGCTGCAGAGTCTCACGACACACGGCACCCGTGCCAAGGTTGCCGCTGTTGTAGCTGCTTCCGGACCAGCTCATGTACTCTGGGTTCGCACACAGACCATCACAAGGACCGGGAGGAACTTCGTCAGCGCACTCTACGCCGATACTGTCTAGCCAGAGATTGCGATCTTCAGGAGGGTTGGTGTTTCCGTTGTAGTAGTCGTTGCCGAAAGTGACGCGGATCTCCTGGATTCCGGCTGCCGCCTCGAAGGTATAGGAATAGTCTGTGTACGTCGTAGCACTGACGAACGCGCTGCCGATTACCTGGCTATCCACCGATACCACCATGTGGGGTGCGGAACCGCCTGCCGATTGACCGGAATCGCCGTGTGATCTGGGGGCGCTTGGCTTTGCTCTGGAAACGCAGCTTCGACTGAGTGTCGATGAGCAGGTTGTAGTTCCGGGCGAATCGCAAACCTGTGACGTCTCGACGGGAGTGCTCCGCGCGGTCAACGGCTGGAACTATCAACGATCGCCGAGGTCGCCGCCACTTGAAGGTCTCTACGGGACCTATCTGAATGCAGAGAGGGGAGACTGCTCGGCTACGATTCGGCTTGTCGTACACCAGATGAGCACAGACACCATGGAGTCTACTCAGTCGGCACTCATCACAATGGACTATCAGAACCTGACATCGGGCGGCGACTGTCCTGCAAGCTGTCAAGCCAACCTGATTGGCCCGATGACTCAAATGAGATCGCAGTAGTGTGTTCCACGTCGGCGATAGGTATTCTAAATGACACATCTCCACGCGCTCAGAGGTCTAGAGCAGACCGCTAGAAACGTCGCCTTGCTCTCCTTTGTTATTGGATGCGGGCCGACGGGGGAAGGTTCCGGAAGCGGAGGCGCCGCAGCCGGCGGTGTGCTTACGGGCGGAGCGTTCTCTGGGGGTTCAGCGTCCGGGGGAGCGCTGAGCAGTGGCGGCACGTCGACGGGAGGCACTGCGACCGGTGGCGGTCCCTCGGACGGCGGGAGTACAACTGGTGGTTCAGCCCCGTCTTCGGGCGGAACTGCCGCAGGGGGAACTGACGCAAGCGGAGGAGCGGACAACACTGGCGGCTCGGGAGGGCTCCCGAATTGGGAGTCGAATCCGCCCAACGCGGAGTTCTTTCGAGCATGTTTGGACCCTTCAGGGCACGAGATCGTGCTCCGGGTGAAGACGCCGGACGGGTGTGCGGAGCTGATCTTTACTGACGACATTCCGTCGTGCGTGCCGGGACGTCCTGAGGAGGGCTGGTGCGCAAGGAAGCTCTACTACTATAATGACGCGGACTTGTGTGATGCTGCGGGCCTGACGGAAAACGCTGCTTGGAGCACGCTGAGCGTGTCCGTAAACCAACAGGTCATAGTGAGCGAAGCCGGCCGCCTCGACGCAGTGATAGCGATCGACTGGGGTCCGGGCTACACAACCGCGCCTCCCGGCATCTCCGTCTCCGGATGCATTGCGAATTGTGAGGAGCGGGACTGCCGGGAGCAGTGAGCTTGGGACCCTCGGCCCGCGGCGGAGGG
>NASX01000110.1 GCA_002085155.1 Sorangiineae bacterium NIC37A_2
TTCCTCGGTAGACCGACTGCGTCTGGTTCCCGTTTTGGTCGTACGTGAAGTCCCTACGGAAGTCGTATTCTCCGTAGCCGATGTTTACATTCTCGTTGGGGTGTTTGGGCCCTCTTTCGCTGCCTCCTCGCTTCGCTCCGGGGGCTGCGATTCTCCCCGATCCGTGCTCGCTGCCTGCCTTCGGCAGGAAGCTGCGCGCGGATGGGAGAATGATTGAGAGTTGGCTGCTCCCGGAGAAAGATTGTGGTTTGTGAATGACGGTTGAGGGCACCGCGTGCCCTCTTTGGGGCCCGCTACCGAGGGCGAGACTGGGAAGGAGGAGGGCGAGAAGGACGATCCGAAGAACAAACGTAAGTCCTCGCCCGCTCCCGTCGTGTGAGTCAAGGGCGCCTGGCGCATCGTCGGTCGCATGAGCGACAAGGAGATCGAGGAGCTGCGTGCGCTGATTCGTTCAGATCGACGCGCGCGGCGAGGACCATTTTCAAGTGAGCTTCGGGAGAGACTGAGCGTGTTTCTCAGGTCCCGGTGGCAGAGAGGGGAGTCTTTGCAAAAGCTGGCGAAGGAGCTCGGCTTGAGCGACCACACGGTGCAGTACTGGAGGTCTCGCTGGGGCGAGCGAGGTGAGCCGAGAGCGCGCCTTCGACGCGTTGGCCTCGTGGCGGAGCGGCCGGTACTCGAGGCCAGATTGACGATGCATGGGCCGAAAGGGACCCGGATCGAGGACTTGAGTTTCGATGATGCGCTCGAGCTCTGGCGGAGGCTCTCATGATCGGCGCGCTCCGAGGCGTCAGCGTCTTTGCGTACGGGGAGCCTTGCGACATGCGCAAGAGCTTCAACACGCTGCAAGCTCTTGTGGAGCGCGAGATGAGAGGGAATCTTTCGACGGGCGACCTCTTTGTCTTCGTAGCTCGCGACCGAAAGCGAGCGAAGGTGCTTTACTTCGACGGCACTGGCCTCTGTCTCTTCAGCAAACGGCTCGAGGTGGGACGCTTTGCGACGCCGTGGAAAGGACCGATGAGCCGCAGTCTCGAGCTCACGATGGCAGAGCTCGCGCTCTTCATCGAGGGTTCGGAGGCGCTCGGTCGCGTGCCGCTGAGTCCGCCGCTGCTCAGAAGGGCGGACCTGCGGACGAAAGTTTTCGAAGAAAAAGTGAGCGCCTAGGGAATTTCGGTCACGGTGAGTAGGTTTTCTCACCGTGACCCTGGACGATGTGAGAGATATCGAGACGCTGCGCAAGGCAGCGAAGCTGCTCGATGCCGAAGTCCAGACCCTGAGCAAGCTCGTCGTCAAGCTCAAGCGTGAGCTCTTCGAGCTCAAACATGGCAAAGCCCAGCAACTCGAGCTCGAGCTACAAATCAAAGAGCTCGAGGAGCAGCTCGCCCGTCGAAACAAGCTGCTCTTTGGTGAGTCGTCGGAGAAAAGGCCGACGTCGTCTTCCAAGAAGGAGCGGACCGAGAAACAGACCGGCCACGGACGCCGCGAGCAACCGGAGCTCGAAGTCGTCGAGCAGATTCATGTCGCAGAGGTCGAGGACGAGACGTGCGAGCTCTGCGGTGGCCATTTGCACGCGAGCGAGGGCTTCTTCGAGGACTCCGAAGAAGTCGACGTCATCGAGCGGCGCTTTGTCATCAAGAAGCACCGTCGACAGAAGTACAAATGCTCCTGCGGGAGCTGCATCAAGACCGCTCCTGCGCCCCTCAAGCTCTTCCCCGGAGCTCGCTATTCGACGGGCTTCGCGGCCCACGTCGCGATCGCGAAGTACGCCGACCATCTTCCTCTCGAGCGGCAAGTGCGAGCGATGCAGCGCGACGGTCTCACGATCGACTCGCAAACTCTCTGGGACCAACTCAATGTGCTCGGGCGACTTCTCGAGCCTGCCTACCAGCGGCTCAAGAGCCATGTGCTCACCGAGGCCGTGATCGGCGTCGATGAGACGCACTGGAAGGTGATGGGTGAGAAGGGCAAAGAGCAAGGAGGCAAAGGCAAGCTCTGGCAAGTGTGGGCCGTCTGCAGTCCGAGCGCTGTCCATTACAGCATCAGGGACAGTCGAAGCGCTGCTGCGGCAGAGACCGTGCTCAGTGGATTCAGCGGCGTTGCTCTTACCGACGGCTACGCGGCTTACGAGTCCGTGAGAAAGAGAGCCGGAGCTTTCACGCTCGCCAACTGCTGGGCGCATGTGCGCCGGAAGTTTGTCGAGGTCGACGCGTTCCACCCCGGAAAATGCACCAAAGTGCTCGACCTCATCGGACAGCTCTACGACGTCGAGCGAGAAGCGAAAGAGAAACCGCCCGACGAAGTTTTAGCGCTCCGCAAGGAGCGCTCACTCCCCATCGTCCTCGCGATCCAAAAGTGGTCGCTTGAAGTCGAAGCGCTCCCCGAAAGCAGCCTCAGGAGGGCAATCGCCTACATGGGATCGCTTTGGGAAGGACTTCGCGTCTTTCTCACAAACCCACACGTCACTCTCGACAACAACGCTACCGAACGCGCCCTGCGGGGCATCGTCGTCGGTCGGAAGAATCACTACGGCTCCCGCTCCGAGCGAGGCACACAAGTCGCGGCAATCCTGTACAGCCTGATCGAGAGCGCCAAGCTCTGCCAGATCAATCCGCACGCCTATCTCGAAAGCGCGATCCATGCGGCGCTCCGTGGCGCGGAAATCCCGCTCCCCCACGAGACTCGCTGACGCCCGGCGCGCTCTGCACAGGCCCGATCGCCGATCAAGACGCGAGCCGGCGAGGATTTACGAACAAACACCGCCCCCTTTATAAAGGTGCCACCGTGTTTAGGCCTTCGCGCGCGCTCTCGCTGCGCGCGCGAAGGCAGGGGCGCGCGCGGGCAGCGAGGTGTTTGTGCGGCGACAGGCGAAAACACCTGCGACCCCTAGCCAGCCTTAAGGCCCTAGCGCAAGCGAATTTAAGCCGCGTGACAGACCGCCATTTCGCCTCGGGGAGTCGTTTGTTGCTGCTGTCGTCGCAGCTCTGGGCGGGCTCTTGCCAGCCACCCAACTCTGCCTTGCTGCTGACAAGGTCTCCTCATTCACTCATTATCCTCGCTTGCCCTTGCAGCAGAAGACGAGTCATTGAGGTCTTGAAGGCTCAGCATTCCACGGCCTCGAACCAGATGAAACCCGCACCCTGGAAGCGAACACTCCACAATTTCCGATCCGGATGGATTTGTCTCTGACGGCGCCTGCCTGACCTCAACGAGGTCAAAGGGACTACCTCGGCTGCCAAAAGCGTGGAACATCCACCTTCCCCTGGGAAGTTCCCCATGCACTACCTCAATCAACCACTGATTCGGAGGCCACTCTACGATCAGATCGTAGGGCGGAATCCTGAACTCGTCCTGCTCTTCGACCGGTAGACTCCAACGCAATGGAACACATACGAGGTTCACAAAAAGGGCGCTCGCGACTTGGTCCCACTCGTCGTACGCTTCGGGCCGACGCCAAGGTATTCCTACGTTCTGCGCGCGTTGCGCAACCTCGCCCAGAGCGAGGCGAAAATTCTCAAGAATCTGGCCTATTTTCACTTTCCTTGCACCTTATCGAGCGCCTCAAGTTCTTTCGGGGTCGGAGCCCGTTTCGGACCAAACCCTTGGCCGGGGGTAACCGGCTTCACCCGGTCGCGCGTGATGTCCTTTATTACGCGGCCCGTGTCGTCGGTCTCGAACGCGCGCTCGCCCCCGCCTTTGACAATAGAGTTAGGCGGACCTTCTAGGTCTTTCACTCTCTCGCCGCTGCGGCCACCGCTAAGGGTAACGTCCGGCCGAATTGTAGGAGCCACCTCGTCGTCAGCCGCACTTGGCGCCGGCTTTGCGTCCGGCTTCGCCTTCTCCTCCGTGTTCTCGGCCTTGGCAGGTGCGTCGTCCCACTGAGTGGTCTTCCAAGCTTGATACCCGACCGCCGCCGTAGCCACGACCGCCGCGCCCACGACGAACCCAGCCGCTGCGGCGCAAGAGACTGGCCCGAATGCACAGAGTACAAGCGCCTGTGCTGCTTCCCCATCCGGATCGGTATAGGATACAGGATTGTTCTGAACATATGAGTAGAGACCGAGCGAAGCCGGGTTGTACACACCCGCTCGCTGGTGCCCCGGCATCGCCTTGATCTCTCGTAGCCCGGCGAAGTCGCGAACCATCAAAGACGGATCTTGGAAGCCTCTTGAAAGCTTGTCCTGCTGAGCAACCACTTCGAGCAACGGCGACCGATACATCGGTCCGCCTTCGCCACCCATGTACTCCGCCAAAATCGGATCCGGGCTCAGCCATTGCCCCTGCCTTGCATCGTACGACCTCGCTCCGAAGTCATACAGCCCGGTGCTCAGATCGAGGTCCTTCCCACTGAACGTAAACCTCTGCGCCAGCTCGTAAAGCGAGTCCGATTCGTGTTTCC
>NASX01000009.1 GCA_002085155.1 Sorangiineae bacterium NIC37A_2
GGGGCGTCGTTACGCTTTGACGATCCGATCGCGGTGTCTGTTGACGTCGCGTGTGGCGTTCCTTGTGTCGACGACGATCTGACTGTGCTCGACGATGAACGCATAGTCGTAGTCGCTATGGGCAGTGGCGATCACGACACAGTCTTGCGCCGACAGGTATTCAGCCGTGAGCTCTTGGCTCAAGAGCGCGGGCAAGTTGCTGTTATGAGAGGTCGGCATCACGGCGATGTGAGGGTCATTGTAGGTGACAATCGCGCCGC
Source organism: Sorangiineae bacterium NIC37A_2 (assembly GCA_002085155.1). Classification (GTDB taxonomy): domain Bacteria; phylum Myxococcota_A; class Polyangia; order Polyangiales; family Polyangiaceae; genus NIC37A-2. The sequence continues at coordinate 261 of NASX01000009.1, forward strand.
GCCGAAGGAGAAGGTCGATCATGTAGTAAGAGGGGCTCTCGCGGGCGTCGTCGATGTCGGGCTTGTAGGCGAGACCCAGGACCGCAACGCGGCTCCCGCGCACGGGGAGTTTTCGCGCGCTGAGCGCGGAAATGAGCGTTTCAACCACATGCTCTGGCATGCTGGTGTTGACCTCTCCGGCGAGCTCGATGAAGCGCGAGGTGAGCCCGTAGCGGCGGGCAATCCAGGTTAAGTAGAAGGGATCGATCGGGACACAGTGGCCTCCAAGACCGGGCCCCGGGTAAAAGGGTTGAAAGCCGAAGGGCTTTGTCTTCGCCGCGTCGATCACCTCCCAAATGTCGATGCCCATGCGCTGGCAAAGGATCTTCATTTCGTTGACGAGCGCGATGTTTACGGCGCGGAACGTATTCTCCAGGACCTTGGCGGCCTCGGCGACCTCGGCGCTCGAGACAGGAACCACGGTGCGCAGAAAGAGCTGGTAGAGGCTTGTCGCGAGCTCGGTGGCCTCCCCTGAGAGCCCTCCGACGACCTTGGGAATGTCGCGCGGGGACCAGCTCTTGTTCCCCGGATCGACGCGCTCGGGGCTATAGGCCAGGAAGAAGTCTGTGCCGTGCTTGAGTCCCGAACGTTCGAGCACAGGTAACACGACGTCGCGCGTTGTTGTCGGATAGGTTGTGCTCTCGAGACAAATCAGGTGGCCGGACCGGAGGTGGGAAGTGATCTGCTCCGTCGCTGACACGACGCAGCTGAGGTCAGGATCCCGCGATTCTGTGAGCGGAGTGGGGACGCAGATCAAGATGGCGTCGGCTTCTCGAATGCACGAGAGCTCCTGAGTTGGGATGAAACGCCCTTCTGTGACGGCTGGCTGGATCCAGCTGCTCTCGGCGTGCTTCAAGTAGCTGCGCCCGCCTCTGAGCGCCTCGATCCTCTCCGCTTCGGTATCCAAACCGAAAGTGAAAAGGGCGGCGTCGGTCGCGGCATGAACTAAGGGAAGCCCCACATAGCCGAGCCCCATCACGCAGAGTTTCACTTCGCGTCGCGCGATTTTTGCGCGAAGGAGCTCAGCACAGGCGCCCTTTTCTCCTGGAAGTGGCATTGATGCCATGGCAGCGGCAAACCATGGGATCGTCAAGCAGACCTCGACTGAGAAACGACCGCTGGCGAAAGCGGACCCTTTGCGCCACCGCCTTGAGTCGGGTTGAATCTCTGTGTGCGACTCCCTTCTGGCCGAAAGCTCCTGGCTTGGACTCTCGCGACGCTTTGCCTTCTTGAGCTCGGCCTACGTTACGGCCTCGGTCTCGGGACTCCCGTGCTCATGATGAGTCATCCCACGATCGAGTATCTGCCGCGTCCGAATCAGAACGTTCGCCGCTTTGGTGCTCGAGTCCACTACAATGAGTACAGCATGCGGAGCCCATCTTTCTCAGAGGAGAAGGGCGATCCACGAGAGTATCGCGTCTTGATGCTCGGCGACAGTGTCATCAACGGCGGGTCTACCTTGGATCAGGACGAGCTCGCTTCCAGCCTGATCGCTTCTGAGCTTGCGAAAAGCTGGCACCGGCCGGTTCTCGTCATGAATGCTTCGGCGGGGAGCTGGGGACCTCAGAATCAACTTGCGTACCTCGACGAGTTTGGCACGTTCGATTGCGACGCGGCGATTTTGGTCTGGAGCAGTCACGACCTAGATGACGTGCCGACTTTTGCTCCTCTCTCTCCTTTCACTCACCCGACCCAAGATCCTCCTGGGGCTCTCTACGAGGCAATCTTCCGGTATTTCTTGCCTCTGCTCGAACGCCGTGGCACGGCCGAGACTTTCTCCGCCCCCCAAGGACGACGTGCCATACCACAGATGGAGGCCTTGCTCCGTCGCTTTGACGTGCCGGTGCTCGTCCTGTTTCATCTGACGCGGCCAGAACTCGAGTCGGGGTCATCGGCGGTCACTATCGTCTCTGAACTCAGTCGTTTGAACGGAGCTGATTTCTCGAGCCTGGGTCCTAGTTTTCGCCGCGCCCTTTCCGAAGGAGGGAAACCCTATCGCAAGGGCGATCCGATCCACCCAACCTTTGAGGGTCAGCGCCTGATCGCGGAGAGCGCAGTCGGTTGGCTCCGGTCGCGTCCTGGCCGCTTCGAGGCAGGCGAAGGGGCGAGTGTTCGATGAAGCGCTTGTCCTCTCGTCTCGCCTTGCGTCTCGATGGAGAGGATTCGACTCAAGACGACGAAGCTGCTCGGGAGGGACACCAGGGTCAGAAACGTTCGGCTGCCGAGGAGTGATCCCTGCTTCAGCGTGAGCAAGAACTCGTACAACATGAGAGCGAGGACTGTCGTAAACAACTGACGAGTCAGCCCGTTGGACGAGAGACCCGCTTTGATCGCGTAATGCACAGAGAGACCGATGCACGCAGCGAACAGGAGGGCCCCGACGATTCCCTCTTCACACAGGACCTCTACCGGGACCACGTGGGGGTAGCCTCCCAGGATGCGGGGATCGTACGAGATCGAGTTTCCTAGCCCAAACAAGACGTGGAGCGGGTCGGAGGAGGACCAATACTCGAACAGCTGTTGGGCTGAGCCGATGCGATCTTCGGTCAGGTCTCGGCGCATTTGATCTCCGCTCCAGCGAAGCCTGTTGGCTCGGACTTCGTCCTCAAACAGACTCGTTCCGAGCAGCGCTATCGAGCTCAAGGCGACAGGGAGGAACCAGATTCCGCGTTTGGTTATCGCGACGAAGAAGAGGACAGTCGCGATAGAGGAGACGATCTGACCCCGCGATCCGGTACGGACAAATGCGACGAGGACCACGGAGAGCGTGACAAGCGCGAAGGGGAGCCCGAGTGGTCGTGGGAGCCGACGGAGCACAGGGCTCAGTGTGACGCAGATCAAACTAGCGCCTGCCGCTTGTGTGAGGGCGAGGGGGTTTGAGTAGAAATCGCCATAGGGCAAGTACACGCTTCGGCCACCCCACTCAGCGAAAAGAATCAAGAGAAGGAAGGTGGTCGTTGTGGCGATGACGAGCGAGAAGAATGCGTCGTTGAGATCTTGCTCACTCTGCACAGTCAGTGGAGCCAAGCCGACGAACACGAGGACATAGGGCAAAGATTCGAGCAGGATATTCTCGGTGACGGACGGGAAGATGGACCAAGTCACCGTCAAGTAACAATAGGCGAGAAAGACGATGCTCAAGGCCATCGGTCCTCGCGGGAAAAGGACTCGGACACCGAAGCGAAGGACTTGCCGCAGCGTGGCGATAGCCACAAAAAGCGCCAAGATGTAGTTGACGAGTGAGTTGTTTCTGCCCGCGAGGGGCACGAACGCCTGGGCGCATTGCTCGAGGGCGAACCCTGAGAGGAGCAGGCCCACCGCAGCGCCGGGGCGAGCGTAACAAGTCCCGAGGGCCCCGATGACAACGATGCCGAAGAGGAGATCGAGCAAAGCGCCTCCCCTTAGGAACTCTCGGCCTTTTCGTCGCCCGCGATGGGTGCGTAGGGGGCGTAGCCGTAGCCGTAATAGCCGTAACCCTTCCTATTGTGGGAGGTGGCGTTAAAGACCGCGCCTGCGATGCGGGCGTTGACGTCTCGCAGCGTGCGGAGGGCGCGAGTGATTGCGGGGTACTCTGTCCGTCCCTCACGGACCACGACGATCGTCGCGTCCACCACGCTCGACAGCACGGCGGCGTCAGTCACGATGAGGGGAGGGGTGTCGAGCAAGAGGACGTCAAAAGCGCCATCCAGGCGCTCGAGGAGCTCGCGCAGCGCCGCGCTGTGGAGGAGCTCGGTGGGATTGGGCGGGGGAGGACCTGCGGGCAGCAAGCTGAGACCGGGGACGCCCGTCGCAAGTGAATCCAGATCTAAGGTGGCCGGATGAATGAGTGTCTCCGAGAGCGTGGAGGACGGTCCCCGGTTTTCAAACAACGTGCTCAGGCGAGGGCGGCGCAGGTCGCAGTCGACGAGTAGGACCCGGTGGCCTGTCTGCGCCATCGCGACGCCGAGACAGGCCGTGACTGTTGTTTTCCCTTCGGCGGGTCCGGGGCTCGTCACCAAGAGACGCCGGAACGGCCGATCGGGAGACATGAAGAGAAGGTTGGTTCGAATGGCTCGGACGTCTTCCGCCACCGCGCTTCTCGGATCGGTCGCCACGGAGAGGTGCACGTGCGCTGGGTCGCTCTCCTTTTCGCCTTTCTTATTGCGAAGCGCCAAGGCTTCGACGGTCGGGATCGAACCGAGCACAGTGAGGTCAAACCGGGTCTCCAGGTCGGCGCTCGCCTTGATGGTTCGGTCGAGGCGCTCTCGGAGTAGGGCGCTGAGAAAGCCGAGCATGAGCCCCATGAGCCCCCCCGCTGCCAAGATCATCCCCACACGTGGTTTGACGGGCATCGGGTTTGTCGCCGGCTGATCGACAATTTGGATATTGTTGACGCGGAGCATCTTGGTGAGCCCGGCTTCTTTCGTCCGCTCGAGCACGAGTCCGAAGAGCTTTTCGTTGTTCTCCTTGGTTCGGGCGAGGCGGGCGTACTCGATCTGCAGCAGGTTGAGCTCCAGCGCCTTCTTTTCGGCCGCCGACAACAGGCCGCTCAGGCCGGCCTCCTGATGCTTGAGCGCGGCGAGTTCCCGCTCTGCTCCGGCCTGGATGTTTGCAAGCTCTTTGCGGATCGCCCTGACCAAGATCTCGATCTGTGCAGTCTGCGCTTGTACGAGCGGGTGGTTCTCGCCCTTTCCGGCTCCCAAGAGCGCGTTGCGTTCCCTGAGTACACGCTGATAGTCCGCTCGGAGCGGGCCCATTTGGGCGCTCTTGAGCAGCTGCGATTCTGGGATGCTCGTCGGATCTTCGGGGGAGATGCTGCGGATCTCGTTGAGGCGTGCGCTGGCTTTTTGGATCTCAGCGCGCACCTCGGCGCGAGCCTGCACGATTTGGCGGATCTCGCTCTGCAAGGTGCTCGTTTGGTCGTCGAGATTGACCGAGGTGATCCTGTTGTCGAGCTTGAAGCGGTGGAGCGCGAGCTCGCTCTCGGAGAGTTCCTTGCGAAGCGCTTCGAGCTGATCTGAAAGCCAGTCGACGGCATTGGTCGTGGATTCGGCCGCGGTGTCGAGGTTGTTGTTCATGTACGCGCTGACGATCGCGCTGAGAACCCGCGTTGCCCGGGCAGGATCCGCATCCTCAAAGGTGACCTCAAAGAGACGGCTCTCCTTGATTTGCACAGCGTTCATTCTCGACCGAAGCACGCGTACCGCGTCGTCCGGCGTCGGCGGGGTCGGCGATGAATGGGTTCCGCCGATGGTATTGTTCATGAAGCCAGCGTCTCGATGTAGGCCCAAGTCCCGCACCACCAGCTCAGCGATGCGCTTGGAGGTGATGATCTTGTTTTGAGTGTTGTAATACTCCTGGGCAGACCACCAGGAGCCACTCCCCATTTCGGAGACTGTTTCGACGCTCTCGCCGAGCGGACGAGGAGGACTGGGGTCGATCTGGATCGTCGCCGACGCGCGGTAAATTTTGGTCTGTGACAGCGCGATGGCGAGCGCCGCTAGGGTGACGCAGGTCGACACTGCGAGCGCGAGCAGCAGATGCTTTCGGACCGCCGTGACCAGGTCCAAAAAAAGGTTCGCAGGCGGATCGAGCGGGGGCTTCAGCGCGTCCGAGCTCGCGCTGGGCGCCAAGGACTGAGGATTCGTCGGCCGTCCGTTCATTTTTGCGCCTCGACTATGTCATGGCTCGCCTTACAGCGCACCTTGCGGCCAAATTCTTACCAAGGGAGCGTCGTCTCGCTTCTAGACCAATGACCTCGATGGTAGGTTGTTCCATGGGTGGTCGGAAAGTTCGACTTATGGGCCTCTTCGCGAGGAAAAGCGGCGGACCGTGTTCTCCCGTGGTGGCTTGCGCTCTGGCTGCTCGCAGCGGCCCTGGCGATTGGGAGCGCTCCTTACTGGATCGCTACTTGGACCTTGGGCGGGGGCGTTCTGAGTGCGCTTTTGGTCTTCGGTAGGCTCGCGCGGGGCTGGTCATGGCTCTCGACACTCCTCCTTGCCCTTGCCATCTACTCCGCCCTTCAGGTTGTCCCTCTTCCCGTGCGTTGGCTCGACAGTATTGCGCCCCACAGCGCGGAGTACTGGCGCGCCCTCGAGAGGGTTTCTGGCAAAGCTGGGGCGCCGAGCTGGGGCTCTCTGAGCCTGGACCCGGGGGCTACCGCACTCGAGGTACTAAAATGGTCCGCGTATGCATGGGTCAGCGCCGCCTCTGGGCGGGTGGCGAAAGTGCACGGCTTCACGACGATCCTCCTCATCATCGGCGGAGTGGGAACCTGCCTCTCTCTCCTCGGAATCGGTCACGTACTCGTCTCGGCGGACCGTGTGTTCGGCATCTATTCCCCCGTGGCGCCCAGTCGCGTGATCGGCCCTCTCATCAACCCCAATCACTTCGCAGCCTACGCGAACTTGGCCGCGCTGAGTTGCGCGGGGGTCGCTTTGACGAGCTCGGGGCGAACTCTGCGGCTCCTTGGGCTCTCCGCCACCGGGCTCAACGTCATCGCCTGCTTTGTCTCGGCTTCTCGGGGAGGGGTCCTCGCGCTTCTTCTGTGCCTAGGAATTTTGGTCGCCATGGCCCTCTGGGTGCAGCGACCGCGGACTCGCCTTCCGCTCGGGAGGGCCCTTTCAGTTTACGCTGCGCTCGTTCTTCTGGGGGCGACCTCGCTCTCGACCGACCGTTCTCGGGAGCTTTTCGACTCGGACCTGAGTAAGTTCGCGCTCCTACCGCGTGCTCTCGAGGCGGCGAGCGAACATTGGGCCTTTGGCGTCGGACGGGGAGCATTCGATTCCCTCTCGCATCGTTATTATCCGGAGCTGGGCCCCGTGGTGCTCCGGTCCGTCGAAGCTTTTCCTGTGAGCTTCCTGGTCGAGTGGGGAGCGCCCGTTACTGCCGTCGCCCTTGTCGCCCTCGGAATCATGTTCGGTCCTGTCCGATTGGGCGCCCTCCGAGATCTCCGCCGAGCTGCGGCCTGGATTGCCCTCCTGGGCATTTTCCTTCAGAACCTGGCGGACATTGGCTTAGAACTGCCGAGCCTCTCGCTCGCCGTCTGGGCACTGTTCGGGGCGCTCGAGTCGTCCGCTGATTCGCGACGATCGGAACAGGCCGTACCCTCGTGGGTTCGCTCGATAGGGGCGGCCGGGGCCGCCGTGTTTGCGGCACTTGGTATTCTTGCCGCAACTCAGCTCGGGCCCAATGCCTTCGAAAGGCGTCGTGACCTGCATGCACGCTTCGCTCGGGGCGATCCGCATTTCGACGCCGTCGCTCTTGAGGCGATGTTGGCGTGCCCGGCGGATCCGTATTTCCCATTCCTGGCGGGCCTGGCGAAGGCGAAGAGAGGGCAAGACGCACTGCGCCTAGGGGCGATAGCCCTTCACCGCGCGCCGTCCTACGGGCGTGCTCACTTCTTGGTAGGACGAGCGCTCCTCGGGCGCGGGGCACTTTCTCAGGCCATCCTCGAGTTTCGATGGGCGATGCAATCCGATCCGAGCTTGATCCCCGAAGCAGTGAAGGCGGGGCTCAGCGCCGCCCGGAACGAGGAACAGATCGAACGCCTCATTCCGCCCGAGGCCTACCGCGATCAAGTGCTGTTTGAGCTGTTCCTCCGACTCCCCGACGCCTCCTACGCTGAGCTCAGGCGGCGGCTCTTGCGCGAGGCCGTTTCTCTCGCGCCCGAAAAGCCGGGTCCTCTCTCGGCGCTTCTCTTCGAGCGGGCTTCTGATCTTCGCCGAAAGAGTGTTCCCTGCGCGACTGGTCGCTGTCCCCTAGAGGACGACAGCGGGCTGCGAGAAGAGCTCACCCGTGGCCTTGAGCGCCTCAGAGAGCTCGCGCCATCATCCTGTGCGCCCGTTCGCATCCAGGCGCTGCTCCTCGAGCTCGACGGGCGCGCTCGAGACGCGGAGGCACTCTTCAGTCAGACCTGTTCCTCATGCAAAGAGTCGGTCGCATGCGCGCGCGATCGCCTCGAGCTTGCGGATCGAATCGGGGCCCCCGATCTCGTGAACCAGGCGGAGAGTTCTTATCGTGCGCTGTCCTGTGCTTCCCCCGAGTCGTGCGCGCGCACCGAAGAGTACCTGGGCGCGCGTGCGAGGAGCCGAGGTGAGATGGCGATCGCGGCGAATCACTTGTTCTCTGCGGCTTCCCAAGCTCCGACGGGGGAGCGCTTTCTCGAGGCGGCGCGTGCCTATGTACAAGCGAGGGCTTTCACTCGAGCCGCCTCAGCCTACGAACGCGCCAAGCAGCTCGGGGCGAGCGACCCGGCGATCGAGCGTGAGCTCTCGTCGCTCCGGCGAGACTCCCTTCGCGAGCTACTCCAGACGGACAAGCCCTCGCCTGGCCCCGGAGCCCCATGACGCGGATCCTCCACGTCTTCACGTCGAGCAAGTTCGTCCCGTTCGTTCGCCCCATCTTGTCTCGACTGCTCGCCTATGGCTACGAGCCTCATGTCATCACGAGCGCTGGCCCCGAGCTCGCCTCCCTGGAAGCTCTCGGGGTGCATGTGCACACGGTGGAGATGAGTCGAAAGATCACTCCGCTCGCCGATCTCCGCTCTCTCTTCCAGCTGCGGCGCGTCATGCGCCGGATAGATCCTGAGCTTGTCCACCTTCACACCCCCAAAGGGGGCCTGCTCGGAGCGCTAGCAGCGACCAGTCTCGGACTTGGACCGCGCATTTATCAGATGCATGGAACGCCGTGGCTCTCAGCCGAAGGATTCCTGAAGGGCCTCTATTGGTGCACTGAGGCGACAAGCTCACGTTTGGCTCATCAAACGCTCGCGGTGAGCCCATCGCTTCTTCAAGCTGGCGTGCGCGCGGGGTTTTTGCGGAGAGAGAGCTCGGGGGTGCTCGGAGGTGGCAGCGCCTATGGCGTGGACACGGAGCGCTTCCCGCATGTCGGGCGAGACGATTCACCCGAAGGCCTCCGGGCTCGGCTGGGCCTGGGCGCGGAGGTTTGTGTGCTCGGGTTCGCGGGGCGCTACATCGAAGAGAAAGGACTCGCCGAGCTCGGCGTTGTTCTCCGGGGAGTGCGGAGACAATTCCCTTCCGCGGTTCTGCTCCTCGCGGGTGCCCCCGATGGCCCAGTCCCTGAGGTGCTCGAAGAGCTTCGGGCGAGCCCCGGGGTCATCGATCTCGGCTATCAAAGCGACATGCTTGCCTTCTACCGCGCGCTGGACGTCTTTTTGCTTCCCTCCCATCGGGAAGGTCTATCGACGGTTCTCCTTGAAGCGATGTCGGTCGGGGTTCCCGCTGTCGGCGCGAGGACCGTTGGGATCGTCGACGTCATCGACCACGGACGAACAGGGTACCTGGCCCCGAAAGGGGACGGGGCAGAGTTATCTCGACTCGCCCTCGAGATGCTGTCAAGCCCCGAGCTTTGTCGACAATTTGCGGAGGCTGGCGCAGAGAAGGTGCGACGTTCGTTTCGGACCGAGACCATTGTCTCGGACCTGCTCTCGCTCTACACGAAGCTCGGCGCGCCGCCCCCGCGCTCCGCTTAACGCCCACTGTCCCGAGATGCGGGACTCGTTGTTTCGAAAATGCCCGTTCATCCTAGCTCTATCGTCGATCCCGGGGCCGTTGTGAGTCCCGACGCGACGATCTGGCATTTCTCTCATATCCAGGCTGGAGCGGAGATTGGGGCTGGCGTCATGATCGGACAGTCCGTCTACGTGGGGAGGGGGGTGCACATCGGAGCGCGCACCCGGATCCAGAATTTCTCGAATATCGTCGAGGGAGTTTGCTTGGAGGAAGACGTGTTCGTCGGTCCCCATGTGACCTTCACGAACGTGAAATACCCGCGTGTGGCCCACCCGGCGCGCGGCAACTATCTCAAGACCCGGGTCGAGCGGGGAGCGACACTTGGAGCCGGCGCGACGATCTTGCCTGGTCTCCGCCTCGGCCGGTTTTGCTTCGTCGCTGCGGGGGCGGTGGTCACGAAGGATGTCCCCGCTTTTGCGCTCGTGAAAGGGAATCCGGCGAAGTTTGCGGGCTGGATGAGCGAAGCGGGAGCAAAGCTCGAGAGGCTCGACGGATTTTGGGTGTGCCCGAAGACGAGGCAAAGGTACGTCGAAGACAATGGCGTCCTCTGTGAGGCGCCGCCCCTATGATTCCGCTCACGGACCTTCGGAGACAACACGAGGCGCTCGCCGAGAGCATCGAGGCCGGGGTGCTCGAGGTGCTGCGCAGTCAGCGGTTGATCTTGGGCGAGCATGTAGCGCGCTTCGAATCCGAGGCGCGACAATTCTTGGGCGCCGAGGACGCTATCGGAGTTTCATCGGGGTCCGATGGCCTGGTTCTCTCGCTGCTCGACGCAGGGATCGGGCCGGGCGACGAAGTGATCACGACGCCTCTTACGTTTGTAGCTACCGCCGAGGCGATCTGTCGCGTCGGCGCGACCCCGGTATTCGCGGACGTCGAGCCCGATCAGCTCTCGTTGACGAGGGACACGATCGAGCGGGCCCGGAGTGAGCGAACCCGCGCGGTGATTGTGGTGCACCTTTTCGGGCACGTGGGCCCTCTCGAGGACATCTCTGACTATTGTCGTGAGCGAGGCCTGGTGCTGATTGAGGACGCGGCGCAGGCTTTTGGGGCAAAGGTGGGCCTGCGTTCCGTGGGCACCTTCGGCGACTACGGGGTTTTCAGCTTCTTCCCGGCGAAGGTATTGGGGGGAGCTGGCGATGGTGGCCTTGTGGTGGCCCGAGCCGAACGCGGCTCGCGCCTGAGGCAACTGCGCGTGCATGGACACGTGGGCGACGGAGAGTTCGAAAAGGTGAGCGGCAACTATCGCCTTGACGCGATCCAAGCAGCCGTCCTCTCCGCCAAGTTGCCTCATGTGCCTCGCTTCTTGAGCGACAGGCGGGCTCACGCGGAGGCCTACGAGCAGGGGCTATCGCAGGTGAAAGCGCGCCTGGAGCTTCCGCGACAGCGCACAGGGACGACCAGCGCTTGGAACTACTATGTCGTGCGGACCCCGGACGCTCCCGAACTCGTCCGGGGGCTCAAGGAGCGCGGAGTCACAGCGACGGGCTATTACTGGACTCCGCTCCATCGGCAGCGTTGTTTTGCTGGGCGCGCTCGGGCGACGTCGCTCGAGATCAGTGAGCGGGTCGCTCCACAGCTTGTGGCTCTGCCATTGTTTCCAGAGTTGACCCAGGACGAGCGCGAGACGGTGATTCGCAGCGTGAGCGATCTTGTCGGGGAGAGGCCCGCGTGATCCGGGCGGGAGTGATCGGGCTGGGCGCTTGGGGAGCGCGCCTGTTGGACAAAGTGCGTGGCTCTGGTCGTTTTGAGGTGATCGCGATCTTGGACCCGCGCTCGGGCGACAGCCCAGCCCGGGGAGTAGCCTGTGAAAGCGCCGAACAATTCTGGCGCCAGCCTCTGGAGGCCGTTTTTGTGGCGGTGGACCCTCGCGTGCAGGGCGAGCTCGGCGTCGAGGTGCTGGAGCGGGGCCTTTCGCTATTCATCGAGAAGCCGATGGCCCTTTCTCTCACCGTGGCTGAGCAGATTCTGCGGCTCGCTCGACAAGGGAGTGTTCCTTTTCATGTCGACCACCTGGTCCGCTACGACGCGCTCCATCGCGCGGCGCTCGACGGGCGACTTGAGCTGGGGGAGATGTTAGGGAGCGTGCATGTTCGCTTGGGAGCGCGGCCCCGTCCCGGTGTCCTGCCTCACCAAGTGCTTATGCCGCACGATCTGTCACTTATGCATGAGGCTCTCGGGCCAGATGGAGATTGGACCGCGACGCGAGGTCCCGAGGGGACGATCCTCGCGAGGCGAGTCGATCCGCTGGGGCGCCCTTCACTCCTCTGGTCGGGCGCTCTCCAGGCCTCCGCTCGCTGGTCTTTGTACCTCGGAGCCGAGCGGAGCGCCTTCATTGGGGAAGGCTGTTTTCTTCGCGTCTTTCGGACCTCAAAAGAGCTCGTCGATCAGGTGGCTCGGGCCTTTTCGGCCTCAGAGATAGCCGCTCTGCGCGATCGGCTGCTCGAGATGACGCCGACCCTCGAAATGAGCGCTGAAGGAGACGCCCTGCTCGAGTCCATTTTCGCCTTCGCGGCTCGCGTCGAGACGGGGGCGCCGACGCTCTGTGATGTGACGGACGGCTACAGCGTCACTTTGGCGCAGTCGCGCATCGATGCGGCGCTGGGCGCGCCCCGTTGAGCTTGCCGTGTCGAGCTCATGATGGAGCCCCCTGGGGCGCGCTTCCCCCGAGGCCTGCCGGGGACTCTCGAAATCGGTAGCCGACACCTCTTACGGTCTCGATGTAGTCTCGTGCTGTATCGAGTTTCTCACGAAGGCGCTTCACGTGAGCATCGACGGTTCGTGTGGAGATATTGGCTTGCATGCCCCAGACGCTCTCGAGCAGAACCCCCCGCGTCTGCACGCGATTCTTCCTCTCGAGCAGGGTCACGAGCAGCTTGAACTCGAGCGCCGTGAGCTCAATCTCACTCGTACGGACCCAGACCCGGTGAGCTTCCCTGTCGATCCTGAGCTCACCGAAATCGAGTAAACTTGCCGGTTTGTTCGGCTCCCTGCGGGTGCGCCCGAGCAGCGCCCGGACCCGGAGGCCGAGCTCGCGGACCGAAAATGGTTTCACGACATAGTCGTCGGCCCCGACTTCGAAGCCGACCACCCTGTCGACCTCCTCTCCGAGAGCGGTGAGCATCACGATCGGAATGTGTTGCGTGGAAGGTGAAGCCCGGAGGCGCCGGCACACCTCAGTCCCCGAGACATCTGGGAGCATGAGGTCGAGGAGGATCAAGTCGGGAGCGGAGGATTGTCCGAGCAAGAGTCCCGCGTGCCCCGATCTGGCCGTAAGGACCTCATGTCCCTGAGATTTCAGGTGAAATTCGAGGACATCGAGGATGTCCTGTTCATCATCGATCACGACGATCTTGCTCATGTTGAACCTCCGTCTCGGTACGGTTTGCCTGTGACAAATTGGTGAACGAACCGTGGATTTCGCGGAAACTCGTCGCGTCGTGCGGCCCAAGCCTACCGCGCGTTCACCGGAGTTTTCCCGTGTCGTCATCGATTCGTCATGAGCGCAGTTCAGATTCGGCGCGACGACATGGACCTCGACGCGTGGCAGGAGCAGCCCAAAGACAGCCAAAGATTCAAGAGGATGGCCCTCGGCTGGGGCCTCGGCGCGGTGGTGATTCTGTCGACAGGGGCCGTCCTGGCGACGAGCGCCCGAGCGGAGTTCGAACCGCCCCCCGAGGAGGCGATCCTGGACGTCCAGCTCGTCGATCGCATCGAGCCTGAGGAGCCGGAGCCGGAGCCCGAGCCCGAGGCGCATCCCGAACCAACTCCCGAGCCTGAACCGAGCGTCCCGCGGCCCCCGAGTCCCGCCATGCCGAAGCTTGTTGTCCCTACTGAAATCCCGAGCCAGGCTCCCGGGGAGGCCGAGCCCAAGGCGGACACGAATCCCTACGGCGCGGCGTTTGATCCCTATCAGTATGCGGCGATCGGTCCACGGAGCGCTCCCGGAGTGACAGCGCCCAAAGAGGTCGCGTCGACGAAGCCGGCCGCGCCGGCGCCGCGTGCGCCGAGCGGCCCCGTTCGCGTCAGCGCAGAGACGAATCCTCCGGTAGAAATCCAGCGCGGCGTGACGGCCTATCCGGCCGCTGCCAAGGCGGCCGGCGTCGAAGGTGTGGTCGTCGTGAAGTTTGTGGTCTCGGTATCGGGCGAACCCACCGACATCCAGGCTGTGAGCGGCCCGGAGGAGCTCCGAGAGGCATGTGAGGCGAAGGTGCGAGGCTCGAAATATCAGCCTGCGACGAGCAAAGCCTCAGGCCTTGCCGTCGCTGTCATCAAGAACACCCGCTGCGTCTTTCAGCTCAAGACGAACTAGTCAGGCCCAAGAGCCCAACCAAGGATCTCTCATCATCAAAGGAACTGTATGACATTTGATCTCGTGCACATTTGGGCTCACATGAGCCTGCTCAGCAAAGGCATTGCCTTCTCCCTTCTTCTCATGGCCCTCGCTTCGGTGGGGGTTTTTGTGGAGCGCTTCCTATCCTTCGCAAAGGCGGCGTCTGCAACCAGGGCCTTCCTCGCCGACGCGCGTTTGGCGTTCGAGGCTTGGGAGCTCACCAAGCTGATCGAAGTAGCGAAGAAGCACCAAAGCTCCCCGCTCGCAGTGCTCTTCGACCGCCTTGCCTCGAAGTATCTGGCGGTTCGAGAGCACTCGGGGGGAGTCTCTCCGCTGGAACTGGTGCGAGGAGAAGCGACGCGGAGCCTCGAGGCGACGGGCGCTGAACTTCGACGCGGCATGAACGTTCTCGCCTCCGTTGGATCGGTGGCGCCGTTCGTCGGACTCCTCGGCACCGTCGTCGGCATCATCGCCGCCTTTGCGAGCATCGGAAAGGCGGGTAGCGCCGGCATTGCCGCGGTCTCCTCCGGCATCTCGGAAGCGCTGATTGAGACAGCTTTCGGGCTCATGGTGGCGATCCCTGCGGTTCTCTTCTTCAACTACCTTTCGTCCCGCGTCCTCGGAATCGAAGCGAATGTCGGAAGAGCGGTGGGTGAGTTCTTAGACGAAATGGAGAAAAACCATGGGAAGAAGTCCGCTGTCAGGTCCGAAAAAGCTGCCTGAACCAGAGATGAACGTCACGCCCTTGGTGGACGTGGTGCTTGTCCTCTTGATCATCTTCATGGTCATCACTCCGGCCCTCAGCGAAGGAGAGCCGATCGAGCTTCCTGCTTTCGCGATGCCCGATCCGAAGCCGAAGGACCTCCACCCGATCGACGTCGTGCTCGCCCCGAGCGGACGAGTTCTTGTGGAGGAGCGCCCCATCGATCCTGGTGAACTCGAAGCTGAGGTGCGGAGACTTCACACCGCCGAGCCTGAAAGAACTCTCCTGCTCAAGGCTGACGCGCGTCTGGACTACGGGAAGGTGAGGGACACTTTTGCTCGGCTGCAGACCGTCGGCTTCAAGGGGGTGAGCCTCAAAGTGACCGAGCGAAAGGGGAAGAATCCGTGAACCTCCGCATGAAGAAAGGTGCTGCGCCGTGGCGATGACCTCACCCTCGGGGGGAAGAAACCCCGCACCGATCATGAACGTGACCCCGCTCGTCGACGTGGCCCTCGTCGTGCTCATCATCTTCATGATGGTGACGCCGATGATGACGAAGACCTTTTGGATCAACTTGCCCCCCAAGCGCGAAGAAAAGGAAACGCCCTCGCAGCGCCCCGAGAGTCAGGCTCCTTTGGTGATGACCGTCGATCGCGCCGGCGTGATTCGGCTGAACCAGGCGGTGCTCGAGAAAAATGAGCTCAGCGAACGTCTGCCGCGCATGCTGGCGGCAGCGGATCAGAAGGTCGTCTACTTCGACGCCCACGATCGGGCGCCCTATGGCGTCGCTGCGGAAGCTATGGATCTCGCCCGCGCCGCGGGGGCTCGTTCGATCGCGATCCTGACCAAGCCTGTTGTGAAATAGGGGGCTCGTCGATGCCTCGTGCCCTGTCCATGACGGGCAGGGCAGGTCCTATTGCGCGTGAACGAAGGTGTAGTTGGCGTTGCCGGGGGTGAAAACGAGCTCGTACCCGAGTCGGCGCAGGCGCTGCACGTTCTCGATGATCCGGGAGCGCCACTCTCCGTCCAGCGGATGAAAGAACTCATCGAATTCTACGCAGAGAACTCGAGGAAAGATCGAGTCCTCAGCGAGGGTCCGCAAGACCTCGTACTCTGCCCCCTCGATGTCAAGCTTGAGCAGGTCGATCCTGCTATGCTCCAGGGACATTTGAAGGTCTCGCAGGCGCTCCACAGGCGCCTCGAAGTATTCTTCAGTTCCCTGCATGTTCACGACGGAATGCGAAACGTGCTGAGGGTCACGAGGCGCGAAAAAGCGCATCGTCTTCCTCTCGCTCCATAGGCCGATCGGTTGGAACTGGTACTTGGCATTTTTCCCTGCCACTCGCTCGACGTAGGCGATCGCTCGCGGTGTTGGATCGAAGGCGTGGACAGTGCAGCCAAAGCGCTCGATGAGCGCGAGGTCGAAGGAGATATCCTCCCCACAGCCTACACAATAGACGACCGAGCTCGGTCCGAGGAGCTGTCCAGGGACGCTCCAGGAGCCGCCTTTCCCTCCGAGCTGAACCAAGTCAGACCGCCTGCGAATCGGGAACTTGGTGACAGGATCGGTCCCGAGGGATAGCCACAGTGAGCGGCGAAGTCGAGCGAAGGCGCGACCGAGGAGGCCCGAGATCTTCATGCGTCTCCTATCGGAGTCGCTCTCGCGCCTACCTTGTTCCCCATGTTCACCGACACCACGACGCGGAGCCTTATCGCTCACTTTTGCCCTCTTGAAAACTCGGGGACGGAGCATCGAGCAGAACGCGTCTCGACATCGATCCCCTCCCGCGTTGCTCGGATCCATGTCGCTGACCTTCACGGCCTTTTTCCCGCGTCGTCATCCCGCCGTCACTTCTCGCCCGGAGATTCCGGCTCGCAGTGCAGCGTATTTTCCTTGTCGCCCTCTTCATTCACTCGTTCCTTGGGATGGCGCCCTTCGGAGCGGCGTGGGCTTTTGAGACACACGATCCACAGGCTGAACCTGCCCCCCCTTCGAACGCGGAGCGTGGCGTGATCTGGGGTCAGGTGACCAGCTCCGAGAGCGGAGAACCGGCGCTTGAGGCGAGCGTGAAGGTCCTCGGTACGGACCTCGAGACCTTCACCGACTACGACGGATACTATCGTCTGGAGCTTGCCCCGGGATCTTACAAGCTCGAGGTCTTCTATGAGCTCCACGATGCTCAAACGATCGACGGAGTGGAGGTTTTCGCGGGAGAAATCGAACGGCTCGACGTCTCATTGCACGCTCAGGCGGGGGCGGTCGATGAGGTCGTGATCGAGGACTCTGCGGCGGGCGCGACGGTCGAGGGACAGATCCTGCGGCGATTGAGATCGTCCTCGGCGCAAGACGGCGTCGGGCGGGCGGAGATCGACAAAACGCCCGATTCGAACGCCGCTGAGGCCGCGCAGCGCGTCGTCGGGGCAACGGTGGTCGGTGGGCGCTTCGTCTACGTGCGAGGGCTCGGTGAGCGCTATACGAACTCGCTCTTGCACGGAGCGCCCCTTTCGAGCCCCGATCCGAATCGAGCCTCGGTTCCCCTCGATTTGTTCCCAGCGCTGGTCATCGACAGTCTCAACATTCGAAAGACGTTCAGTCCGGACATGCCGGCAGACTTTGCTGGCGGCTCCGTGTCCATCGAGACTCGAGAGATTCCGAGAGAGCCCGTCTTCAGCCTGTCACTGAAGGGCGGTTACAATGACCAAGCGACCTTTCGGGACCGCCCTGGCTACCAAGGGGGAGGGCTCGACTTTCTGGGCATCGACGACGGAACGCGCGCGTTACCCGGAGGTTTTCCTACCGATCATCCGGTCTCGTTCCGCGGACCAAAGCCTGGTGGAAGCCAGATCACCGACGAGGAGTTGACCGGGCTCGGGCGCGCTCTGGCTCAGAAGAGCTTGGTCTCGGGCGGAGCCTTTTCGCCGCCGAACCATGGGCTGAGTCTCGTAGGGGGCAAAGGGTGGACCTTCGGGAAGGCATCTCGCTTCGGCTTCATCGCTTCGGCCAACTACGATCGCTCGTACGAGCGCGTCACAGACGGCGTCGAGAGAGTCCTCGTCCTCGATCAAGGAAAGGCTGAGAAGCGCTTCGATTGGAAGTTCAACTCCGGCCAGGATAGCGTGCGCTGGGGCCTCTTTGGCTCAGCTATCCTCGAGATCGACGCGAAAAATAGCCTCAGGCTCCTGGGTCTTTCGATGCTGAACTCGAACAGCCGTGCTCAGATCTTCGACGGCTTCGACGGCCAAACCCAGACCACCTTGAACAACACTCGCCTGAGCTTTGTGCAGCAGAGGATGAACCTCGGTCAGCTCCGAGGAGAGCACCTATTGCCCGAGCTGGGAGGAGCTGAGCTCAGCTATAGCGGCTTCATTGCCCGAGCTACTCGAGACGAGCCAGGGACGCGCGACAGTCTCTACTACTATGATAGCTCGAAGGGACCTCCGTACCAGTATGCGGACGGTTCGAACAGCGGGCGCCACTTCTACTCCGGCCAAATTGAGGACACCTACGGCGGCTTGCTCGACTTTGTTCAGCCAGTTTTCGGGGACACCAATAAGCTGAAGTTTGGTGGTCTCGTCACGAGAAAAGTGCGCGAGTTTTCGGCGCGACGCTTCTACTACCAAAGGGCCAACGTAACGAGCAATCGCCTTTACTGCGACAGCGCGGGCGCAAGCTTTCCTGTGGGCTGCCCCGACGAGCACATGAGCTCCGACAACATCGGAACCGGCGCTCGGGGCGAGTATCCGTCAGCCCTCGCCTTGGTCGAAGGCACGCGCCCGACCGACGCCTTTCAGTCCGAACTCAACATTTACGCGGGCTACCTGATGGTCGACGCGGAGCCGCTCCCGCGATTGCGCGCTATTTTGGGCGCGCGGGTGGAGGCAACCCAGCAAACGGCGTATCCCGTCGGTCAACTCGGCCTCACCCCGAGCGTCGAGGGCGCCGAGCTGAATGACGTCGATGCCTTGCCCGCGGCCTCGCTCATCTACTCGGCGACGTCGCGGTTTCAGCTTCGTCTGGGTTACGGCAAGACGCTGGCGCGCCCGCAGGTGCGTGAGCTCGCGCCGTTCGCCTTCAGCGACTACTTTGGCGGAAGCGAGACGCTCGGCAACCCTGCGCTCAGCCTGACCCGAATTCACAATTTCGACGCCCGGATCGAGTACTTCCCGAGCTTACGCGAAGTGCTTGCGCTGAGCGTCTTCTCAAAGACATTTGAAGACCCGATTGAGACCATCCTGAAGCCGGCCGGCGACGGCACGAACGTTACCTTCGTGAACAGTCCCGGCGCCGCGCTTGTCGGGGTCGAGCTTGAGGCGAGGAAGAATCTAGGGTTCCTGTCGCCCGCGCTCGTGCCTTTCTCCGTCGTCACGAACGTTGCGCTCGTGGCGTCCCGCGTTCGGATCGATCCCGGGGGAGAAGACACCGGAGCTGACCAAAGCTTCATGACAAACCTGAGTCGCCCAATGGTCCAGCAGGCCCCGGTGGTTTTTAATCTTGCTCTCGACTATCAAAACGACCACGGAACCAGCGCGCGCCTTCTCTTCAACGTGGGCGGCGCCCGAATTGTTCAAGTCGGCACCCAAGGGCTGCCGGACGCGTACGAACAACCGCGTCCGATGCTGGACTTCTCGCTTGGACAAAAATTCCTGAGCCACTGGGAAGCGAAGCTCAGCCTGGAGAACCTCTTGAACAGTCCGGTGCGGGTCACGCAAGGGGAAGGAGAGGACGGCGCCTTTGTGGTCCGAGAGTACACGACCGGGCGCACCTTAGGGCTCACCCTCAAGTATGAGCTTTGAGTGGTAGAGTGATCCGCGCGCGGTCGGGCGTGCGGTGTCGCCTGCTCGTCGTCAGGACTTAGGTGGGCCCCGGCGACCATCAGACGGTCACCTCTGAGGGGCAAAGTCTCGGCCCAGGAGATTCAATGAAAATGAAGATGCGAAGGAATCGATATAGTATCGCGCTGGCTGCGACTTTCCTGGGCGCGACCCTGAGTGCGGTGGCCTGTAGTGGGGACGGCGACGGCGACGCGGAGGACCTGGGGGGCGAAACCGGCAGCGGAGGCAAGAGCTCGGGAGGGAAGGGCTCGGGAGGAAAGAGCTCCGGAGGAGCGGAGGCGAGCGGAGGTTCGCTGAACCTCGGCGGAGGCGGCGCGAGCGGAGACACGGGAGGCCCAGGCAGCGGAGGGAGCGAGCCGGAGGAAGAGTTCGAATGCCCCGCGGGCGCGACTGTCCCGGACGAAGAGGATCTGAGCGGTGACCTCGAGGGAGACATTTGTCTCACCAATGACCGACAGTGGTATCTCGACGGGTACGTCTTCGTGAGCGAGGGAAGTGTGCTCACGATTGAACCTGGGACGACGATCCGCGGCTATTTTCGTCCCAGTGGGGAGCCATCTGTGCTCGTCGTGGCGCGAGGCGGCAAGATCTACGCAGACGGCACCCCTGAAGCTCCGATCGTCTTCACGAGCGAGTTCGACGCCCCCGAGCGTCAAGCGGGCGACTGGGGCGGGGTTGTGCTCTTGGGGCGAGCTACAAATAACGTCGGGGATTCGCGCATTGAAGGGTTCATCCTGCCGGAGACGGACAAGCGCGTGAACCACGGGGGCAATGACGATGACGACAGCAGCGGCTCGCTCAGCTACGCGCGCATCGAGTTCGCTGGCGTCGATCTCAGCAATGGAAATGAGATCAATGGCCTCACGATGGGCAGCGTCGGCCGCGGGACGAAAGTGCACCACGTTATGGTGAGCAACGCTCTCGATGACGGCTTTGAGTGGTTCGGCGGCACCGTCAGCGCGGACCACCTCGTCGTGAATAACGCCGGCGACGACATGTTCGACGCTGATCAGGGCTTCCGCGGTAAGCTCAGCTACCTGTTCGGACGGCACAAGAGCGCGAGCAGCTCCGATCCGAACGGGTTCGAATGGGACAACCTGAGCGCCAACACGGACGCGACTCCGCGGACCTTCGTGGAGGTGGAGCACGCGACCTTGTGCGCGGCAGAGCTCGGCGTGACGAGCCGTGCGATGGTGCTTCGTCGTGGCGTGAGCGGGGCGATCTCCGGTCTCGTAGCGCTCGGCTTCGATCAGGCTTACAGCCTCCGCAACGCGAGCTGGGCTCTGGGGGAGGACGCGCCGGTCGCGATCACTCGTTCGACCTTCTTCGGCTATCTCGACTCTCAGGCCCACCTCGCAGATGGCGCGTTCGGGTTCTCCTCAGGCACCGACCCGGACGCAGATGAAAAAGCCCTCGCGGCGGCGCTCTCCTGGTTCGATGACGGGGAGGGAAATAGCCCAGACGCGCCTCCCTTTTCGCTCGAGAGTTGCCTGAGTGAGGCGGGCCCGACCGGCGCGGTGCGTCAGTCAGGAGTTGGTGCATTCGAAAATGGAGATTGGCTGAGCGGCGCCTGGGTCAGCTGGGACGTGAACTGACGACCCTCGTACCTTGAATGGGCCCGGCTCGCTGGCGGAGCCGGGCTCACTCGTCTTCTTGCAGCGTTGGCCGAAGGACCTGATTGGCCTGTGAACGGAGGAGCGAGAGCTCCTCCTCACCCCAAGGGACTTGCGCGTGGCGCTCGACCGAAAAAAGGTCTCGGAGCGTCGAGTCAGCGTCGCTGAGCGGTTGTGTGCGGAAGACCTCGAGCTCAGCGTCGGTTACGAAGACGCGCTGTTTTTCGCAGAGAAGATAATAGCCGGTGCCGCTCTCCTGAATGTCGATGCTCGCCATGATTCCCGCCTCATCTCGAAACATGGCGCGAGAGGTCCGAGCGCGCAAAGTGGGCCGACAGAGCCCGGACGATCCGCTCAGAGTTTCTGGATCAATGCGTAGTAAATCGGACCAAATCCGCTGCGATCGGGCAGGACCTGGAGGCCGTGTGAGGTGCGCTCCGTAAGAGGGGCTCTGGGCAGCTCGAGGACTTCTGCTGGATGGCGTCCCCGCTCGAGGAGACGAGAGAGGACGAGGTCGTTCTCCAGGGGTGCCAACGCACAAGTACTGTAGACGAGATAGCCCCCGCTTCTCAGCGCTCCGAGCGCTGAAGTGACGAGAGCGTATTGTTCCTTCGCCAAGCGCTCGACGCGCCCCTCGGACCAATCCGCAAGGGCGCTTGGATCGAGGGCGACGTGGGCCTCGGAGGAGCAAGGAGCGTCGAGCAAGATGCCGTCAAAGAGGTTCGGGTATTTGCGGAAGATGAGGCGGCCATCTTCTCGCGTCACTCGCGTTCGCTCGCGTACGGAGGGCGGAACGTAGTCTTTGAAGACCTGCTTCAGGCGCTCGACGCGGTCGCTCGAGCGGTCGTTGAGCGTGATCTGAGCGTCCTCGGGCGCGCGTTCGGCGAGGATGAGCGCCTTGCCTCCCGGGGCAGCACACAAATCGAGGATGTTCTTCGCGCCATCCAGGGGCAGCGCGCGCGCCGGCAAGATGGACGCCGGGTCCATCACGTAGCCGAGCCTCAGGCCCGAAGGGTCCGGCGCGTCAGCTCGCATCGAGCGGTCGAAGAGCCAAGTCCCCGGCACAGGGCCAGGCGCGAGGCGGGAGAAATGACCCGCGCGGGCGCTCGCGTCGGAGAACGCATTCTCACGGATGACACGCCCCTCGCCGGGGCGCTCTGCCCGGCTCAAGAGCGAAGCTCGCAGCGAGGGCCAGCGGTCGCCTAAGACTTGCTCGTAGTAGGCCTCGAAGCCCGAGGGGCCACGTCGTCGAGCCGGCGAGGAAGTCTCTCTGGCCTCTTGGGCGGGCGTCCTCTTGCGATCTTTCATTCGCTCCTAGAGGCGAGACCTCGGGCCAGGCGGGAGGGAAGTCCCGGGCCTTCGTAGACGAGAGAGGAATAGATCTGGACGAGCGTAGCGCCGCGCGCGAGGCGCTCTTGAACGTCCTGGACGCTTTCGATGCCGCCAGCGGAGATGAGCACGCAGCGTCCTTGAACGCGCTCGGAGAGCAAGGAGAGGACCTCGAAGGAACGGCGCTTGAGAGGCGCGCCCGAGAGCCCTCCGGCGCCGAGCGCATCAACCTTGGCGGGGTCGGTCGTGAGGCCCGCGCGAGCGATCGTGGTGTTCGTTGCCACGATGCCATCGAGCTCGAGCTCGAGCGCGAGGTCAGCGACGAGCAAGACATCCTCGTCGCTCAGGTCCGGGGCAATTTTGACGAGGAGAGGCACCTTCCGGCCCCCTGTGCTCCTTTGGATCGCACCCTTCACCGCTTCAAGGATCGGCCGGAGCGATTCCGTCGCTTGCAGGTCGCGGAGACCCGGAGTGTTTGGTGACGAGACGTTCACGACAAGATAATCAGCGTGAGGTGCGAGGAGCTCCGCGCTCTTCGCATAGTCGGATGGCGCTTCTTCGGCCGGCGTGACCTTGGTCTTGCCGATATTGATCCCGAGCACCGGCCGCCCTTTTCGTCCGCGCCGGGCGAGGCGCTCCGCGAGAGAACGAGAGCCGCTATTGTTGAAGCCCATCCGATTCAGAAGGGCGCGGTCCTGGGGCAGGCGAAACAGGCGCGGCTTGGGATTGCCCGGTTGTCCTTCTGCGGTGACCGTCCCGATCTCCACGAAGCCGAAGCCGAGCGCACCCAACGCGTCGAACACGCGGCCGTCTTTGTCGAAGCCGGCGCCGAGGCCGATGGGGCTCGGAAAGTCGATCCCCATGGCCCTCACGCCCACCTTCGGCGAAGGGCGGAAAAAGCGAGCGAGAGCGCGGAGCAGGAACGGAAAGAGCTGCAGGAGGCGCAGCGCGCCGATCGCCAAATGGTGAGCGGTCTCCGCGGGGAGGAGATAGAGGAGGGGGCGAATCAGGAGCCGGTACACGACGCGCCCGCGTATCAGGCTTTGCCGCGCCTGACGAGCGAGTCAAAAGAGGGCGTCAACCGCCGAGTTTTGGGGCCCAGAGCTGGGTCCAAGGGAGCGCCCGGGGCCGGCTCGTACGGTCGCTCTTCCGAGGTTCCTTCTCGAGCGCGCGCAGGGTGATCGAGTAGGTCAGCCAGTGGAGCTCCTGCTCGAGCTCCTCGTCGCTGAGAGGGGCGGCCGATTCAAATTGCGTTGAGTGAAGGTTCTTCATCGTGCAGTGCGTTCTCGTTGGAGGTGCTGGCGTGGTCGGCGTCGACGCCAGCGAGGAAAGTCTCGAGCTCCCGAACGCGAGCTCGGAGCGTCTCGAGCTCGTGCCGGAGATCTTCGATGCGCATCCCGTAGGAGGGAGTCTTCTCGCGCCCTCGAGCGGATGGAACGGGCGGCGCGTCGAGGGGTTCGGGGTGGAACTGGCCGCCTCTCAGCACATAACTGGTCGGAACTTCGGGCGGTCGATCCAAGAGCTTGGTGATTTGATGGACCAGGCTCGCCTCCGCTCCCATGTCGCGCAGCGTGAGCAGGATCGCTTCGCGTCCTTCCGTGAGTGAGGGCGCTTTGGCGAAGATGTCCCGATCGACCTTTTGCCAGGCGCTGGTCTCGAGGAGCCAATCTTGGCCGCTGTGAATGAGGCGTTCGACGGAACGTTCGGAGAGGGAAATTCTCGACACTATGCGCTCCTCGCGGCTTCAATCGATACGGTGTTTTGCGGGACTCCGAAGCAGTAGTCCTGGACGCTCTGCAGCTCAGGCACGATGATGGCCGCGGAGGGAGCTCCCGGGTTGCACTGGGGCGCCGAATAGCCGACAGCGAAGATCTCCTCTTCGGTCGCTTCGGTCGCAGGCATGATGGACCGCAGAGAGCGTTCCAGGGGCTCGACCCGTGAGTCCACCGGATCACCGGGCGGAGCCACGCCGCGCCGGGTATTTTCGGGGGCGCGCGCGGACTCGGATTCGGAATCGGGCTCGGTCCGGTATTCCGGGGCGCTCAAGACCTCGAGGGAACGAGGTGTTTCGGGGAAAGAAGCGCCCGGGACCTGAGCCTCGACCGCCGCGATGGCATCAACCGGGGCCTTCGGTTCGTCACTTGGAGCTGGCCAGGTCGGCGTGACGCCGCCGCCAGGGAGCGGTTTTTGCTCAGCGGCTTCTGGCTTCGGGCTCACCGGCGCCCCCACGATCTTGATGGGCGAGGCGGGCGGTTCAGGTTCTGCGCCCGGAGCCATCAGGCTCTCGAACATCGGAACGTGCTCCTCGGGACGATGGAAATTCAAGAGCGAAGGACGTGGCGGTTCGCAGATCGGCGCGATGACAAAACCGTGAGCGCGGGGTGCAGGAACCGGCATGCTGAGGGGTGAGGCCTCTGGATCGACGTCATCGCTCCCACGGGTGACCTCTTCTTCTGCAATGGCCTCCAGCGTGCGGCTGAGCGGGTCGTCATCCGGCTCGGCGCGCACCTGGACGGGAGAAGGGAGCTCGGCCTCTTCCATCTCTTCGAGAGCGCGCTTGCGCGCGATCCGGAAGCGGCGCTTCAAGCTGACGTGATGCGAAACGAAGAGCCCGAAGATCAGCACGATGCCGATGCTGAGGACTCCGAGCGCCCCGTCGATAGAGGCGAAATACCAGGTGGCGAGGAAGGCGATCGCCAAGGTCACGCCCACTGAGAGCGGGACCATCGGACTCGTACCGTGGCTCTGAAGGAAGGTCTGAAACTCCTCTTCGCACGCCACGCACCATTGCCTCGAGGTGAGCTGATGCTCCGGGCACGTCTGAGCGCCGCACACGCTGCAAGAGGCGCCGAAGGTCGGGGCATAACAGAACGCACAGGGGAAGACCTCTGGGTTTACGTCATTGGCCGCTTGTTCGAACCAGGGCGAGTCGGCCTCCTGTTTCTCGGCTGAGACGAGTCGATCTGCCTCGGGAGCGCGGGGCTTCTGCTGGCGTTCGGGCGCCTCTTCGATTCTACGCCCAGCTTCAGGCTGTCGCTCGGGCTCGGGGTGCTCGGACTCCTCATGTTCGAGTGCCCCTCCCGTCAGCCGAGCGAGCAGTGCCTCGTCAGTGTGCGCGCCATCGAAAATGGGCCGAATGATGGGATGAGGCTTTTCGGGCGGAGTGACCGGGTCTTCCTCGCTGACCCTCGCGCGCGGCGGCTCTTCTTCGAACGCAGGTGGGTTGAGGCGCTGGGGAGGCTCGTGGGGCTGAGCAGCGGGAGGCTGAACGGAGAACGTGGGAACTTCGATGCGGCGTGTGCTGAGCGGCGACAGGACGGGCCCCTGCTGATGGCGGGGAGGAGTCTCGGCGGCTTCTTCGGTCGGGGAGTGGTGCTCCGCCCCGTGCGCGGTGCGTTCCTGGTCACCGGTTTGTGGTTCTGCATCATGAGCGCGGGCCTCCGGCGCTTCGGGGACATGACGCAGGAGCGCCAGCGGTGAGCGGAACGAGGGCACAGCGATCTGTTCAGGGAGCTTCTGGCTGGCCGTCCCGTCGGAGCTCTTGGAACCCCGATCCTCCGGCGGGCGGGCTGAGAACGGGACTCCGCGTGGACGCAGCGAGTCAGGGACCGACACGGTGCGCGGCGCCATGTCCATGATGTTCAGGCGTCGGTTCTTCGTGACTTCCTGAACCTTCTCGAGATCCCGCCACATGGCGGCGATCTGAACCTCGGAGAAGTCCAGGTAGGACGCAGCCTCGGACTCGGCCAGGGTCGCGATCGAGCGCCGCGGGTTCTTCTGGTCGAGCAGGTGCGCCATATGGTCCGCGAAGCGCAGGGTCTGGACCATCGCGGCGACGTCGAGGCTGTGCTGGTGAGCGACAGCCGGTTGGTGGTGCAAGGCGATCACGTCGGGGAGCGGAGAGGGAATGCTCCAGCTCGCGAGCACATGGGCCGCGAGGGCCGCGTGATCAAAGCCGTACAGCTCCCGCTCGCGGATGTGGAGCACGTCAAACTGCCCCTCCGTTTCCGCGAGCAGCTGCGGGTAGCCCTTCAAATCGTCGTCGAGCATCATGAGCTCGCCGATGTCGTGGAGCAGGCCGATCGTGAAGAGATCATCCTGGGGCAGACCGAGGTGGATCGCGAGATAACGGCACAAGGACGCGACGAGGGCGCCGTGCTCCTGCTTCTTGCGCGTGAGCGGTGAAGCTTTCCCAAAGTGATCGAAGAGGACCGCGCTGGTGGCGACCTGGCGCAGCTTGACCTGGCCGAGGAGAGCCGTGGCGTGCTGCAGTGAAGTGCAGCGGATGCGAAGTCCGTAGCCCGCGGAGTTCACGAGGCGGAGGATTTTCTGGGAGAGGCCCGGGTCCATCTCGAGGACCCGGACGACTTTGTGGATGTCGGCGTCTTCGTCGCGGGTGAGCTGGACGAGCTTCTGGGCCGCGGCCGGAATCGGGCGTGCCCCCATGATCCTGCCGCCCATCGCGGTCAGGCTGGCGGCGGCGACACGCCGCGCTTCCTCGTCATCGAAATCTCCGAACCAGATGCCCTCTTGCAGAGTGAAGCCCGGGATGCTCGAGGGGGCTCGGCTTGGTTCCGGGGCCCGTGATGCGGCGTGAGTCATAGCCCTGCGTGCGCTCCTCGTTCGGCGGACTTGCGGCCGAGGCGGGCCGTTTGGAATCGAGAGCCCACGAGCACGACCTGGGCGCCCACGCGGGTCGCCACGTTGATGACCACGGGAGCCATCAGATTTACGGTGGGAGCGTCCCCTGCGGACGCGGAAAGGACCACGAGCAGCGCCAAGTCAGCCACGTTTTCGAAGGCGATGCCTGCTTGCTCGGCGATGGTCTCGAGGGGGACATCGGGATAGTCGGGACCGACCCGGGTCGCGTTCAGCAGCGGGAAGGCTACGCTTGGATTTTGGACGGACTGGAGCCAAGCGACGTCGGCGGAGTCGCGGTGGGGAATGAACGCGTAGAGGGTGTCCTTCGGGAAACCCACCATCCCAGCGCTCAGGGTGATGAGCGTGTCGTCCTGGATCTCGAGCTCTCCGAAACGTGTCGTCGCAAACTTCATGAGGAAGCTCCCGGGCTCAGCTGGCCGCGTACGAGGTGGATGGCATGGGCATGGAGCTCGCGGGCTCTGCCTTCATCGAGCCCGAGCACGTCGCCGATCTCCTGGTGGTCACACTTTTCCTGGTAATAGAGACCTAATACGATTTGGTACTGGTCGGGGAGGGCGGTGATGATGCGGGCCATTTTCGTCGCCATGTGTTCTTTCGTGCCGTGCGGGTCACGGGCTTCGTTCGGAAGGTCGAGGCGGACCAAACCGCGCTCAAGAATTTGGACGAGGAGCGAGCTGTACTGCTCGCCGATAATGCCGAGGTGCCGCGCGACCTCACTCTCCTCCGGGGCGCGGCCGAAGACGGCGACAAGCTCGCCGATGGCCGTCGAAATGCGCTCA
Source organism: Sorangiineae bacterium NIC37A_2 (assembly GCA_002085155.1). Taxonomy (GTDB): domain Bacteria; phylum Myxococcota_A; class Polyangia; order Polyangiales; family Polyangiaceae; genus NIC37A-2. The sequence goes on from NASX01000009.1 coordinate 28,064, forward strand.
GAGGTCGTTCGGAGCTGGCGTGTGACGGGGTCTTGGGCTTCGAGGTACTCGAGCACCGAGAGCCGGACTCCGTAGGCTGCATAAGACTCGAAGTCCGCATCCGAGCGCGCTTCGCGTCTTCCGAGCGCCTTGACCAGCCCGGCCCAGCCCGCCCGGAGGACGTCGTCGTAGGTGACGTTCTTCGGCAGACTTCCTGAAGCAGTGCGCAGCGCCACCCGCCGTACGAGCGGCAAATAGCGCTCGTACTCGGCGCGTTCGAGGCCGAGCAGCGCGTCTTTGCGCTCGTCAGGGAAGCTTTGGGAAGAGGAACCAAGCACGCGGAGAATCCAGAAGCGGGGAGGGAGCCTTCGAGTTAGGGGGTGCTCAGACGGGAGAGGAGCTGTTCAATGACCGCGCGCTTCTCGGCGCGCTCGAGGTGCTCAGGGACGCGCGGTCCCCGGCTCAAGAAAGTGATGGGGAGTTCACCCGTGATCGATGCCTGCACGAGTCCACCGAGCGTATCGCTCTCGTCGAGCTTGGTGCCGACGAGCCCGGTGGGGCTGAGGTGACCATATTGATGAACAAGTCTCTCAGCGTCGTTGCCTCGAAGCCAGGTGGGCAACAGGAGGAGAACGTGAACCGCGCGGCGGGCGAGGTGCGACACGTCGGAGAATGCGCGCATGGCAGGATCCGCCGAAGAGCCGACGCTCGGGGTGTCCACCAGGATCAAATCCGCCGGATTGCTCGCGAAAACTGCGCCGAGTTCGTCGGGAGTTTGTGGAGCGAATACGGGGATATTCATGAGCTTGGCGTACCTTTGCCATTGGTCGAGCGCCCCGACCCGGAAGTGATCGAGGCAGACCACAGCTACTGAACGGCCATGATCGAGCCGAGCTTGCGCGGCCATCTTGGCGAGAGTGGTCGTTTTTCCCGAACCGGTGGGTCCCACACAGGCCACCAGCTCGGGCTTTCCGGAATCGAGGATGGAGACGCTGTCGACAAGGGCCTTGTCGAGGCGTGCCGCGAGCTTTTCAGCGATTTCCTGGTCGGATTTGGCTTTGCCGATGCGGCCGCTCAAATGCCGCGCCGCGCTTCCATCGATTCCGAGCACCGCGAGAAGGCTGAGCGCCCTTTGTTTGGACGGGAGCTGAGCTTTCAGTGACTCCACCATGAAGCGGAGCTCGTTGATCTGCGCTTCCATGCGCGAAAGGGTGGGAGACTCGACGCGAAGCCGCTCGGAAGGCTCGTCTGCGGCGGCTTCGAAGCGCCTGGCGCGGGGCGCTCCTTTGGCGATCACAGGAGCAGCCGTGGCGCCGGCGGCGCGCTTGCCTTGAGGATGCAGAGCGCTCGCAAAAGGCCAATGGGGGTTCTGCGGAGTCGAAGGGGCAGCTTGGACTTCGACGCGGAGCTCGGGAANCCCGCCGTGACCGGGTACGTTGATATGCCGGGTCGGCCCAATCAGGGCGTCCGGACCGAAGGCGGCGCGGACGGCGCCCAGTGCTTCTTTGAGATCGGTTCCTGAAAATGTCTGGTACTGCATGGCTGGTTCCGGGGAGACAGGAGGCTTCGGCTAGGCGGCGTGGCTGCGGGGAGCGAAGGAGATCGTGGCGAAAGGACGCACAGGGGTCTGAGGTTCGAGCTCGCGGAATGAGAGCACCGCGAGGCGGGGGCTGCGGCGCTCTGCAAAGGCGCGCACATAGCGACGAATGTCGGGGCTCGTGACGCAAAGCGGGGCTTTCCCTGCTTCGATCATCGCCTGAACTGCTTGTTCGAGTTCATCGCCGATCTGGCGTGTCTGTTCTGGGTCGAGGGCGCCACCGACACCGCTTGCGATGTCTCGGAGAGAACGGCGGAACATTTCTTCGACAGGTCCGTCGAGGACCAGTGCGCTGATCTGACCGTCCATCCCTTTGAAGACCGCGGTGAGCTGGCGGCTCAGACGCTGGCGAAGAGCTTCCGTGAGCTGCTCAGGATCTTTGGTGTTCATGCCGAGCTCACAGAGACCTTCGAGAATGGAGCGCAAGTTGCGGATCGGAACGCCTTCGCGCAGCAGGTTGCGAAGGACCTTGAGCACATCGCCGAGCGAGAGGATGTTCGGGATGAGGTCTTCGGTGAGCTTGGGGTGGCTCTTGGCGAAGTTGTCGAGCAGGTGCTGGAGTTCGGCGCGTCCGAGCAGCTCATGAGCGTGAGCGCGGACGATTTCGGCGAGGTGCGTCGCGATGATGGTGGTGGCGTCGACGACCGTGTAGCCGAGCGCGCTCGCCATCTCCTTGTCTCTCTGGTGGATCCAGCGAGCGGTGCTTCCGAATGCCGGATCGCGCGTCAGCTCGCCGGCGATGGCCGGGGCCTGGCCGCTCGGGTCGATGGCGAGCAGGTGGCCGCTGCGAATCGTGCCGTGAGCGATCTCGGTGCCGAGCAAGAGGAACCGGTACATTCCAGGCTCGAGCTCCAAGTTGTCGCGGATATGGACGGGGGCCATGATGATGCCGAGATCCATGGCGACCTGTTTGCGCAGGGACTGGATGCGATCGACGAGCATTCCGCCCATCTTCGGATCCACTGCGTAAAGGAGCTCGTAGCCGACCTCGAGTGTGAGCATTTCGAGCGGGAGAGAGCCTTCGATGTCCTCCATGGAGCCCGGTTCGACGGCGGGCGCAACCGGCACCTCGTCGGCCTCTTGGGCGACGGCCTCCTTGCGCTTTCGGGCGTAGTAGAAGATCCCTCCCGAGAGGGCCAAAAAGGGCACCATCGGCATGCCCGGCAAGAGCGACATGGCAGCGACGACGACGCCGGTGGTCAGCATCGCCCGGCGGGACCCGAGCAGCTGGGTAGCAAAGGCGCGTCCGAGCTGCTCTCCGGTGGCGCTGCGAGTGACGACCACGCCAGCGGCCGTCGACATCAAGAGGGCCGGCATTTGCGAGACGAGAGCGTCTCCGATCGAGAGAATCGAGAAGGTCTCGGCGGCTTCTCCGAGGCCGAGGCCGCGACCCACCGCCAAGAGCAGGCCACCGATCAAGTTGATGGCCGTGATGAGGAGGCTCGCGATCGCGTCGCCTTTGACGAACTTGCTCGCGCCGTCCATGGCGCCGAAGAAATCCGCTTCGCGTTCGAGATCGCGGCGACGAGCGCGCGCTACGTCCGGGCTGATAGCACCGGCGTTCATGTCGGCGTCGATGGCCATCTGCTTGCCCGGCATACCGTCGAGGGCGAATCGCGCCGCAACTTCCGCCACGCGTCCGGCACCCTTGGTGATCACCACGAAGTTGATGACGACGAGGATCAGAAAGACGATCAAACCGACGACGACGTTTCCTTCGACGACAAACTTTCCGAACGTCTCGATGACATGGCCCGCCGCCCCGGTCCCTTCGTGTCCGCGCAACAGGATGAGGCGCGTCGTGGCCACGTTCAGGCTCAGGCGGAGCAGGGTGGCGACCAGGATGACCGCGGGGAACGAGCTGAACTGGAGCGGCTGCTCCATGTAGAGCCCGATCAGAAAGACGCCGATGGAGATGGCGAGGCTGAGCGCGAGCAGAGCGTCGATCAGGAAGCTCGGCAGCGGCAAGACCATCATCAAGACGACCCCGACCAGGAGCAACGGGACGACACTGTCGCTGAGCGGTTCCTTGGAGGTGCGGACGGGAGAGGCCACCGCCCTCTTCCAAGCGAGAATCGTGCCGAGTCAAAAGGGACCGCGCTCCTGAGCTCGTTCGCTTCGATATCCAGGCCCCACGGCCTGGGGAGCCGGTTTTTTTGCGGATGGCCTCGCCGCTCTCCGCTCTGCCGTCAGGCTCTTGACGCGAACCATGCCTCTTCGGTGTCGGCCGCCTGTCGCGCGATTCAGGCTCGGAGTCCGCGGCGCTTCAAGCGGTAGACGTAGGCGAGCACCTCTGCGACCGCCTGGAAGAACTCAAGGGGGATCGGGCGACCGACCCGCACTTGAGCGTTCAGGGCGCGGGCGAGCTGCACGGACTCGACGACGGGCACGCCGTGTTCTTTGGCGACCTTCTTGATGTGCTGTGCGATATCGTCGACTCCCTTGGCGGTCACCACAGGAGCGCCTTCCTCGGGCCGATAACGAAGGGCCACAGCGACGTGGGTCGGGTTGGCCACGATGACGTCGGAGGTCTTGACCTGGGCGACGATGCCCCGTCGGAGCATCTCCCGAGCGCGCTGCCGCTGGCGCCCCTTCATGCGTGGATCACCTTCCTGCTGGTGGTGCTCCTCTTTGACCTCTTGGCGCGACATCTTGAGCGATTGTTCGCGCTTCCACCAAGAGTGTCCGTAGTCGAGCGCCGACAGGATGGCGAGTACACCCGTGGCCCAAAGGGCGATGCGCGTGATCACCGTGAGCACGACCTTGGTGCCCTGTTCGATGGTCATCTGAGGCAACCTCGAGAGGGTATCGAACTCGCTGGAGATGATCTTGGTCGCGACCAAGACCACGGCGGCGACGCGCAGCAAGGTGAGCACCGTCATGACCGCTGCCTGACTGGGCGCAAAAATCTTCGGCAGCTTGGCGATCGGGTCGAGCCGGTTCCATTTCGGTTCGAGCAGTGACCAGTTCATTTGCAGGCCCACTTCCGCAAGTCCGATCAGGATGGCGCCGAGGGCGGCCGCTCCGGCGACGGGGATCGTGAGAGTGGCGAGCAAAGGCAAAGCGAGGGTCAGCTTTGCGAAGACAGCTTCCGGACCGGCGCGCTCGAGCGCCCCGAAACAGGCCTCAGCGAAGGCGACGTAGCTGTGATAAGCGGCGCCGCCGAAGGCGCTCAAAGCCAGGAGGACGGCGATGGTCGCCGCAATAGGCCCGCTGTCTTTGCTGCGGGCAATGTTGCCTTCTTCGCGAGCCTTGCGCCGTTTTTCTGGCGAAGGTTCCTCTGTTTTCTCGTTGTCTTCGTCGCTCATCGGGCAGCGTTTCCTGCGAGGTGCGACAGCACGCGGAGGAGGGTGGGTTCAGCGCCCCGTGCTAGCTCTGTGAGAGCGCCGGCGATCTCGGGCGCGAAAGCGACCCAGAGCACAGCACCGGTCCCGAGGGTGACGGCGAAGCCAATCGCGAAGATCTGCATGGCCGGGGCCGCGCGGGCCACGAAAGCGAGCGCGATTTGGGCGATGAAAAGGATCGCGAGGATGGGCAGGGCGAGCCGCACCCCGGAGGAGAGCGCGCGAGCCGTCAGGCCGATCATGTCCTCCGCGAGCAGTTCCGGATGGATCATGCTGCCGACCGGGAACACCGAGAAACTATGAAAAACCGCGGCGAGGAGCATGTGATGCAGGCCCGCACTCAGCGCGAACAGAATGCCGAAATAGCGAAGGAGTTTGGTGAGGACCGTGCCCTGACCTCCGAGGCTCGGATCGACGAGCTGGGCCGCGCTGAGGCCCATGGTCGGCGCTATGGCGTCGGCGGCAATCTCAGTGGTCGCGAGGACCAGGCGCGCCACGAAGCCCAAGGAAATCCCAACGAGGAACTCGCTGGCGGTGAGTCCGCTCACATGCAGGATATCCAGAGCCTTGAGATCGGGCCGAGGGACTACGCCGTGCATGAAGAACGTGAGCAGGAGCACGAGGCCTGCGCGCGCGCGCGCGGGCAAAAAGGTCCAGGCGAGGGGAGCCGCGATCAAAAGCCCAGAGAGACGCGCGGCTTCTAGGCCGAACGTCAAGGCTTCCGTGCGCACTAGGGCCTCGAAAGGCAGGCTCATGGGCGACCTTCAATGCGAGAGCCGTGCCAGGGCTACGGTCCTTTGACCACGTCGCCCATGCTCGTGAACGAGTGGGAGGTGAAGGCGAGCAGTTGTTCGAGGGACCAGGCGCCGACGATGCCGAAGGTGACGATGACGGCGAGGAGCTTCACGACGAACGCGATGCTCGCTTCGTTGATTTGGGTCGCGGCCTGCAGCACGCCGACCAAAAGGCCCACGACGAGCGCCGCGAGAATCATCGGTCCCGCCACGATGCCAGCGGTGATGAACGCTTTTCGGAGCAGATCGATGGCGCCTTCTGTGGTCATGCGAAACTCCGGAGTAGCGATCCGGCGACCAAACTCCAGCCGTCCACCAGAACAAAAAGGAGCAGCTTGATGGGCAAGCTCATGACCGTCGGTGGGACCATCATCATACCCATGCTCATGAGGAGCGAGGCGACGGCGAGGTCGACAACCAAGAACGGAAGCAGCACAATCACGCCCATTTGAAAGGCCGTCGTGAGCTCAGAGAGCATGAAGGCAGGCATCGCCATGCTGAGCGGGACTTCCTCGGGCGTCCGCGGCAGCTCTTTCCCGCTCAAAGAATAGAAGAGGCCGAGGTCAGCCTCGCGCGTCTGCCGCAACATGAACCGTTCGACCGGCTCGACGGCGCGACTGATCGCTTCGAACTCTGTGATCTCCTTGCGCACCATGGGCTCGTAGGCGACCGTGCGGATCTCCTCGACGACCGGAGCCATTGTGAAAGCGCTCAGGAACAAGGCGAGTCCGACGATGACTTGAGTTGGAGGTGTCTGCATCGCCCCGAGCCCCTGCCTTAAGAGCGAGAGCACGACCACGATGCGCACGAAGGAGGTAACGCTGAGCAGGATCGCGGGGATCAGCGCCGCCGCGCCCAAAAGGAGGAGGACCTTGAGGGCGGGGGCGAGCGAGCCGGTCTCGAGGAGTGTTCCCTCCATGGTTATGCCTGGAAGCTTCGGAAACGTCGGGCAAGCTCAGAGGCTTGACCTTCAGGGGGCGCGAACGCGGCGCGGGGGGCCTTGGCGGGGGTTTCGAGTGCGGCCTTGAGATGGGCAGGGAGCTCCCCGTCCTCCTCCTCTACGGAGGAGGAGCGCGTGGCGTGGGTCTTCGAGCGGGGACTCTTGCCTTGAGAAGCTTTGGAGAGGAGCGCCTGGAAGTTCCGCTCGAGGTCGACTTTCGCATCGTCCTCTTCGGACACGCTCTTCGGGGCGCTGTCGGCTTCCTTGGTGGTGTCCCCGGCGGTCACCAGCGCGAGCTCTGACTCAGGATAGACGCGGAGCGGAGTCACACTCTGCTCGGTGACACCGAGCAAGATGGCCTCGCGTCCTACAGTCACGAGACAGACTTGAGCTTTGTTCCCGACGCCGACCGCCGCCACCATGCTCAAGTGCACCTGGCTCGGGCGAAGCGGGCTCTTCTGCCGCCTCTTGAGGAAGAGCGCAGCGCCGCCGAGGGCGAGCAGCAAGATCACGGCAACGGTGGCGCGCAGTCCAATGTTCGTTTCGCTCTTGGTCCCGGCCTCGGGTCCTGTGCTCTTCGGCGTTTGTCGCAGATAACTGGGCGGGGCAGCTTCGGCCTGGGGCGCCGGTGCTGCGGCTTGGGTATCGGCCTCTGGGGCCGCGGGGGCCGGAGCGGCGGGCACAGCTTCGGCAGCCGGTGCCGTGAGGGCCGTGGGGGCGGCTTGGGTGACGGCCGCGGGCGCGGCCAGAGTCGACGGCGCCCAGACGAGGGCACTCAAAGCGAGGAACCGCGCGCGGGAGAAGCTCACAGCGCCTCGCCCCCTTCACTGACCAAGACCTCTGTGAGTCGGACGCCATAGCGTTCTCCGATCACGACGGCTTCGCCGCGGGCGATGAGTCGATTGTTGACGTAGATGTCGAGGGGTTCACCACTCACCTTGTCGAGCTCGAGGATGCTCCCCGGTCCGAGCTTCAAGACGTCAGCGATCTTCATGCTGCGGCGCCCGAGCTCGATCGTGACCTCGACGGGTACGTCGAAGACGAAGCTCATTCCGTGGGCATCGGCGCGTTTGGGGAAGGGGGATTTGATTTCGGTCATGGTGCTTGTGGGCCGCCTTCGGGTGAAGGAGCGTCGATGTCTAAGATCTCAACGGCCAACTGCCCTCGAGAGGTTACGGGGACGCCCTGAAACTTTTGAACTCCGCCGAGAGTGATCGCGATCGGGCTCTCGATGAGCGTCGGAAGGCGGAGCACGTAGCCTTCTTTGAGGCCGACGATCTTTCGAAGGCCGAGCGAGAGGCGGCCGAGCTCGGCGGTCACCTGAATCTCTACGTTCTGCAGCGCCTCTGCGACCTTCGGGTCACCTTTTTGGAGCTGAGTGTCGTCCGCTTCGCGGACCGCGTCGTCCACGGCATCCGCGCTGATCGCGAGCACGATGGACGCGTTCGTTCCGTCGCCCGCGAAGTTCATTTCGATGAACAGGCCGTCTCGCGACTCGGATTCCTCCTCCTCATCTTGGCCGATCGCGGTGCCGCCTGAGACCTGAAACTTGAGGCCGGTTTCCTTATGGATGGCCTCTGCGTAGTCTTCGCCGAGCCGGCTCGCGATCTTTGCGATCAGGACGCGCTGGGCGAGGGTCAGACGATCGCCGAGACTCGCGCCTTCTGAGACCTGTGAGTTCCCGAGGCTTCCTTCGAGAAGTCGGGCTAGGCAAGGTCCGTTGAGCAAGAGTGTTGCCCAGGCGGGGCCGTCTTTCTCGGTGAGCGAGACCGCGTAACAAGGGCCGTGTTCGGCGGCGTCACTCTCGCTGAGATTGCCAATTGCGGGCTCTCCTAGATCGAGCCTGACACGCTGCCGGAGCAAAAACGGCATGGCGCGCCGGGCGCCACGGGAGAACGACTCAGCCGTCCTTGCGAGCGCAGAGAGCGCCGCTCGCAGGTGCCTTTGAGAGCCTGTGAGGTCAGCTGGGCGTACACGGCCGTCGATTGGACGGCCTGCGTCCCCCTGAAGTTCATCCACGTGCAGCTGTGCGGCCTTCATTGAGCAACGAAATCCGTGATCCAGACGCCTTTGACCGACTTTCCGGTCGTGCTCTTGATGAGCCTGGTGAGATTCGCTTGGATCTTCGGGAAGTTCGCTCCCTCCGTGAGCTCTTCGAAGGTCTGACCTCGGATGTATTCGAGGACCTTGGCCCTCGCGCGATGTGAGAGCGCTTTGACCGTCTTCTGAGCATTCTCATCGGCGCATTCAATGGTGACGACGAGCTTCACGTGGTGAGGCTCTCCCCCCCCGTCTCGAACATCGACGACGAGGGGGGGCCATTCTACCGAGAGAGGAGGGTTACCCAGATCTGCGTCCGAGCTCGAGGACTCCGCCTGAGACTCCGCAAAGGAGTCTTCGTCGGCTTCGTCTTCGCCACTCTTGGCGGCTTTTTCAGCGCGCTCGTTCGCTTTTGCAGGAGAAGGATTGATGAACTGAGGAGCCAAGAAGACCCCGAGACCGCCCCCCACGAGCAGGACACTCAGCCCTGCGCTGAGAAGGACCATTCGGTTCCCCTTTTTGGCCGGAATTCCGGCGGTCTCTGTGCTGACGTCGGTCGACATGATCCTAGTTCATTGATTCCGTCGTGTGCTCAAAGTTAGCGCTTGATGTTCAAGAGCTCTTGGAGCATGTCATCGGCCGTGGTGATGACCTTCGAGTTTGCGCTGTAGCCGCGCTGATGTTGGATGAGGCCAACGAACTCTTCGGCGAGGTCCACGTTCGACATTTCGAGCGCCCCCGAGCTGACCGCAGCGCGACCGCCGCTGCCCGCCGTACCCATCGCAGCTTCCCCGCTCTCGCGAGTGGCCATGAAGAGCTGGTTGCCCGCGCGTCCGAGCCCGTCGTTCGAGACGAACTTGGCGATACCGAGCTGCGCGATGGCGAGCTTCTCTCCATTGGTGTAGAGGCCGCGCACCACACCCTGTCCGTCGACGGACACGCCGGCGAACTCGCCCGCGGCGTAACCGTCCTGGCTCTGGGAAGAGACGTTCGACTTGCCGGCGAACTGGGTGATGCCGTCGAGACCCGTCGCGCCCGCTCCGAGTGGCGTACCGAGATCGAAGGTGATCGTCTGGGCATTGGCGCCCGCGAAGGTCACGTTCGCCGTGTTGCCGGTCACGGCGGTGAGTGCGCCGTTCGAGTCGAAGGTCAGGGTACCCGTGCCGACCTGTGAGTTGCCTGCGACCGGAGGATTCAGCTCCTCACCGGCTACCAGCACATTGAACTCCCAGGCATTTTCGCCGCTCTTACGGAAGTAGACGTCGAGGTTGTGCCCGTTGCCGAGGGAGTCGTAGACGGTGAGCGTCGTCGAGAAGTTCGAGGTCGCCGACGGATCCTGCGCGTCCCAAGCGAGGGCGGGGATCTCGGCGTTCGAGTCGAGATTCGCGGTGATCATCACGTTCTCGGTGATCTTGGGCGGAATGGCCGAGGTGGGGACCTGAACTGCGCTGAGGCGTGCCTCGAAGGTGCCGTTCGCTTGAGCGGCATAACCCATCACGTTGAGGCCGTTCGGGTTCGTGAGGAAGCCATCCTTGTCGAGCTGGAACTGACCAGCGCGTGTGTAGAAGTTCGCGGTGACGCCGTCGACGGTGCCGGAGACGGTGAAGAAGCCGTCGCCCGAGAGGGCGAGGTCCGTCGAGAGACCGGTATTCGAAAGCGTTCCTTGCTTGTGCAGGACCTGCACGTCGGTGACGCGCGTTCCCGAGCCGGGGTTGGCCGCGGGCGTGCCGGCCAAGATCGAGCGTCCGAGCTGATCTTGGAAGATGGCGCGCTGCGACTTGAAGCCGACAGTGTTGACGTTGGAGATGTTATCAGCGTTGACGCTGAGGGCCTCTGACTCAGCCCGGAGACCGGTGACGCCGGTCTGAAGGGATCGCATAACCATGTTTCTTTTTCTCCTGATTCCTGTGGTTGGGTTCTTTCTTCTCTCTCGTTCAATGAGCTCGAACTAACGTTCGAGTTTGAGCAAATCTCCGACGGGCGCGTTCATTCCGTTCTGGAGGTGGAGTACGGGGTACCCCTTGTCGAAGGACACAGCGGTGATGAGACCGCGCGTCTCTTGGTCCACGTCGACCGTCGCTCCGTCCGCATCGGTAGCGGTCACGCTGACTGTGTAAGGGCCCTTCGGTTGGACGATGCCTTGATCGTTCTTGCCGTCCCAGTTGAGGGTGACCTTGCCTGCCGCTCGCGAGCCGACGTTGATGGTGCGCACTGGGTTGCCGGAGAAGTCCGAGATCGTCACCTTGACGGTGTGTGCCTCGCCGGCGAGCTCGAAGCCGAACGGTACCGGTTGTCCAGAACCTTCAGCCGTGATGGTGCCGCCGCGCAGGGTGGCCATCGCGCCGACCATGTCGACGATGTTGCTGTTCTGCAGGCCCTGGTTTTGGAGCGCGAGAGTGTCGAGGCGCTCATTGATCGCCACCGTCTGCTCGAGGCTGGAGAACTGAGCGAGCTCGGCGACGAACGTGGAGTTATCCTGGGGCTTGAGCGGATCTTGGTTTTGAAGCTGAGCGACGAGCAGCCGGAGGAAGTCGTCCTTGCCGAGACTCTTGGCGGCGCCGGTGAGCCCTTGAGCCTGTTGAGTGGCGGTCGCGTTCGCCGAGGCGGTGATGGGATCGATCATATTTATCCTATGAGGTTGAGCCGTCGCTTCTTGGGCCTGTGTGGGGCTCCCGCCGAGTCCGGGGTGGCGTCGCCTTCCCGTTTCTCCCGGCTACGAGCAAGAACGGTGCCGAGTTCTCCGCGGCCGATGACGTTCACGGTTTTGACGGGCAGGCGAGCCCCTTCGAGGTGGCGGGCAAGGCCGAATGGATCGGCCGAAATGAGGGAACGAGCTTCGTCGGAGGCCGCGATCCAAAGGGAGAGTTCGCCGCCTTTCCGGTCCACGATGAAGTCGATGCGCCCGAGGGTTTCGGTGGTGATGGAGAGGGTGAGGCGGGATGGACCCTCGGGATTGACACTTTCGGTGTCAGAACTCTGGCTCTCCATCGCGGCAGCGGGCCCTTGTGGAAGTTCCTTGGCCCCTGCCTGCGCACTAGGTGCGGTGGGGGTAGGCACGAGCAACGGGCGCTCTTGCCGCGGGAACGCTTGCATGAGCAGCGCAGCCCAGGCTGCTTTGTCCTCGTCCTTGAGCGACGGGGGCTCGAGCGCGGCTGTCGGCGATGGGATCCCGATGTGGGCGAGAGCCTCTCCGGCGTGGCCTTTTGACTGCATTCGGAGAGCCGCTCTTGCAAGCGACAAGCCACGCGCTAGTGAGCGGTCAATGACTCGAGCTCCGCACGTCCCGGAGCTGGCTAAACTTGGCTTGCGCGACCTCGTCCGTGTCCTTCTGTTCCGCGCGCACAAGCGCAATCCGCTCCTCTTCGCGGATCTTCTCGAGCAGGAGCTCGACTTTGCGTCGCTCTCGCTCCGCCTTCATCTGCGCGCCCTTTTGCGCCCGCACGCGGTCCTCAGCGAAGCGCCGCTGTTCCATGAGCTTTTCGAGGGCCTGTACCGTGGCCTTGAGCCAGTCGCTCTTCACTTCAAAGTCCTGGACGAGGCGCGATTCACCGGGCTCTACGCGGAAGCCCGTCGCTGCCTTCCGTAAGGCCTCTTGCCCCTCTTGGACGCGCAAAGTCGCCTCTCGGAGAGCCTGTTCGGCCTTGGCGACGAGCCTCTTCTGCTCCTCGAGCTCACGCTCCCTGAGCGCGAGCAGCCTGGAGAAGCGCGGGATGCGAGAAGCCAATTACTTTCCTTTCGCGCCCACCAGCCGAAGCAGGACGGCGAGGGTTTCCTGGGGGCGCGTCTTCTCGTCCGTGCGCTGTCGGAGCAGCGCGTCGAAGGCTGGAGCGAGACGCAGAGCCTCATCGACGCGCGCGTCGGAGCCGGGCGAATAGGCGCCCACTTGGATCAGGTCGAGGGCGTCGCGGTGGGCCCCGAGTAGGTCCTTGAATCGGTTCGCCGCTGCGACATGGTCCGGATGTGCCACTTCGTTGACCAAACGAGAGACGCTCGAGCCGATGTCAATCGCGGGGAAGTGTCCACGCTCGGCGAGCTTGCGCGAGAGGACGATGTGCCCGTCGAGCACGCCGCGCACTGTATCGGCGATTGGATCGGAGAGATCGTCACCCTCGACGAGCACCGTGTAGAGCGCCGTGATCACACCCTGGCCGGGACTTGTGCCCGCTCGCTCCAGAAGCCGCGGCAAAGCGGCGAACACGCTCGGCGGGTAACCCTTGGTCGCGGGCGGCTCTCCTGCGGCGAGGGCGACCTCCCGGAGCGCCATCGCGTAGCGGGTCACCGAATCCATCACGAGCAGCACGCTCTTGCCCTGGTCCCGAAAGTACTCGGCGATGGCCGTTGCGGTTTCGGCGCCGCGCGCTCGAAGGAGCGGGGCTTGATCGCTCGTCGCCGCAACGACGACGGAGCGCGCCAGGCCCTCTTCACCGAGGGACTGACGGATGAACTCGTTCAGCTCGCGCCCGCGCTCTCCGATCAGCCCGATCACGTTGATATCTGCGCTTGAGCCGCGGCAAATCATGCCAAGCAGTGTGCTCTTGCCGACGCCACTGCCCGCGAAAATGCCGACACGCTGACCGACGCCGAGCGGGAGCAAGCCGTCGATAGCCCGTACGCTGGTCGACAGCGGCGTGCGGATCGGCTGCCTGGCAAAGGCATCTGGGGGTTCTCGATCCAGGCTGACCCGAGAAAGGGCTGCGGGGAGCGGCTTGCCATCGAGAGGACGTCCAAGCGCGTCGACGACGCGACCGAGGAGCCCTTCGCCGACCAGTGTTGTCCCACCGTGGGAAGCGAAAACGGCCTTGGAGCCTCGCCTGAGCCCGGCTGTCGACCCGAGCGGCGTAGTGAGCAAATGGGACTTGCGGAAGCCCACGACTTCGAGGCGGAGCCCCTGGGCGCTCGGGACCGTCAAACAATCGCCGATCGCGGCGCGCAGCCCGCCTACCTCGACGATGAGCCCGTTTACTTCGACGATGGTGCCTTCGGGGCGATGGACCGCGGCGCTTCGAGTCCGCTCGATGAGGGGCTCAAGGTTCATACTTCGCCTTCTCCCGTGAGGGCGGAGAGCAGCGCGTCGAGCCGGGTCGAGATGGACTCATCGACCGAGCCGAGGCTCGAGCGGAGGTGACAGGCGTAGGGCTCAAGGGTCTCGTCGATGGCGATCTCGGCGTGGACTCCTTCGCGCTTCAAGCGCTCCACGAGGGCCGGAACCTGGGCTGCGAAGCCGTAGCCGAGCAGGACCTGGGTATGGGTGGATTCTTCGAGCGCTGAAAGGCCCTCGCGTACGAGGCGCAGGGCGAGGTCGTCATCGCCGTCGATCTCGCGAGCGATCACCCGCTCTGCCACCAAACGAACGAGCGAGAGCAAGGCGCTTTCGGTGTCCTTCAGGAGCTCCTTGCGCTCGAGCTCGAGGGCCAAAATGGCGTCTCCGAGCTCCGCGAGCGCCTCTTCGGTCGGCGCGCTGTCGACCGAGGGAGGGGGAGCGCGCCAGGATTCGCGCATCGCGGCGGCGAGTGACTCCGACTGCATCTTTGCGTCGTAGAGCGGGTCCAGGGCCGCTTGAGGGACCTGACTGTCCGAAGGGCGCTCGGTCTTCGGCGTGAGCTGCGTCGACTCGCTTCCGCGCTCTCGTCCGAGCGTAACCTGAGCCGCGGGGCTCTCTGGGCGCTTCTCCGGCTCACCGCGGAGCCATTCTGGGACTGGGCGCTGTCCTTCCGTGACGTCGTGAAAGAGCGCTTTACTCGGCGCCACTCTCACGACCTTAAACAGATCACGCGACATCTTCGTCCCCGTCGAGACTGATCGAGCCTTCCGCCATCAGCCGAGTCGCCACCTCGACGATCTCGCGTTGAGCCGCCTCGACGTCCGCGAGCCGAACCGCGCCCAGCATTTCCATGTCCTCGCGGATTCGATCGGCAGCGCGACGCGACATGCTGGCAAAAATGGCGTTCTTGAGCGGCTCCGGAGCGGTCTTGAGGGCCAGGGTGAGGCGTTCGCTCGCGACTCCTTCGAGCACGAGCCTGAGGCTCGCCGGGTTGAGAACCGAGAGATCCTCGAAGGTGTACATGGCCTGACGGATCGCGTCGGCGAGCTCGTCGTTCTGCTCCGCCATGGCGTCGAGCACTTCTTCGCCCAGTCCGCGACCGAGCTTTCGGATGACCGCGGCGGTGCGATCGAGTCCGCGCACCTCGAGGGTCGCGTCGGCGTCGACGGAAGGAAGCTCGCTCGTGAGCGCTCCGGCGATTTCCTCGACGATGCTGGCGGGGACCTCCGTCATGGTTCCGAGGCGCAGGAGCACGAGCGGACGCTTCTCTTCGGGGAGACGAGTGATGACCTCGGCGGCCCGCTCCGCCTGCATCTGCGAGAGAATCGCGGCGACGAGCTGCGGGTGTTCGTGTTCGAGGATGGCCGCCATCGCGGCCGGATCGGCCGCCTCCAGGCGCTCAAGGGAAGAACGCTTGCGCCCGGAGAAGATCTCTTCGCTCTTGGCAGGCCCGAGAGCTCTTTCGGCGATCTGCTCGAGATAACGCACGCCCCCGCGAGGTACCGCAAGGGCTGCCTGAGAGCGTTCGATGAACTCCCGGTAAACGGTCCCGAGCTGTTCAACAGGGACCGAGCGCAAGTTGGTCGCGGCCGTCCGCAGGCGCTGGACCTCTTCGGAGCTCATCTCCGCCAGAACCGGCACCGCTGTAGCCTCCTCCATGGAGAGGAGCATCAAAACCGCTTTCTGCGGACCGGTCAGGGGTGCCAATTCTGCGCTCATGGTTGCATCATTCCTTGGTGGTGTTCGCCTCGACTACTCCGCTGCCTTCTCTTCGAGTTGCTCTTCCTCGGCGAGCCATGCCCGGAGGACGACGGCCGTGGACGAGGGGTCCTTTGCCGCGATCTCGAGCGCTTTTTCGCGAATTTTGTTGATGGCCTCGGGGCCGCCGCCCATCGCCTTCGGCTCGAAGGCGGCCTCGAGGTTGAGCTCTCCATTTTCGTCGAGCGCTCCACCTGCAAGCATCGCTTCTGCTTGCTCGCGCTCCTTGAGACGGGCCGCTTCGATAGCCGCCAAGAGCTCGCGCTGTTTCTTCTTGCTGCGCCAGACGAGCACCCCAGAGAGGATCACCAACAGCGCAAAGAGCCCCGCCGCAGCCGGAACCATCCACGGCTCCTGGTACCACACCATCGGCGTAGCCTCGGCGTCGAGTTCGAGATCCGGCCTTTGGAAGCGAGCGGTGGTAACGGTGATCGTATCGCCGCGCAGCGCGTCGAAGCCGACAGCTTGCTTCACGAGCTCCGTCAGATCTCGGATCTCTTGTTCGGAACGCGGCTCGTAGACTTCCTGTCCGTTCGGTCCCTTTCTCCAGATTCCGTCGAGCAAGACCGCGACGGAGAGGCGCGCAACGCGCCCTGGAGGCGTGTGGATCTTGGCGACGGCGCGGTCGACCTCCCAGTTGCGGGTGCTCGAGTTGCGCGTGGTGGTGTCGAGGTTCTGGTTCGTCTCGGCCTGGGCGACGTTGCCGCTGGCGTCGGGCAGGTTGGTGCGCGAGCCAGGGATTCCAGCTTGAGCGCCGCTCTGGTTCCTGATTTCTTCCGAGCTCGTTTGCTCGCTCCGCAGCGCTGTCTTGTCAGGCTCGTAGGTCTCCTTGGTCTCCTCGCGTGTCGACGTGTCGAGGGTGACAGCGATCCGAACATCTGCACCGGACGGACCGACGACGCGTTCGAGCTGAGCGTTGGCTTTGGCCTCAAGGGTGCCTGCGATGGTCTGCGCTTCCTCGACGAGCGTCTCGCTGCCGATGCCGCCTTCACTCGTGCTCGGCCTGTGAAGAGTCAAACCTTCGGTGCTGACGAGGCTCACGCGGTTTCGGCTCAGTCCAGGAACAGCAGCCGAAACTAAATGTACGACCGCGGCGACCTCCCGCTTCCCAAAGAGCGCGGGATTTTTCAGGCGCACGACGACGGAGGCGGAGGGCTCTTCCTTTTTTGCGATGAAGACACTTTGCCGCGGCAGAACCAGGTGCACACGGGCAGCCTCGACGCCGCTGACGGTGGCGATCGAGCGACTGAGCTCGCCTTCGAGGGCGCGCCTCAGGTTCACGTGTTGTTCGAACTCCGTGGCGCCGAACTGGCTCTTATCGAAGAGCTCAAAGCCGACCGAGCTCCCCTTGGGCAAGCCTTCGCTCGCCATGTCGAGGCGCAGCTTATAGAGACGCTCTTCCGGGACCAAGACGGTCGAACCGGAGGCTCGAAGCTCGTAAGGGACGCCGCTCTGCTCGAGCTTCTCGACGACCTTGGCGGCGTCCTCGGGCTCGAGGTTTGAATAGAGGGGAACCATCGCGCGCGAGCTGGACAGCATCGGCAAGAGCAGCGCGAGCAACAGGACGGACGTCGTTGCGAGGACGAGCGCGATCCGCTTGGTGTTGTCGAGCCCGTCCCAAAAGGTTCGGAGCTGCTTTGTGAATTCGCGGAGTCCCTCAGGCACGTGTCATCCTCATCAAATCTGCATCCGCCACAGCTCGTAGAACGCTTCGACGATCTTGTTCTTCATCGTGCCGACCATGCGGAGCTGGATGTCGGCTTCCGTGAGAGCAATCATCGTGCCGTGAATGTCGTCGCTCTGGCCGTCCGCGAAAGCACGCGCCTTGGCGTCGGCCTCGGTGAGCGCCTGGTTCGTCGAGGCGACAGTTTCGTGCAAGAGCTTTTCGAACGGTGACGCCCCTTCGACGCCCCGTCCTCGCCCGAGCGGGACGACGTCGTTTCCGACGCTCGGAACGGCGAAACCGCCGTCGATGTGCGGAGGGAGCATGGCAATGGGACCGATCGGAGCAGCCAATGGACTTACCCGCCGATCTTGATGGCCGCGTTGGCCATACCCTTGATGCTCTCAATGGCGCTGACGCCCGCCTCGTAGGCGCGCGCCGCCGTGATCATGTTGACCATCTCTTCGACGACGTCGACGTTCGGGTACTCGACGTAACCGGAGGCATTGGCGTCCGGATGTTCCGGATCAAAAACCAAGGCGCCTTGACGCGGGTCGCGGACGAGCCGTTCGACCGACACCTTGGCGACGCCTTGCATCCCCGAGCCGGCGGCGAGCCCTTCGGAGCGAAAGAGCGGGTCGATCCGGCGGAAGGGAGTTCCATCAGCGGTCTTCGTCGTCTTTGCGTTCGCGAGGTTCGACGCGATCGTGTTCATTCGCACTCGTTCGGCCGAGAGGCCCGAGGCGGCGATATCCATGGCACTAAAAGCTCCGAGCATGATGATCCTCTTGATTAACGGCCGTCAGTGACTGCGTACCGGAGTTGGCCGAACTCCGCGGAAGCGATGGCTGAGATGACCTCGTAACGGAGGCGGTTTTGAGCGATCTTGCTCGCCTCAACGTCGAGCGAGACAGAGTTACCGTCGAGGCCTTTCTCTGCGTCGGGTGAATCGATGACCCGCCCGCGAATCGAGGCGGATGTGGGACTGCCGGGTAGATGACTTTCGTGCGTGCGCGTCATCGCGGCAGACAGCAGGTCGCCAAAGTTTTGACCTGAGACCCGCGTCACGTCCTTCGCCTGATAGCCAGGCGTTTCTACGTGAGCCACGTTGGAAGCCAGTACATTGTGGCGATCCATGTGGAAACCGAGAGCTTGCGCCAGCGGACCGATGCCTTGAAACAAACCACTCATGCCTGCTCATCAAGCAGGAAGCGTGCCGGAGGAGGTCCGGCGGCGCTTTTCAGAGGCGCCTCGAGGGGCGCGCTCTCAAAATGAGACGGAGTTTCGGTTTGGGTGAATCGAAAGGGAGGCTTTCCGGGTCGCAGCTGACTCACCTTCCGGATTTGTGCGACGGGTCAGTCGCTTATTAAGTGCTGAAATTTATTGATGAAAACGCCGGTGGGGTCAAAGCCTACCTCGGTGCGACCCCTCGAGTGTCAACATTTGGACTTAGGTGGTCTCTTTTGACGCCGTTTCAGGGATGGCCCGAGGAGTTATGAGCGACAGCCCCATCTTCCCCCCTGAACCTAGGACAGACATCAATAACCTCCCTCGTAGTATGAAAGGCGTTGTTGGCCGCTCAGCGAAGCTGATCGAGACCTTCCGCATTATCGACCGCGTCGCCAAGACCGACTGTACGGTGTTGATCACAGGAGAGAGCGGCACCGGGAAAGAGCTCGTCGCTCGCGCCGTCCATGAGCACTCGAATCGCTCGAGCGGCCCGCTCGTCACCGTCAATTGTGGCGCGATCCCCGAGGCCCTTCTCGAGTCCGAGCTCTTCGGTCACGCGCGAGGAGCGTTTACGGGGGCGGCAGGCGCTCGGATTGGCCGGATTCAAGCTGCTGAAGGCGGCACCCTCTTTCTCGACGAGGTGGGAGAGCTCCCCCTGAGTCTGCAGGTGAAGCTGCTTCGCGTGCTGCAATATAAGGAATACTCCCCGGTAGGTGACGGTCGCGTGCTCACGGCGAACATCCGGGTGGTGGCTGCGACGAACGTCGATCTTGAAGCCGCGGTGCGCGAGGGGACGTTCCGGGAAGATCTCTTCTATCGCCTCAATGTGATTCATGTGCGAACTCCTGCGCTCAAGGAGCGGGACGGTGACGTTCGCTTGCTCTTGGATCACTTCTTCGACTTGGCGCGGCAGCGCCTTGGACGCGAAGATCTCACTGGTTTTTCGCTGGAGGCGAAGGCGGCCCTCGAGGCCTACGAGTGGCCCGGAAACGTGCGCGAGCTCGAAAATACGCTTGAGCGAGCGATCTTGCTCAGTGCTGGCCCGCTGATCGACCTGAGTGATCTTCCTGAACGAGTGCTCGGGCGTAGTGGCATTGCCCGCACGGTGCAGACTTCGCTCCCGGAGGTCGGCATTGATCTGCGGCGCGCGGTCGAGAGCTTCGAGAACCAGCTCATCCAGCAGGCACTCGAGCGCACCGGTTGGAACAAGAAGCAGGCCGCGTCTCTCCTTGGTATCAATCGGACGACGCTGGTCGAGATGCTCAAGCGCAAGCGCCTCGAGCGCGCCGCATAAGACCATCATCCACCTCGGGACTCTCATAGGCCCTCGTTTCCCCATTCGGTGAGACGAGGGCTTTGTTGCGTCAGCGTCCCCGCGCCAAGCGGAAAAGTCAGCCCGAACGCGTGCGCTCTGCGCGCTTCAGCTCGGATGCCGATGCGCGGGAGCGCTCCGATGGCGCTGTCGCGAGCATCAGCCGAGCGTCAGCTTCATGAACTCGCCGCCAGCGCTTTGACGCCTGAGGGCTGCCCCGAGCGCCGAGCGCAGTTTGTGCCTCGCGCCCCGGAGCACCTCGAGCGAAAGCGCCGGATGCCTGCGGAAATGTTCGAGCCTGCGCTCGAAAGAGCCGCGAGCTCTGATGTAGGCGAGGTGACTGCGCAGCAAGGGGAGGCGCACCTTCGACACCAGGATCAAGGCGTCTGCATGTTGGCACTCTGTTTGCTCATGCTTCAGCTGCGAGCACGAGACGAGCTCGAACCAGACGGAGCCCTACTATGTTTCGATCACTTCACGTTGCTGCGACTGGAATGGCGGCACAACAAACCCGCCTCGAGGGGATCTCCCACAACATTGCGAACTCCGGCACCGTCGGCTTCAAGCGCCAGCGCGTCGAGTTTCAAGATCTTCTCTACCAAATGGTTCGTCAGCCCGGCGCGACGACCGGTGAGACGACTCAAGCGCCGCTCGGCGTTCAGCTCGGCAGCGGCGTGCGCATTGCTGGCACCGTCAACATCCACGAACAGGGGACCTTCCTGACCACGAGCAACCCCCTCGACCTCGCGATCGAAGGGAACGGCTTCTTCGCGATCCAGCGAGAAGATGGATCGCTCGCCTACACGCGCGCCGGGAACTTTCAGGCGGACGCGAGCGGTCGCATCGTGACGAGCGACGGCCTGCCCCTCGACCCACCGATCAGCATCCCCGCAGAGGCGCTGAGCGTGAGCATCGCGGCCAATGGAACCGTGACGGTGACGATGCCCGGTGAGTCGGACCCCGTAGAAATCGGCCAAATCACGACCGCTTCTTTCGTCAATCCGGCAGGTCTCCGAAACATCGGGCATAACCTCTACGAGCGCACGGTCGCGAGCGGTGAGCCCGAGTTTTCGACGCCCACCACCGGCGTCCACGGCGCCATCATGCAGGGCGCTCTCGAACAGTCGAACGTCGACATGGTCGAAGAGATGGTGAACCTGATTTCGGCTCAGCGCTCCTACGAGATCAACTCGCGTGTTGTCTCGTCTGCTGACGAGATGCTGCGCAAAGCGAGTGAGATGGCCTGATGAAAAGCGCGCTCTTCCGAATCGCCCTTGCCGCTCTCCTGCTCGTCGCCCCCAGCGTGGCGCTTGGGACGGAGACCGTGGTGGTTTCCGGAAGTCGCGTGCGCCTCGTCGACATCTTACCGAACGCGCCGGCGGGCATTTCGAATACGGACCTCGGTCCCGCGCCGCCGCCAGGACGTTCTCGGTACCTCGATCCGGAGGAGATCGCGTCGCGCCTCCGTGCCCAGGGAGTCGCCGCCTCGCGGCTCGAGCTCCCGCGCGGTGTGCGGGTGGAGTCCGCCGGACATCTCTTCACCCCCGAAGAGTTGACGCGTCTGGTCGCGAGCCCTCTTGCGGCGGCGTTGCCCGAGGGGATCACGCTTGTCGAACACAGCGTTGCGAGCGCGCATCTTCTCTCGCCCACCGTGAGCGTGGGCGCTGTTCACCTCCCGGATTTGGGCCGGAAGCAGGAGATTGTCACCCAGACGGCGACGGTGGAGCTCGTCGCGGGCGGTGCGCCGGTGCTCCGGCTCCCGGTGAGGATCAAGGTCCGCGTGAGCGACTCTGTCCGCGCGAGCTTCGTCGAGCGAGGGAGCAGCGTGACGCTCTCGATCGTGCGCGGGCGCGTGGAGGTGTCGGGCGTCGGTGAGACGCTCCGTTCGGCCAAGGTCGGTGAGCTCGTTACGGTACGAGTCTTGGCCACGAACAAGGTTGTCACGGCGGAGCTCGTCGCTCCTGACCGCGCTCGCTTGGAGATGAAACAATGAAGAACGATAAAGTTCTTTTTCTTGTGCTCTTAGCGTCGCTCCTTCTGAGCACAGGATGCTACCGGAACACGATCAAGGAGCCGAAGCCGCGCGAGCGCGACTACGACACGGGAGAATACGCGGCGAGCGCTGAGCGGAACCGCCCCGCGATTGGTTCTGTGTATTCCGCCCCGCGATTGGTTCTGTCTATTCGGAGGCGCAGTCCAGCTACTTTCAAGACACTCGCGCGCTCCGGGTCGGTGATATCGTCATGATCCGCATTGAGGAGCACGCCGATGCGCGAGGGGGCGCGAGCACGAGCCTGAGCCGTCAAAGCGACCGCGATTCGGGCGTCAAGGAGTTCCTTGGACTCGTTCAAGTCATTCAGGCCCAAGCCCCAGAGGTAGACCCTGCGACCCTCTGGAAGCTCATGAGCGACTACGAGTTCAGCGGTTCCGGGAAGACCAGTCGAGCGGGCAGCTTGAGCGGCAGCATCGGGGTGCGCGTCAAGAAGGAAATGCCGAACGGCGATCTGTATGTCGAGGGAACTAAGATCGTGATGATCAATCACGAAGAGTACCACCTCTACATTTCCGGCGTCATTCGTCCGGCCGATATCCAAGAGGACAACAGTGTGAGCTCGGCTCTGGTGGCTGATGCGCGCGTTGAGTTCACCGGTCGCGGCGATATTGAAGAGCAGACGCAGCAGGGCTGGCTCAGCTGGTTCCTCAACAAGATCAATCCATTCTGATGAGAGCACGCATGGACCTGATCGAACGGATCGATGAGCCCCAGGGCTCGCCCTCTTTTGCGGGGGGAAACTCGTCCAGGCTCTTGGCGCGCGCCTGGAGTCGCGTGGCGCTCCTTGTCGCCTTGGTCTTCTCCCTTCTGCTCCCGAGCCCTGAGGCGCGCGCGGAGCACCTGAGCGATCTCGCGGAGGTCGTGGGCGCCCGAGAGAACCAGCTCGTGGGGTACGGGGTCGTGACCGGTCTCGATGGAACCGGCGATGATTTCCGCTCCAGGGTTGCAGAACAAACGCTGCGCTCGCTCTTGCGCCGCCTCGGAGTCCAAGTGGACGAGAGCGCGCTGCGGTTTCGGAACGTCGCGGCGGTGATCGTGACGGCGAACATTCCCCCTTTTGCTCGTACGGGCAGCAAGATCGACGTCACCGTTTCCTCAATCGGAAACGCCCGCTCACTCATGGGTGGGGTCTTGATTCAGTCGCCGCTCCGCGGGGCGGATCGAGTGACCTATGCGGTGGCGCAAGGGCCGATCGCGGTCGGGGGATATGGCGCCCGCGGCCGGAGCGGCAGCTCGGTCCAAGTCAACGTCACCAATACCGGGCGTATCCCGGGCGGCGCCCTCGTCGAGCGGGAGATCCCAACCAATCTGACCGGCGTGCACCCTGAGGACAAAAAGCAGAACGACGGAAAGACCCGCAAAGAGAAGGGGAAGTCCGAGCCCGAAGAGAAACCTGAGCCCGCGCTCACCTACGCCCTCCGCATCCCCGATTTCGTCACAGCCCAGCGGATCGCCACGGCGATCAATGATGCCCTGGGAGACTCGATGGCGGAGGCGGTCGATGGAGGCGCTGTGAAGGTCAAGCTGCCGGATGAGTTCAAAGAGAACCCGGTACCTCTTCTGGCTCGGCTCGCGGAGATTGAAGTCACCCCCCATATGCCCGCTCGAGTCGTGGTGAGCGAACGGACGGGAACGATCGTCGCTGGCGGTGACGTGCGGCTCTCTCCGGTCGCCGTCGCCCAGGGTGGCCTGAGCATCTCAATCTTCGAACAGTACAACGTGTCCCAACCGAATCCGTTTGCGGACAGTGGCCAGACGGTGGTGCGTCCGCAAAGCGACGTCGCTGGGAGCGAGCGGGAGGTGCCGCTGCGCTACATCGAAGGAGGCGCGACTCTCAAGGATGTCGCCTCGGTGCTGGGCGCAATGGGCGTGACTCCTCGAGAGCTCGCGAGCATCCTGCAGGCGCTCAAGACGGCCGGTGCGCTCCGCGCGGAGGTGATCGTCCAATGACTCCCGTGCACGGGGTGGGGGTGAACTTCCTCGAGCTTGGGGGCAAGGAGCCGGCAGCCCTCGGTTCCGCGAGCGCAAAGGGGAGCTCGAGTGACAAGCTCGCGAATGAGAAGTTGAGGAAGACGGCTCTCGAGTTCGAAGCGGTGCTGGTGCGACAGATGCTCGGTCCCCTCGAGAAGAGTCTGACGGCGGGCATGGGGAGCGGTAGCAATACTCCAATGGTGGGCTCGATGGTGCTCGAGAGCCTGAGCCGGGCCATTGCGGACGGGGGAGGGTTAGGGCTCGCCGACGTCATCGAGCAGGCGCTCCTCGCCGCGGCCGCAAAAGAGACTCCTTCCGGAGAAAAATAGAGACGCCTCGACAAAAGACTCAAGTTCGCGGGCACCTGAGCCGTTCTGACGACGTGAGGCGACCCGTCTCGCGCTCCCCCAGTCAGGGGAGCCAGCGGCTCACCCGAAAGAGACCACCATGAAGGGCATTACCGGACATCGTGTGCACGACGCCTATGCGAGTATGGGAGCTCGACCGGCCGGCGTTCGGGCCAAGCCGGAGCAGACAGGGCCGAGCGCCGGGCGCGCCGCTCCTGAAGCCGCCTCCGTGGCCATCTCTGAGGGGGCTCGCAAGCTCTTTGAAAGCCGTGCCGTGAGCGACACCGCGCGCATCGAGCAGCTCAAGGACAAGGTGAATGCTGGGCCCAGCGCCTTCAACGCCGAGCTCATTGCGGAGCGCATGCTGGCGGAGCTGGGAAGATGAGCGGCGGGAAGACTCCTCAGACCTCCGGCACGTGGGAGAGTTGGCTCGTTGAGCTCGGCGAGCTCCTGATGAAGGAGCGGGCAGCGCTCCAGAGGATGGACGCTCTTGGGGTCGAGGCGGCCAGCGCAGAAAAGCTCGCCCTCCTTGAACGCCTGGAGGGCAAAGAGCGCGCGGAGGCCACGCCCGAGGCTCTCCGAGAGCTAGCGCGACTGCGCGAGGTCGCCCTCGAAAATCAGTTGCTGCTCGTGCACGCGCGGGACTTGCTGCGGGGCGCCGTCGAGTCACTCGGACCAAGCCGTGATGGAAGAGGAGCTCTCCTCGAGGCGGTCGGATAGATGGGCATCAACTCGCTCCTCTACACGGCGCGCGATGCCATTGCCGCCCAGACCTACGGTCTGACCGTGACCGGCCAGAACATCAACAACGCCAATACCCCCGGCTACGTGCGCCGCGAGGCCATCCTCTCGAGCCGCATCATGGGCAACGAGACCTATGGGTCCGTCGTTGTCGATGGCCTGAGACGTCCCGCGGACGCCTATCTCGAGGGACGCCTCTTCACCTCATCGTCGCTCGCCCACGCCGCCAATACTCGGGGAAACCAGCTCACCATCACCGAAGGAATCTTCAACGAGCTCGCCGGTACCGGTTTGGGGGACGTGCTCGATCGTATGGCCCGCTCCTTCCAGGAGCTCTCGGTCAACCCGAGCGACACGGTGGCTCGGGATCAGGTCCTGCGCGGCCTTGAGGACTTTGTGAACCGCGCGAACGAGACAGGCCAGGCTCTCGCTACGCAGCGGAACGAGATCTTCGGATCCATGGGCGAGGTGGTCAGCGAGATCAACGAACACGCCCGAGCGATCGCGAAGCTCAATGAGCAGATCAAGAACGCGACCCTGATGGGGCATGACGCGGCCGATCTGAAAGACAAGCGCAATCAAGCCCTCGCCGCGCTGTCGCCTCTCATCGACATCCGCGTCGTTGACGCCGACGACGGTCAAATCTTGCTGCAGGCGGCCGGAGCTACCCTTGTTGAAGGCAACAGCTTCCGTGAGCTCTCCCTCGACATGGACGCGAGCGGCAATGCTGTCGTGCGTGCGGGGCGTCCGGGGAGCTCGACGACCACGAACATTACAGGTGGACTCACGGGAGGCATGCTCGCCGGCTTAAAGCAGGTGAGGGACGGCGATCTCCGCAGCATGATCGATTCGTTCGATCGCTATGTTTACGACGTCGCGACGGCCTTGAACGGTCAGCACGCGTCCGGTTACGGTCTGGACGGCTCAACTGGGAATGAGCTCTTTGATCTTTCCGCGGTGACCTCAGCTCCCGCGGGGGCCGCTCGCTCGATCCAAGTCAGCGCTGCGATCGCCTCGAACCCGGCGGCGATCGCTGCCTCGGGTTCGGACGCGACGCTGCCCGGCGGAGCCGACAACGCGAAACGACTGGCCGAGCTCTTCACGAGCCCGGTGCTTTCGGGCGGGACGCAGAACCCCGGAGAGGCATATGCGAGCCTCGTCGGAAAGGTGGGGACGATGCGGGCGGATGCGATCCGCGAGACATCACTCCGCGAAGCGATGGTGAGTCAGGCTTTTGAGCTGCGTGAGAGCAAGCTCGGCGTGTCCATGGACGAAGAGATGATCAACCTGACCCGCTTCCAGCGCGCCTACCAGGCCGCGTCGAAGTTGCTCTCGGTCGCAGACGAGCTCCTCGAGGAGCTGATGGGGATTGTGCGATGAGGGTCACGGACAATATGCGCGTCGGTTCGGCGCTCACCAACCTCTCCAGCTTGCGTTCTCAGCATTTGCGGGCGACCCGTGAGGCGTCGACGGGACTTCGAGTTCTCGCGCCTTCCGACGATCCCGCCGCGGCGGCTCGTCTCACGCGCATCCAGCGCATGCAGAGCGATGGTGAAGCCATCTC
The DNA here is from genome assembly GCA_002085155.1 of Sorangiineae bacterium NIC37A_2. Taxonomy (GTDB): domain Bacteria; phylum Myxococcota_A; class Polyangia; order Polyangiales; family Polyangiaceae; genus NIC37A-2. Next base: position 54,438 of record NASX01000009.1, read on the forward strand.
GCGCTCGCTGGCGATGGGCCGTATCGACCTCGAACTCGCGGAAGGAACGCTGGCATCGTCTGCGGAGCTCATGAAACGGGCCAAGGAGCTCGCCATGACAGCGTCGAACGACGCTCTCCCCGCCGACGCCCGAGCGAGCATCGCGGACGAAGTCGCAAGCCTCAGAGAAGCTCTGCGAGCCCTCGCCAACACCAAAGGGAGCCGCGGTTCCCTCTTTGCGGGATCCAAGACGGACGCGGAGGCCTTTGACGCAAGCTTCACGTTTCAGGGCGACGACTACGAGCACAGTATCCGGAGCGGCGGCAATTCCCAGGTGACGATCAACGCCAGCGGCGCTCGCGCCTTCACCGCGGCCGGAGGACGCGACATCTTCGCCGATCTCGAGGCCCTCGAGACAGCCCTTCGGAACAATGACGGAGCGAGCGTGCGCGCGTCCTTGGACCTCCTCGACCAAGGCCACGAACAGATCACCCGAGAGCGCGCCCGAACCGGGGTCCAGCTCAACCGACTCGCTCAAGGAGAGGAAATCCTCTCAGAGCTCAACTACCTCTACGAAAGCCAGAAGTCTGAGGTGGCCGGTGTCGATCCGGCCGAGAGCTACAGCAAGCTCATCACCCTCGAACAAGCGGTTCAGCGCTCGATTTCCGTCACCGAGCGACTTCTGAGCCTCAGCGGCCAATACTTGTTCAGTGGTCAATAAGTAGGCGAAATCCTGCTGGGCTTGGGCAGGGGCGCGCCTTGGGGCGTGACGGAAACCTTGGCCGAGCGGTGGGATCGGCGCTATCCCGCTTGAACTGCCGGGGCTCTGCTCTTGGCATGAAGTCTGCCTAGGAAGGGTCGATCACCATGCTTGTCGTCACGCGTCGGAAGGGTCAACGCATCGTTATTGGGAACGACATCGAGGTGATCGTCTCCGGGATTTCTGGCTCTACGGTGCGTCTCGCGATTGTCGCGCCCCGGAATGTGCCTGTTCTTCGCGGAGAAGTGTTTGAGGCGGTTCGGGACATGAATCAGGTGGCGCTCGGCACAGAGCTCGATAGTGACTTCACCTTCGACGTGGGGAACCTCGAAGTGAAGGTCGAAGAACAAGAAGCCCCCGTCAACTCTCTGTCACCTGAGAGCGTCAGCCTTCCGGCGGAGAAGCCATGATCGAGTACTTGGGTGATGGGGTGTTTGGTCCCGAGCTGTCCGCGGCGACGAAGCGCGCGGTGGCCGAGGCGGTCATTCATGGGCGCACGGAAGAGACCGTAGACGGCTGGCCTTATCTGGCCCTCTCGGGTCGGGCGAACGAGCCGCTCGACGCGCCCCTCAGCTACGAAACTCTTGAGCAGCTCGCCGACGAGCGGGACTCGGCCATCGTTGTGTTTGGCCTCGGTCTGGGGCACGCGGTCCGGGCCATCCGGGGCGCAGGAGCGCGCATCGCGTTCGTGTTCGAACCAGACCCGGGCATCGTGCGTCAGTACCTCGAAGACGGTCCCATGGACCTCGGCGGGATCCACATCATCACCGAGCTCGCGGAGCTCGCGGACGACTGGGGAAAGCTTGTCGGCTCTGCCTCGCGCGTCCACATGATCGACACGCCTGGCTACCAACGCGCGTTCCCACAAGCGCGTCGGGCCTTAGCTCAGGTCATCACACGCATGCTCGAGAAGAACGTCGTGAACGACGCGACGTTCCGCGCGCGGGGGCGCGCTTGGATCTCGGATATCATCGACAACGCCCCGTTTCTCTCCCAGGCTCCGAGCGCGCTGCATCTGCACGGAGCGTTTCGCGGAGTTCCTGCTTTCATCGTCGGCGCCGGTCCGAGTCTCGCGAAGAACGTCGAGCTCTTGAGGGAAGCTGCGCAGAAGGGGCTCGTTTTCGCGACGAACACGAGCGGTCGCGCTCTCGATCGGGCGGGCGTCGCTCCCCAGTTCCTCGGTTGTATCGAGTCGCTCGATCTCTCGCGGTTCTTCGAAGGGCTCTCCTTCCTTGAACGCTCGATCCGGCTCTTGAGCTTTACCTCTCACCCTCGCCACTTCACGGTGAAAGGTGGACCGATTCTGACTGTACATGAGCTCTTGCCACACGTTTCGGCGCCCTTCGATCGGCTCTACGGTCGCTCAGCTCTGCCGGTCTGTGGGAGCGTCTCGACGGCGCTCCTCGCTCTCGCGGTACGACTGGGTTGTTCTCCGATTGTCTTGGTAGGACAGGATTTCGCGTTCTCAGGCGGCCAGGCTTATGCGCGAGGGACGGTATTCGAGGGGAGTCGGGTTCAGGTTTCCCCGGACGGCACATCCCTTGTCCACGAGCGTTGCGACGCCAAGGCGAGCACGGAGCTCGAAGCCCGGAAGGGGCCGCTGACGGAGCGACTCGAATGGGTCCAAGGCTGGGGCAGCGGAGAGTCAGTGCCATCGACCGCGGCTTTCGGTCACATTCGTACCTGGATCGAGCGCTTCGCCTCAGTCTTATCCCGCATCGAAGCGCCGCCAGAGCTCATCAATGCGACAGAGGGCGGCTCTCACGTCGCGGGGTTTGCGGATCGGCGGCTCGCAGACGTGCTTGCGGTTCTGCCGGAGCGAGGCATCACTCCCGAGTCCATTGTTGAGCGAGCGGCTTCGGGGGGACCACGCATTTCAGCCAGCGATGCTGCGGAGTTCCTCCTTGCACAGGCGCGGGGCGCGCGCCTTGTGGCGCGTGCAGCGCGAGAGCTCGAAGCCGCGGCCTCGATGGCGCGAGGTTCTTGGAACGTGAAGAGTCCGGAGCAGACCCTGAGCGAAATGCGCGCTTTGGACACGGCTGAAGCTGCGCTCCGTGAGCGACTCAGCGAGTTTCCTTGGGCGGACGTGTGGGCGTGGGCGGAGCTCGATCGCACGGCGCCCGCACGCGGGTCCACGCAGGTGCTCTCAGGCATCGAGCGCGAGATCCGTAGGGGCGCGATCATGGGACGCGCGGCGGATGAGCTTGCGGGGCTCCTCGAGGCGCGCGCTCGCGCGCTCTGAGCCTCGCGCCCGAGTGAGCCGAAGGTAGCTCTCACTGAGCGAGCGGCTCGTGATCGGGGGCTCTGTGGTCCAAGAGCCGCACTTTGGGCCGAGCTTGAGGCTCTCGTGGGGCGAGCAGTTCTTTCACCACATATGGGCGAGAGTAGGGAGCGAGGCGCAGCCGTCTCGAGCCCTTCGCCGAGGTGTCTCGGATGGAGGGAGCTCATCCTCGGGATTCCCGAGCCCGAGGGACCTTCGCCGAGGTGTCTCGGATGGAGGAGGTGTCTCGGATTGAGAAAGTGAGTCCGAAGAAAAATTTCGTGACGTTCTGCTCAAGGTCAGCCCCCGGGTTCCGTTCCAAGGGGTGTCGGGCATTTGACGCCCTACCGGACCCCCGGGTCCGGGACAACCCAAGGAAGGGAACATCACATGGCACTTACAATCAACACCAACGTAGCATCAATGGCCGCCCAGAAGAACCTGGGCGCGAATCAGAAGAACCTTCAGGTCAGCTTCAACCGCCTCTCCAGCGGTCTGCGCGTGAACACCGCAGCAGACGATGCCGCCGGTCTCGCGGTGAGCGAGAGCATGAAGTCCCAGATCCGCTCCTACAGCGTCGCCGAACGGAACGCTGCAGACGGCATCTCAATGGCTCAGACGGCGGAAGGCGCCCTCGGCGAAGTGCACTCGATCCTCGGTCGTATGCGCGAGCTCTCGATGCAGGCATCGAACGGCACCCTGACGACGACAGACCGTGCACAAATCAACACCGAGTTTGGCCTCTTGAAGGACGAGATCACCCGTATCCAGGGCTCGGCNAAATTCAACGGCGTNTCGGTCGTGGGTTCGGACGAGAGTTCGCTCACCTTCCAGGTCGGCCTGCATGACGAGGCGACTGACCAGATCACCGTGACCTTTGGCGGCGTCGCCTTGACCAGCCTCTTGGCTTCGACCGTTACTGTTTCGACGATGTCGAGCGCTCGCGCGTCTCTTGCGGCGATCGATGACGCGATCAGTTCTGTCTCGACCTCCCGTGCAGGATTCGGTGCGGCCATGAACCGCCTCGAGATCGCCACCTCGAACATCCAGACCATGCGCCTGAACCTCTCGGCTGCGAACTCTCGCATCCGTGACGTCGACGTGGCGGAAGAGACCTCGAGTCTCTCGAGGAACCAGGTCCTGGCTCAAGCGGGCGCCTCGGTCCTGGCCCAAGCGAATCAGCTCCCGCAGATCGCGCTGGGTCTCCTTCGGTAATGTTTGAATCGGAGGGCGCCGCCTTCGGGCGGCGCCCTCCGGACCTTTGAGGAACGAATATGGCAACGGTGAGCTTCAGCGGACTCGGTTCGGGAATGGACGTCGAGTCCATCGTCAAAGGCCTGATCTCCGCCGAATCGGTGGGAATGAATGCGACCCAAAATCGCATCACCCAGACCAAGGCCGCCGTTTCCGACCTCTCCAGCATCGGTTCTCTGGTGAGCGAGCTCCGAGCGGTCGTCGATTCGCTCGACGCAGCCAGTGAACTGTCCAGCTTTAGCGGGAAGAGCAGCAACGAAAGTGCGCTCTCGATCAGCACTACGGGCACAGCTCGCGCCGGAACCTACGACGTCCAGGTCGTGAGTTTGCTGAAAGAGCAGAGAAACTACTCTGCCACCTACGCCGCCGCCGACGCGGCCCTCGGCGAATCGGGGACCTTGCGCCTGACACAAGGCGGAACCGACTATGAGGTGGCGATCGCCGATACGGACTCCCTGAGCGATATCGCCGCCAAGATCAACGGCGCCGGAGCGAACGTCAAGGCGAGTATCTTCTACGATGGCTCCACGTACCGGCTGCAGCTCTCCGGGACGGAAGGCGGCGCGCACGCGGCTTTTTCGGTGACCGACGTCGACGGCACCTTGTCCCTCGGCCTCGACGCTCCGGAGTCCATTCGCCAGCAGGCCGCTGACGCGGAGATTCTCATCGACGGCATCTCGGTGAAGAGCAAGTCCAACGTCATCACCGGAGCTATCGACGGCGTTTCGCTTACTTTGAAGGACGAGACGAGCTCGAGCTTCAAGGTCCAGATCGCAGCCGATCCGACCAAGATGACGGAAAGCTTGAACGACTTCGTCAAGAAGTACAACGCGGTCATCACCAAGATTCATACCGTCGCGGGGTTCGGTTCGATCAAAGGAACGAACAAGGAACTCATTGGAGACGCTGCGCTCCGAACCATCACGAGCGGGCTCTCCTCGAAGGTGCTCTCCCGCGTCGGAGCCGACGGTGAACTCGGGAGTCTCGCGGACCTCGGAATCAAGCTGAACAACAACGGCACCCTGAAGCTTGACGAGGCCAAGATGAAGGAGAAGCTCACAGAGAATCCGGCCGGCTTCGTCAAGGCGCTAGCAGGTGACGAGTCGAACGATGGTCTCATGGACATCATGGGCCGCCTGCTCAAGGGCTTCACGGAAAGCGGCACCGGGCTCATCGCGACCCGCCAAGACTCCTTCCAAGCGCGCATCAAGGCACTTCAAGACACCGCGGCCCGCGAGCAGCTTCGGCTCGACCGCATGGAAACGCGCCTCCGCGCCGCCTTCTCGATCATGGACACCCAAGTCGCGGCGTCCCAAGACAAGCTCAACTATCTCTATCAGTTTGGTGGTTTCTAGTCGGCAGGAGGCTGACGGGAGACCGGACGGTTCACTCGGAATTCATCAAAAAGGCAAAGCACGGATGCTTTGTCCCCCAAGGAGGCACGGATGCTTCAAACTGCAGCAGCAAGGTACGAACGGGTCAAAGTCACGACGACGAGCAAGGGCGAGTTGCTCTTGGCTCTCTACGAGGGGCTGTTCCGCTTCCTCAAAGGCGCTCAGATTTGCTTCGAGCGCGGCGAGCGAGTGCGCGGGCGAGAGCTCTCCTCCAAGGCGCATGCGATCATCAGCGAGTTCCAGATCGCTCTCGATCCCGACAAGGCCCCCGAGCTCTGCGCGCAACTCAGCGCTCTCTACGATTTCTGCCTCGACCGATTGCTCCAAGGCAGCGCGAAAGCTGAAGCTCAGCCCATTCAGGACGTGATCCGCGTCCTCACTCCACTCTACGATGCTTGGCAACAGGCGGTCCCCGAGGCAGCCCGTCAGGGCATCTGTAACCGGGCGGAGTGAGCCATGGCTGCACCTCAAATCGGCGCGTCCCCCGAGGGACGGCGCTCTGTTGATCTCGTCGCACCGGCGTACAGCGAGCTGACGCTGGGCCGCTTTCGCGCAGCTTTCCCTGGAGACTCGACGACTGTCGAGGTGACTCGCTCGCGAGAGCGCTTCTATCCTGGGCTTTTCGGGCCGGCGCCCCGCACGGACTCCATCTACCGAGCTCTTGCGGCGTTCGTCCGCGACCAGAACGTTGTCGATATTGGCAGTGGCTCAGGCGCAGGCCTCGCTGTCTTGAGTGCCGCTCGCTCGCGGGTGGGCGTGGATGTCTCTGAAGAAGCCCACCGCTTCGCGACCCGGGCCACCCCTGGGGTGACTTTCCTCTGCCTCGACGCCGCCCAGGCCGAGCTGCCTCCCGCAGACGTGGTGACGATCGTCGACGTCTTGGGATGCGCCCACGATCCGGCTGCTCTCTTGCGCGCGGCGGCGCGCAGCTTGGGCGCTAGCGGGACTCTCTACGTGGCGGAACCTCGTGCATCCATCGCCCAGGAGCTCTTGCCTCCGGCTCGGGCGGCTTTTTCGAAGCAAGGTCTCGCGGTTCTGCTCGCGGAAGCAGGCTTCGAACTCGAAGCTTGGCTCAGTGAGGGCAGGTTTTGGGTGGTACGGGCTCGGCGCGTGCCGAACATTTGGGCCGAACGGCTCGAGCTCGCTCGCAGCCAACTGCGGGCCTCTGACGTCAATCGAGCGCTCGAGATCCTGTCCCAGCCTCCTCCCGAGCCGGGCGGGCTTCTCGAGGCTTCCTGGGCCCTTCTCAGCGCGGAAGCCCATCGTTTGCGAGGAGACGGCGACGCGGCGCTCACCGCCCTCATCCGTGGTCACGAACAGGCCCCGGACGACGCGCGGCTCCTCGCTCGTCTCGCCGAAGTGCTGATCGATAGCGGCGAACGGGAGCAGGCCGAGCGCTTCGCCAGCGCGGCGGTCGATAGGGATCCAGCTTCGGCGGAGGCGGTGCGGGCTCGCGCGCGAGCTCTCACGGTGAGCGCGACTCCGGAAGAGCGTGTGGGGCTGTGGCAGCGCGCCTTGCGTCTGGACCCGAGCAATATGGACCTTTCGGTGCGTCTCGCCATCGCGGCATCCGAGGTCGGTTGTTATTCGATAGGGATGACGGCGCTCGAGAAGGTCCGGGAATACGGGGGCAACTTGCCCGCCGATTTCCACCTTACCCTCGGCTGGCTCAGGCTCATGGTCGGCCGGCTCGAAGAAGCTCTCGTCGAATGTCGCTGGGCCCAGCTCATCGAGCCGAACCACCCTGGTGTCATGGATCTCCAGCTCGCGATTTGCGAATCCGATCCTAAGCCACTCGGCCAGTGTTAGCCGCTATTGCCCCCTGAGCGACCGTGCCCTCCGAGAACCCGAACAGGTCGCTCGTCCGGTCTTCGGCGGCGCGAGCGGCGATTACGGTCTTGCCATGGAGCTGACGAGACGCCTCGGAGGCCAAAAACACGATGGCCGCCCGCGTCTCTTCGCATTTGACGATCCGAGACAAGAAGGAGATCCCTTGGAGGGGCTCGGCGAAGCGAGCCCCGAGGGCGCGCGGCGGTGTCCCTTCGAAAATCGAGTTCACCCGTACTCCATCGTCCCGAAAATAGTTGGCAAGATAGCGGGTCATGACGATCACGCTTTCTGCGTCGAGGCCAGGTACGAGGTCCGTGCCTGGTACGATGTTGACGATGGTGCCGCCGCCAGATGCCGCCATGAAGGCGCCGAAGGCCAGGCTCGCGCCGAGTGCGCCGCGCATCCCCATCGCGAGCTCGGCATGCCACTTTTCGAGAGGCTGCTCCTGATGGACTGGAGTCGTCGAGAGCGCTTCGTCGGGGCCGTTCAGGACCACGTCGATGCGACCATGTTTGGCGATGATCGCGGCTAAGAGCTCGTGACAAGAATCACGGCGGGTCGGATTGAGGTAACCCGCGCTCACCTCGCGCCCACCGAGATCCGAGGCGACCCTCTGAGCGCGGGCGTAGTTCGAATCTCCGATGACGACTTCGGCGCCGGCTTCGAGGGCCGCGCGGGCGGCCTCCTGACCGAGCTGGCCGGCGCCACAAGTGACGACAACCACGCGATCTTTGAGGCTGAAGCTATCGCTGAGCAGAGGTGAGAGTGCGGTGTTCATGCGGTGAGAGGGGAGTCGAAATTATGCGTCTTCGCGGTCCGGTTGCTGCGCAATGCGGAGCGCTGCGATGGCCAAGTGATCGCTGAAAGTCTGGAGATCGACGGAAGCAGAGGGGAGGCTCCGGGTGAACGGTGCGCTCGAGCCGAGCGGCTGTGCGCGCTCTGGGCTGGCAACAGCGCCATTCGGGTTTCGGGCCACCCTTGCCAAGCCCTCCGCGGGGCGCGCGGGTGAGAACTCGAGCCTCGGTGCACGAGGTCTCTCTACGCCGGGTTCGAAGATGCCCTCGCGCAAGAGGGCGGCGGCTTTGTTCGACACGGAGCGGACATAGGCGCCCTTCTCTCCGGTGAAATAGCCCCCGGCGTGGAGCTCCTCGACGAAGCGGGCGGGGTCGCCCTCTCGGGCGGCCTCGAGAGCCTTGGGATACTTACGCTCGAGAAGGCTGACGTAGTCTACGGCGCCTTCGTGGGCGGTTTGGTAGGCGCGGAAACGGTCGCGGATCGTCACTTCGTGGGCGCCGTAGCCCTCGCGGGTGCGCTGGGTGACGTGGAGCCCTGAGGGGCCGGTGCCTTTGATGCCCCCGAAGTTGTAATTGAACATGGAGCTCCCGCCCCCTGTTTCGTGGCTCCACTGGGCGGTCAAAATGGCGACAGCCTCCGCGGGCGGCGGCGCGCCGAATTTCTCGGCCCAGGCGCCCTCGAGCGCAGCCCCAGCTTCCGCTGCCGAGAGCCGGGTGCGCGTCGCGGCGACCGCCTGACCCTCGGCGGCTCGCAGCTTCTGGGCGAACTCGGGACGAACGGGGGCTCTGGGGCCCTCAGGTTCGCGCGGAATTCCGCTCGGGAGGAGTGCGCCAATCTGCACGCCTCGCCTCAAAGCAAGGCGTGGGCCAAGCCGCTGCGCGTGGGTTTTTGGGGTCGGTCGGGCCCTCGGATCAGCCTCTTCCTATGGGGCAGTGTTTTCCGAGACCACACTCTCTCAAAAGGGTTCAGTCAGTCCTTTGACACTTGCGGGTTGACCTGACGTCCGGGTGTTGACGCCCCGAGATCGACGTTCAGGCGCTATTTTCAGGTCCTTAGAGGTGGCAATGCCTCGGATTCGACTTGGCCCGGCGCTTGCTGAACCATCGCTCGATGGCTTCAGGAATTTGGGCAGCAGCCTCCGGTGCAGTCTCACAAGTGGCGCTCCTCGACACCGCCGCGAACAACCTCGCGAACGTGGACACGAACGGCTTCCAGCCAGACCGCCTCGTCTTTCGTCGCGTCTTGCAGAGCGCACACGGTGGGGGCGAAGCGCATCCGAGCCTCGAGTACTCGGTGGGCCGAACCTCGGCCCATGAGACCCGCGCTGGACGCGCCGTGCCGACGGGCCGCGATCTCGATCTTGCCCTCACTGGTGATGGACAATATTTCCCGGTGCAAACCGCCGACGGGGTCCGCTACACGCGCGCCGGGAGCCTGCAGATTGCTCCCGACGGTGCTCTCACGATGCAAGGGGGGGCCACCTACCTGAACCAGAATCACCGCCCGATCATCGTTCCCCTCGGAGTCGGCCACGTGAAAGTCGAGAACACGGGAGAGCTCTCTTACGATGGAAGACCGAGTGGTGAGCGCATCGCCGTCGTTCAATTTCACAATCCCGGTGCCCTCGTCAAAGAAGGAAACGTGCTTCTGGCCGCTCCTCCCGCCGCTGGCCCTCCACTGCGAGTCGATGTTCCTTACTTGCAGACAGGTGCTCTCGAGAAAGGGTCCGATCAGGCAATGAAACATATGAGCACGGTGGTGCAAGCGAGCCGGGATTTCGAGGTGCTCTCCCAGGTCATCCAGGCTTTCCGGGATGTTGAGAAGAGCGCCGCCCGGGACATCAGCGGATCTTAGCCAATCATTCCAGCGGATTGGCTGATTGGCTTTGTGAACTCGTCAGGCGCGTGATCGAGTAAGCGAGTGGATCGCGTCCGGATTCTTCTCGTCGACGACGATGAGCTGGTGGCCAAAGCCATGGCTCGAACGCTTCTTCGAGGGGCGGATGTTGACCACGAGAGCCGGATCGAGTCCGCGCTGGAGCGCATCGCGTCCGACCCGAATTATGACTTGATCCTTTGCGACCTGTACCTCGGTGCGGCGCGTGGCACCGAGCTCTACCAGATCGTGCTCGAGCGTTTGCCGAGCTATAGCTCACGAATCGCGTTCATGAGTGGGTTCGGGGAGACGCCACGGGAGCTCGAAACGCTGCGTGAGGTGCCTTGTCTAGGCAAACCCGTGCCCGTCGAAGCCGTGATTGCCTTAGCGCGCCAGGGAAGATCCCGCGTCCACGGTTCGTAGACACGCCGCCGGGTCTTTGGCATCCTCCCGTCCGTTTGGGGACGGGGGGCCAAATGCTCACGCTCCCTCGAGAGGACAATCGACGATGCTGAATCACTCACGAAAGTTAGGCCTTCTGATCCCTTCGCTCGCTCTCGCTATCGCGTGTGGCGGCGGCTCGACCACGCGGATGGTCGATGACCCGACGGGCCAAGCGACGACCTACGGCGGACCGAAGAACACGAGCTACCACGCGGAAGTCGACACCTCGCAGGGAGCCGCTCAGGTGACAGTTTTCCAGTCGTCGCTCTGTGACGTCATCCCGATCACGGTGATGCAGCGCTACGAGGAGGTCCTCCACGGCGACAAGGTGGTCCAGCGCAACCCGGTCACCAAGAAGCAGGTGGCGGGTGATCCGACCGGGACGGTCCCCTGTGACCAGACCTACGCGCGCAACGTTGAGGTCTTCTTGGCTGCCGGTGACGGGCGCCACAGCATCGGGAAGACGGACGAACGTGGCGTCGTCTCAGCCGATCTGGCGCAGGTCTTTCAGGTAGCGAACTACGATCAGGTTCCGGACAAGGTCGAGATCGTCTTGCGCCCGCTGCGCGCGCGCGAGGTCGTCTCCGCGGGTTCGGTCTCGCTCTCAGAGCTGAAGCGTCAGCAGGGCCGAGTCGGAGAGCTCCTCGCATCTCTCGAGGAAATCCTCGCCAAGGGCGAGACCGGCGCGAGCCCGGCAGAGATCACCAAATCCTACGAGGTATACGCAACGCTCCAGGCGATGGCTCCTCACGACCCGCGGGTGAAGGGAATTTCGGCCCGTTTCTGGGAGCTCTTCTACGGTCGCAAACAGGAAGAGGGCCGCGAAAAGATGGAGAAGAACCTCAAGGCTCTGGGCGCCGCGAAAGAGACGCTCAAGGTGATGGGAGACGCGGCGATTCCTCTCTACGTCCAGGCTGCAGTCAACAGCGGCACTTTGGACTCGAGTGCGGTCGAGTGGTCGACATTGAGACTCATCTCGGCTTTGCGAGCCGCTCCCACAGTGTGTGCGAATTTCAGCTTTGGCAGCGTAGGAACTTATGGTTGGCCGGCGGACGCTCGCCTGGCGGCCTCCTATGTGAACTTTGCCCGCGGCGATAGCTACGCATCGATCCTGTCGCGCGCCTGTGGGCGTTAACAGGAGCGGAAAAGAACTCCGTGGCGCGCGCCAGGGCCTCCCTCTCGGGTGAGGCTCTCGGCGCGCTCGCTTTCTTCGGCTCCTTGACCCTGCTAGCCGGAGCGGCGATCGTGCGCCCTGGTGTCCCTTTGGGCTTCGGCGCTACTTTGGTCCGGCATGTGGGGTGCGCTCTCGGCCCCAGCGCCGCGGCCCATTGCGCTACATGTCGAAGCTCGCGAGGCCTGTGTCGCACGGGCGGCGCTCGCGAAGGACCTCGACGCCGAGCTCGCTCCTTATACCTTTCGACTGACAGGGGACAGCGAGGCCTCTTTGGTCGTGAGTGTGCAAGAGGCGCCCGGCAAGGTGGCGCTCACGATTCGCCTCACGCGTCCCGACCATGAGATTTTCCTCCGAAAGCTGACCGCTCGGGATTGCGACGAGGCGCGTCTTGCCATCCGCTTCATTGTCTCCGTGGCGCTCGGATTTGTAAGCGCGGAAGCTGAGACTGCAGCCGACGGCGGGACTGTTTCTTCGGGCGACGCTGCCGGCGCGAGCACAGGCGTGGACAAGGCGCGCGGTGTGCCGAGGGACGCAGGAACTGATGTGAGTGGACAAGGAGATGTGCCTGCTGAAGGGGCGCCGCGGTTACGCCCGGAGACCGCGACTCGAGCTCGCCGCAAGCCCCGCTCGGAACCCCGGGATGAAGTGCCGGGGGACGCCTGGCTGGGGGCGGGGTTGGTCGTCCGAGGCGGAGCCGCGCCGGGGCCCCTCCTCGGTGGGAGCGTGAATGCTGGGTGGGGACAGAGACGCACGGGAGCTTGGTCACCGGCCTTGGGGCTGGAGCTGAGCTACGCCGCGGCGCTTCCCTCGAGCGGAGCGCTCGGCACGGCGAGCTTCGAGAGTGGCCGGTTCGGGCTGCTCGGTTGTCCGAGTCTTTTTGCTCTGGGGCCGCTGCTCCTCCGGCCCTGCGCGGGGTTTCATGCGGGGTTTTTGCGCGCCGCGGGCTCAGACACCTTTGAGGCGGCGAGCGCGACGCGCCCTTGGATCGACGTCGGCGTGAAGCTTGTGCTCGGGATTCCGCTGTCGTCGCGCCTCGACTTGGAGCTCGGGGCCGAAGGCCTTTACTCTTTCAATCGCGACACTTTCCTCTTTGATTCCGAGGTGTTCTTTCGGGTGGAACCGATTTCGGCCGGAGGCTCACTCGGCCTGGTGTTACATTTGTGGTGATCGATCTGCGGTCACTTTGCATTGTCCCTAGGAAAAGATGATGGTCGTCGTCGCTGAGCCCGCTCTTGCCGTGAAGCCCGTGGACGCGGCGACCCGGGCCCATTGGGAAGCGCTCTACATCGCGCACCATCAGGTCGTCTGGCGCACGCTCCGCCGCATCGGATTTTCTCCTGACGCTGCAGCTGAAGCGACCCAGCAGGCTTTCCTGATTTGCGTGCAGCGCTTTGAGGATGTCCGGCCTGGTTCGGAGCGCGCTTTCCTGTTTTCGACGGCGATCCGAGTTGCGAAAACCGTCGCCCGGAAACATCGGCGCATCAGCCTCGAAGAAGAGCTCGAGCACCCCGATCTCGGAGTGTCCGCCGAGGCGCTCGACCGGAGGGAGCTCGCCGTAAAGATCTTGGATCGCGTTCTTCGCCAGCTGGACGAAGATCTCGTCACAGTCTTTACCCTCTTTGAGATCGAAGGTTTCAGCTCTCCCGAGATCGCTGAGATTCTTGATATCCCGCTGGGTACTGTTGCATCACGCCTCCGGCGTGCTCGGGAAGGGTTCCGGAAGGCAGCTCGTGCGGTGGAGCTCGAAGGGCGCGGCAAGGCCAGCGGTGCGGTGCGTTTGCAGGTAGCGAGGAATGAGTCATGACAGACCCGATTCGACTGGTCGAGAGCGGGGACCTGAGCCCGTTTGAGAATGAGCTTTTGGAGAGCGCTCGTCTCGAGAAGCCTGACGCTCGTCTCTCTGCGATCTTGCTTTCGGGGATCGGGGCGCCCGTAGCGCTGCCGGCTCCTGAGCTACTCGAGGCGTCGATGCGCCCGAGCGCGGCGATCGGCTGGTCGCGGGCTGCGCTCTTGCGGGTGGTCGCAGGGGTGGGCCTCGGCGGAGCTTTGACCGCTGGCTGGCTGGTGACGCGTTCGGCGCCCGAGGGTGGGGAGGTCTGCGCTGGGCCAGCCTGCGCTCACGAGCAAGTGGCGCCTCTGTCGGCTCCGGTGAACTTGCCGTCGACATCCCCGGCTGTCGAAGCTCCGGCTGTCGAAGCCCCTGCGAGCTTGAGCGCTGTGGAGCGCGTCGACGCGTCGTCGAGTGAAGAGGAGGCGCCCCCTGAGACGCCAACAGCTGCGCCTGCCAAGCGCCCAAAGAGCGCGAGCTCTGTGAAGGCGAGTCCGGCCGCGCCGTCCACATTGACGGAGGAGATTGCTGCCCTGGAACCGGCGCGGGTTGCGCTCCGCTCTGGGGATGCGTCCCTCGCCTTGCGTGTGCTCGCGCGGTATCATGCTCGCTTCCCTTCCGGAGTCCTCCGGCCTGAGGCAGAGGCCCTCCAGGCCCAGGCCCGGGAGAAGGCGAGCGGCGCGATGATCCGTGATTCTTCTGAAAAGCCGAGATGAGATGGAGGTTGCCGGTCCTGTGGGCGGTCCTCGTCGGAGCGGGTGAGCTCGGGGGCTGCTCCTTTGGGGCCGACATTCGGCTGGGGGGAGCTGCGCCCACTACAGGCGGCCACTCTCCCGCAGATGGCGGGGGCGTCTCCCTGGGCGGCGAAGCCGCGAGTCAGAACGAAACGGGGGGCTCAGCGAGCGGCGGCCGCAGCTCAGGGGGAACGCACGTGGGGGGCGCCGTGAGCTCGGGGGGCGCGATCGAGGCGAGCGGTGGACTTGGCGGGGCCGGTCCCAGCTTCACGGTCACCGTGAGCAACATTCGCCCGTTGGTTGAGATCAACGCGGAGCAAAAGGACGATAACCCCACGCTCACAGACGACGAACTGCTCGTCTGCTTTACGTCGAAGCGTCCCACCGAAACCGGAGGAACCGACGTTTGGTGCAGCGAACGCTCATCGACAAGTGAGCCTTTCGGCGAGCCTCGTGAACAGAGCTCATTGAACACCCCGGGCTTCGAGAGCAGTCCATCGCTCGGCGCCGATGGTTTGTCGATCTGGATCGCCTCCGACGTCGACGGGGATATGGACATTCTTGTCGCTTTCCGCAGCGATCGAGGGTCGGACTGGGGCCCGCTCCAGCCAGTCGCCGAGCTCAACTCGACGGCGGATGACTTGCCGCGCCCGCTGGCACGGGGAGGGCGTTTGATGCCGCTTTCGTCCCGTCGGGACCACTCTCAGTATTGGACCTATTTAGCGGAGCGACCGAGCCTGGAGGAGCCTTTTGGGGAGCCGCGTCTGATTGAAGAACTCGCCGAAGAAGGGCGGAGTTTCGTCGACGGCTTTCTCCTCGAAGATGGGCTCACGCTCTTTTTCACAATGGTGGAGGAGGGCGGAAAGGGAGATCTGTATGTAGCGCGGCGCGAGTCATTGGATGCGCCGTTCTCAGAGCCCGAGGAGGTGCGCGGCGCGAACACCGACTCTGAAGAGCGAGATCCCTTCGTGAGCGCCGATGGAATGAGGCTTTATTTTTCCTCCGACCGTGACGGAGAGCTGGACCTGTTCGTGGCCGATCTCGAAATTGTCGGCGGATGAGCCGAGATGAATGTGCTAGAGACCGCGCCGAACATGATCGGCCGCCCCATGGAACGAAGCCAGACCTCTCGATTGCGTCCCCTTTGCCTCATGGGCCTTGTGCCCTGGCTCCTCTTCGCCTGCGGAGAGAGCGGAGGCAGCGGAGTGGGAACCGGAACCGGTGGTGTTGAGGCTGGAGGTGGCGCCGTTGGGTCTTCCGGCGGGGCGCCCGGCGTGGGAGGAGATGGCGCTCCTGCGGGGGGCAGTGCCCCGGCCAGCGGCGGTTCTGCGGTGGGCGGCGCGAGTGCGTCCGGAGGCGAGGGGAACGCTGCCGGAGGGACGAGCGACGGCTCTGGTGGAGGAGCGACCGGCGGTGCGGAGAGCTCGGGGGGAGCGGAGAACGTGGGCGGAGCACCGGTCGACGGCAGTGGCGGCGGAGGCGGTGCCGCAGAGCCGTGCCCCGCTGATGCGACTTTTTGTTCTGGCTTCGATAGCGCGGAGCTCCCGGATGGAGCGGTGTTTCGCTTGAACGGAGATCCTGCGACGCCCTGGACCGCTTATTTTGAAGTCGACTCGACAGTCAAGCGCTCTGGAGCCTCGGCGCTCCGTGTGAAGTCTGTAGGGGAGGTGTCGGCCGCCTATAAGATGCTCTCGGTGCCGTCCGGGGGAGCGAACTTCTGGGTGCGCCTCTATATCCGGAGCGACGTGCCTCTGGGGCACGAAGAGCACAATGTCTTCGGTCAGGCGTCGGGTTCTGACGATCCGAATGACGCAACCTCTGTCGAGTTCGCAGAAGACGTCGGAATCTCTTTTAACTCACAGGACGTTGTTCGCTGGCCCGAGGGTTACGGGCGCCTGCAGGCGGGCGGCACCATGGCGTACACTCTCCCCGCGGACACTTGGCACTGCGTCGAGATCCATTTCGACGGGACTGCGAGAGCTCAAGAGCTCTACGTGGGCGGTGAGAAGCTGATCGACGCGCCGAACTATCCAGCCGAGCCGAAGGCCTTCACACGCTTCAAATTCGGCTATAACGCCCTCCATTTTACGGAGAGGAAGGTCTGGTACGACGACGTCGCCGTGGGCCCCACGCGACCCGGCTGCCTCGATTGAGGAGAGAGGCGAGCGCGCGTGCTTCAAAGGACGCGCGCTTCAGCCGGTGCGTGTAGGTCGACTCGACGGGGGCGAGCTGCGCAGGGCTGGGGAGCGATCAGCGCTCACGGCAGTGTCTCGATATGTTGCGCGAGGCGCAGCGCGAGAGCGGTGAGGGTCAAAGAAGGATTGGCCGCCGGTGAGGTCGGAAAGACACTCAGATCACAGACGAAGAGGTTATCGTGCCCCCTGAACTTGAGGTTCATGTCGACGACCCCTTGGCCTTCTGGACCGAGCCGCAGCGTGCCGACTTCATGGGCGACTCCACCGAGCGCGCCCGCGTTCAGGGCGAGCGAGCCGCCCTCGAGGGGCTCCCCGCCGAGCGCGCCGATGATTTGGTCTTTGAGAGCGTTCACCTCGCCCCAAAACGGGTCGGCTGCCGGGCTTTTTTGCATGAAAATTTGAGGTTTCACGTAAGATGGGCCTTGCTGCTTGACCCAGTTTGCTTCGACAAGAGGCGCATTGAAGAGAAACACGATCTCGCAGAGCATCGTGTCTCCTTTGAGAGCCCGGTGACGCTTGAGGGTATCAGGATCGAGATAGCGGCCTTGGTTCAGATCGGCGCCGAGCTCAAGCAATACGTTGTAAGGATGGGACGTGGCGCTCGCGCTGCGGTGCCGAGACAGGGTCTTGCTCGAAGCGTCCGGTCGATGCCACTGCTTGCCAGGAGGGATGGAGAAGTGGGTGAAAAGGACAGGGTGATCCGTGATGCCTTTGCCGACAAGCCCGTAGGGGTCTTTGAGTCCGCTCAGTTGCGCGAGCTTGGCGCTCTCGACGGTTCCCGCCGCGAGGACGACATATTTGCCCTGATAACGGCGCACGCGCGCTGCGATGAGGTCCGTCGCCTCGACAGATGTCACGCGGCCGCTGGGATCGACCTGGAGCCCTGTGACGGCGTGATTCAAGTTCACCGTGCATTTCCCGAGACCGCCAGGGTCTGTGGAGATCCTGCCTTCAGTGAGCAAGTCCGCTGTCGAGAAGAGACCGGGAGCGAGGGTGCCCCGCGCGTCGTTGAGCTGACGAACGGCCATCGGCGCGTCGAAATGCGCGTAGTCGGCCCAGGTTTGATTGAGCCAAGACTTGACTTGAGTCTGATATGGCGCCGGAGCGGGCGGCCAATACATGAGGTCCTCCGCTTGTGCGTAAGCGACGTCCTCAAGCGCCCAGCGCACTTCTTCAGGCCAGGCTTCAAGCTCCCACCAGGTCATGCGCGGAATGAATCCGCCCCAAAAAACGCTGCGTCCGCCTAAGTTGAAGGCCTGAGCTCCCTGATAGTCAGAGCCATCAGCGTTTTGGTAGTTGATGACCTTGTATTCATCAAACAGAGCCCAAAGGTGCTTCTCAAACTGGCCGAGCTGATATTGCCTCGGGAGATTGGCGGTGTGCGTCGTGAAGAGCGCGCTCACCGAGAGGGGGAAATGCGACCTGCTCGTCGGCCACCACGAAGTCGACGTCGGGTCCGCGCGGCGGAAGGAACAGGTTGTCTCCGAGCATCCAAACTCCCTCGAGCAGGAACTTGAAGGCAGTTCCGTTTGGATAGCGGTCCTCGTCGAGTTCGAAGTGCCAGGCGTCTTCCCGGTAGTGGCCGGCGATATCCCGGTTCCACCCGTCGACCTCAGTCCGGAGCGTCAGCGTAATGTCTGGCCGGACTCGTTGAGTCTCCCATCGTATCGCGAACATCGTCCCCCCATGGGGCCCCGCTCTGAGCGGCCCCTTCCTCCCCGGAGTCTAGTCGACCGACCGAAAACCAGAAACGCCGCATGTTTTGCGCTCCCTGCTGCCTGACCGCGTCGGCCGTGATAGGAGCACACGAGGGAGAGAGGGGGCGGCGCGCCGCTTGAGGCAACTGGGGCGGCTCGGGGTTCTGGACCTGCTGAGGCGTAGGGATGGGACCCACAAAGCGGCGTCGTCCTCTTCGACAAGACGAGCCCTTCGGGGGATAAAGGACGAATACCTCTTGATGCAGCCGCGACGCCTCGGAGTTCTCCTCAACGAAAACCGCTGCGCCTACAGCTACGCGATGGCGGATGAGCTGGACGTCGCCGCGTCTTTGCACGGAATCGAACTCGAATATTTTCCGGTCGACTGGGCCGGCGCTCAACAAGAGGCAGACCAGAGAGAGCTCTTGCGTCTCGTTGAGCGCGCGGAGCGCCTCGAGGGGCTCGTCATTCTCTCGAGCGTCTTCAACCACAATGTGAAGTCCTTGAAGCGTTTCACTCAGGCATGGTGGCCGCGGCCCGCTTCGAGCATCGGGTTCCGTTTGCCGCTCGTTCCGTCTGTGCTTGTCGACAATCGCCGCGCCATGTACTCGGCCACGCGTCATCTCATCACCGAGCACAATCGGAGAAAGATCGTGTTCATTCGTGGGCGCCCTGACAGCCAGGAAGCCACCGACCGCTACTTTGGTTTTCGTCAGGCTCTTCGCGAAAGCGGCATTCTCGGCGATAGCGCGCGCGTCCTCGAGGGCGACTTTACGCGCCAAAGCGCGGCCGCTGCGCTGAATCTACTTCCGCGCGCGATCGAGTTTGACGCAGTCTTGGCCTCGAATGACGAAATGGCCCTGGGTGTCGTGGCTGAGCTAGAAGCTCGAGGCCTGAGAATCCCCGAGCACGTTTCCGTGATTGGTTTCGATGACGTGCCTGCCGCTGCGAGAGGGCGCGTCCCTTTGACGACCATGCGACAGCCCTTCGACCTCGTAGCTCAGAAGGCGATTGAGCTTGTCCTCGACCAATGTGAGGAAGCGCACGTGTCAACCATCAGTGAGGTGCCTGTGCAGTTCATTCACCGAGCGTCGTGTGGCTGCGGAGCGAAGAGAAGCCTCGGTCCTGAACGCTTCGGTTCGTAGGGCGCTGTCGGCAAAGAGCTCTCTCAGCGTCGTTCGCCCATCGCGGGCCCTGGCTCGGGGGAGATATGTTCCGCGCGGCGCCACTCGGCTGCGCGCGCTTGTTCGATGCGTTCCGCGGCGCGTCTGAGGACCTCCGCTTCATTTGCGGTTAAACTGCCGTCACTGGTCGGGTACCGCTGAGCGCTGTGGAGCGCGAGGGCTTCGGGGGAGAGCAAGTGGAGCGCGGCGGAGAGGCTATCGCTGCGCGAGTCGCGCGAACTTTGGGCCGGAAGCGAACCAAACACGAGTCCCAGGCCGAGAAGGAGCGAGAACAGCCCGATGACTTGCAGGGGAGAGGCTCCTTCGAAGAGTCCCGCGAGCGGAGGGCCCTCTTTCTCCGAGGCCTCGAAGAAGGGAGAGAGCGTGAGCGACGGCATATGGGCGAACAGGGAGCGACTTTCCGCAGGAGCGCTCGCGGGCTCCTCTTCGCTGCCTTCGGCCGGCTCCTGGGACGCGACCTGTTCGGGTGTGGCGCTCATGACCGCGTGGTGAGGCGCGCTCGCGCACCCGGAGCACACAAGAAGTCCTAAGGTGATCACGATCACGAGAGGTTTCCAGGGGCGCAAAGGATGACTTGTCATGGCTATTGGACTCACTTCGAGAAGTGAAGTTGCAGGAGTCGTGCCAGCCAGAGCTGAGGCCTTAGGCGCTTTGTTTCTGCTTGTTTTCGTGAGGATGCTCTTGGCGAATGCGCTGGAAAGCGCTTCGGACGAGCTCTGCGTCGGCGTCGCTCTCTGCGCCTTCGTCCGATGAGCGCTGCTCATCGAGGGGAGCTCCCCGCTCTGACAACATTCTCACGGCCGCCTCGAGAGCTCGATTGCGCTCAGCGAGATCGCGCTCGTATCGATGCCGGCGCGCGATGGCCCAGGCGAGGGCGATAAGCAGGAGTATGCCAAGTCCAAGCGCGGCGGCTCCCGCCAGCGTGAGAGTCGTTTTTCCGTCCTTCGCGAGTGTGTCGACAGCTTGGAGGACATTGCCTTGATCTTCTGGAATTTCTCCGCGCTCTCTCTGGGAAGTGACCTCGTCGATCGCATCTTGGAAGCCGAGAGTGGCCTGCTTGGCGAGCTCACGAATGCGCCCGAGGTGTTCGTCGCTAAGGGCCCGTTCGACCGACGCGTCGACGAGCGAGTGAACAACAGGAACAAGCGCCGCGGCGACTTGGGCGCTGCGCTGCTCGTCGTTCATGGATCTGGCGAAGCCGTCCGTGGCTCCTGAGACGACTTTCTCTGTGACCTGTTCCACGCGAGCGGGCTCGACGGCCGCCACTACCTTGTCCTGATTTTTCTCCGAGAGAGCGGCCTCGATTCCGCTATCGACTGCCTCAGGTGTGGCATCCCGCGCCACCTGCTTCGTAAGTGAACCGCAAGCTGAAGTGGTGAGGACTAAACCCAGTGCACATAAGGCCCGGAGCAACGGAGAGATAGGAGAGCGGGTCATGACAGCACCTGGGGGAATCGCAAAGAGGTGCACTTCCCGTGCCAGTGCCGTCCTAGCCTCGGCTCTCGTTCGGTCCGGTCTGCTCCCACCCGAGGCCAAGAGTCAGTTGCAGCTGCCGGTGACGATAGACGCAGGGCGGACCGAGGTGTTCTTGATGCTCGCTGGGTGGGTCACGGCGACCTCCTCTGCCCAGGTCCCCGTCCAACTTCCGTACACACCGCCCTCAGCCATATCAAAGGGACCGTCTTCCTTGCAGTCATTGTTCGGCACAGCGCCCCAGGACCAAGCGAGCCAACCAATTGCCGCCTTCTCGGCCTCTTCGAGCAAGACGCCATAGGCGAAAGGCTCCGCTGAGC
Organism: Sorangiineae bacterium NIC37A_2; assembly: GCA_002085155.1. Taxonomy (GTDB): domain Bacteria; phylum Myxococcota_A; class Polyangia; order Polyangiales; family Polyangiaceae; genus NIC37A-2. Next base: position 75,634 of record NASX01000009.1, read on the forward strand.
ATTGGCTCACTGCGTGCTGAGCGAACTCACCTACGATGAGCGGCATGCCGGCGGCGACAGACTCAGCGAGCTCCGTCTTGACGCGGGTGCCTTCGGGGTCGTTCCACCACATGTGCACGCTGAAGAGGAGATTGGACTCCGGGTCGTGAGCGACGAGAGCTTCCCAGGAAGCTTGCAGAACATTGATATTCTGACCCCAGGAGGGCGCATCCAAGATGAGCGGCAGCACCAGCCCTGCTTCGCGCAAACGGGTAATGGCTGGCTCATAGGCGGCCTGAAACTGCGCCGCGGTCACGTTCCCGTCCCCCGCTTCGTTGGCGATGTTCAAGAGCAAGTCTGCTTCGTATTTCTTCAAGACCGCGATAATGTCGGGACTGACCCAATAGTCCACGACCTCGGGGAGCTTGGAGAGGTCACCGGTAGCGCTATGGTGCTCGACCATCGGTATCAGCTGCTCCTTGAGCGCATTGGCGATCGCTGTCTCGAGCTCGGCGGCGGTGCCCTCTTCGTTCCAGACGATGCGCACGACGTTCGCTCCGGTCTTTGCGATCTCGCTGAACTCAGGATCTCCATCTTTACCGCTCGACCAAATGATCATCTCATTGACGCCGCGGAGCACGACCTCTTCTCCGCACCGATCCAGGAGCTTTGCACCTTGGACGCGGAACGTGCCTTCTACAGCTGCCCCGCCGCTCCCGTCGCCGCCGCTGCTCGAGCCGCCTGCGTCCGTACCTCCCGCAGAGTTTCCGCCCGCCGCGTCGCCACCCACGCTCGGCCCTGCGCCGCCGGAGCCTCCAGCGCTTCCGTCCGAGCCTCCTGCCGCCTGACCCCCAGCTCCGGGAGCCCCGCCGCTCGTCGTTCCTCCCGCCGTAGCGCCTCCGGCGCCTCCGATCGGCTGATCGGTCCCCGAGGAGCAAGCGAGTCCGGGGCCGAAGCCAAGGACGAGGACAGCAAGCGAGCGAAACATGTGCGACGCGTGGAACATGGGGCCGGATAGCCGGGACCTCTCGGCGCCTCTTCGCATCTCTTGCGGGCCTCTTCGCGTCTCTGCACCCCCTCGGGGGGGCGGGAAGCCGGTCCGCGGGCCGAGCCTCACGGGCGCCGCGCCCAGGATGAACCTCATTTCTCAGGGTTCAGATAGAGCTTCGGCGAGCGACCGAACCGGGCCGAAAAAACGCGGTGAAACTGGGAGTAGGACCCGAAGCCCGCCGCGAGGGCGAGGTCCATGAGCGACAGGGCCTGGCCCCGTTGTTCCGCGGAGTCGACGAGCGCGAAGAAGCGCTGGAGGCGCTGCTCGGTGCGGTAGTCCTGAAGTTTCTTCCCCACCTCTCGCTGGAAAGATCGACTGAGCCGCACCGCGGACATGCCCAGGCGTTGTGCGAGATCCGCAAGGGAAGCCCCCGGATCGGCCCCGAGGAGCTCGAGGCAGTCAGCAATTTCGGGCGAGAGGGCCGGATTCGGGAGCGGGGAAGCGCGGTCGCGAGCGGCGCGGAGGCCGGGAGCGAAAAGGGCGGCGAAGGTCGCGAGCAGCTCTTGTTTTTCGACATCGAAGGGCGCCGAGGTGAGCGCCGCGTCGTTGTAGAAGAGTCCGAGGGGTTCGCCTTTGTCTACGATGGGAGTCTTCACGAACCAGCCGCGCCCGATCACGCGGGTGTGTTCTCCTTGATGAGCAACGTGGGGAGCGTTGTCATAAACTTCAAATGCCGTCTTCCCAGCGATGAGCGCTGCCCAGAGCTGCTCGTCGACGGGATCGACGACGTGGCGGATGTGTCGTTCATCGACGAGCGCTCCGAGAGCGTTCGTCCCGATCAAGCCGGAGAGCCACTGGCCACTCTTGCTCCGAAGAAACAGAGCAATGCGATCGAGCTCGAGGACAGAGCGGATCCCCTCGACCGCTGCCCATCCGTACTCGAGCAGTGGGGCGCTTCGGGGGAGGCGTTGTGAGGCGAGCAGCGTCTCTTGCACGCGCCCTGCGGCGGCTGTTTGAGGCGTAGGACGGATCGCGAGCGCCCCTTCAATGAGGGGCCAATCGACTTGTCGCACCTGAGCCATCCGAGGACAGCTTCAATATGACCCAGGGCGAAAGCCTTGGAAAGCGGGGGCGTGAGCTCTTTAGGCGACGCTCTCGAGCTCACCCTTTGATTCGGCAGGGAGCGCCTCGAGCGCGGAGAGAAGGGCTCGCGTCTCGCCTTGGAGCTCGGCCAGGACGGCGAACAGCGCGTCGGGGTCTGCGTCCTTTTGGCCTGCGCGCACGGTGGCGTTCAAGGCGAGCAGGTCGGTCCTGCGGGCCCGCTCGATCAGCGCACTGTGTGCGGCGCGCCCCACGGAACTCGACTTACTGTTGGAATCTTTTTTCATGGCGGTTTAGCTCGGGAGGGTCGGGCGATAGCTCGAGTTAACGAGATAGGGCTCAAGGGCTAAGAGGCAGTCTTTGAGCTCGGGCAGCGCGCCTGTAGCGCCAAGATCCATCTCATCGGCGACGGCCGTTACCAAGAACATCAGTCGGTCAAAGTGTTCAGGGGTCACCGCAAACCCAGCCACCACACCTTGGGGAGAAGGGCCGCGCCAACTTCCAGGTCCACCGGTGAGTACACAGAGGAACTTCTCCAGCTGGTCGATGAGCGGGACGGGATTCGTTCCGTAGAAGAAAGGTTGGAGGAGCGGATCGCTAAAAACGCGGCTGACGAGCGCCGTGGTGAACAAGCGCAGCGTGGGCGCGCCTCCGAGCCTCTTGTACAAAGAGGAGTCGAGCTGCGGCTTCGTCCCTCCACCCGTCATCTGAAAAGACTCCATAGCACGTCCCTTTCAGATTCAGTTGACGTTCGCGACTTGCTCGGGCCGGAGCACGAACATGAGCTCTTTCTCTTCCGGGATGACAAATTGGATGAGCTTCCGAGCGAGCTTGGGCATCGTGAGCGGAGGAGGCGCAAGGCGACTATTCGCGACCTCGCGCACGTCCAGGATCGAATCCGCAACCAGGGCGAGGGGACCGTCGCTCGTCTTGAGTACAAGCGTTGCGGATTCCGCTGTGGGTTCGACAGCGGAGAGCCCGAGCGTGCTCTTGGGATCGATGGCCGGGATCGGCGCGCCCCGATAGCTCAAAAGGCCGAGCAGCGCGCTCGGCGCCTTCGGCACGGAACGAAGGGTTTTCGGCGGCAAAATCTCGAGGACGTCGTTGACGTCGACCGCGCACAATTGGCTCGAGAGGCGGAAAGAGAGAAGGCGGGTCATTCGGCGGGCACCTGCATGGGTGGGGGAAGTTGGCTCGGAGCGTTCGGACCGACGGCCATCCCGCCAGCGACGGCGACGCCTTCGGGATCGAGCAGCAGGGCGACATCACCGCTCTGGAGCTGGCAGGCGCCCGCGTAGGTCTTCACGCTGCGCAGCACCCGGGGGGGCGGTAGGCAGGACACGTCAACGGCGTCCCCGACCTCATCAACGACGAGCCCGTAGGTCTGGTCGCGGACGTGCACAGGCAAGATGGTCATCGGTCCGGGTTGCTCATTGCGAGGAGCACCGAGCACATCGCTCAAATAGATGAGCGGGAGCAGGCTCTCGTCGACGCGGATGACGGGGGCGCCGCAGGCGAAGCTGATCTCTTCTTGGGCTTGCTCCTCGGAGAGCACGAGGGCCTCCGAGACGTGTTGGTCAGCGAAGACGAAGTGCTCGGCACCGAGGCGTACCGGGACACAGTGGCTCGGCGCGGGAAGCTCGAATTTGTCTTCCCGGAAGCGGGCCTGTTCGGCGTCCCCGTGAGGAAGAGCCTGGCTGAGCGCTTCGCGGAGCGACTCGGCGAGCTCATCGACCACGACGCTCAGATGATTGGCGCGCTCAACGAGGCGGGCATCTTGAAGCTTTTCACTGCACTCGAGCAGAGCATTGCGGGTGGCGCTCAGATCTTCGACGGTCTGAGCGAGGCGATCGAGCGGGTTCGTCTTCATCTTGTGGGGGCTCACTGGGGGGACGGGGTGCACGGCGCCCGTGGGGGTGGACACGGTTGGATGCCACTGCACTTCCGGGGATGTGCAGGGGCGAGCTCCCTGTAGGTTCGTCGCTGCGCGGCTCACTTGTTCCATGCTGGGCCCACTTGCTTCTTCGTCATGGGACAGTACGGACCCAGGACGTGAGGCATTAAGGGGCTTTCGCCTCAAACAGAGACCATGTCTGAGGGGCCTCTCGCGCTCACTGGTCAGAAACTTGGAGCCTCGGATTCGTTTCGCCCATCATGTCGAGAGCGGTCCCTGTGAGCCGGCTGCGCGCTCACGGACCCCGAAAGGAGCGAAAAGATGCGAAAATTGCCCGAATTTTTCAGCCGCGCCTCGCGACGGGTCGTGAGACTCAAGTGTCAGGTGGTGCTTGAACGGGATTTTCGTCTGGTAGCGGATCGCATCATGGACCTTTCGACGACGGGGCTCCTGGTCGGGCCCTCGGACCCGGTGCTCACTGGAGAGCGGGTGTTTGTGTCCTTTGAGCTTCCGGAGCGTCGAGGTTGGCTCGACACGATGGCGACGGTGCAGCGTGTCCTACATGGACGCCGTCCGGGGGAAGCCACGCGCATGTTGGGCCTGAGCTTCGACCCGCTCGGTCCCTACGACCGCTATCGTCTCCGGCGTGCGATTGAAGAGCGTCCGCCCATCCCCGTGGGCGCGAGGCCCGGTCGTCGGGCTGCTCGCTTCTCTCCTCGGGAGCTGTTTCCCCTCAGCCCCGCGCTCGAGTGCTGAAGGACGCGCGGGGATCGCGCTCGGATCCCCGCAGTCTGCGTTCTCGGAAGGGCGCGCCGAGAGCGTCTCTAGGTCAGCCGACGACGTTCCGGGGCGTCCCCTCCGCGAATGCCCGGATATTCTGGACAGTCTGCGCGAGCAGGCGCGCTCGGGCTGCGCGCGTCGCCCAGGCGATGTGGGGCGTGAGGAGGGTTCGAGGCGCAGTCAGGAGCGGATGATCAGGGCGCGGGGGTTCTTGGGAGAGGACGTCGGCGCCGAGGCCTCCGAGGTGTCCGCTGTCGAGGGCCGCGCGCACGGCACGCTCATCGAGGAGGCCGCCCCGCGCCACATTGATCAGGTAGCTGCCCGGTTTCATCTGAGCGAGGGCCTCGGCGTCGATGAAGTCCTTCGTCTCCGCCGTGAGCGGAAGATGGAGCGAGACGACATCGGAGCGCTCCAGGAGCTCGCGCTTCGTGACGAAACGCGGGTCTTGAGGGACAGGCGTTCTGCTGTGGATCAGGACGCTCATGCCGAAGGCCTCTGCGATGGCGGCGACGCGTCTTCCGATGGCTCCATAACCCACCACACCGAGGGTTCGGCCCGAGAGCTCCACGAGGGGCCTGAGGGCGTAAGCGAAGCTCGGCGCGCGGCTCCAGCTTCCCTTGCGGACATCTTCTGCATGAAGGCCGACCTGATTCGTGAGTTCGAGCAAGAGAGCGAAAGCATGTTGAGCCGTCGAGTCGGTCCCATACGCGGGCACGTTCGAGACCACGACGCCGCGGGCTTTGGCAGCCTCCACGTCGACGTTGTCAGTTCCGGTCGCCGTGATGCTGACGAGGCGCAGGCGAGGCAGAGCCGCAAACTCGGCGTCCGTCAGGCGGATCTTGTTGATCACGAGCACATCCGCTTCACGGGCCCGTTCGATCACCTGGTCCGGCGCCGTGCGGCGGTACTTGGTCACCGGGCCGAGGGCCTCGAGCTCGTGGAGCTCGAGGTCCTCTCCTTCCGCCGTCGTCGAGAAGCCGAGGGCGGGTTCGCTGTCGAGCAAGACGATGTTCAAAGCGTATCCCACACGTAGCGCTCATTCTCGAAGGCGTGATCAGCCAGAGCCTTGAGCTGTTCGTCGGTGTTCTTGTCGATCTCCGAGACCGCCGAGCGAATGATCCGTTCGACGCGGTCGGCGAAGATCTGGGCAATCGAGATCTCCTTTTCGGCCGCTGGGGCTCCCTTTTCGGAGATGGCGCTCGTAACGCGACTGAGCACACAAGCGAGCACGAAGAGGTGGATCATGATGTCCGCCATGCGCGCGGTGGCGAGCTGTTTCTCGATGATCTTCTTGCCGTGGCGCCTGAGCAGCTTGTCGGCAGCGGACGCGAGCTCCCGCGTGCCCCACTCGAAAATCTCTTGCTCAGCTTTGAGCTCCGGGGCGAGCTGAGTGAAGGTTCGCTTGGCGGATTGGGTCGAGAGGCCCGTCGCGAGCTGGGCGCGATGGATCGCATAGTCGCGGATCACACCGAAGCCTTTGATCGGATCGGCGAACACGTCCTTGAGGGTCGCCGCGAGCTCCTTCAGGTTCTGCCCGACGTCGTCCATCGCGTTCAGAGCGATGAACAGCCTGAGGATGTCGTTCGTGCCTTCGAAGATGCGGTTGATGCGCGTGTCGCGCACGATCTGTTCGTAGGGGAACTCGCGCATGAAGCCGTTGCCGCCGGCGACCTGCAGCGCCTCGTCGGCCGCGGCCCACAGCGCTTCCGAGGCAAAAACCTTGCTGATGGCCGCTTCAATGGCGTAGTCGGTCACGCCTTCGTCGATCAGCCCGGCGACCATCGAAACCGCCGACTCGGCCGCGTAACAGCTCACCACCATGTCGCCGATCTTCTTTTTGATCAGACCGAACTCGCTGATCTTCTTGTCGAACTGCACGCGGCTTTGGGCCTGGACGGTGGCGAGCTCAATGAGCCTCTTCATTCCACCCACGGCTCCTCCACCGAGACCGGTGCGGCCGCTGTTCAGGATGCCCATCGCGATCTTGAAGCCCTTGCCTTCTTCGCCGAGCAGGTTCGCCGCGGGTACTCGCACTTGATCCAACATCACGGTGGTGGTCGAGCTCGCCCGAAGGCCCATCTTGTCTTCGTGAGGACCGACGCTCACTCCCGGCATGTCGCGGGTGACGATGAAAGCGCTCAGCTTGCGCCGCTCTTCCGGGCCGCTTGTCTTGGCGAAGACGGTGAAGAAGTCGGCGATGCCACCGTTGGTGATCCAGAGTTTTTCCCCCGAGATGACCCAGTCGGCGCCATCGCGCACGGCGCGCGTCTTGATGCTCGCGGCGTCCGAGCCCGAACCGGGCTCGGTAAGACAGAAGGCCGCGATCATCTCGCCGGTCGCGAGTTTCGGGAGGTAACGAGCCTTTTGTTCGTCGTTGCCGAAGAGAAGGAGGCCGCGCATGCCGATCGAGCTGTGCGCACCGACGGTCACCGCCGTCGACGCGTCGTACTTCGAGATCTCTTGCAGAGTGCGCGAGTAAGCCGCGTTGCGGAGGCCGAGGCCTCCGTGCTCTTCGGGAATCACCAAGGAGAACAAGCCGAACTCCCGGAGCTCCTCAATGAACTCGGGCGGAAACTCACCGCTCCGATCCCAGGCCGGGAAGTCTTTTGCATGGGACTCGAGAAGCTGGCGTAAAGAGCCGAGCACGGTCTCGACTGTCTCTCGTTCAGCGTCCGCCATCTTGGGGAAAGGGAGCAGCTGTTCCTCGTGGATGGCTCCCATGCAGAGCGAACGCATGAAACTCACATTCTTTTCCATTTCTCTTCTCCTTGGCTCTGCTCTCTGATGATGAGGCGGATGGCAAAGGGCAACCCGCGTCAGAAGACAGCGTCTATCCTTTCAGGATAACACGAACTTTGCCTCGCGGGAGAACCTCCAGCCGCGCCTCTCCTTTTTCGACGCCCTCGTCTCGCTCTTCCTTCTCGGCGCCTCGGCCGACTTCTTTGGTGTGCGTGACTTGTGGGATAAAGTGGCGAGGTGACGATTCACTCCGAGGCTGGGCAAAACGAAGCCCCGAGTGGAGAGCGCGTCCCGCAAATTTATCGCGGTTGGTATGCTGCTCTGACGACCGACGAGCTCAAGGGCAAAGCGCTCCGGGCCGTGCGCATCTACGATCGGGAGTTCGTCGTGTATCGAGGACCGTCGGGCCGCGCGGTGGCTCTCGTCGATCGCTGCCCCCACCGCAACGTTCCTTTGTCCCTCGGGAAGCTATCGAAGTGCGGCGAGCTTGAGTGCAAATACCACGGCTGGACCTTCGCCGAAGACGGGAGGCTGACGAGTGTCCCGGGACGTGTGACGCCTTGCGAGAAAGCCAATGCCATCTCCGTTCCCACTCATGAGGACAAAGGTCTCGTTTGGATTTGGCCGAGCCCGGACGCACCACCCTCGGTTGGTCCCACGCTGCCCCCGTGCCACGGAGAGCCTGGCTACACGACGGTCGTCAGGCGCGTGAGCGCCCCCGCCTCTCTCTACCGCACAGCAGAAAACGCGCTCGACGTCCCGCATACGAGCGTCCTGCACCGAGGGCTATTTCGCTCGGGCGAGCGGCAGCGGGTGACCGTGACCGTGCGACGCAGTGGGCAGAGCGCGGAGGCTGAGTACAGCGGCGAGCGGCCGCCCCGAGGGCTCTTGAGCCGGGTGCTCGGAGCCGGCGCGAAGGAGCGTGAGCTCGGAGTCGCCGTGCAGCACTGGGACAGGTTCATCCTACCGGCCACCGTCCAAGTCGAATACCGCTTGGGCAGCTCCACTCATTTCATCGTGACCGCCTATTGTCTTCCGCGGGACGCCGAGCACACCGAGCTCTTGGCGGTCGCGACATTTCGCACCCCGCTGCCTGGTCGGCTCGTGGCGGCCGTCTTGTTCCCGGTGGCTCGCTTCGTGTTCGAACAGGATCGCAGGATCTTGGGAGCGCAGTCGCTTGCTCTTCGGGGCAGCGCCCCCGAGTATCACTCGAGCGAGCTCGACGCCCTGGGCCAAGAGATCTGGCGACTTCTTCTGCGAGCGGCGCGCCGTGAGAAGGAAGGGAGCCCGGAGGCGGCTCCTTTGGGCCGTGAGGAAACGATCGTGCAGACCTTCGAGCTTCTCGCGTAGGGCGGCACGAACGGAAGCTTCTCGCAAAGGGCGGCGCGAACGGAGAAGGGGCCTTCGAACGCGTCCCACGCGCCTTGCGGAGCCGATTCTTGTCGCGGGGACCCCGAGTGCTATAGCCGGCCGCGTCATGCAGGAGTCGACGTCCCCGGTTCCGGCCGAGTCCACTGAAGTGCGTCTGGTCATCACCGCGCTCTCGGGAATCGTGTTTCTCTTGGTCGCGCTGGTGGTCTACTTTCTGCCGGGGGCGACGGACCATGAGCGGCCGAGTGTGCTGGCGAGTCTGAACGCCTTCTTGAACGGATGCGCGACGGTCTTCCTCTTGCTCGGCTTCTACTTCGTCCGGCGCGGCAACATTGTCTGGCACCGCCGCAGCATGCTGGCGGCGTTTGGCGTTTCGAGCTTATTTTTGCTCACCTACCTGCTCCATCACGTTCGGGTGGGGTCGGTTCCCTTTCAGGGCGTAGGATTCATCCGCGTCGTCTACTTCTCCTTGCTCATCCCGCACATCATCTTGGCGGCCATGATCGTTCCGATGGCCCTGCTCACGATCTACCGAGGCTGGACCGATCGCATCGCGCTTCACAAGAAGATCGCGAAGGTGACGCTGCCGATTTGGCTCTTCGTTTCGACGAGCGGCGTTGCGCTCTACTTCATGCTGTACCATCTGTGAGCTGGTGGTGAGGGTCAACGAGAGCCCGTGAGGCGATGAAAGCTGTCATTCAGCGCGTCAGGCGCGCCCGGGTCACGGTGGGCGAGGAGATCGTTGGCGAGATCGGCCACGGGCTCTGCGTTTTGGTCGGAGTCGAGCGCGGCGACGAGCCCACAGACGCGCAAGAGCTCGCGCGAAAGCTCGTGAACTTGCGCATTTTCGAAGACGAGGCGGGGAAAATGAACCTGAGCGTGAAGGACGTCGGCGGGTCTCTGCTCCTCGTCAGCCAGTTCACCCTGCTCGGTGATACACGCCGGGGGCACCGCCCGGGGTTCTCTCAGGCCATGGAGCCGGAGGGGGCGGCGCGCCTCTTTGAAGAATGTGTGGCCGCGGTCGGGGCCCAGGGGGTCCCCGTCGCTACGGGGCGCTTCCGGGCCGAAATGTTGGTCTCACTGGAAAACGACGGCCCGGTAACGATCCTAGTGGATACGCGAGCGCGGGCCGGATCTTCCTAAGGGGCCTCAGCTGAGCTCGCCGCTCTTGGCCTTCTCGATCCACTTGCCGATTTCGCGCTCGATGATCTCGATCGCCTTGCCCTGGAAGGGGCGCAGCAAGAAGGGCACGTCGAGCTCGATGTCGATGGTGGAGGGGCGGACAGAGACCGAACCGTTCAAAGTCATCCCCTTGGCGGAGAAGGCCACCTGGGCCTCGTCGTCGCTCTTCCACGTCGTCTTCGGGCTGAACTCCGCGAAACGGTCGGAATAGTTGCTGAAGGCGGCTCGGACGACCTGGCGCGCAGTTTCGAGACCGAGGGAATGGGGGACGGAGTGCTTCATCGCGCCAGAGGGTCTAAGGGAAACTGTCTTGACAGGCAACCGCCTGGAGCAGATACGTCCGCCCGTGATCGGCGTAGATTTTGGTGGCACAGGGATTAAGGCCGGAATCGTTGAGGGGGGACGGGTCCTCCGGTCCTTCGACGAACCCACCCCGACCACCGGGCGGGCGGAAGACGTGCTGGACGCGATTGCTCGCGCCGTGTTGGCCCTGACGCCGAAGCCGGAGAGTGTCGGGATCGCGATCCCGGGGGAAGTCGACTCCGAGGGGCGCTGCTGGGGCTTGCCGAACGTTCCGGGCTTCCGCGGAGTGAACCTGGGCGTGCGCTTGAGCGAGAAGCTCGGCTGCCCTGTGGCTGTCGAAAACGATGCCACGACGGCGGCCCTCGGGGAGTACCTTTGCGGCCACGGAACGCGCTTTCCGTCGTTCTTGATGGTGACCTTGGGCACGGGAGTTGGGGGTGGCCTCGTCCTCGGTGGCCAGCTCTACCCGGGAGCCAACGGGTTCGCCGGAGAGATCGGCCACATCAACGTCGATCGCAGCGAAGGAGCGCCGCCCTGTGGCTGCGGCCGACGCGGCTGTCTCGAGACCTATACGGGTACCGCAGCCCTCAAGCGGATGTTCAAGACCTTCGGTGGCTATGACGTCGCCGGGATCAAGGAAATTGCTGACAACGCGCGGGCGGGCGGGCGCGCCGGACTCGACACGTTCCAGGCGATGGGCGAGTGGCTCGGACGGGGTCTTTCGGCCATCCAGAACACCTTGGATCTGAACGCGCTCATCTTCACGGGCGGGATCTCGAATGCCTTCGATCTCATTGAGCCCTCACTGCGCACGGCCCTCCGCGAGAACTGTGTTGCGGAGCCGCTCGCTGAGGTGCCGCTCGTCGTGAGTGAGCTCGGGGCACAGGCAGGTGTGATCGGTGCCGCTCACCTGCCGCAGCTCGGAGCTTGAGGCGCCCTCCTGGGGCCGAAGTCACCGGAGCGGCGCGTTCACTGGGCGAATGCGAATGAAGCCGGGGCCCGCTTTGACGCGGGCCTGACACGCGAGGCGGCTGTTCGGCGGACCGTCGAGCAGGTCGAGGAGATCCGCTTCCGCCTCCGAGGGGGGCTCAAAGAGATCTGCGCCTTCGAGGATTTCGATGTGGCAGGTGCCGCAGCTCGCCGAACGGCAGGAAAAGGGGATCGCCGCTAAGACCTGGTCGCAGACGTCGACGAGATCGCCGCCTTCTGGAACTTCGGCCCATTTCTCCGAGAGCAGCCCGACGGCTTCGAATTCGATGGAAGGCATGAAAACGGGGCGGACTCTAGCTTCCGGCTCTCGACTCGCAAGCAATACGAGCCGGAGAAGAGGCCGCCCCCTCGAGGCAACCCGGACGGCGGGCTTAAGTCCCTGAGTCTGCTTCCCCTGCTTCGCCTTGTGCGGGTAGATCGTGCAGGATGACCTCGTCCTTGGAGAAGAGCGGGATCAAAAGGCGGTTTCGCCCTTCGTCGTAGCCGATGTCGGCGGGGGAGGCGACGCCCGTCACGACCTCGATGAAGCTTCCGCCGGGACTGCCGCAGTGCACGCTCGAGGTCTCCCAGGAGGACACGCACACGCGTCCGTCCTTCAGACGCACGACGCCGTCATTCTGTCCGCCCACCTTCTGCGCCGACTCGCGCTTGCCCTTGTCGGAGACCCAGTAGAGCTCTCCGCTCCCGAAGGTCACGATCCAGGTCCCGCCCGCGTCAGGGAGGACGCCGTTCGGATGACCCAGGTCCTTTTCGGTTGTGAGCTTACGAAGAGCCCCACTCGTGATCTTAAAGACAGCGTCCGTGCCGGAAGCGGAAAAATCGGGCTTGAAGCCAGAGTCTGTCACGTAGAGGCTCCCGTCAGGGCCCGCCGCGATGTCGTTGACGAAGGTCGCGCCGGGGATGACGATATCGCCGCGCGGAGTGCCCGTCTTGGCGTCGAACATGCGGACTCGATCGATGTCGGTCACGTAGAGCACGCCGCCCGCGACGGCGAGGCCTTTGGGCGCGTTGAGCTGGACGGCAGCGTCGGCACCATCGATGAATTTCAGTGTGATCTCGCCGCTGGGGGTGATCTTTGAGATGAAACCGTTATCATCTTTGTCCGTCGGCGAGCCGTTGATATTGCTCACGAAGTAGACATCTTGCGTCGGATCGTGGACGACACTTTCCGGCGTCTGGAAGCCGACTTTGGCCAGGATGACGACTCCGACGTCCTCGGGCTTGGCGACGGGATCCGGCTCGACGGGCGGAGGGACATGCTCGGGCGGGGGCTCTGGCGGAGGCGGCGGGGTGGCGGCCCCTTCGCTGCTCGCGCTCCTGCCACCACACGCGGTGAGGCACATCATGAAGCCAATGGTCAGGTGGGTGAAAGTTCGCTGCATCACGTCTCCGTTTCTGGAGCCCGGGGGACCTAGTGCCACCTCGCGCTCCTTCACTCACCTTGGAGCCTAACGCGATCCGGGCGTCCTGCGCGAGGGACTCACGTCAGCCCAGTTTCTGGCCGGTTTCGGTCGCGCGTTCGGACGTGTTCCGATGACATTCGATCGCTGTTCAGGGCGCTCGCCATCTTCCGACTGCCTACGAGCCGTGTCATGGTGGCGTTCGTGAATCCTGCCCTGATCAACGTGCCCATCGAACCGCTCGAGATGACTCAGAAGGCACTCGTGCAGTCCTTCGTCCACCACATCCAGCACACGCAAGGAAAACACCCGCGCGCGGCGACCTCCTTGGACCATTTCGTGGCCACGGCGCGTTCGGCGCGCGATCGCATGTACGACCTGTGGACGCGGACTTGGGAGCGGCGCCGGCTGCACACGAAGCCCAAGTACGTCTACTATTTGTCGCTCGAGTTCTTGATGGGCCGTTTGCTCTCCGACGGGCTCATGGCCCTCGGCATCTACAAGGAGGCGGAAGCCGCGCTCGCGGAGCTCGGGCTCGACCTCGAGACGGTGCTTGAGCAGGAGCGCGATCCGGGGCTCGGCAACGGCGGCCTCGGTCGTTTGGCCGCTTGCTTCATCGATAGCCTGGCGACGCTCGGGATCCCGGCCGTCGGCTACGGCCTTCGCTATGATTACGGGATCTTCCGTCAGGACATTCATGATGGGCGTCAGCACGAGGCGCCCGACATGTGGCTCCAGTACGGGAGCCCCTGGGAAGTAGCTCGTCCGGAGCGCACTTATCCCGTCCGCTTCGGCGGCCGGGTGATCCAATACACGGGCCCGAATGGCCGGCTGGTCCATGAGTGGATCGATTGCGACACAGTCTTCGCCATGGCCCACGACATTCCCGTCCCGGGCTACAAGAACGGCGTCGTCAATACGCTTCGCCTCTGGAGCGCTCGGGCGAGCCGCGATTTCGATATCGCCTACTTCAACGCGGGAGACTACGCGCGCGCGGTGGAGCGCCGGAGCCACGACGAGAACATCACGCGCGTCCTCTACCCGAACGATAACCATGAGCTCGGCAAGGAGCTCCGCCTGAAGCAAGAGTACTTCCTCGTCTCAGCGACCTTGCAGGATTGTGTCGCTCGACATCTCGCGACCCACGGTGACATCCGGACCCTATCGGCCGGAGCCGCCTTCCAGCTCAACGATACGCACCCCGCGCTCGCCGTGGCCGAGATCATGCGCATGCTCATCGACGACTACGGTCTGACCTGGGATGAGGCGTGGAAGATCACGCGCGGTAGCGTGAACTACACGAACCACACGCTCTTGCCCGAGGCCCTCGAGAAATGGCCCGTTTGGCTCATGGAGCGCCTGCTCCCGCGCCATCTCCAGATCATCTACGAGATCAATCACCACTTCATGACCGATCTCGACGCGCGTTATCCGGGCGACGACGATCGCAAGCGTCGCATGAGCTTGATCGAGGAAGGCCCGACGCGCTTCGTGCGCATGGCGAATTTGGCGGTGCTCGGCAGCGCGAAGGTGAACGGCGTCTCGGCTCTTCACTCACAGCTTCTCAAAGAGAATCTGTTCCGCGACTTCGAGGAGTACGAGCCGGGCAAGCTGACCAATCAGACCAACGGCGTGACGCCGCGGCGCTGGATGCTCAAGTGCAACCCGGGTCAGTCGGAGCTCTTGGATCGGGCGATCGGAAAAGGCTGGGAGGTGAATTGTGAGCGCCTGGTGGGCCTCGAAACCTACGCCAATGATCCCGCTTTCCAGGCGGACTTTCGCGCGGTGAAGCGCGCCAACAAAGAGCGCCTTTGTGACAAGCTCTGGCGCGAGGCGGGCATCGAGCTTGACCCGTCGTTCATCATCGACAGCCAGATCAAGCGCATCCACGAGTACAAGCGCCAAACTCTAAACGTGCTCCACGCCGTCGCCCTCTATCAGGCGTACAAGGCGGATCCGAAGCTCTGCGCCGAGGCGCTGCCGCGCGCCTTCTTGTTCGCTGGTAAGGCGGCTCCCGGTTACGAGACGGCCAAGAACATCATTTGGCTCATCAACTCGGTCGGCAACATCGTCAACAACGACCCGGCCGTTCGCTCGAAACTCCGCGTCATTTTCGTCCCAAACTACAGCGTCAGCTGGGCCGAGACGATCATCCCGGCCACCGAAATTTCAGAGCAGATTTCGACCGCCGGTTATGAGGCCTCGGGCACCGGGAACATGAAGTTTGCGATGAACGGTGCGCTCACGATCGGAACGCTCGACGGTGCGAACGTCGAGATGCGCGACGCCGTCGGCGAAGAGAACATCTTCATCTTCGGGCTCGAAGCGCACGAAGTCGAAGCAGCGAAACGTCAGGGCTATAGCGCGCGTCAGCTCTACGCGTCTGATCGTACGATCCGCGGCGTGATCGATGGCATCATGCATGGCCAGTTCAGTCCGGAGGAGCCGAGCCGCTTCGTGGGCTTGATGGAGGGCCTCTTGAACAACGACACCTTCCTCGCCCTCGCCGACTTCCGGAGCTACCAGGCTTGTCAGCGGGTGGTGGCGGACGCCTACCGCGACGTGGAAGGCTGGACGCGCAAGTCGATCCTGAACGTGGCCCGCATGGGCTTCTTCTCGAGCGACCGGACGATCCGCGGTTACGCCCAGGAAATCTGGGGCGTGTCCTCGCTGGTTTGACGAAAAACCCGCTGCAAAGGGCCGGGGCCGTGGTCATCGACACGGCCCCGGAGCTGTGCCAATAGGACGGCCCTATGTCCCGTATCGCCGCCAAATTCGGTGGAACGAGCTGCGCAAGCGCCGCCCAAATTCGGAAGGTCAAGAGCATTGTCGACGAGGATCCTCGGCGACAAGTTGTCGTCGTCTCGGCGCCGGGTAAGCGCGTCAAGACGGAAGCCAAGGTCACCGACCTTCTCTACTTGTGCGCTGAGACAGTCCAGATTGGGGCCGACGCGCGTGGCACCTTCGACGTCATCGCTGAGCGTTTTCTCGAGATCGAGCGTGAGCTCGGCGTCGACGCCGGCATCGCCTCTGAGATGGAGCTCTTTTGGGAGCAGCTCAAGGCGGGGGTGACGCTCGATTTCGTGGCGTCGCGTGGTGAATATTGGAACGCCAAAATCGTCGCGCGTTTCCTCGACGCGATCTTCATCGATCCGCTGAAGTCGATCTCGATTCTCTCGAATGGTCTTGTTGATCCGGCGACCTATGAGGCCCTCGGCGCTGAGCTCCAGCCTGGACGCCGCTATTTGATCCCGGGTTTCTACGGGCGCGGCCCGGACGGCCAGGTGAAGACCTTCTCCCGCGGCGGTTCGGACATTTCCGGCGCGATCGCCGCTCGCGCGATCGGCGCTGTCGTGTACGAGAACTGGACGGACGTCTCCGGATTTTTGATGGCCGACCCGCGCATCATCGACAGCCCGCGTCCGATGGTCGAGGTGACTTACCGCGAGCTGCGCGAGCTCTCGTACATGGGCGCGTCGGTGCTTCACGATGAAGCGACCTTGCCGGTGCGTGAAGTGGGCATCCCGATTCAGATCAAGAACACCAACGAGCCTTCTCATCCTGGCACACGCATCGTGAGCCGACTGAGCGATCAGGAGGAGAAGACAACGGCCATTGCCGGTATCGCCGGCAAGGAGACGTTCTCGATGATCTGCATCGAGAAGAGCCTCATGAACAAGGAGGTCGGCTTTACCTACCGCGCCCTCGGCATCCTGCAGCAGCGCGGCCTCAGCATCGAACATGTTCCGTCGAGCATCGACGGCCTGAACATCATTTGTGACTCCGAGAAGCTCTTGCCCCAGGCGGATCAGGTGCTCAAGGAGATCCAGACCCAGCTCTCGCCCGACAAGGTGACGCTGGTGCGCGAGCTTGCGCTGATCGCGATCGTCGGTGAAGGCATGAGCCGCACCATCGGTATCTCCGCGCGGGTGTTCGGCGCGCTCGCCCGGGCCAACGTGAACGTTCAAGTCATCAACCAGGGCGCGAGCGAAGTGAACATCATCGTCGGCGTGGCACCGGCGGACTTCAAGACCGCGATCGCCGCGCTCTATCACGAGTTCGTCGACTCGAAGAGCGGTCAGCCGCGCGTCTGAGGAGGCGGCGGGCCGGCGTTGGCACTGCGCCTGAGGTTCGGTCCGCCCCGCGCGAGCAGCGCCAGCACAAAAATCAAAAGCACAGCCGTTGAGATGGAGAGGACAGCGGCCGGATCGCTCAGGCCCTGACCGTGCTCGAGGCCGAGCGCTCCGGTCAGGGTTTCACTTTCCGTGTGAGCCAGGGCGCAGCGAAAGTACCCCCCGTCGATGAAGTCTGGCAGGCGATCAGGGGTGCCCGGGCCGAGCGCGATGTTCCAGGCGGGGTCTTCTTGCGCCGCGAGACGCTCGGGGCGGATCACTCCTTGGAAGCCCCAGCGCGCCGGGATGACGAGCATGGGCCATTTGAGCCAAGGGACGGTCGTCACGGGCACCATCAGCCCTCCGAGCACAACCTGGGGGATGAGCGCGATCGGAGTGAGCGCCATGGCTGCTTCGCTCGTCTTGACCAGGCTCGAAATGAGGAGGCCGAGAGCTACCGAGCAGATGGCCGTGAGACAAAGAATCCCCAGCTCCGTTCCAAAGGCCGGCGCGCCTCCCCCTAGATCCAGCAGGAACCAGAGCAAGCTGAGGAGCGCTCCACACTGCAGGATCGAGAGCAGGGACAGCACGATGAACTTTGAGGCGATGTAGTTCGTGGCGCTCAGGTGCACCATGCGCTCGCGCGCGTAAATGGCGCGTTCGGACACGATCTCCCGCGCCGCGTTGCTCGTTCCGAACCAAATGGCGCTCACGACCATGAAGAAGAGCGCCGGAGCTCGGTCGGTTGCGGGCAAGATACGCTCGGGCAGGCCCGACAGATCGATGTCTTGTCCGGCCAGGGCTCGGAGCTCATCGAGCGCTCCGTAACACCACGCGGGCGCCGCCGGCTTCTGATCTCCGAACACGAGCCCGAGGAGCACGCCGATCAGGGGCGCCTGGAGGAGCAGGATCGCAGTGCTCACAGAGTCGCGGAGTTTGATTTTGGTGTAGCGCGCGATCAGGATGCCGAGGGCGCGCAGGCTTCGGGCCCGGCGTGGAGCGGCCTCGTGCGCGACGTCGGAGGAGAGGGGAGCCCGGCGCCCGCTTCGCATCTCCCGAGCGATGGTGGAGGCCTCGTATTCTTCCCGGAACAGTGCGGAGACGGCGGCTCTTGCCTGAGCGGGTTCCATGTCAAGCTTCTTCTGACGCTCGCGCAGCTCCGCGAACATGTCGCGGGGATTGTCGATGTGTGCCCGCTCGAGGGGCGGACGCCAGGATTCGAAGAAGGCGTAGGCCGCGGTGGTCGGCCCGAAGTAGAGCGGGACGCCGCCAGGCCCGAGGATCAGGGCGAGGTTGAAACGTTCGTATTCGCGGCGCGCTGGTTGATGGATGGTCGCGATGATGGTCTTGCCGCCTTGGCTGGCGAGACGCTCGAGGAGGAGCACGAGCTGAGCTGTGTCGTCGGCCGCGAGCCCGCTCGTGGGTTCGTCGAGGAACAGCAGGACGGGGTCCGTGACCAGCTCCATCGCGATGTTGACCCGCTTGCGCTGGCCGCCGCTCAAGACCTTGGCGTCGGGCTTGCCGATGCGGAGGTGAGCCACGTCGAGCAAGCCGAGCTCTTCCAGCGTGCGCGTGACGCGGGCGTCAATCTCTTCCGGGCTGTAGTCCGCCGGCAGGCGGAGCCGGGCGCTATAAGTCACGGCCTCACGCACCGTGAGCTCTGGGTGCACGATATCGTCCTGCGGAACGTAGCCGATGCTTCCGCGCAGCGAGCTGAAGACTGCCTCGAGGGGGCGCCCGTTGACCCGAATCTGTCCAGAGGTCGGTGCGAGGGCGCCGGTGAGCGTGTGCAAGAGGGTCGTCTTGCCGGCTCCGCTCGGCCCCATGAGCGCGATCAGGTCGCCCGGGAGCGCCTTGAAGCTGACACGGTCGAGCAGAACCTTCGACTGGTCGGGTCGGAGTCGATCAGGCACGACGATCGTGACTTCATGGGCTTCGATCTCGAAGGAGGGCTTCAGAGCAAAGCCCTCTTCGTCAATCACGGCGAGCGTCACCGCATCGCCGTCGACGCCGAGGCGAGTCGCGATGGGTCCGAGATGGATCTCGGCGCCCGCTTCGACGACGCGGCGTTCAAAAGGACGAAGACGGGCTCCCTGGACTAACGTCCCGAGGTCGCTCCCGGCGTCCTCGAGCAGGATCTGTCCGTGGGAAACGATCAGGGTCGCGTGGTGGGCCGAGATTTGGGGGTATTCAATGACAATGTCGGCATCCCGTGAGCGTCCGATCCGAAATGAGCGCGCCTTGGCCATCTGAACGGACCCGACCACCGTGTGGTGACGGCGCCTCGGCGCGCTCGCGGCGGCTGAGTTCGCGCCGCCGAAGGTCGGATGCACGGGTTCTGCGGGAGGGCCGAGACCGTGCTCGTGGAGCTCGGTGAGGGCGCGGATCGACAGGACCGTCGAACCGAGCGCGATGATCGCGTCCGGCTCGACCGTGGTGGCCTCGTGGGGTGGGAGCAAGCGCTCCCCGACGCGGGTGCCGCTCGTGGAGCCGTGATCTTCGATCGTGACCGGCGCTCCCGGGAAGGGCGGGAACTGAACGGTAGCGTGACGGTTCGAGACGCTTGGATCGAGGAAGTAGAGATGACACTCGGAGGGCTCCCGACCGAGCACGATTTCCCCGAGGGTAAATGGGAGCTCCCCGCGTCGACACTGCATCTTGAGCAGCACAGGATGCAAGGGATCGAGAAGTGAGCGATGCGTTTGATAGACCGCGAGCGGGTCGAGGCGAAAGGGCTCACTGCCGCAGGGGACACCGTTCTTCTGCCAGTCACTACCCGGCGCGGGTACGAGCGTCAGTACACCACCGCCGCTGTGCACGACCTCGCCCTCCAGAGGTAAGACCGCGTCTCCGAGCAGCCGAATATCACAGCTGTCCCGCGAGCCGATGGTGATGGTCTGTACACCGAGGCGGACTTTTGAGGTCATGGACGGATGAACTCGACGCGGAGAGATTCAGGGCCGAGCTCAATCGTATCTTCGTCTCGAACCTCGACGAACTTTCCTGGGGCGATGCGCTCACCGCGGACGCGGGTCCCGGAGTGCGAGTTCTCATCGCGCACGAGCAGAGTGCTGCCTTCGATGCGGAAGGTCGCGTGCACCCCGGAGACCTGCGGATGACTGAGGACGGCCGTCGCGCGAGAGCCATCGCGGCCAATCGTGAGTTCACTGTCGGGGAGAACGGTGAAGCGCTCATTTTTCCCGCGCAGGACCACCCGCGCCATCGGCTGTGGCTCCTTGCGCGGGCCTCTCTGACTGATCGGAGCCGGTGTGAGGTACGGGGAGCCTTCGATGCGGATTCCGGAGTAGGTTGTGAGCGCCGTCCTGCGCCTCGAGATCAAACGAGCGAGCCCAAACCAGATCAGCGTGAGGATGATCGCCGCCGCCCCGCCGAGGGCCCAATACCAGAACTTCGGGATCGGGCGCTTCATGGCTTTGACCTCGATAGCTGTGCCGGCGGTGAGGCCGCTCGAGCGCTTTGCTTTGCGGTCGACGATCACGAAACGGGCTGCCTGTCGCTCCCCGGCTCCGTGCAGGATGCGATCGGTGTCCGGGACGCGGAACTCGGCGAAGGCTTCATTGGCTGCGACAGCAGGGCTCCTCATATCGAGGGCGATCAGACGCTTGCGCACGTCCTCGTAGGAGTTACTGCCGCTGGTTTGCAGAGAGTCGGGCAGAGTCTCACCGGGCGGCAGGAAATAGACCTCCGGGCGGCTCAGGTCGCCGCCCCAGCAGAACTGCCCGAACACCTTGAAGGTTGAGCCGGGAAAAAGCCCTCCAGCCGCGTCAATCTCACGGCGCGTCGTCGCGAGATCGACATCGAGAGGCCAGCTCGCCGGATCGAAACCGAGCGGCACGTCCTTGAAGGAGGAGTCGCCGACAATGGGCGGGTCGGCGGCAGGGAAGATCAAAGAAAGCGACTGGGTGAGGGTGCTCGCGACGCAGGCGAGCCGGAACCTCGCCACTAGGAGCGACGCGAAGCGCGCTCGAACCGCATCGACGATGCGCGGGGCGCGGGCGGACTGGCCCTTCTGAACCACGCTGAAAAAACCCCCGATCTCCGGGTTCGCCAGGTTGCGCATGAAGTCGCTGGCGAGCTGCGCGTGTTCAGCGTAGCCCGTGGGGGGAGTCATGATGGCGATCGTCGGGAGCGGCAGCTTGGGCAGGAGCGCGTCGCCTTCGCCGAACTTTCCTGCGGTGAGGTAGCGAGAGAGCTCGGCCGCGCCGGGGCCTGTTGTCGCGGGGTCACCGCCGCCGTAGCCGCTCGAGAGGAAGAGAACCGCCTGATGGAGCGGGAGGCGCATCCCGCTCGGCGGAGAGAGGGTGCGGAAGGCGTCCTGGATTGTGCGCTTGAGCAGGGTGAGCAGGGGGCGCGTTCTGTCCCGCGATTTGACGACATCACGCGTCTTGCTGAGAACACTCTCCGCCGCGTCTCGCCCCGACTGCGTCTGCCAGCCGCTATCGCCGATGACCTGTTTCTCTCCGAGGACGACGACGTTGACGAGATCGGTCGCGGCGAGAGCCGAGACAAAGGCGCTTGCGACGCGATGGAGCTCTTGGAAACCTGGTTTGCCCCGCTCGTCGGCGTCGAGCACGATGAGCCAAGCGGTGCCGATGCCGGGCTCGTGAACCGCGTCGCCGAAACGGGTCACGCTTTCGAGCTTGGCCGGGAACTCTTCGCCGTCGATGCGCACGGTGAGCAGAGTCTGCTCAGCGGGCATCTTGTAGGGGCGATACAGGGCCTGGGGCGCCTCGAGAGCATCGCTCTCGCAGTTCAGCGCCTCGGTGCCGGTCAGTCCGGCGCAGTGCCCTGTTACTTCACTGATGCGTCGGGCCTCGCTGAGATCGACGATCGTCGTCAGGATCGGGGCGCCGCTGCTCGTAACAGTCTCCGGATCGACACGTAGGATCCTCGCTGCGGGGGTCGCGAAGGCGACCGCCGGCAGCAGCATGAAAATGGCCCAACAAATGGCGCCGACGGAGCGCATAGCGGCCAAGTATAGGTGAGGATCGGGCATTCGACCCCAATTCTTGGGATCGAATGATTCCGGGGAGCGAAAAGGAACGATTACTGAGCGGAGTTTCCGCGCTCGAGCTTCGCGCGAACGCGAGCCTTCTTGCCGGTCAGCTCGCGCAGGTAGAACAGGCGGGCGCGACGCACGATGCCGCGAGCCTCCACCTCAATCTTTTCGATGCGCGGGGAGTGCAGGACGAAGGTCCTCTCGACGCCGACGCCGAAGCTGTTCTTGCGCACGGTGAACGTGGAGCGAGCGCCAGCGCGGTGCCTCTTGATGACGAGGCCCTTGAAGAGCTGAACGCGCGTCTTGTCGCCTTCGACGATGCGGTAGTGGACAGCAACCGTGTCCCCGACGCGGAACTGGGGGAGATCAGTACGGAGGTACTGAGACTCGAGCTTTTCGATGAGGGTTCCGCGGGCTTCTGTGGTCATGTTGAAGAGCTCCAAGGGAAGGAGGGGGCGGTAAGTATGCACTTCGGGAGGGGTTCGTCAACCGATCGCAGCTCGGATCGGCAGGGAAATGGTCAATGCCGTTCGTCTTGGAGGATTTTGCAGCCCGAAACTTCGGTCACCATGACGTTCTTCTCGACCACCCCATCGGAATTTGATGGGGTTGCAAACTTGTCGGTGGGAGCCCAGCGAAGTTTGGGGTCCGACCACTCGGCCAAGAAGGACGCCTTGCAGGAGACGATGAAGCGGGCGAGCTTGGTCTCTGCGACGCCTTGAGGGGGCTCATCGTGGAGGCGCGTGGCGATTTCCGGCTGGGCCCAGAGCCCGGAGGCGTAGAGCAGAAGGCCGTCCGTGGTTCGGTAAGGCTGCAGGATCGTCGCCTTGTTGTCATCGACCGGCGCGTCCTCGGGCCGGGGGAATGGTTCGCCATTGCTCTTGAACTCGCAGTGAGCGCCGCTCGGGGCGACTCGGTCGTCTGCGCAGGCGAGCTTCCTGTAATCGGCGGTGATGACCGTGAGATGCAGCTCCTGGCTGCTGCCCACCTTCCAGGAAGAGCGCGCTGCCGAAGTGGGAGACTTGCGCGTGATGAGGGCGCTCAAAGGACTCACCGGCACGATCACCATCCCCGCGGTCAGGATCGCGGCGATCAGAAGCCGACCACTGAAGACCTCGTTTTCGGGCTCCGGGGTCTTGGGCTTCGAAGCGCCCGACTTCTTCTTTTTCGGGGCGGGCGCCGTCTGGGCGGCGGGAGCGTCCTTCTCTATCTCGGCCATTGGCCGCGATTCTTATCACGACCTGCCAAAACCGCGGCTCCCTTTTTTCTTCGGCGCACCCGGGCGGCCGTGGATGAGCCAGCGGGCCGAGTCTCCGGCGCAGTCCGGGGGACCGGGGCGCCTCTCAGGGGCGGGCCGGAGCTCGGGGGGGCTGAATCAGAGGCAGTCGAAAAACGCCTGCTCGTGGAGGAGCGCGCCGAGGACCTCATGCCCTTTGGGGCCGGGGTGGAGTCCGTCCGGGCGGCGCATCTCGAAGTCGGGGCACAGCTTCTCAGGCTCGCCGCAGCTGAGGCGCGGATAGGCGTCGACCGCTACGTCGAGTGTGCCGCGGCTCACCTGTCCGAGGATGAAAGCGTTGAGCGCCCGGGTATTTTCTCCGCGCTCCGCCGTGAAGTAGCGAGCGAAACCTCCCCAAGGCAAAACTGTCACGCCCACGGTCCGAAGGCCCGTGCTCCGAGCCTTCTCATAGATCGCAAGCAGGGATTGCTCGATGCGGTCGTTGGTTCGGGACGCCGTGATGTTGCTGTAAAGATCGTTCACCCCGCCGAACACGATCAGAGTGTCGAGCCCGAGGCGCTCTCGGGCAGGCAAGAGATCTCGCTCGAGGCGCACCAGCATCTGGTTGGTCATGTCCCCGCCCTTGCCGAAGTCGTAGAAGGAGCTCTTGGGACAGGCCTGTCGGAGATAGGCGAGATAACGCCCGCCGCCGACCCTTTCGTCGGTGATTGAGTCGCCGAGGGCGGCGACTCTGTAGATGCGTCTCGGAAGCTCTGCAGGAGGGGCCGGAGCCTCAGGGGGCTCGGCCACACTCTCAGGGGCGCGCACTTTTGCGGGAGCGCCGGGAGTCTCGATCGGGCGCGGCGGTTCTTCGCGGACGCGGCAGCCCGACCCGACGCACAAAAGGGCGATCGAGAGTGAGAGCAGACGTCGCATCTCGGGTCCCTCACATGCGGGCGGGCGCCCGGATCCCCAGGAGGCCGAGGCCGCGCTCGAGCTGACGCGCGGTGAGCGCTGCCAAGGTGAGTCGGCTCTTCTGGAGAGCCCCCTCGGCCTTCAAGATCGGACACGCCTCGTAGAAGGACATAAACGCCTTGGCCAAAGCGAACAGATGGTCGGTGAGCAGGTGAGGTTGGTGGGTGCGACCGGCGGCCTCGACCGCTTCGCCAAAACGAGCGAGCGTCTTGGCGAGCTCGAAGGCAGCTTCCTCTCCCAGGTCGAGCTCGTGGTTCGGCTCCCGGATCGTCTCGCCTGCCTTGTCGAAGATCGCGGCGACTCGCGCGTAGGCGTACTGGAGATAAGGGCCGGCGTTGCCCTGAAAACTCACCATCTTATCCCAGTCAAACTGGTAGTCGCTCCGGCGATTTTGCCGAAGATCGGCGTATTTCACCGCGCCGATGCCGACCGCTTCCGCGACGTCGTCAATGGCGCTCGGGTCGAGGCGCAGCTTGCCTTCAGCGATGCCCTCTTCGATGCGACTTCTGGCTCGGGCAACAGCTTCGTCGAGCAGCGACGAGAGAGTTACGGCAACGCCGTCTCGCGTCTTGAGGGGTTTGCCGTTCTCGTCGAGGATCGTCCCGAAGGAGATGTGGTGGGGTTTGGCGCGGACACCGAGCAGCGCGCCGAGGGCAAAAAGCTGCTCGAAGTGATTCGCCTGACGCGCATCGACGACGTAGAGGATCTCGTCGGCGCCGAGCACGCTATCCCTGTAAAAAAGAGCGGCGAGATCGGTCGTCGCGTAGAGGAACGCGCCATCTTTCTTTCGGATCAGGAAGGGCTCAGCCTGCTTCTTGAGACGGTCCGGCGCCCCTTCGATCTCTGGCCAGAACACGCCGATCGCGCCCTGGTCTTCTCGGGCGAGCCCGCTTCCGATCGCGCGTTCGACCACACCGGGTAGATCATCGTTGTACGCGCTCTCTCCGCGCCAAGAATCAAACGTCACCCCGAGTCGCGCGTAGACGCGGTCGAGTTCGGCGCGGGTCGTGTCGACGAACCTCCTCCAAAGGGCGAGATTCTCCTCGTTGCCAGCTTGGAGTGCGGCGAGTTCAGCGCGCGCTCGTTCGGCGAAGGCTTCGTCCTCTTTCGCTCGCTGGGACGCGGCCTTGTAGATCCGCTCGAGCTCAGCGATCGGCGACTCGGAGAGGGCGGCTGCGTCGCCGAACTCCCGCATGCCCGTGAGCAGGAGCCCGTATTGCGTGCCCCAGTCGCCGATATGATTGACGCCGGTCACCTCGTGGCCGAGAGCGCGGAGGATTCGGATCAGCGCGTCGCCGAGGATGGTCGAGCGGAGATGCCCGACGTGCATTTGCTTGGCGATGTTCGGGCTCGAAAAGTCGACGACGATGCGCTCCTTGGACGACAGCTGCGGGATCCCGTCGTGCTCGAGGTCGAGGACATCACGGCGGAGCTGCTCGGCCAGCCAGGCGCGCTCAAGGGTCAAGTTGACGAACCCGGGCCCCGCCACTTCGACCCGGCAGAAGGCAGGGACGCGCCGCAGCTCTTCGGCGATAGTCCCGGCGATTTCGCGCGGGTTCTTCTTGAGCTCCTTGGCGAGACTCAGCGCCGCGTTGACTTGGTAGTCACCGTGGGCCGGGTCGGCGGTGGGCCTGAGCTGGGGGGGGACATCGAGCCCAGTCGCGGCGCGCACCGCGTCTTGGGCCAGGGTCTCGAGGGTTTTTTCGAGTTGCATCGCTCCGACGAACGCCTTTCGCCGAGGAAACCGGCGACTTCGGTCCTTTAGGGGCTCCTCGCTCCAAGTTCCAGCTCTTTCTTAGGGATCGAGCTATCGTACTGGCCAAGCCCTGGTCATCGAGGCAAAAGCCTGCGCGTGACGCACGTGCTCTACGTCGAGGGTGGCCCGGCCCTCTCGTCCTTTCGCCTCGAAAAGAAGAAGGCGCTCGTTTCTGGGGAAGTGCCCGGCCTCGTGGCCCTCTCCGCTACCCTTGTCTATTTCGTGCAGCTCGAGTCCCCCTCGGCGCCGGACGCGGCTCTGACCGAGCGTCTGCTCTCGGTGATGGGCGGGGGCGCACGCCTGGCGTCCCCGGAGGCGCGTGCGGGGCAGATTTTCGTGGGGCCGCGCCTCGGCACGATCTCGCCCTTCAGCTCGAAGGCGACTGACATCTTGCGCGCGTCGGGGCTCGAAGGTGTCCGGCGCATCGAACGTGCCGTGCGTTACGAGATTCGCGCGGAGGCAGAGCTCTCCCAGGCGCTCCTCGACAAAGTGGCTTCGGGTCTGAGAGACCGCATGACCGAGACGGCCTTCTTCGCCGCTGAACAAGGAGCGCGCTTGTTCCTCGACGAGACGCGGCGGCCGCTCCGTACGATTCCGCTTTTGTCCGGGGGAAAAGAGGCGCTCGAACGAGCCAACGTCGAGCTGGGTCTCGCGCTCGCTCCGGACGAAATCGACTACCTGAAAGAGGCGTACCTCGGGCTCGGGCGCGATCCGACGGATTGTGAGCTCATGATGTTCGCACAAGCGAACTCGGAGCACTGTCGGCACAAGATCTTCCGGGCCGACTACATCATCGACGGTGTCCCCCAAACGCATTCCCTGTTCGGAATGATCAAGAACACCTACGAGGCTTGCAAGACCGGTGTTGTCTCCGCCTACAGCGACAACGCCGCCGTCATGGAGGGCTTCACGAGCGAGCGCTTGATGGTCAAGCCGGGCCCTGCCGCTCCTTATGAGCGCATCGTCGAACCGACCCACATCCTGATGAAAGTCGAGACCCATAACCATCCGACCGCGATTTCGCCTTTCCCCGGAGCTTCCACGGGCAGCGGCGGCGAGATCCGAGATGAGGGCGCCACCGGCCGCGGCTCGAAGCCGAAGGCGGGACTTGTCGGTTTCAGTGTCTCGAACCTTGAGCTGCCCGGGCACAAGATGGCCTGGGAGAGCGACGACGTCGGCTATCCGAGCCGCATCCGCGATGCCCTCTCGATCATGATCGAAGCCCCGCTCGGCGCTGCAGCTTTTAATAACGAGTTTGGCCGTCCGAGTATCGTCGGCTATTTCCGGACCTTCGAACAGAAGATCTCGGGCCAGGTGCGCGGCTATCACAAGCCGATCATGCTGGCGGGAGGCCTCGGGAACGTGCGCGCTCCTCTTGCCACCAAGTCCCCGTTCCCGGCGGGCTCGAAGCTGGTCGTGCTCGGTGGCCCTGCCATGCTGATCGGTCTCGGCGGCGGAGCCGCGAGCTCGATGGCCTCCGGCGCGAGCGCGGAAGATCTCGACTACGCCTCGGTCCAAAGGGACAACCCCGAGATGCAGCGCCGCTGCCAAGAGGTCATCGATCGGGCCTCGGCCCTCGGCGAGGACAGCCCGATCTTGAGCGTCCACGACGTGGGGGCAGGGGGCCTGTCCAACGCGTTCCCGGAGCTCGTTCACGACGCGGGGCTGGGCGCGATCATCGATCTCGACAAGATCCCGACTGCAGAGGCGGGGCTGTCTCCGATGGAGCTCTGGTGCAACGAAGCGCAAGAGCGCTACGTGCTGGCGATCGCCAGCGACCGCCTCGAGCTCTTCGAAGAGATCTGCAGGCGAGAGCGCTGTCCTTATGCGGTCGTCGGGACCGCGACCGAAGAGGAGAGGATTCTATTGGCGTCGTCTCCGGAGGCGCCTCTACCGGGACCGCGTCCCATCGATCTCGAGCTCGGAATTCTCCTCGGCAAGCCGCCGCGTATGGTGCGCGACGTCCGCAGCGTGGAGCCGCCCCGGGCCCCGCTTCGCCCCGATGTGCTCAGCGTGAGCGAAACCCTCGATCGACTCTTGGCTCTGCCGACGATTGCGAGCAAAGCCTTCTTGATCACGATCGGAGATCGCACGGTGGGCGGTCTCGTGCATCGGGATCAGATGGTGGGGCCTTATCAGGTTCCCGTCGCGGACGCCGGCGTGACTCTCGCGAGCTTTCGCGGCTTCGAGGGAGAGGCGATGGCGATGGGTGAACGAACGCCGCTCGCCTTGCTGGATGGAGCATCCGCCGCTCGCATGGCCGTGGGCGAAGCTCTCACGAATCTCCTGTCCGCGGCGCCCGAGTCCCTCGAGCGGGTCAAACTGTCGGCGAACTGGATGGCCGCGACCGGGCATCCCGGTGAAGACAAGACCCTCTATGAATCGGTCCGCGCTATCGGTCTCGAGCTGTGCCCCGAGCTGGGCCTGACGATTCCGGTCGGCAAGGACAGCATGTCCATGCGGACCGTCTGGGAAGACGGAAACAAGAGTGTCGTCGCGCCTGTCTCCCTCATCGTGAGCGCGTTCTGTCGTTTGCCGGACGTGCGCAAGGCGATCACTCCGGAGCTCCGCAAGGATGTGGGCGAGACGGAGCTGCTCTTGATCGACCTCGGCCGGGGCAAAAACCGGATGGGCCTGTCGGCTTTGGCCTTTGTCACGGAGCAGGTGGGCGAGGTCACCCCCGATCTGGAGAGTACGGAGGAATTCCGAGCTTTCTTCCTTGTCGTGTCCGAGCTGATCCGCGAAGGGAAAATCATCGCTTATCACGATCGTTCGGACGGCGGCCTTCTGGTCACCGTCTTGGAGATGGCGTTTGCGGGCCGCGTGGGGCTCGAGATCGAGCTCTCCAGCGTAGCCCTGGCGAGCCGAGCCGGCGTGACACCGCAGGAGCTCCTGTTCTCCGAAGAGCTCGGGGCTGTGGTCCAGGTGAAGAAGGCCGATTTGCCGCTCGTGCTCGAGCGGCTCCGAGGAGCGGGCCTTGGTTCCCTCGTTCACTCGATCGGTCGCCCGCGCTCGTCGAGCTTGGACGTGACGGTCTCCCTGAGCGGCGCTCGGCTGCTCCAGGCGGATCTGCTGGAGCTTCAGAGGAAGTGGGCCCGGACGAGCCACGAGATGCGGCTGCTCAGAGACAACCCCGCGGTCGTGCGCGAGGAGTATGAGGCGCTCTCGGACCTCTCCGATCAGGGCCTCGTGCCTCAGTTGACCTTCGATCCCGCTGAATCCCTCGTCGGTCATTTCATTGAAGCGAGTGAGCGGCCGAAGGTCGCGATCCTGCGTGAACAAGGGGTCAACGGTCAGGTCGAAATGGCTGAAGCGTTCGAACGGGCGGGCTTCGCCTGTTTCGACGTGCACATGAGCGATCTGATGCAGGGGCGCACGACCCTCGAACAATTCACCGGTTTCGCGGCTGCCGGCGGCTTCTCCTACGGAGACGTGCTCGGGGCAGGCCAGGGCTGGGCCAAGTCGATCCTGTTCCACGAGAAGGTGCGCTCGGATTTCGTGCGCTTCTTCGCGCGAGAGCGGACCTTTGCGCTCGGCGTCTGCAATGGATGCCAGATGATGGCCGGTCTCAAAGACATCATCCCTGGCGCCGAACATTTCCCGACGCTCATGCGGAACGACAGCGAGCAGTTTGAGGCACGATTGTCTCTGGTTGAAGTCCTTCCGAGCTCCTCGATCTTCCTGCGAGGCATGGAGGGATCTCGCTTGCCCATCGTGGTCTCTCACGGTGAGGGCCGGGCTGTTTTCGCGAGTGAGACCGCTCGCGCGTCCGCCGAAGTGGCGCTCCGCTACGTGGATTCGGCCGGCCGCCCCGCCCGCCGCTATCCGGAGAACCCGAACGGGTCCCCCGACGGGGCCACGGCCTTTGTGGCCCTGGGCGGCCGCGTGACCATCATGATGCCCCACCCCGAGCGCATCATCCGCCCCGTCCAGCACAGCTGGTGCCCGCCCGAATGGCTCGCCACGGACCGGGGCCCCTGGCTGCGCCTCTTCGAAAATGCGAGGAAATTCGTTCAGTAAGGCGCAGAGGCGGGGCGCCTTGTGCGCCCCGCGCTCCCTGAAACCAGCTTGACCCCGGGGCCGAGGGGCGCTACCTGGCTCACCCCTTTCCGCCCGAGAAAACTCTCAGCGGAGCCCTCGACGCAGCGGCCGTCCAGGGTCTGGCTCCCGGGCATGGTGCCCTGGGGGCTCGTCCCCGGAAAAGTGTCCCCTGCCAATCAGGAGTAATTCATGAACGAAAACACTGGCCTCATTGGCCGCAAAGTCGGAATGATTCAGGTCCTCGAAGAGGACGGCACGGTCATTCCCTGCACCGTCATCCAGGCGAACGCAGTGGTCCTCGGCAAGCGCACCCTCGACAAGGATGGCTACACCGCGCTCATCCTCGGTCTCGGCGAGCGCAAGGAGAAGCGCACCACAAAGCCGCTCGCGGGCCTGTTCAAGAAGGCTGGTGTCACTCCCAAGCAACTCATCCGTGAGCTGCGTTGTACGCCTGAGGCTCTCGACACTCAGGA
This sequence comes from Sorangiineae bacterium NIC37A_2, assembly GCA_002085155.1. GTDB lineage: Bacteria > Myxococcota_A > Polyangia > Polyangiales > Polyangiaceae > NIC37A-2. The sequence goes on from NASX01000009.1 coordinate 105,957, forward strand.
AGTCGGGCAGCCCTTCAAGCTCGAGGGGATCTTCGAGCAGGGTCAGTTCGTCGATGTGCAGGCTGTGAGCCGCGGTAAGGGCTTCGCGGGCGTCATCAAGCGTCACAACTTCAAGGGCTCTCCCGGGTCCCACGGTACACACGAGTACTTCCGGCACCCCGGCTCGATCGGTACGAACATGACCCCCGGTCGCGTTCTGCCAGGTCGCAAGCTGCCCGGTCAGATGGGCAACAAGGTCACGAGCGTTCTGAACCAGAAGGTTGTCCGCATTGTGCCCGAGGAGAACGCGATCCTGGTGCGCGGTGGGGTGCCCGGCGGCGCGGGCACGGCGGTCGTCGTGCGCGGCGCGATCAAGAAGAAGAACGGCGGTCGCGTCTGAGGTTTCCTCGGATCAAGCCATAGCCAACCGTGATGTTCGGCGCGAAAGAGCGGACCTTGAGCCCCTTTCGCGCCGAACGCATTTTGTTCCACGAGGATGGCCTGCTCGTGGTCGACAAGCCTTTCGGCGTGGTCGTGCACGGTGGGCGCGAGGGATCCGGGGAGAGCTTGGTCGAGCGCCTCAGCGCATTGTTGCGCGCGTCTACCAGCGCGCGTGAGCCGTATTTAGGCGTGCACTCTCGACTCGACGTGGGCACGAGCGGCGCGCTGCTCTTTACGACGGAGCCCGCTCGGAACGAGGCGGTGCGCGTCGGCCTCGAACACAAGACGCTGAGACGGGTCTACGTGGCCCTGGTTGCGCCCGTTCCGGGCGCAACCCTCCACGCGAGCGGTCAAGTGAAGCTGCTTTTGCGCTTTGCGCGAGACAAAGCGGAGGTTTGTTCCTCCGCTCCGGGGAAACTCGCTATCACCCGCTACCGCGTCTTGGAGCGCACCTCGAAGCTGGCTCTTGTCGAGCTTGAGCTCGAGACAGGCCGGACCCATCAAATCCGCGCGACGCTCGCGCATCTGGGCGCCCCGATCGTGGGAGATGAGCTGTATGGTGGACCACGTGCGCCGCGCATCTTTTTGCACGCGTCTTCCCTTTCCGGTGCGCCCTTACCAAGAGCCGTGGAAGCGCCGTTGCCGCGAGTATTTTTGGAGTATTTCGAGCACGAACGCGTCGCCTTTCCCTCCGAGCGGGGTGAACTCGAGGCGCGGATCGCCGACGCGATCACGCTCCGGGCTCCGCTCGCCGGACAGCTCGACACGCTCCGCTGGATCTGCGGGGAGCGAGATCTCTTACCCGGTCTCGTTGTGGATCAGATCGGCGGGATCCCGTGGGTGAATTTCGAGCCGGGCCCACCGCCAGGAGCGCTCGGGGCGATCCTGGCTGAAAATGGGTTGTCCTCGGAGGTCGTCGACAGCGCTGGGAGCGAAAAGATCGGCGCCGAAGGGCCGCTCCGTTTTTCATACACTCCTGGGAAGCGCCCGCCCCTCGACCCTGAGGCGCGCCACATGCGCGCGGAGCTCAGAGAGCGCGCTCCGAGGAGCGTCCTTTCCCTCGGCTGTGGACCGGCGCTGCTCGGAGTGGCGGCCGCGCTCCGGGCCACAGAAGGAACCCACGTCGACGCGCGCGCGAGCTTTCTCGGCAGTTTTCGAGAGGCCGCGGAGCTCTCGAGTGTTACCGGCCAGCGCTTCTTTCGCGAGGAGCCGCTCCGCTACGTGGACAAAGCCCTCAGGCGCGGAGAGCGTTATGAGGCTGTGCTTGTCGACGCCAGTCAAAAGGGCGGGCTACGGCTCGGGCCGAAGCCAGAAGACTTCCTGAGCGCTTGTCTTGCGCTCCTTCGGGGCAGGGGGCTGTGCGCGATTTGGCTGGGCTCGGGACATCGCCCACGCACCTCTTTCATGCAGACCGTGGCGGAACTCGCTCGGGACAGAGGCGCGGAGAAGGTCCGACGGATCTCGCTTCCGTTCGAGTGGAACGAACCCGAGACCGTCGGCTTCCTTTTGTCTTTTCCGATTATTTCTTCTTCTTGAGCTCGGCGAGCTCCTCGGCAGCTTTGCGAGCCGCTTGCTCTGCGGCTTCAGCTCTGACCTTGGCCTCCGAAGCTGCTTTTTCTGCAGCCTCGGCCGCGGCCTTGGCAGCGTCTGCCTGCGAGCGCGCTTGATTCGCCTTCTCCTTGGCTTGTTCCGCGAGGGCGGCCTGCAGGGCCGCGCGTTTCTCTGCTGAGTCTGCGGACTGATCTTTGACCTTCGCCTGAATAGTCGCCTGGGTCGCTTCTCGCTTCGCCTTGTCGGCTTCCTTCTTGGCGTCGGCGGCTGCCTTTTGCGTCTCGAGGGCCTTGGCCTTCGCTTCCTCGAGCGTCAGCGCAGGCTCAGCAGGGGGAGGCTCCTTGGTCGGCTCAGCGGGCGTGTTCTTGCTGGGAGCCTGCGGTGTCGCTTTCCCGGGTGGGGTGCTCGGAGTCTTGGCCGGTGCGGGGGTGGCTTTGCCGGGCGTGGGCGTCGTCGCCTTCGTGGGCTCACTCGGAGCAGCTTTGCCTGGCTCGCTAGCTGCGGGCGCTTTGGCGGGCTCACTGGGGGCCGTCGAGGCAGCTTTCGCGGTTGAGGTGGAGGCGGGCGCTGTCGCCTTGGCCGGGGACGAACTTGAGCTTGTGGTGGCCTTGCTGGGAGTGGTCGAGCTCGTGGTGGCCTTGCTGGGAGTGGTGGCCTTGCTGGGAGTGGTCGAGCCCGTGGTGGCCTTGCTGGGAGTGGTGGTCTTGCTCGGGGTGCTTGAGGTCGACTTGCTCTGCCCGAAGGCGGGCTGTGCGAGCAGGGTAGCCGCGAGGCAAATGCGTGCGAGGGGGGATCTGCTGATTCTCATCTGTCACTCCTTCCGTGGGGGGCGCCTGACCTGAATTGGCCGCGCAGTCCCCGACTTTCTTCATACTGAAGCCATCAGAAATGTCTTCCCCCGGACGCTCGTAGCTGATTGTTCGCTGGAGCGCATTCGAGAGCGACTTGGGCCCCCGGTTTGACAGCGGGGACCTTTGCGGTGATGGGAGGGGGCGCCGTGGCGAACAAGCACTCGAACCCTTACATTGGTGACCCGCGGACTCGCGAGGCGAAGAAGAAGGGCTATCCGGCGCGCAGCGTCTTCAAGCTCGAAGAGATCCAGAACAAGACCCAGATCTTGAGGTCGGGCATGAAGGTCTTGGACCTCGGAGCCGCGCCCGGGTCCTGGACCCTGTTTGCGAGCCAAAAGGTGGGCCCTTCGGGCAAGGTGCTCGCTATCGACCTCCAAGAGATCACCCAGCGCTTCGCCCCGAACGTTGTGGTCGTCAGAGGTGATGCTTTTGAGATAGGGAGCGAAACCCTTGAGCAGTTTGCGCCCTACGACGTGGTCCTGTCTGATATGGCTCCGCGCACGAGCGGGGTGAAGCTCCGCGACCAGGCGATGAGCTTTGAGCTGTTCGAGAGGGCGCTCGATGTCGCTTTTCATTACGGCAAACCCGGCACTGCCTCGTTCGTGTGTAAGGTCTTCATGGGCCCCGATTTTCCGAAAGCGGTCGAGCTCGCGAAAAAGGTCTTCAAAAAGGTGCGCATCGTGCGTCCTGAAGGCATCCGCACGGGCAGCAAAGAAGTCTATTTGCTCGGCCTCGAGAAGAGGCCTTCCGAACCCGGGACCGCGGAAAACTTTCCCGAGCCGCCCGCGGCGGGTTAGGGCAAAAAGGAGCCTTCCTGCTCCTTTCTCCGCCCGTGTATCGCGAGTTTGGTCCTCCCCTGACCCGCCCGGGGTCTCAGCCCAGAGCGACAAAGCGCGCGCGGCGTTGGCCCTATGCGCTCCTCGCGGGAGCTTGCGCCTCCCTCTCTTCCCTTTCGCCTTACGGCCCCTGGGAGTCCGCCGTTCTTTCGGTCGAACTCGACCCGGCTCCAGCTCGTCCGGTTTCGCCCGAGGAGCCGCCTCGGGTCGCGGAGGAGCCGCCCCCGACTCCTGCGGCGCGCGTCGCTTCCCGGAGTTTGCTCGGACTCGCCGAGACCCCGAGCAAGGGGCCCCGTGAGCTCGACTCCTCGAGCAAACTGCCCACTTCGCCCGAGAGCGAACCTCGGCCCGAGGCCGATCTCTTCCTCGGCGTGACGGGCAAGGAAGCCAATATCCGCGCTCGCCCCGATCCGAACGCCGAGGTCTTAGGCATGGCGCGCATGGGCACGCTGCTGCGCCGGGCGCCGACTCCTTCTGGCACAGTGAAATGTCCCGGAGGTTGGTACGCGGTGGCGCCACGCGGCTTTGCTTGCGCTGGCGCGTCGACGACCCTCGACCTCGACCACCCGGTCTTGCAGCTCGCGTCCTTAGAAGCCGACCGCTCGGAGCCTTTGCCCTATCGATACGGGCGCACGCGGGCGGCAGCTCCGCCTTTTTACACGAAGGTGCCGAGCCCTGAGGAACAGAGGGCGACAGAAGGGGCCACTTGGGGGGGCTCGAAACAGCTCGCGCGGCTGTGGGGAGACGATCCATTGGGCGCGCCGCCCCCGGCTCTCTTGGGGGGACAAACGATCCCCGGGCGACCGGCGGACAAGGTGGCGACGGGCTTCGGTCTGTCGCGGAGCGCCTTCGCGTTCCTCGACCTGTTTGAGAGTGAAGGTCGCCGCTTTGGTCTCACGACCGACTTTTCCGTCATTCCCCTCGACCGCGTCGAGCCGGTCGAGCCCTCGAGCTTCCGCGGGGTGGTCCTGACCGAAGAGGACACGCTCCCGCTCGCATTCGTGCGGAGCAGAAGCGTCTGGGTCTATCGACAGGACGAAAAGACAAAGGCGCTGGCTCCTCTGCGCATGGCCAAATTCCGCGAAGCGTTCCACCTCGAAGAGGAGGCTGAGACGATCGGCGGAGCTCGATTTTTCCGCACGAAGACCGGGGAGCTGCTCCGCGAGCAAAATGAGCTGATCGTCCTTCGAAATCCCGAGAAGATGCCCAAGTGGGCCTCAGGCTCGGCTCCCTGGCTCAGCGTATCGCTCCTTCGACAAACCCTCGTGGCGTTCCGCGGAGATCAGCCGGTATTTGCCACGCTCGTCTCCACGGGGGTCGGCGGCGCGGCGGATCCGTCCGAAACTCAAGCGACGGTCCAGGGCGTGTTCCGCATTCATACTAAACACATCACAAGGACGATGGCGGGTCCCGAAGCTGACGACCCCTACGACCTTCGCGACGTGCCTTACGTCCAATATTTCCACGAAGGGTACGCCTTGCACGCAGCGTTTTGGCATGACGGCTTTGGGCAACCGAAGAGCCACGGGTGCATCAATCTGTCTCCGAGTGACGCGCGCCACCTCTTCCACGTCACCGAACCCTTGGTCCCGTCCGGCTGGCATAGCGCTCTCTCTCGGCGCGGGACCATCATTTGGATTCACCCCTGACAGCCCCCGAGGCGCGCGCCTTGGCTTCGGAGCGACTTCCGGTCTGACGTAACTCAGGCCTGGGGCGTGTCTGACGACGGGAGCGGGGCGGGCGGAGTGTCCTCTGGCTCTTCCGAGGTAGGCGCGGGAGCAGACTCCTGGCTCGTCTCGGGTTCCTTCTCCGTCGCAGGGCGTGGCGAGACGGCCTCGAGCGCGAGCGGAACCCGGTCTGCGTCGGGCGAGCGCGGGTGCTCGTAGACCGGCGTCTTGTCGGGAGCTTGAGGGGCCGGCGGAGCGCACGCGACGGCGAGCCCAGCCAAGACGGACCAAAGCGTGAAGTGGGCAATGAAACTCCGCATAGGCCCAAGGACATTACCTTGAAGGGGCCCCTTTCGGCGAGGGGCAGCGGCGAAGACGCGGCTTTTTGCTGGGCTTCGGGCTGGCGAGCGGTGCCTTTGGGAATATAGTGCGCCCCCGTGCGATACTCAGCGGTCTTTCAATGCTTCAGCGGATGCCCCGGCCAGTGGGCGGTGACCGAGCTCATGTACACGTGTCCAACGTGCGGCGGCCTGCTCGAGGTCGTGCATGACATGGACGCGCTCAAGGATAAGAGCGGCCCTGCTTGGACGAAGCTGTTCGACGAGCGCTACCGTGTGAACCAGTGGCCCTACGGCTCCGGCGTCTGGGGCAAGCGCGAGTGGGTGATGCCCTGCGTCTCAGATGATGAAATCGTGAGCATGTACGAGGGCGGCACGAACCTTTTTTGGGCGGACCGCTACGGCAAACAGCTGGGTTTGAACGATCTGTGGGTGAAGCTCTGCGGAAACAGCCATAGCGGCTCTTTCAAGGACTTGGGCATGACGGTGCTGGTCTCCGTCGTCCGCAAGGCGATCCGTGAGGGCAAGAAGATCAAGGCCGTCGCTTGCGCCTCGACGGGGGACACCTCGGCCGCTCTGGCAGCTTTCGGGGCTGCGGCGAACCTGCCCGTGGTCGTTCTTCTCCCGCGCGGCAAGATTTCTACGGCGCAGTTGGTCCAGCCGATCGCTCACGGAGCGATGGTGCTCGGGCTCGATACTGACTTTGACGGTTGCATGGAAATCGTAAAGCGGCTGGCAGAGGAAGGGCTCGTCTACCTCGCCAACTCGATGAACCCCCTGCGCCTCGAAGGGCAGAAGACCGTGGGAATCGAGGTTGTTCAGCAGTTTGGCTGGGAGGTCCCCGATTGGGTCATCCTCCCGTCCGGAAACCTGGGCAACGCTTCGGCCCTCTATGCCGGCTTCAAGATGATGAAGGAGCTGGGCGTGATCGATCGGTATCCGCGGCTCGTCGTCGCTCAGGCCGAGAACGCGAACCCCCTCTATCGTGCCTTTGTCGCAGGTCAGAAGGAGGTCACGCCGATCGTGGCCAAGCCGACCCAGGCCACCGCGATCCAAATCGGCAACCCGGTTTCAGCTCCGCGGGCGCTCCGTGCCCTCGAGGCCATGAATGGACTGGTCGAGCAGGCGAGCGAGCAAGAACTCGCCGACGCTGCCGCTCGCGCCGACGCCACAGGCATGTACACCTGTCCCCATACAGCCGTGGGACTCGCGGTCTTGGAGAAGCTCCGAGCGAAGGGGACGATCCAAGAGGGGGATAAGGTGGTCTGCATCTCGACGGCCAACGGTCTCAAGTTCACCGAGTTCAAGGTGCGCTACCACGAAGGGCAGATCGAAGGCGTGAACTCGAACCTAAAAAACCCGGCCGTCCTGCTCCCCGCGGACTTCGGTCAGGTGGTCGACGCCATCTATAAGCGCTTCCCCTCCTGAGGGGATCGGCTCGCTCTCCTCTCGAACGAGAGCGTCCCAGCAAAAAAGCCTCGCCCATCCGAGAGAGGGCGAGGCTTGCAGCATTGTGGAGAGGTTTTCGGCTCAGAAAGCCATCCGCGCCACGGCGCCGCCCCCGAGCGGTCCGCCGTAGGGGGCAACCACGACCCGACCCGGAGCGCGCCGAGCGGCCTTGGCGGCCGGAACTTCGTCGTCTTTGGCGGTCAAGAGGACCACGCCGGTGATGCCGAGCGTGAGCGCGACGCCGAAGGACATGTCCGAGATGAGCGCGTTGCGCTCTACTTCGTCCGCGAGCTCCGCCGTCGGGCCTTTGTCGTATTTGCTCTTGGCGTCGAGGGCGAGGATGCCGAACACGGTCCCGCTGATGAGTCCGGCGGCGCCGATGCCGAGGGTGACGTAAGCGGGGACCATGCTCCGCTCTTTCTTCGGGGCGGGCTCTTGGCCGAGCGCCGCCGCGTCGGTCGTCGGTACCGCGACCTGCTTCTGCAGCTCGATCGGGGCGCGCACATGGCTGCCGGCGACGGCGTCGATTTCGACGAGGGATACCTCATAACCGGAGGCGCGGAGCTCGAGCCGATGGGTCCCGGCGGGAAGCTCGATTTCGACCGGGGTCTTTCCAGCGATGAGCGCGCCGTCGACGTAAACCTCAGCGCCCGCTGGGGTGCTTTCGATGAGGACCGTGGCTGGCAGAGTCGCCTTGAGCTCACTGGCTCGCTTCTTCGCAGTCTCGACCGCCTCTTCGCCCACGTGGATAGCAGCCGGGTTCGTCAAGAAGAGCTCATAGGCTCGAACGACTTCTTTGGCCGGCTTGTTCGCCTTGTCCATCGAAGCGGCGATCCAATACTCCGCGTGAGGGGAGGGGATCTTCTCGTGGGCGATGCGGAACTCGGACTCCGCCTTGATGTAGTCGGCATCGGCGTAGGCCTGTGCGCCGGCTTCGAAAGCAGATTTCGCGAGCTCGATATCTTCAGCGCTCGGTGACGCGGGCGCGACCGGGGTCACGGTCCTTGCCGTGTCGCCCTCTGACGCTGTGGCCTTCGGCTCTTCTCCGCTCCGCTGAGACTCCCCCGAGGTAACCGTTTGGGGGGCGCCTGTGGAGGTGGTTTCCGCACAGAGGTCACCCAAGAAAAGCGTCGTCACGAGTCCGACGGCCGAGAGAGACGGCCAAGCGGCCTTCCAGAGTTTTCGTTCTTTCATGTGTGCATGCTCCAGACCCCGGCTGTCGGGTCGCGCAAGTTCCTCGAAGGCTAGAGTCGATCACTCGGAAAACAAGCCTAACTCCGCTATGATCCTTCCGAAAGCGGGGATCTTCACGAGCCCGCCCACTGCTTGCCATGGAAGTGTCACAGAAGGAAGGGTCGACCCGGCCGCGTCGCTCGAGACCTGCGCCGAGTCCTGACCCGCTCGACTCGGGGTTTCCGGCGTTCGCTGACCGGTACGATCTCGAGATCCAACGCTTCATTGGTAAGAGCGCACCCCTCGCGACCCTCTCCGCACAACTCCAGGCCGCGCGGCGCGCAGGAGACCCCACGCGCATCGCCGACGTCCTGGAGCGACTTGCTCATCACCTCACGAAGCTTGGCATCGAACCGGGCCTCGCGGCGACGGCGCTCGAAGAGGCGCGAGCCGTGGGCAAACGCGACATCCTCCCGATGCTCATTGATGCTTGGCACCGGGCCGGAGATGCGGAGCGGGCGCTCGAGTACTTTGGCGCCTGGGTCGCTGAGTTCGAAGGCGGAGTGAGTGAAGAGTTTGTTCGGGACGCGCTGGCGTTCTTGATGAGAGGAGCTGACCTCGCGGCGCACCTCGGCGATCCACAACAGGCCCGTCGCGCGCTCACGCTCGCTGACGATTTGGCCCTGCGCCAGCCGACGCTCCGAGCAGAGATCCAGCGCAAGCTGGGCGCGATCGGCTTTTGGACGGGCGATCTCGACGTCGGAGCCAGCGCGTACCTTTTGGCCGCGGAGCTCGGAGAGCTCGCTGGCTCCGGCGAGGCGCCGCTCGAAGATGCTCGGCGCGCTTTTGAGCTCACTCCGAGCCGGCGTGATGTTGCCGAGAACGTCGCGCGAAGGTTCAGCACGCGCGGTCGCATGGCGGCCGCCGATGCGGTTCGACGGCTCTCAGTGAAACACGGCGGCGCGGCCGATCGCGCGACTTACCATGGGCGGCGCTTTCAAGCAGCGCTCCGCGCGAAGAATTGGGGAGAGGCGCTCGGCGCGGCGCTCGAAGCGGGTCTCGATATTGAGCTCGACCTCGAACGGACGCGCGAGGTGCTCGCACAGCCTCCTTTGGTCCCGACCGACTTTGAGAGTTTTCTGCTCGCACTTGCGCAAGGCGTGTGGCTTCCGGAGACGGAGCCCTTCGCCCAGTGGCTGCTCGGCTTGATGGAGGCGCACGCTTGCCTCTGGGGTGAAGCGGAGGCTCATGGCCTTCGCTCCCGGGCGATTCAGCTGCTCGCCCTCGACCGACCGACGTCGGTGACTCCTCCAATCTCCGAGCCGCGAGCTCGCGCTCTCAGACAGCGTCTCGCCGAGGATATCTCCCCAGAGGAGGCTACGCGCCTGCGCGATGAGATTGCGCGGAGTGAGCTGCAGCGAAGGAATTTCGAGGCGGCCTTTGAGGTGCTCGAACCGAACCTTGAAAAGGACTGTCCGGGCGCCCTCCAAGCCGCCATCGATTTGTTCATCGTGAGTCGTGTGGGGGAACGCGGGCGGGTGCGTGCTCTCTCTCGCTTGGCTCGGACGCTACCAGCCTCGGCGCGCACGGAGGTGCTCGCGGTCGCGTCATTGACCGCCGTGCTCTCGGGGGAGGGTCCTCTTGCCTATCGTTTGGCCGAGCAGGCTCTCACAGGCGATCCTGGCTCAGAGCGGGCTGTCGTCGCTATGTCTGAGGTCGCGACGACCTACCCCGCATTGGTCCCCGCGCGCTTCATTGAGGCGACCTTGGCGGAAGCTGTCACGACCGCCGAAAAGTGCTTGATCCTTTCGCGTGCGGCCGAGGAGCGGGGAGCGCTGATGCTCTCGCTCACTTGGGCTGAGCAGGCGCGCAACCTTCGTCCCGCGGATCCCGAAGCACATCGGGTCGTCTTGGGACTGGCCCAACGCGCCGAGGATGCAGCGCGGCTGGCCGACGCGATTCAGACGGTCGCTCGTGCCTTCGTCCCGCACGACCGGATCGCCGATGCCATTGAGTCGGCGCTCATCGCTCTATCGGAGCTCGACGAAGAGCGAGCTATTGGTACTGGAGAAGAGGTTCTCTCCCATTCAGGACACATCGAAGCCCTGCGCAGCGCGGTGATCCATGTCGCCGAGAAAGCGCACGCGCCCCTTCTGCTCGCTCGGGCGCTCGACCTCTCGCTCGCGAGCCGCGTTGCCGGCGACGTAGGCCTGCTCCTCTCAAAGCTGGCTCGCGCTCGCGCAGAAGCGGGCGATCTGGCTGCGGGGCTCCGCGCATGGTTCCGTTACATCGCCGAGCACGGCGGAGACCCGGAGCTTCCGGAATTCCTCGCGGCGAGCGGTGCGGTCGACGACAGCCAAGCTGATGCGGAGTTGTATCGAACGGAGGTGGAGGTGCTCATCCGCCGTCGGAAGGGCGAGCTCAAAGCCGAGGAGCTCTTCCGCCTTGCGGTACTGCGCTGGGATTTGGCGAAGGATACCGACGGAGCGTTCGAAGCGCTCCTGTCTGCCGCCCGACTCGTGCGCGACGACGGCTACGGGCTCATGTTCCACTATCTCCTCCGCTTGGCGGGCGCCACGACCGCCGCTGAGCTCCTCGAAGCACGAGCTGCCTTAGAGGACGACGCCGAACGTGCGGGGACATTGCTTGGGCTCGCGAGTCGGGGGCGCCTGCTCTCGGGCGAACGGGCGCGGGCGTTCCAGCTCGCGCAAAAGGCGCTGCAGCGGAACTCCCATCAGCCGGAGCTCTTGCTGCTCGCGGAGCGCACTCTGGCTACCGGAGAGCTGGATCGATTGGAGGCTCTCTATGACCACGTGGCGGACAACGCCTATGGCCGCTTCGGCGAGCGAGCGGTTCGTTATCGTGCGGCGCGACTTCTCGAGCGACGAGGCGGGATCGAACGCGCGTTCCGTCACGCGCAACAAGCCTTTGAAGCGGCCCCCGATGAAGGTGTCACGTTCATCCTCTTCTCGCGGATGGCGAGCGCGCTCGGAAAGTCGGAGCTGATCCCGGATGTGATCGATGCTTCGCTCAGCCGCGTGCGAGATGCGCGCACCCGAGAGCGCCTGAAGAGGAGGCGCGACGCGCTCCGCGCAAACGGTCAAAAACCAGGACTCGGGCAGGCTGAGGTTTTGTTCCGGGCGATGGCGCTGTCTTACACGCCTGAACTCGGTCAGGACCTCGAGAAGGTTCTCTCTGCGCTCCTCAGTCAGGAGGAGTCTCGTGAGCAGGCGCTCGAATGGACGAAAGAAAAGGCCCCCGAACTGCTCATCGCGCTGAGCGGCCCTGACCGAACTCGCGCCGCGATCCACCTCACACGGATCGCACTTCAGCACTTTCCGGACGATGAGTTTGCGTTCTTCTGCTTGGGCCGCGCCGTTTCGGGGAGCCTCCAGGAGGCGGAGTATGAGTCTCTGCTCGAGTTCAAGGATCGTCTGGGGACGCACAAGCAAGAGCTGCTCGAGCTCTGGGGACGGATCAAATCCATGAGTGACTCCGGTGAGCTCTTGGGTAGTCCGCTTGCGATCGTGCTCGCCGAGAGCATGGCCATCGCTGAGTTATCCTCGGAAGCCGCCGAAGTCCTCGTTCACGCCGCGTCCGATACTCCCGATGACGTGCGTGTGAGCCAGCGCGCGCGGGAGCTCGCCGAACAATCTGGGCGCTTGGACCTAGTTCCCGCGATTGAAGGGCTCTTGCCGGCTCCGCTTTGGGTCCGATCGATCTTGGACCGAATCGACAGCCTCCCGGATGAAGAAGCCGTGAACGCTCTCGTCGAGGTGGATCTCTCCACGGCTCCTCCCGAGCTCAGGGCAGAGGCCCTTGAAGCGCTCGCGCGCCGGGAAGAGAGGCTCTCGAGGTTTGCGGACGCCCGCGACACTTGGCAAGAGCTCCTGGAGCTCGACCCGAAGAACCTCGCAGCGCTCATGGGGCTCGAACGAGCAGCGGATCGCGACGATGACCACGAGGCCCTCCTCGAGATTCTGACGCGCCGAGCTCAGCTGGCGTCGGATCCTGACGCGGAACGGACGATTCACTTGCGCCGCGCGGCGGTCCTCGAGACGCACCTGGGACGGCCCCTCGAAGCGCGCCAGCTCCTCGAAGAGCTGCTCGAGCGACAAGGCGACACCTGGTCGGTGCTTCGACTCTTGGCCGACTCCTTCGAGCGCACCAGTGAACATGCGCGAGCGGCGGAGCTTTGGTCGAGGGCGCAGGCGGTGGCTGTCGACGTGGAAGCGGCGGCCGATGCGTGTTTTCGGGCGGCCCGCGCCTATTTTGAGGCTGGCGATCTATGGCGCGCCCAGGACTCCCTTCGTTATGTCGATATGGGGAGGGTAGATTGCGTCGAGCTGGGCTTGAAGGTGCATCGCGCACTTGGCGATCAGGCAGCGGTGATGGATGCGCTTACGGTCGCGGCGCGCATGAAGCGCGACGATCGTGAGTTCGTTACCAAGGCGCTCCTCGAGGCCGCCGAGATCGCGATGAAACTCGACGCTCCGGATGTGGCGGAAGGACACGCGCGGGACGCGATTCGTCTCGGCACGGACTCTCCGGAGGCTCGCCTCCTCTTGGCTCAGCTGATCGCCCGCAGAGCTCGGCCGCTGGAGAAAGCCGACGCGGAGGAGATCGCTTCTTTGCTTCCGGGGACCGAATCACTCCGTGGCGCGCAGCAGCGAGAGGTTCGTGCTTACCTGCTCGCCATCGTCGACGAGCGTCTGCGGGGAGGCGAGGCCTGCCGAGCGGATTTGCGAGCAGCGATCGCGTCCCAAGGGCCCCGTCCCCTCCTCGCCGCGGCACTTGCGCGTCGCTTAGACGACGATCCGGAGGAGGCTTTGAAGCTCTACGAGTCGGCGATGGGCGGGGAGTTTGCGGGGCTCATGAGTCGTTCCGACGTGGTCGTCGAGGCGGCTTCGCTCGCCCGCGACACCGGGCAGTTCGCTCGCGCTCAGGCTTTTCTCTCGGCGATTGCGGATTCGGAGCTGCCGCGAGGCAAGGTGGAGGAGATGCTCGAAGGGATCCGCGCTTCGCGCTCGCGCGCCGAGGAGTTCGATTCGAAGAATTGGCGCGCCTGGGCCCAGGCGCCGCGAGGGGTGTCAGACGAAGCTCGAGCTCGGGCGCTCAAAGAAGCGCGCGAAGCGGAGAATCTGGCGCGCAGTCAGGCGGCCCGCGAGGAGCGGGTGTTCTCGCCTCCTTCGGAGCCGAGCCCCAGCGAGGCAGGGAGCAGAGAGCCGTCCCATCACCCGACCTCGGACGCGAGCGCGCTCGAAATTGCAGAAGAGGCGGAGCTCGTGCGGGCCTTCGAGGAGGGGGACATCGAGGCGGGCCAGTCCCTCTTCGACATCTACATGAGCGACCGCGCCCGCAGTCGGGACGCTGTGCTCGTCGCGATGCACCTCGTCGATAAGGCCCCTTGGGATCCTGACGCGCTGAGTTGCCTCGCGACGGCGGCGAGTCGAGATGGGAGCGAAGCGGTAGCGCTCGCTTGTCGCCACTTGCTCGCTGCTTTCGGTGAGGGAGAGCCGGTTCAGCCAGTGGACCTCGCGCTCCTTGTCGGGCAGCCCGACGCGGCCAGCGCCGTGATCTTCCGGGGGGCGATGACTCCGTCGGCGGAGGCGCTCCGCATCGTTTGGGAGCATGCTGGAGGCCTGTTCCGCCGTGACCTCGCCGACTATGAGGTCGATCCTGCGGCCCGCGTGTCCCCTTCTGAGCCGGGACCGCTCCCAGAGGCGTACCGGGGGGCGAGCCGCGTGCTGGGCGTGCGCTCGCCGCTTTATGCGCGTCCAGATGGGGAGGACATTGCGATCTCCGTCCTTGTGACGATACCGCCGTCGATCCTCGTCGACGGTGCCGTTGACGCTGTGAGCGACGAGTTCCGCTTCCACCTCGGGGCGATGCTCATGGCCACCGCTCCCGAGTTCGTCCTGTTGCTCGGGAGTCAGCCGGAAGAGGCGAAACTCCTCCTCGATGCCATCTGTCAGGCCTTTGGTCCGAGTGAGCGGAGCTCCACACAAGACCCAAAGGTGGTGGAGCTATCGGCTCGTCTCTGGGAGCTGATCCCAGCCCGCGCCCAGCGTCGTCTCAACCAGCTTTGCGCGGATCCGAACGCCATGAACCTGGATCTGGCCTTCGCCAACGCGACCATCGTGCTTCGGCGCGCGGGGCTCCTCGTGAGCGGCGACATTCGCACGGCGATTTCAGAGGTTTGTGCCGCCCACCAGCTGGAGAGCCCGACGAACTGGGAGGAGCTTGCCGAGGTGGCGCGCGCGTTGCCGGAGGTCGTTGACCTCTTGTTGCTCGCGGTCTCTCTCGAGTACGCGGAGCTGAGGTTCCGTCCGGTTCCGGGGATCTGAGGCCGACACGGGAAGGAGCAGTGTGACAAGGATGTCAGTCCAAAAGGCCTCCCGCGCGCGCAGGGCTCGGGCGATTGGAGTCTGGCATATCCGTTGCTACGAACGGAGCGTGACTCCTCTGCAGAGGCTCCAGCGATGTGCCCAAAGGGCAGGAGTTCTCGCGGCTTTGCTTCTGATTCCGGATTGCGCCGCCCCCGAGCGTGACAGCGGGCTCGCCAACCTGGAGCCGCTCTGCCGGGCAAACCGCGACTGTCCATCGGACGCCGAGTGTGTTCGCAGTCGCTGCGTGAGTCGGCAGACCGAGTCGGTCCCCCTGCTGGTCGAGGTCATTGCGCCCGCGGGGACCCCGGGGCTCGCCGGTGTCGCGATCGCTCAAGAGGTCCAGTTCGCGAGTCGGGAGTTCGACATCCATCTCGGCTACTCGAGTGCCGCCGTGGTGCACCTCAAGAGCGAGCCAGTTGTCGACGATGCATGCTTGGCTCGCCTCTCGTCGCAAGAGCAAAGTGAGGAGGATCCGGTCCCGCCGTCGGCGCGGGTGACTTTTTTCCCGCGGAAACGACAGCTCAGCCTCACCGACGCGGCCCGGGTCGTGACGACGACGACTCCCTCTTTGGACGATGTCTCGCTCTCGATCACGCTGGTTCCGGGCAAGTACGATCTTTATGTCGAGCCCCTTGAGCACGATGGAGAGTGTCTTCGACCCCCCGAGCTCTTTCTGGACCAGGAGGTGACGGCGAGTGATGTGAGTCTGAGCATCCAGCTCGGCGCCCCCCAGCGCTACGATGCTCGGGTTCGCTTTCCCGCTTCGGAGGGCTCTCTCGAAGGTTGGCGATTGGATCTGGTCGATCCCGACTCCGGTCTGGCCCTGTCGAGCGGCGCTGTCCTCTCGGATCCACGCGAGGCCGAAGGAACTCTCGAGTACGACGCCTCCGTCGTCTTTGTCCCGGTCCACTCGGGGACCCCGCGCACGGAGATGGTGCGCCTGACGCCCCCCGAGGGCGTAACGGCCCCGACCCTGCTCGTGGCGCGTGGGGTCACGGAGCTCTTCCAGTCCGATCCGGCGATTGTCGATCAGCTCACCTCCCTGCCGAAGACTGTCACCCTGAGCGGGCGCGTCGTCCTGAAAGGGACCCTGGACGGCGTGGAGGCTGGCTTGACCTTCGTCCTCGAAAGTTTGTCGGGGCTCGCCGAGGGCACCTCGGTCTCCTTCTCACGGGAAGTGCGGACCGGCACGGACGGGACCTTCGAGGCTTCGCTCCTGCCGGGCACCTATCGCGTCGTGACGCAGCCCGCCTCCGATCAACTCGCCCAGTCCGAGGAGAAGTTCTCCGTTTCCGGGGGAACTCCGAGCCAGGCCGGCCGCACCATTGAAATCGCCGAACGCCGCAGCATCCAAGGGCGCCTGTTCGACTTCCGCGGCAATCCCGTCGCGAAGGCGCAGGTCGATCTCGTCCCGGTGCCTACCTTCCATCGCGGCGGTCTCGCGCTCTCGGCCTCGGCGGTTCGTTTCGTTCCGAGCGGCCTCGCTGGGGAGACCGAGTCGGACGGCCGATTCAGGCTCCTCGCAGACCCGGGACGCTTCGATATCGTGGCGCGGAACGTCACCAAAGATGCCGATTTTTCCTGGGCTTTTCGCCTGGGCGTCACGGTCGGAGACGGGGACGTGGTCCTCGGGGATCTAACGGAACGGCCGCCCCTTTTGGTTCACGGGAGCGTGAGCGCCGAGCAGACGGGGCCGCTTCCGTCAGCGCTCATCCGCGCTTATGCCTATGTGAAGGCAGGGGAAGTCAGCACGCCCGACGCGGCGGAGTACGTCCTTTTGGTGGGAGAGACGCGGGCGAACGCCGACGGCGACTATCAGCTTCTCCTCCCGGCCGATCTCGCGGCCACCGACGATTGAGGCGCTCTCAGCTCGGACGAGAGAGCCCGGGCGTGCAGTGACAGAAGATCGGTGAGTGCGCCCATCGGGAGCCTCTCACAATGCACCAGATCAAGTCACAGTGGAAACCATGAGGAATCCCGGGGAAAAGACGTTCCTCTTCCCCTTTGCGCGCTAGTCTGCAAGCAGCAGTCGGGGTAATGTAAGGCGCCGCGTGCGCCTCGTGACCTCAGCCCCCAAGTGTCCCTCTTCTACGGACTCGGAGTCCGCGGAGAGGTATTCTTGCGCGCTGCACGAAGTTTCCAATGCGCTCACCGTCATCTTGGGATGGTTAGAGCTTGCAGAGAACAGTGACTCCCGCGCCGATCTGAAGCGAGCGCTCGAGGTCGCTCGTGAGCATGCTCAGCGTGGTCAGGTGATTGCGCGACGGGCGATCGGTTCGAGCGTTGAGTCCCAGCAGGGTGGCAGGAGCGCTCAATCCATCGGGAGCTTCGCGGCGGTGTCGGTGGAACCGTCGGCGCGCGCGAAGCGCGTGAAGATTGACGTGAAGTCCGGCGCGGGGACGGAGGCGAGTCTCGATGGAGAAGCCGCCGTACTTCAGATCCTGACGAATCTTCTACTCAACGCGATCGCGTTCTCGCCAGACGACGGGATCATCTCCCTCGAGATCCTGCGCCAAGGTGACGCGGTCCGGTTCATTGTCACGGATCAGGGACCTGGCGTGCCGCCTGCGCTGCGCGACAGCTTGTTCACGTCGCGCGCTTCGCTGCGCCCCGGCGGGGCCGGAATTGGCCTGCCCCATTCGCGGGCTCTCGCCTCTGAACACGGAGGAAGTCTTGAGCTGCTTCCATCGAAAGCGGGCGCTTGTTTTGAGCTGACCTGGCCGGTGGTCCGGTCTTCTGCGCCGCAGAGCGCATTCCCGCCTGCGCTTCGAGCGGCCTTGGATGGCGCGCGCATCCTGGTCATCGAGGACGATCCTGCCGTCAGCACCCTCGTCGAAATGAGCCTCGAGGCGCGGGGCGCCGAGCTGATCCTGGCGGGCGGCTACGACCAGCTGCGCTCGATTTTGGCCGGTAAGCCGGTCGTCGATCTCGTTCTCATGGATCTCTCACCGATCATGGACGAGCTGCGCGAGGTGATCACGGAGTTGAGCGTGGTCTGTCCGGAAGCGCCCCTGGTGCTCATGAGCGGTCAGCCCGGACGGATCCCGCCGGATCTCGAGGGCGCGTTCTCGACCTGGATCCGCAAGCCTTTCGACATGGGCCAGCTGACTCAGGTGGTCGCTGAGTCGATCGCTGAGCGAACCACCCCAGCGACTGCCTGAAACGTCGAGGCGCTGCGGCGGGGGGCTCTCCGGG
>NASX01000111.1 GCA_002085155.1 Sorangiineae bacterium NIC37A_2
CAAGATCCGTAGCCCGGTCGACCCAGGTCGGGATGCAGCATGTGCTCAATGAGGACATGAGGAAGCTTGTACATGGCAAGGCCCGACTCAAGCGCAAAGGAGAGGATTTGAGAGTCACCTGTCCAAACGCAGTCCTGCCCCGTGCACGACGCTGGATAAACGTAGTCTCCGCTCAGGACACCGAATTGGCCCGAGAGGTAGTCTGACCCGTAGAGGCTATACCTGCCGCGATAGCTCCAGTTGCGCCGCATGGGAGCTGAGCGCTTCCCGTGAAGCGACTGGAATGTGTACTTCGTTGCAATGAAGTCCAGCGCGTTCTGCGCCGCGATCTTCATCTTCGGATTGACCGCGTAACTCGCGAGGAGCTGAAGCGGGCGTACGGAGAACGCCTCGTACGCCTGAGCGTTGGTCTCCCACATGTCGTTTTTGACTACACGTGCGATGACCTCAAGGAGCCTCTCCTCAAGGGCTGCAAATGGCGAAGGTTCAAGCTGCCCCTCTCGTGGCGACTCGGTCGCGTCGAGCTGCGAGATGAGATAGTGCCATGTGTTGATCATGAGCACATGGTTCTCTGTCTCGGGGAGACCTACGCTATAAAAATTGTAAAGAAAGTTCGACGCGTTCGAGCGCTCGGGGCACTGATCGGGAGCACTTGACGGACCGCAGTCGCTGTTGCGCAGTGCCTCGAACGCTTCGTCGGGAAGGAGGAACTGATTTCCGATTTTTGTGGTGCGATACCGGTAGAGAAGCCCCGCCAGCGACATCAGCTTGAAGTCGTAGTCACCGTGGGTCCCGACGTTCTGAATTTGAGAGACATTCGCCAGGTATCCACCGGCCTTCTCACGGAATCCCCACTCGGTGAGCTCCTCCACCAAGTCGGACAGTCCCGGCATGATCGGCTGAGGAGGTTCCGCGCCTTCAGCATCGTCGCCTCCGACGTCGCCCTGACCGTAATACAGAGCGGCATAGCCTGCCGTAATGCGACGGAGCGCCGTTTCCGCTTCCTGTACGTCTTCGTCGTCTCGCCACCTCCCGAAGACCTTGGTCGCGTCCTCTTCGCACTTGAGGTGGCCCAGGTAAGCCTCAACCTCCGTCCGAATGACAGACTCAAGCCGACTCGGGAAGAGCAAGGTCGAGGCAGTCATGTTCATCGGCCGCGGTTGCGGATCGTACGCCAGGCAATAGGGCCGCGAACTCGCGGAAATCGTGAGCACACGTCGCTGTTCTCCCCATCCGTCGCCCTCAGTCCTGAGGAGCTCGAAGCCCCGGTCGAATCCATCCTGAACGTAAATGCGCGGGCCGGGACCTTCGGAGCGACCAATGAGGATCTCCTTCATGCCGTCGCCGTCGACGTCGGCCATGGCGACCGCCGTCACCTGCCGCTCATTGCCCCAGTTTTGACCGAAGGTGGCCATGATCCGATGTTTGCCATTGTCATCGAAGTCGTAGAGGTACGCACGCTCGTTACCCCCCTCATCTCGTCCTACAATCAGCTCATCATCCCCGTCGCCGTCCACATCGCCAAACGCGAGGGCGGTTGTGCGCCGGTTGGACCCCCAACTGTCGCCCCCCCACTCGATGCGTTCGAGCTTCTCGGTCGTTTGAGAATAGCTATAAAGCTCCCACCGCGGGCCACTGGTGTCGTCAATGCCGACCGCGATTTCCTTGATCCCGTCATTCTGGACATCGCCGATCGCGACCGCCGTCGCGTCGAGTTCCTTGGCCCAATTGGCGGCGCTCAAGTGGGCGTCGGGATTGGACTGCCATTGGCTCTTGTCAAACTTTCCGACGCGGTAGACGAGGAGGCGAGGAACCTGATTGTCAGAGCGACCGGTCCGGGTGACGACCAAGTCTACACTTCCATCGTTGTCGACGTCCCCGAATGCTAGGCCGGTTGGCCTACGATCCCCAATATCGAGGGTCGCAATCGTCTCCAATTGAACATGCGGCTCGCCGCCACAGGCGGTCCGCGCCGAACTTTTCGCCTTCAGGACCTCAATTTCGTGACTGCCGGAAGGAGAGTTTCGTCCAACGGCGATCTCATCGATCCCGTCTCCATCGATATCGGCCGCCGCCATCGAAGTGACTCCATATTGCCCCCCCCACCCGTCAAAGAGATCCTGGAGATGGCGGAAGCCGTGTTTGACGTCGTCGAAGACCTTGGCGCGCCGCGCGTCATTTCCAGTCGCCGTAAATCCTACGATGAGCTCCTGCTCAGGGTCACTATCGATATTCGCCCAAACCGAGGCGGCGATACCGATTTCGTTTTCGACCTCTTTGTGCACGAGGTCCTTCATGTGCATATCGTGCACCCAGACGAATCCGCGCACTGTCCGTTCGTCCAAGAGGCTGAACGGATCGTAACCATCGCGGCCCGTAAACGTTGGTGTCACCCCAAAGAGGCACCCCTCTCCGGCGTCGGGAAGAGGGCTGCAAAAACCGCCACGGCCGCCGAGCGCCTTGCACAGTTCCCGCCAGTGACTCGGGCGAATCGCGTGCGCGAAGACCGAAGCTTGATGAACTTCGATGTCTTTGGCGATGACCGTTCCTTCGTGACGAGTCTCGCTCCCGGTACTCACCTTCGCGTACGGCGCGAAGATCGCACCATCGAGGTGGACCATGTTGACTTCAGATGTGCCTGAATACGCAAGCACCCAGTTCGGGTAGGGCGTGAGGCCCCCCGAATGGTCCTGCACCGCACCGTGAATGTCGACGGCGCCCGAAACCAAGACGACCACGGGTCCGTCCGTCGCGTCGATCAAGAGGTTCTTCTGGCTGCTCACGTAAAGCGTGTCGAGCGAGTACACGCCACTTCGGAAGACGACCGACGCCCCGTCAACCCGGACGTGGCGATAGCGGCCGGGCGCAGGGTTCCGATTCGTCGCTGAACTGACGTCAACCTCGGTCGGTGCCTGATTCAGCGTGAAAACGACGGTGGGAGTGGGGACATCGATCGCCTTCGTCGTGCCCCAGACCTTCGCTCCCGCGCCGATGTGGATCGGCCCATCCACGAAGGCATCTCCTACGACATACGCCCGATCACGGAGGGTCACCGGCGCCGCGCTGGTCAAATTGCGGAGACGCGAATCAACACCCAGGTTCGTCCCGAACGTCCCGAGATTGACCGCGTCTGCGTAGTGTTGCCGATTGAAAGTCTCGACCCGCGCCCGGTCGTTCACCCGAAGCTCACGCAAGGCCGTGAGCGCGGCGCGGCTCGGGTGCGCGTATTCCGGGAGCTCGAGATAAAGAGACCCGTAGGTAGTTCCTTCAACAGGAGGAGGCGGCGTCGAGCTTTTCGGTCGGAACTGGAGATTGTCGACGTGATGGGGAGAGGTAGTCGGCGGCGTGTTGAAGATGATGGTGATGGTCAGGTCGTTATAGTCCTGAGCTAGTTTCGGCAAGACGTTCTCGGGGATCGTGAAGCGCAGCGGGCGGTAGGAACCGGCCGGAATCCCAACAACGCTATGAGCGCCCAGCTGCTCATAATAAATTCCCGCGGAAGGAGCGTTCAGGACCAAACGAATGTCACCCCAGCTCATTTCGCTGCCGAGAGCCACGTGGAGCGTCACCTCCGGCTCGACCTCGCCCAGAGTCGACAGTGGGATGCTCACGACCTCGGTCCAATAGCTCGGGCGAAAGCTGAGAGCTCTCTCCCCGTGAGAGGTGTCCGTGGTCACCCCCAGGTTCACCGACGAACGCCAGTCCGTCGCCACGCTCTCGAAGTCGAAAACTCGGCTGTGGACATCCGTGATGTTCGCTTCCTTGCGCGAGACGGATTCTTCGAGTTCGTCCGACGAGGACGCGCCTTCACCGCAGGCAAAACTCAACAAAGCCAGAAGAGTGACGATCGAGCGAGACGCTCGCGTGAAACGAGCTCGAAATCGAGAAGAGAGTCGAAGCATGACAAGTCCTTAGAGAGGGGGTCAGCTCGACCTTAATGGCGCGACCTATCGACAACCTACTCAAGTTGCTTTGAGAGAGGCAGCGCGCGGGAAGAAGGACGGGGAATCCGCGATTCTGCGGCTTCCTCCGGTTCTTCACAAATTTTCTTGATGTGCGGTTTGTGAGCGCCGGGGCGGTCCGGTCTCCGTTTCCTCGCCTACGGACTCGTCGCCCCTCTGCATGCCCGGCGCGATCTCGGCCTGCCGAAGGCAGGCACGCCCTGTCGAACCGAGCTTACGGCGTGGGGG
>NASX01000051.1 GCA_002085155.1 Sorangiineae bacterium NIC37A_2
CTCGGAGAGGCATCGATGAAAAAGCTCACGATTTTCTACTGGATCACGACCGGTCTCGTTCTCTTCTTCTTCGTCCCGGGAGCGATCATGAACGTCATGAAGACCCCAGACTGGGTCGAGGTCTTCCAGCAGCTCGGCTATCCGGAGTACCTGCTGCCCTTTTTGGGCGTGGCGAAGTTGCTCGGTTGCCTCGTGGTCGTCCTGCCCCAGTTTCGACGCCTGAAGGAGTGGGCCTACGCGGGCCTCGTCATCGACCTGGTCGGAGCCATCTACTCGGCGATCATGGTCTCCGGCTTCGATCCGAGGATCCTGTTCGTGGTGTTCGCGGCCGGAATCGTCCTTCTCAACTACTGGCTCTGGCACAAGCGACTCGAGGTCGTGCGGGCCGAAGTCTGATCGGAATCTCAAACCGCTCCGAAGTCCGAGGTCACGCCGCGCGCGACGTGACCTCGCGCCGTTTCAGCTCACGCTTCGCTCGAGACGCTCGTCACGCCGCTCCGCGAAACGTTCGCCTGTGCGCAAGAGGAGACACGCCCGTGAGCTCTTGAAAGCGAGCGCGAAAGGCCGCCCCGGAGCCAAAACCCACAGCGTCGCCGATCCTTTCCACAGGCAGGTCCGTCGTCTCGAGCAGAACCTGAGCTTGGCGCACCCGCGCGGTCGTCACCCAGCGGGCCGGCGTGGTGCCGATTTGCTCTTTGAAATGGCGCGCGAAGGATCGACCGCTCATCCCGGCGCGGCGGGCCAAGGCCTCCACGGAGAGATCGGAGTCGAGGTTCTTCTGCATCCACTCGAGGAGCTCTGCGAGCGAGTCCCCTTCCCCGGAGCTCGGCGGCTTCTGCAAGATGAACTGGGCCTGTCCTCCGCTGCGCTCGAGAGGCATGACAGCCCTGCGCGCCGCCCCAGCCGCGACGGCCGCGCCGTAGTCGAGCCGGATCATGTGAAGACAGAGATCGAGGCTCGCCATCCCGCCCGCGGACGTCAGGATGTTTCCTCCGTCGACATACAGAACCGAAGGATCGACCTCGATCGCGGGATGGAGTTCAGCGAGCACCTCGGCCGCCGCCCAGTGGGTCGTGGCGCGTTTTCCGTCCAACAAGCCGGTTCTTGCAAGCACAAGCGCTCCTGAGCAGACCGAAGCGATGCGCGCTCCTCGCTGCGCCGCCCGCCGAATCGCGCGCAGGATGCGAGGATCCACCGGGCGGTCCGGCCTATCGATGCCGGGAATGATGACAGTGTCCGCGGAACGGAGGGCCGAGAGCCCCTCTCGGATCTCGAGGCGCCCGACGCTCGTCTCTACAAAACGCCTCACTCCGCAGATTTTCAGCCGATAGCCGGAGCGCCCATCCGCGAGCTGGACCTCGGCGAAGGTGTCCGCCGGAATCGTGAGATCCGTCGCGACGACTCCGTCGAAGACGACAAGGGCGATCCGATGCATGGCTGAATTCTTCCTATATCATGGATTTCCGCCATCTCGGCATATAGCAACTTCGGCGCATCCCATTGGCGCATTCGCCGCCCGGTCTGGCAGCAATCAATCGTCATTTGTCCTTTCTGCCATCTCAAAAACAACCCTGACCTATCTATCGTTTCGGCGATGGAACTCCTGCCGCTCTGGCCCCTGCTCCGCCTGCTCAAGTTCGCGTCCGCCCTGGCCTACGCAGCCGGTCTCGGCCTGGCGCTGTCGCCCGTGCCCCTGCCGCTCCGAAAGAGAGTGGTCCACTCCTTCGCCTCGCCGGCGCTCCTGTCGACCTGGGTCGCCGGCTACTTTCTCACTCTCTTCCAAGGGACTCCTCTCACTGAGGCCTGGATCCTCGGAGGTTTCTTGGCCTCGACGGCCTGCCAGCTGCTCCTGGTGCACACAACCCGGTCCGAGCGCGTCACCTGCGGGCAGATCCGCTGGATCCTCGGTTTGTTGCTGCTCACCCTGCTCTGCATGGTGTTTCGGCCGACTTGGGGGAGGATGCTGGGATGAGTGAGCTTCGCCTCTTGCGTTCGGTCGTCTTTGTCGAAGGAGTCTCGTACTTGGTGCTCGTGTTCGTCGCGATGCCCCTCAAATATTTCGCGGGGATACCGATGGCGGTGCGCCTGGTCGGCGGCCTGCACGGTTTCCTGTTCGTGAGTTTTTTGCTCGCTCTCTTCCAAGCGAAGCTCGAACAGAAGTGGCAAGTGCGCGAAGCGCTGCGCCTCTTGGGCGCTTCCTTGATTCCCGGTAGCCTTTTTTGGCTGGATCGAAGGATTCGGACTCTGGCCCAAGAAGCACGCTGACGCGCGGGCCACCGAGCGCGCAGGGGGCGCGACCGCGGGCCACCGAGCGCGCAGCAGGGACGCGCGCGGGCCACCGAGCGCGCAGCAGGGGCGGCCGCTTTCGAGTTTCTCTCAAGGTTCAAATGTGCACCGGGCCGGACGCGTTTGGTGCCGCTGCCCTGGTTCTTCCGCTGCGAATAAGCTGTGAGACATCGGCGCCGGCGCATCTCGCGCGGCCCCTCATCGACACACCGGTGCCCCCCCTGGAGCTCTGCTCTCAGGACGGGCTCTCGTCCCAGCCTAGAAACGGAAAGAACCGTGAAACTCTCCCACTCGACGCCCCGCCTTTTCTCTCTGGGCCTCGCGCTCGCCCTCGCTCCCGCCTGCTCCAGTGACGGCAATCCTCTGGACGGCAGCGAAGGAACCGGAGGGAGTGTCGTCTCCGGGGATTCGGGCGGTGCTCCGGGGGCGGGCGGACCCGGTGCTGGCGGAGTGACAACCGGCGGGCCCGGGGCTGGCGGGCTCGTCAGCGGCAGCTCGGGCGGAGCCTCTTCCGGTGGAGCCTCTGCCAGCGCCGGCGGTGACGCGGGGGTCGGTGGAGCGCCTACTTCTTCCGGGAGTGCGTCCTCAGCGGGGGGAGCGACCGGAGGCGCCAGCGAAGGCTCCGGAGGCGAGCCTGTGATGGGAAGCGGCGGCGCCATCGAGGAGCTGCCCCCTGCGGCCCCCGAAGGCGTCATCCCGAACGAACCTTACAATGGCAACCTGCCGTCGAACAAAGGCGACTGGCGCACCGGCTTGATCTCGCCGACCCTCGAGCTCGACCATCACAATCAGCCCGCCATCATCAACGGCTACCTCTTCATCAGCGGCAACTCGCGCTTCTGGATGTACGACATTTCAGACTCCACGAAGCCGAAGCAGCTCTCCTTCAAGAAGAGCCCCGACGATAACCCGACGCGCGAAGCGGAAGGTCACCAGGTCACCTTTGCAAAGCACGGCAATCGCCTCTACGCGGCCACGATCCAAGGCTACGGCGTCGACATCTGGGACATCACCAGCGCCACCGATCCCAAGCTCGCCAAGACCATAAAAATCCAGGGCATCAACTTCGGCGACTTCACTTCGGCGGTCTGGGGCCTGTCCTGGCAAGGCAATCACCTCTTCGTCGGCGGCACGGACACCGGCGTCCACGTCATCGACGCCACGAATCCCTCAGAGGCCAAGCTCGTCGGTCGTCTCGCGAACGTCGGTGGCGTCAACGCCGGACCTCTCTACGCCATCGGCAACGTCCTCGTCGTCACCACACCCAAGAACAACAAGGGCATTGCCACGGTCGATATCTCCAACCCGACGAACCCCGTCTTGCTCGATACGGTTCCGCCTGGCGAAGCCGGGGCCGACAGTTACATCGGAGCCTTCTACCGGCACCACGCCTATCTCTTGAACCCGATTCGGGTCTACGACGTGCTCTCGAATCCCGCGAACATTCAGCTCGTCCCTGGTACGAGGCCCGGCGGCTACTTCGAGTACATGAGCTTCCAGGACGATTTCATGTTCGCCGGACGAATTCGCCCCGAGCCTGGCGCGACCAAGATCAACGTCAGCAACATGGGCAATTTCACGTTCGTCCGCGACATCTACGGACGGCGCGATCTGTCGGAGAACGACGATCAGTTCACGATCGCCGTCGGCAACCTCCTCATCATGTCCGACGATCAGCTCTCGCCCGTCACGAACAAGTACGCGGGTACGGTGATCGCCGTTCATGACAAGAACCCCGACACCAAGCCTCCCGCCGTCGACTGGGTCATTCCGAAGGCCGGCGCCACAGGTCAGGCCCTCACCACCCGCATCGGTATTTCCTTCACCGACAACATCGAGCTCGCCACCGTCGACGCACGCAGCTTCATCGTGCGCCCCGTCGGTGGTCAGCCCATCGCCGGAACCTTCGGCGTGACGATGAGTGTCTTGAATTTCGAGCCCAACGAGCCTCTTCAGCCAGGCACCACCTATGAGATCATCCTGCCCGCAGGCGGCGTGAAAGATCTCGTCGGGAACGGCATCGCCGAAGAGTTCAAGGCCACGTTCACCACCCGCACATGAGCCGTTCGCGCCTTCTTCGACCTTTCGCCTGCGGGGCTCGCTCCCTGCTCGCGAGTCTTCTGCTCTCGAGCCCCGCCCTAGCACTCGAGCTCTCGCTCACGCCCCCTGGGCCGACGGAGCTCGGCAATGAGACGACCTTTACCATCGAGGTGAAGGACGCGGTCGGCACGCCCCAGATCCGCTGGACCTTCGGCGACGGGACGCAGACCGAGTTCGCGGAAGGCGCGACCACCGTCACCCATACCTTCACAGAACCTGGGCACTATTCGGTGCTCGTCTTGGCCCAAGATGAACAAGGGTACGCAAGCCAAGCTGTGGTTCACGCTGTCCATCGTCCGCTCACCGAAGAACCGGCCCAGAGCGCCACGAGCCTCACCCTCGACCCCGAGCGCGACCTCATCCTCACGGCCAACGCGGACAACGGCACCGTCACTCTGATCGATCGCAAGACCCTCGAGAAGACCGCGGAGATCACGGTCTTCAGCCACCCCGTCGGTCTCGCCCTCGCGCCGAATGGCCTGCTCTGGGTGCTCGATCAAGACAACTATGCGATCGCCATCGTCGACATCGACGCCCAGAAGATGGTCGACTTCTTCCGGCTCCCCTATGCGAGTCTGCCCTCGGGACTTGTTTTTGCTCCGGGAGGCGACGCCTTCGTCACGCTGACCGCCCTGGGCGCGATCGCCCGTATCGATCCCGAGAGCCATGAGATCACGCTCCAGAAGCAGATAGCTCCCTGGCTCCGGGGCCTCGCCGTCTCCGGAGACGGGACTTCTCTCTATGCAACCCGCTTCATCTCCTCGGGAGATCACGGCGAGGTCTTCCGCATCGATGCCGAGACCCTCGCGGCGGAACATCGCTTCGATCTCATGATCGACACGACCACCGAGGACAGCGACGTCCAGGGACGAGGCCTGCCGAACTACCTCTTCTCCGTCGCCATCACTCCCGACGGAACTCAGGCCTGGATTCCTTCCAAGAAGGACAACATGCCGCGCGGACTCACGCGCGACGGCCTTGAGCTCACCCAGGACACTGCCGTGCGTCCGCTGGTTTCGATCCTCGATCTGAAGGGCGAAAAGGAGCTCGTTGAGGATCGCATCGATCTCGACGACCGCAATCTGCCGACACACGTCACCTTCAGCGAAAAAGGCGACTGGGCGTTCATCACCGTGTTCGGGTCGAACTTGGTCGAGCTGCGCGATGCCTTCACCGGCTCGTTCATCACCGCTCTTCGGGCGGAGGACATGTTCGGGCCCGTAGCGACGGTGCTCGATGAAGACGGGCGCCTGTTCGTGTTTGCCGACCTCTCGCGCAAGGTCTTGGTGTTCGACGTGGTCGATCTGATGAACGGAGTGGACCAGTCCGCGCCCCTCATCGCAGAGATCCCCTTGGTCGCGAAGGAGAAGCTGTCCGAAGAGCTGCTCCGGGGCAAACAGGTCTTCGCCAATGCCGAGGACAAGCGCATGGGGAGCGAAGGCTACTTGAGCTGCTCGTCGTGCCATTTCGACGGATTTGAAGACGCGATGGTCTGGGATTTCACCGACCGAGGCGAAGGCGTCCGCAATACGATTTCCCTGCTCGGCCGCCGCGGCACCGGGCACGGGCGCGTCCATTGGTCGGCGAATTTCGACGAGATCCAGGACTTCGACGGCCCCATCCGCGCTCACCAAGCAGGCCTCGGCTTCATTCCCCTCGACGCGTTCGCCGCGGTCGCTGATCCTCTCGGGCCCCCGAAGGCTGGGCTCGATCCCGACCTCGACGCTCTGGCCGCTTATGTGGCTTCCCTCGATCGGATCCCGCGGAGCCCCTTCCGAAACCCTGACGGCACTCTGACAGAGGACGCTGAAAAAGGGGGAGCTCTCTTCCAAAAGCTCGGTTGTGACAGCTGTCACAAGGGAGAGGACTTCACCGACAGCCCCGAAGGTAAACTGCACGACGTTGGTACTCTCACAGAGCTCTCAGGCCAAAGGCTCGGCGGAGAGTTGACGGGAATCGACACCCCGACCCTGCTCGGGATCTGGCAAACGGCTCCTTACCTCCACGACGGCTCCGCACCGACCCTGCGCGACGTGCTCATCACCCGAAACCCGGAAGGGAAACACGGCGACACCGCGTCCCTGTCGGAGGCCGAGCTCGGCCAGCTCATCGCCTACCTCGAGCAGCTCGACCAAGGGCTCCCGCCCACCGAGCTCTCTCTGCCCGGACAAGAGCCCGGCGGAACAGGTGGTGCGCCTTCGGCGAGCGGTGGAGCCCCGGCTGGAGGAGGCGAAAGCGGCGGCGCAGCGAGCGTTCCCACGGGCGGCGCTGCACCGTCCGGTGCCGGCGGCGCAGCTACAGATCAGCCCGTCCCCCCGAGCGGTTCGAGCGGCGGATGCTCCGTCACGACAGCTCCGCGCGATCCTGCTCGGCAAGCGCTCCTTTGGGCCGGTTTGCTCCTCGGCTTCGCGCTCCGCAGGACCCGACGCGATCGGCGCGCCTGAGTCGGAGAGGCCAGCGCCCCGATCTCGGCAAACCTTGCGCGCCCCTCGCCAGGGCTGCCCGCGCCTCGCGCGTCCTTGTGACGCAAGGGCCTCGCAGAACCTTGTGCGTTTTATCGCGCTCGCCCGCTCCTCTGACGGCGGGGGCAGGTTTTCACCCCTTCTTCGCCTAGATCCTGCTGACCACACTTTCGGTACAGGTGCGGGGCGCTTCGAGCGCGGGCCGCGCCTCCGCCCGCGATCTGCTCGATCTCGCCCGAGGACCGAAATGAAAACGAACTTCAGACTGGGGACCATCGTCACAAATCTCTCCTTGGGAGCATTCGGGCTTCTTCTCACGGACTGCAGTGGCGGAGAGGCCCCACCGCCCGCAGGAGCGGGTGGAGAGATATGCTCAGGCCCTCTGTGCACTCCGAGCGGCGGCGCGAATGGAAGTGGGAGCGGCGGGGCCGGCGGAGGTGGCGGCGTCCAGGCCGGTGGCGGGCCAGCGGGAAGCGGTGCTTCGACGAGCGCAGGTGGTGCGCCGGGAGGTGGTCCATCAGGCGGGGGCACTGGGAGCGGCGCAGGCGGAGCCGCCGACCCCGGCATCGGGGGCGACTACCATCTCGACATCGAACCGGACCCCCTCGTCATGTGGTACGACGCTCCAGCGGGCGTGTGGAACGAGGCGCTCCCGATCGGCAACGGTCGCCTCGGCGCGATGGTGTACGGCGATCCGGGCACCGAGACGCTGCAGCTGAACGAAAATACGTTTTGGTCCGGCGGTCCCTCGCGCAACGACAACCCGAACGCCAAAGGTGCGCTCGCGAACATTCGCCAGCTCCTCTGGAATGGCCAGTGGACTCAGGCCGAAACCGCCATCAACCAAAACATCACCGCGACACAGCTCCACGGATCGAAGTACCAGACGATCGGGGAGCTGAAGCTGAATTTTCCCGGGCACGGGGACTACTCGAGCTATTACCGGGAGCTCGACCTCGAGCGCGCCGTCGTGACCGTGAAGTATGAGGTGAACGGGGTGACCTTCACGCGCGAGGTCTTCGCTTCCCAGCCGGACCAGGTCATCGTCGTCCGCATCACCGCTGACGAACCCCAAAGCGTGACGCTGTCGGCGAGCCTCGATGGGCCGCTCAAGACGGGCCTGACGGTCCTCGACGGGACGACCCTCGATCTGAGCGGCCTGTCGAGCAACCATGAGGGAGTTCAAGGCCGCGTCGAGTTTGACGCTCGCGTGCGGGCCATTGTGAAAGGCGGCGCGCTCTCTGCGACTTCCGATCGCTTGAATGTGACGGGCGCCGATGAGGCTCTCGTGCTTGTGTCGATAGCCACGAACTTCGTCGACTACAAGACGCTCACCGCCGACGAGAAGGCCAAGAGCGCTGGCTATCTCACGGCCGCGGCGACGAAGAGCTACGACGAGCTCCTTGAGGCTCACCTCCAGGCCTACCAGAGCTATTTCGAGCGCGCGAACCTCGATCTCGGCGCCCCTGCCCTCGAGCTCCCCACGGACGAGAGGATCGCCGCCTTCTCCCGCGGAGACGATCGCCACCTCGTCGCGATGTATTACCAGTTCGGGCGCTACCTGCTCATCTCGAGCTCACAGCCCGGCGGACAACCCGCGAACCTCCAGGGCCTCTGGAACGGCTCGACGAGCCCCGCTTGGGACAGCAAATACACCATCAATATCAACACCGAGATGAACTATTGGCCGGCGGAGAAGACGAGTTTGTCCGAGCTCCACGAGCCCTTGTTCAAGATGATCGAAGAACTGTCCGAGAGCGGCGCCCAAACAGCTCAAACGATGTACGGCGCGCGCGGCTGGATCGCCCACCACAACACAGATATCTGGCGGATCAGCGGCGTCGTCGATGGCGCCTATTGGGGCATGTGGCCGATGGGGGGAGCTTGGCTCTCCCAGCACCTCTTCGAGCACTATTTGTACACCGGCGACCAAGAGTTTCTCGCCCGGGTGTACCCGATCCTCCGGTCTGCCTCAGAGTTCTTCCAGGATTTCTTGGTCCCGGAGCCGAAGAACCAGTGGCTGGTGGTGAGCCCGTCGATCTCGCCCGAGAACGAACCCGCCGGGCATGGCACGTCCGTTGTGTACGGCGCGACCATGGACAATCAGATCCTGTTCGACCTCCTCTCCCGCACCATCCGCGCCTCCGAGATCCTCGGCATCGATGCCGAGAGGCGCGCCGAACTGCGCGAGATTCTTGAGCGCCTGCCGCCTATGCAGATCGGCCGCTTCGGCCAGCTCCAGGAGTGGCTCGAGGACTGGGACAATCCGAACGATCAGCACCGCCACGTCTCCCACCTCTACGGCCTCTATCCGGGCAACCAGATCTCCGCCTACGAGTCACCGGAGCTATTCGACGCTGCGCGCACCACTTTGACCCATCGGGGTGACGTGTCGACAGGCTGGTCCATGGGCTGGAAGGTGAATTTCTGGGCACGGCTGCTCGATGGAGATCACGCGCTCAAGCTCATCCGCGATCAGCTCACGCTCGTCGACCCTGTGACGGAGCCCACGGGCGGGACCTTCCCGAACTTCTTCGACTCTCATCCGCCCTTCCAGATCGATGGAAACTTCGGTTGCACCGCGGGCATCGCCGAGATGCTCCTGCAAACGCATAGCGGCGCTGTGCATGTGCTTCCCGCGCTGCCACAGGCCTGGGCGGAGCGGGGCGGTGTGAAGGGACTCCGGGGCTACGGTGGTTTCGAGTTCGACTTCACGTGGCGCGAGGGCCAGGTGGTCGAGCTCGTCGTCCGCTCGCGACTCGGCGGCAATCTGCGGCTCCGCGTGCCTCATGTCCTTGTCATGAAAGACGGAGCTGAGCTCACGGCCGCTAGCGGCGACAACCCGAATCCCTTCTTCGAAGTCCCGAGCATCAAGGCGCCGAGGATCTCTCCCCAAGCTCAGCTCCAGGACCCGAATCCCGGAGCCTCCTTCGTCTTCGACATCCCGACGGAACCTGGAAGAGCTTACCTATTGGTCCCGCCGAGTGAGGCGGCTTCGGGGGAGTAGAAAAGTTTCGCCTCTCCGGGGTCCCCGGCCCCTCTCAGGGTTCTTCGTGCAGTTTGATGGCGACGACGTCCAGCTCGACGAACTGCCCGTAGTTCTCGGAACCCGAAACACCATCGGGCGCGTACCGCTCGTAGTTCAAGATCAGGCGCTCGTTGTCGTCATTGGCGTCGAGGGTCACCTCACTGCCCGCTGCGATCGGGATCGTCACCTCGTAGTCGAGGGAGAAGACGAAATGGCCGACGCGCTGGTAGTCGTTCATGTAATAGCGCTGCTCGGGGGAGCTGACGATGATGCTCCACTGGGCGTAGTCGGTGTCATCAGGGGGCACAGCTCCGCCCACCGTCCAAGGCACCTTGCGCCAATTCTGCCCCATATATGGGAACATTTCCGAGCCGCTCCGCGTCCCGCCGACCACATTCGTCGGCTCGACCACCCCGCGCACCCGGATCGTCACATCGTAAACCTCTCCGTCATTGCCGCCGATGGTGACCTTCTTCGCCTGATGGAACGCTCCACCTGTGAGCATCACATGATTGCAGGTCGCTCCCACGGTGACTTGGGGACTGCCCGCACAAGGATCGTCAATACGCAGGCCCGAAAGGCCTTCCACGATGCTCAAGTCTGGTCCCGAGCCTCCACTCGCCTCGCCACCGCTCGCTCCCCCCGACGCAGGTGCTCCCCCGCTCTCGGCTCCCCCCGACGTGGCCGGCATGCCGCCCGCAGGGGCTCCGCCTGCTGCGGCTCCTCCCGCTGGAGCGCCGCCACTCGGGGCGCCGCCCGCAGAGGTCATTCCCCCTGACGGTGCTCCCCCCGACGAGGCTTGCCCTCCGCTGCTGCCACCGGCAGGGAGACCCGAGCCCCCGCTGCTCTCGGCCGGGTCCGTGCCCGCCTCCGAACACGCAGAAACAAGCAGCAAGAGGGCACAGGCAGCGCTGAACTGAGTTCTCACAGGTCCCGAAGCTCTCACCTCTCTCGCGCTCCGACGAGAGGTGCAGCGGCACCCCGGACCCATGGAGAGTTATGGTGTCGCGGTTTCCCGACAGGTGGAGGGGCTCAAGGGACTCTCCGGGCCCTCCGTCCAGCGGCGGAGCCGCTCGGCGACGATGTCTTGGGCGCGCTCGTCGAACAGGATCTGGTTGTGTCCGATGCCTTCCAAGGCGATCCGCTCCCCAAAATCCGGGAACGCGTCGCTCTCGATCAGGGCGTCCTCCTTCGCGATCACCGAGACGTGACGGAGCCCCTCTGCTGCGAGCGGGCCTCGCTTCAGCTCGCTCAAGAGCGGCGCTCCGATCCTGATGTCACGTCCGATCGGCCCCGGAGCGAGCCAGGAGCGACGAGAGCCCAGAAAGGGCGAGGCCAGGCTGATCGTACCCGCGACACAGCCACGCAGCCCTCCGAAGTAGGCCGCGTGACAAGCCACAAGCCCGCCGACGCTGTGGCCGACAAGAAAGACAGGTCCCCCTGGCGAGAGCTCTCTCACGAAGCCCGTCGTCCGCTCGCTGAGCGCTCGGATGCCTGGGCCCACGGCGTAGGAGAACGACGCTGTCCCGAGACCAAGCTCACGCTCGATGCGCTCCCGGAGCGGCCGAAAGACGCCCGCCGCGGCGTAAAGGCCGTGGAGCAAAATGACGCGGACCTCTCGCCCGCTCCTCAGAGGCTTTCGGAGATCTTGGAGAATGTAGGAGGTTTGGCGCAGCATGGCGGCCGCTTCGCCCCCCCCGTCGAACCAAACGCGCCGTTTCACTGGGGCTCTTCAGCGAGGGAAGTGAGCTTTCGCAGCCGATCGAAATCGAGTGGGCCTTCGGCGGACGCCCGAGGCACCCCATGTCGATCCAGAAAGACCCAGCCGGGAACGACCTGAATGTTCGCGAAGGCACCCCGGCGTGTGAGCGTATCGTGATCCGCCATGGCGATCGGATAGCCAAGGTTCAAGATCTCCTGATAGGCGCGGACGACCTCGATGTTCTGGGGAGGCTCGAGCATGACCAAGAGCGCGTTGAGCCGCGGCCGGTGCTCTCGCATGAACTGATCGAGGCGACGAGCCTCCGCCTGGGTCGTGATGTCGTAGGTCGTGCCGAAGAGTAAAATCGTGACCCGCCCCCGGTGCGCTCCGCTGCCCAGGATGCCGCCGTCAGGAGTTCCGAAGGAATAGCGCAGCGGAGAAGCGCTCCTCGGCAGCGCGATCTCGGGCGACTCGGCTTCCTTCGGTCCACAAGCGGTGAGCGCGCCGAGGCCCAGCCCGAGGAACAAGCGACGACCGTATGAGGAGAGCTTATGGACCGACATCACCGAGGAGCGACACGATCGATTGAAGCGCAGGGGAGAGCTCGTCCCCGTCGCGCTTGTGGGACAGGATCGCCGAGGCGATCTCGTCGAGGGCGCTCTTGAGCGGCAATCGCTCAACCTTGGCCCCGTCGATGAGCTCACGCTCGCGCGGAGCACGGCTCGATAGCGCGATCGGATCGTGTCGCACGTGAGTGAAGCGCCCGCCTCGAATCCCGCAGCAAAGAAGCTGGACGAAGTCGAGATACAGCGGGAGCACCAAAACGACGATGCGCGTCCCGTCCGGCGCGGTGCCGGCGAAGGCTTGGTGAACCGCGGAAGGGACACTCTCCTCTTCGGGACCGTCGATCTGTGCGAGGATGCGAGCGCGCCGCTCCGCGTTCTCCTCGACCCCAAGCAGGGGCCCAAACAGCGCGATCTTCGGCAGGTCGAGGGAAGACGCATCGGCGGCGAGCGAGCCAAGCCAATGATCGCGAGCTGTGTCGCTCATGTCCCGATAGGCGATCGCAAAAGCGAGAGCAGCCTCAGGATCTCGAGCCATCGAGCCGAGCCACTCGCGCCACACGGCCGTGTCGCGCGCCTCGGAAGCTAGCCGAAGCGCGTCTGGATTCGATCCGGCCGTCGGATTCCCCGCGTCAGGCATGGCCAGTGACGATACTCCAAAGTCCGGAGCGACGCCTACCCCTTCGGCCCCCCAGAGTTCAGAAAAAGCTCGACACGTGCAGCCTGATTCAAAAATCAGTCAGCGCAGAATCGATGCCGAGCACACAGAAACAGCGACTTACCTAGAAGCGCGCGCCTCGAGCTCTTGGGCAAAGCGCTCGAGGCGCTCCTTGAACTCGGACAGAGGATCATCCCTTTCATGATCCAGCATCACCCTCACAAGCTCCAGCGTGCGGTTCACCTCATCGGGACTCCCGGGCAAGTACCCAAGTTCGAGCGCCTCGATAAAACGACAAAGCGCGCGCCTCTGAGCCGAGCGGTCCAGGCGAAGTGCGCTCATCCACTCTAGCTCGCGCGCCGCGAGCGAATACTCACTGCGTGAGTCCACCATCGCAGTGAGACGAACTACCTCCGCGTGCTCTTCAAAACCCAGACTGAGTCCGCGCGCGAGCAGAACTCGGACCCGATCGAGCTCAGCAAAATCAGGGAACGCAACCTGTCCTTCGGGAGAGCGGCTCGGCTCGAGCTTCCGAAGCACAGAGCGCAAGAGATCCACCGCGCGAGCTTCTTCTCCTGCGTCGAGGAGCCTCTGTCCGAGCGCGATTTTCGTACCTGTCCTGTCCGGCTCGAGGACGAGCGCCTGCCGAAGCCAAGCGATCGCGACTTGGCCATGGCCTCGCGCTGCAAAGAGCTCCGCCGCTCGCTCCAGCACCGTGGCTTTCGCCTCGCTCCCTTGGGCGCTCGCGTGCAGTTGTTCGACGTCGGCTCTCGCCAGCTCCAGCGCGCGGGGCGAAGGATCGTCCTTTTCTAAGATAGCGGTCACCCGCTTCCAGCGAGGAGACTTGAGCTGGGGTGCGCGCTCGAGCGCATGGCGGAGGAGCTCCAGCCGCTCCTCAGGGTCAGAGCTGAGCTCAGCGGCTCTTTCGAGATAAAACGCAGAGAGAACAGGATCGCCCTCCCCCTCGGCCGCTCGTCGCCACAGCTCCGCCGCACGTTCCTCGGCTCCGGTGCGCTCGAAGAGCTGAGCCTCGAGAGCGCTGTAAAGCGCGTCATCTCCGCGCGCGAGACCGTCCGTCTCTCCGCGCAGGGCGAGGCGCTCCCGGGCTCGCTCGAGAAGCAGGCGCGCCGATTCGTTGCGCTCGCCCATCATAGCGTCGAGCTGTGCCAGCTCGAACAGAATCTCCGGTGTGGTGGGTGAGCCCTCGAGCGCTTCGAGATACAGCGCGCGCGCGCCTTCTCGATCTCCCAGAAGGAGCGCGCGATCGCCGGCCAAGAGCGCATCGGCAAGTCCCGCGAGACGCACCGCGAGTCCACTCACATTTGAGGGTTCGCCGTGCCTTTCCAGCGAAAGCACGAGGTCGCCTCTGTCGCTCTCCAGCCCTGTGAGTTGGACCCCTTCGACCTCTGGAACCCGGCCACCGAGACCGGGCATGAACTCGAGAGCGAGCGAGTCGAGCAGCCGAGCGCAGGAAAGGGAGCGGCCATCGAAATGGGGAGTTGTGGGAGCGGCGAGTGGTTCTGTGACCTCACGAAGAAACGAGCTGGCGACCTCGAGGGGCGGGCGATCGAGACCATGTCCGCGGGCAGCATGGATCACCCAGCGCAACTCTACGGCCGAAACCAAGACCAACTCGAACACCAGAACGATAGAGTCAGACCAAAGGGTCACCGCGATCGTCGCCTCGTCCGCGAAGGCACGGATGCGACAAGTCGCCGGCTCGCCGAGCAAAGTGGGGGCTCGTTCAGACAAAGCGCGCCCGAGCTCACTCGGACGAAGCCTCACGACGGCGCGTTCGAATTGACCTCGTCGGTCGAGGAATTGCTTCACGCCCCCGGAGAGATCGAGAGGATAATCGAGCCCAGGTAAGGACCACTCAAACTGCTCCACGCTCACCGGCCCCACCTGGAGCGGGTGATTCAGCTCGACCCCGAGTCCACCTCGACTGAGCCCAAGTCGGAGAGGCAGAGCAGGTTGTTTCTCGAGCTCATCAAACGTGAGCGGAGTCACTCCCCCGCGCCGCTCACCGCGAGCGCTCTTCAGGGGCGCGCCCCAGGTCGAAGAGGTTCGAGGTGATTGAGGGCCCACACTTGAGCCTACAACGGGCCGCCCCGCCGCCCAAGTCGCCCGGCTCCGCTCCCAGGTCAGCGCCGGAGCCGAATGGCCCGGTCCAGGACCAGGACACCATCACACTCGACCCGAACATTCCAGGTTCCGAGCTCCGCATCAGGCGGAACGGGAATCGGTCGGTCGAACACCGTCTCAGCCCCCGGTACGGAAAAATCATCGCTCACGCTGACGCGGCGGCCCCCCGGACCCGGCCGCAGAATCTCCGCATGCACTTGTCGCTCATGAGCGGAAGGCTCGGCGAATGTAAGACGAAAACCCAGACTCGTCGGGCGCAGGGGCCCGACCTCGAGCTCCAACAGCTCCCGGACCTGCCCGCCATAAAAGACGCCGAGGGCCGCCGTGACGCCGGGCTTATCCTGCTCTGCTCTCTCACAGGCGGTCGCTCCGATGGCCATGAGGGCGATCCATGAGATAAAGCTGAGAGCAAGCAGGCCACGCTTCATGGTGCCCTCTCAAGGGACGCAAGGCGGCGAGCCAAATTCGCGAACTGTTCGGTGGTGAGCGTCTCCCCTCGCGCGTCGAGGCTGATGCCCTCTTTGGGCGCGACCTCTTCCATCACGTCCGACGGGAACAAGCCCTTCCAGGCGTTGCGCAGTGTCTTGCGACGCGCGCGGAACGCCGCCTTCACCAGGTTCTGAAAGACGCGTGTCTCTTCGATCGGGTCCGGTCTCGGCACCAGGCGCACCAGCATCGAGCTCACCTTGGGGGGCGGATAAAAGGCTCCTCCCCCGAGGGAGACAGCGCGTTCGATACGAAAGCGCGCCTGCGTGAACACGCTGAGCGCCCCGTAGTCTTCGGTCCCGGCCGCCGCCGCAAGACGATCGGCGACCTCCCGCTGGACGAGGAAGGCAGCGTGAGCGATCTGGGTCGGAAAGCGAATCGTCTTCTCGAGCAGCGGCCCCGTCAGCTGATAGGGAAGATTGCCCGCAATGATCTTCGTCTCTGCATCGCCGAGCAGTCCCAGCCAATCCGCCGTCTTGGCGTCGTCCTCGACGAGCACCAGACGTCCCTCTTCGATCGCCTCTTTGAACAGCTCACCCAGGGGCCCGATCAGATCACGGTCTCGCTCGATGGCTGTCACGAGGAAGCCCGCCTCGAGCAAACATGCCGTCAGCGCCCCGAGCCCAGCGCCGAGCTCGAGGATGCGCGTCTTCGGACCCGGCTTTACGTCGCCGATGACGGCTGAAGCGACTTTGGACAAGAGCCCAGGGTCGCTCAGAAAATTCTGGCCGAACGAGTGTTTCGGCCGAAGGCCAAATTGATTGAGAAGGGTGCGCGGAGGCGGGAGCACGAGTCAACCCGCGCTCAAGCGCCGCTCACCCCGTCTTTGCTCGGTTCGCTTTCGCTCTCCGCCTGGGCGAGCGCGGCGGCGTAGTCTTCGTGCCCGAGCATGCGCGTCTCGAGCATCATCGTCACCGTCGCGGGCGGCGGATCACCGTAGAGCTCGAGGCAAACAGCAGCCCAGCGCGCTGCGCTGAGCGCCGGGTAGAGCTCCTCCGGAGGCGTGGAGGTGCTCATGTTGGCGAGCACCTCTTCCGCTTCTTTGAGCTCCTTGCGCGCAACTACCGCGTCGACCTCCTCCTTGCGGAGGAAACGATCGGTGAGGATCGAGGCGCTGTCCTGGCTGACCTGCACGAAACCAGGTCCCACCGCGAACTGCTGCACCTCGCCATTCACCGTCGCGCGCACGATGCCCGTGCGGAGCCCCGCGAGGACCGGCAAGTGGCCAGGGAGGACGCCAAAGTCGCCCTCCACGCTCGGGACGGTGAGCTCCGTGGCATTCAGCTTGAGCTGAACGCCATGAGGGGTGGTGATGAGAACCGAGAGCTCGTTGTTCAAGGGATGGGTGCTCCTCGAAAATCAGGAGACCTTGGCGAGCTCAGCCGCGCGCGCCTTGGCCATTTCGATGTTACCGACCAAGTAGAAAGCCTGCTCGGGGAGGTGATCGAGGGCGCCGGAGAGAATTTCCTTGAAGCCTGCGATCGTCTCCTTGAGCGGGACGTACTGGCCGGGCAGACCGGTGAACTGACTCGCGACGTAGAAGGGCTGCGAGAGGAAGCGCTGGATCTTTCGCGCGCGCGCCACGATGAGCTTGTCGCTCTCGGAGAGCTCGTCCATACCGAGGATCGCGATGATGTCCTGGAGGTCCTTGTACTTCTGGAGCGTCTGCTGGACCTGGCGAGCCACGCTGTAGTGCTCCTCGCCGACGATATCGGGCGAGAGCATCGTGGAGGTCGAGTCGAGCGGATCCACGGCCGGATAGATGCCGAGCTCGGAGATCGCGCGGCTGAGAACCGTGGTGGCGTCAAGGTGCGCGAAGGTCGTGGCCGGCGCGGGGTCGGTCAAGTCGTCGGCCGGAACGTAAATCGCCTGAACCGAGGTAATCGAGCCCTTGGTGGTCGAGGTGATGCGCTCCTGCAGAGCGCCCATTTCCGTGGCCAACGTCGGCTGATAGCCCACCGCGGAGGGCATACGGCCGAGCAGCGCGGACACCTCGGAGCCCGCCTGGGTGAAGCGGAAGATGTTGTCGACGAAGAGGAGCACGTCTTGGCCGGACTCGTCGCGGAAATACTCGGCGCAGGTCAGCGCGCTCAGCGCAACGCGAGCGCGAGCTCCCGGCGGCTCGTTCATCTGACCGAACACAAGCGCAGTCTTCGACAGAACGGGCTCGCCGCTCTCGAGCTTCGACTCGGCCATTTCGAGCATGAGGTCGTTCCCTTCACGAGTACGCTCGCCGACGCCCGCGAAGCAGGACACACCACCGTGAGCCTTCGCGACGTTGTTGATGAGCTCCTGGATGAGAACGGTCTTGCCGACGCCGGCGCCCCCGAACAGACCAATCTTTCCGCCCTTTCGGTAGGGAGCGAGAAGGTCGATGACCTTGATGCCCGTCTCGAAGATCTCAACCTTCGTGCTCTGCTCAATGAAGGGAGGAGCGGGGCGATGGATCGGCCAGCGCGTCTCAGCGTTCACGGGGCCAGCGTCGTCCACCGGATTGCCGATGACGTTGAGGACGCGGCCGAGACAGGCAGGTCCGACGGGCATGGTGATCGGAGCGCCAGTGTCGAGGACCTCCGCACCGCGGACGAGACCCTCAGTGGCGTCCATCGCGATCGCCCGGACGGTCGACTGACCGAGATGCGCCGCGACCTCGAGGGTCAAGTTGTTCGGTTCACTCGAGATGTTCGGGTTCGTGACGGTGAGAGCGTTCAAGATCCGCGGCAACTTGCCCGGCGGAAACTCAACGTCGACCACCGGACCAATGACTTGCGTAATCTTCCCAAAGCTCGCCGCGTATTCCATCGTATGTCTCGTTCGTTCGGAGAAAGGCACTTCTGACGAGAGCGGATCCGGCTCGGAGAGCGCGTGGATCGAGCGGTGACTCGGGCCGATTTTCCTCGGCGCGGGAGCTCACTCAGGCTCGACCTTTTCCGTTCGTCGCGGGCCGCGTCTACCATGGGCTTTTGAAGATCGCCAAGGTCACTTTCAAAGAATTTCAGCAGGCACAGCGGACGCCCTTCCGCTGGCGCTGGACCGCGAGCTGACGTTCGGCGCCGTCCGGCCTATCCTTCAGTCACTTCTCTGCCTAGGCCCCACATCTCGTCCCCGAGAAGTGCGCCTCCTTCCCTCGCCCCACCCATTTCGAGAAAAAACCGACCGCCCGATGCTCGCCCCCGAACTCATCGATCGAATCCGTGACCGCTCGAACATCCGGGAGGTCATCGCCGAGAGCGTCAAGCTCGAGCGGCGAGGCCGGAGCTACATCGGCCTCTGTCCTTTCCATGGCGAGAAGACCCCGAGCTTCCACGTCCACGAGGACCGGGGCTTTTACCACTGCTTCGGCTGTCAGGCGTCGGGAGACGTCATCAAGTTTGTCATGGAGATCGAGGGGCTCACCTTCATCGAGGCGGTCCGGCGCCTCGGTGAGCGAGCCGGCATCGAGGTCAAAGACGATCTCTCTGACCAAGAACAGAAGCAGAGGCGGGCTCAAAAGCAGCGGGAGGACGAGCTCTACAACGTGGGCGCCGTCGCCGCGCAGTTCTTTGAGCAAATGCTGAGGGAGCACCCCGACCGCGCCTTCGCCGAGGAGGAGCTCGAGCGCCGGGGATTGTCGCTCGCGGGACCGGAAGCCGAAATTCTGCGTTCCTTTCGCGTCGGGTACGCGCCACCGGGCTGGGACGGGCTCACCCAGCACCTAGCTCGCTCCGGAATCAACCCTCGCGCGGCAGAGACAGCCGGCCTCATCGTGCCCCGTCGCCAAGGCAGCGGCCATTACGACCGCTTTCGCCATCGCCTCATGTTTGCGGTGCACGACCTGCACGGACGCATCGTCGCCTTCAGCGGTCGCGCTCTCCGACCAAGAGCCGACGACAGCAGTGAGGAGCCCCCCGCGAAATACATCAACTCCCCCGAGTCGCCCGTCTACCGGAAACGGGAGACGGTCTTCGGGCTTTTCCAAGCGCGCGCCGCTCTCCGTAGCGGTCAACCGGCCATCCTCGTCGAAGGCAACTTCGACGTACTCAGCCTACACGCGCGGGGCGTCAGAAGCGCGGTGGCCCCCCTCGGCACTGCCTTCACGGTCGACCAAGCGCGCCTCGTGCGCCGTTTCACGACCGATGTCGTGGTGCTCTTCGACGGCGACAGCGCCGGGAAAAAGGCGACCCGAGCCGCCCGGGAGCCGTGCCTTGAGGCTGGGCTTCGGGCGCGCGTCGCCCGCTTGCCGACGGGCAAAGATCCAGACGACTTCGTGCGCAGCGAAGGACCGGCTCAGCTCGAGGCGGTGGTCGCGCGCGCTCCGGGCATGCTCGACTATCTGATCGCCGAGTCCCTCGATGGAGCCCTTCTCCACGGTGACTCACAGGCCGTCGCCGCCAAGATTCAGGAGGTCACCGATCTGATCGCGCAAGAGACCGATCCGACAGTGCGTGCCCTCGCCGAGCAGCATGCCGACAGGCTCGCCGAACGTTTGGGCATCACGGACGCGCGCACCTTCCGCGCTCTCAAACAAAAGATCGCTCGGGCCATGGCGAGCCCCGGCTCGAAGAGCGGACGCCCGCCCCTCCCCACACAAGCGCGCCCCGGGTCCGCCGCGCCCACGTTCTCTCCGGGGAGCGTCGAGGCCCACACGCTCGGCGCCCTCCTCGATTTCCCCGAGCTGCTTGCTGACCGCGAGGTTCAAGAGTTCCTTCCCCACATGAACGGTGACCTAGCGCTCGCCATCGCCGTCTTGGCTCGGGCGAAAGAGAACCCTGATTCAGTGAACTTTCACGAGACCCTTGCGAAGATGCCCGAACCATTGCGACCATTCGCTCGGGCGCGGCTGGCCGCGCCTGTTCACCAGACCGCCGAGGTGGCTCGTCGTGAACTCCTGGGTAACTTGAGAAAGCTCCTCCAAGCTGAACACTCGCGGATGGCAAGATCTACGCAAGCAGATATCGAGCGCGCCCGCCTCGAGGGAAACCTCGAGCAAGAGCTGTCGCTTCTCAAGAGTCTCGAAGAGAGGGCGCGGGCCCGACATGGGAGCTCCTCTTAGGAGGGGCTTCGTGGAAAAACCGAGAGGGAGCTAGTGGCAAAGATCAAATCGGAGAAGCCGAAGGCATCCAAGACTCGAGCGGGCCAAACTGCACGAGCACCACGCACGCGGAAGCCTGCTCTCGATGATGAGGAGGAGAGCCGCGAGGCGAGCGCCTCTGAGGACGAGGACGAAGAGGACTCGGTGGCCGAAAATCCGGACATCGGACCCGACTCGGCGCCCGAGTTCGACGACGATCTCGGCTTCGAAGAATGGCCGCAGGAAGGCCAAAGTTTCACTGCCCCCGGCGCCCAGGAAGAGCTCATTGAGCGCGGAAAAGCCCAGGGCTACCTGACCTTCGACGACATCCAGACCACTATGGCCGGCCTGTACAAGGATCGCGCGGCCATGGCCCGGCTCATGACTGAGCTCGAGCGCGAGGGCGTGGACTTGGTCAGCGCGCCGCCTCGCAAGACGGCCACCGCCAAGGCCAAGGCCGCCGCCAGCAAGAAGGCTGTCCCCGACGATCTCACAAAGAGCCACGACCCGGTTCGCATCTACCTGCGCAAGATGGGCTCGGTGGCGCTTCTGACCCGTGAAGGTGAAGTCGAGATCGCAAAGCGCATCGAAGAGGGCGAAGACGCCATCTTAGACGCCGCGCTCCATTGTCCGCTCACTGTCGCTGAGGTGCTCAGTCTCGGTCAGGATCTCAAAGACGGAAAGATCCGCGTCAAAGAGATCGTTCGCGACGCCGAAGACGAAGAAGCCGAGTTCAACGAAGAAGAAGCCGAGAAGCGCGTCGCGCGCTTGCTCGAAAAGGTCCGGCGGCTCGACAAACAGCTCGCCGAGGCCGCCGCGTCTCGGAAAGCCGGCGGCGACCCCGACGCAGCCGAAAAGGTGATGGCGGACGCTCGCGCCAAGATCATCTCCACGCTCAAGGAGATGAGGCTGAATCGGCGCACCACCGATCGCATCATCTCGCGGCTCAAGGGACGCATCGAAGACGTGATCCGCGCCGAACGGCAGCTCGTCGACCTCGAGCGCCTGACCGGATGCGATCGGTCTCGCCTGGGGGACCGCCTCAAGGAGCTGCAGAACGCTCCCGAGCGAGCGCGGGACTTCGCCGCAGAGATCCGCGTCCACATCTCCCAGATTGAACGCATCGAGCGTGAGTTCGCCGAGAGCATGCGGATCATCACCGACGCCGAGAACGACCTCTCCGTGTCGGTCGAGGAGATGCTCCAGACGAACCGCGAGATCGCCGAGGCCGAGAGGCGGACCGAAAAAGCCAAGGCCGAGCTCGTGGAAGCAAACCTAAGGCTCGTCGTCTCGATCGCCAAGAAGTACACGAACCGCGGGCTCCAGTTCCTCGACCTGATCCAGGAAGGGAACATCGGGCTCATGAAGGCGGTCGAGAAGTTCGAGTACCGTCGCGGCTACAAGTTCAGCACCTATGCGACCTGGTGGATCCGCCAGGCCATCACACGAGCCATCGCCGACCAGGCCCGCACCATTCGTATCCCGGTGCACATGATCGAGACCATCAACAAGCTGATCCGCACGACGCGGGCGCTCGTTCAGGAACTCGGCCGGGAGCCTGCTCCCGAAGAGGTCGCAGAGAAGATGGAGCTGCCTCTCGATAAGGTGCGCAAGGTCCTCAAGATCGCCAAGGAGCCGATCAGCCTGGAGACCCCGATCGGCGAAGAAGAAGACAGCCTGCTCGGCGATTTCATCGAGGACAAGAACGCGATCAATCCGGCAGAAGCCGTGATCAGCATGAATCTCTCCGGCCAGACGCGGAAGGTCCTGACGACGCTCACGCCGCGCGAAGAGAAGGTGCTTCGCATGCGCTTCGGCATCGGCGAAAAGAGTGACCACACCCTTGAGGAGGTTGGACAGGACTTCGAGGTCACGCGCGAGCGCATCCGGCAGATCGAGGCCAAGGCCTTGCGCAAGTTGCGCCACTCGAGCCGCTCGAAAGATCTGAAGACCTTCGTCGACTGAGTCCAGTCGTTCTGAGGGTCGAAAAGATCTGAAGACCTTCGTCGACTGAGTCCAGTCGTTCTGAGGGGTCCGAAGGCTCGTCGCCCGAGACACGACTCGGTCGAGCTCGAGCAAGGCGTCTCTTGTTGGGCCCCTGAGAGAAGGCGAGCCTTGATGTTCGATCACTCCCATTCGGGTCCAACTTGGTATTCGCGTCGAACGGAGCGACGTGCTTGCCTCCCTCGCAATCCGCTACCACTGAATTGGTGGTGATTCCCAATAGCGTCTGTCCTCAAAAACAGACTGCCACCATTTCATTCTGCTTAGACGCGCTGCAAATTCGACGGAATATTGAAAGGATTCGGGCGGGGAACCGTTGACGTGATAGC
Source organism: Sorangiineae bacterium NIC37A_2 (assembly GCA_002085155.1). Taxonomy (GTDB): domain Bacteria; phylum Myxococcota_A; class Polyangia; order Polyangiales; family Polyangiaceae; genus NIC37A-2. The sequence continues at coordinate 22,814 of NASX01000051.1, forward strand.
GCGGTAAGTGAAAAAGTCTGGCGGGCTGGTGAATCCGAGTTGGGTTTGCGCGGCTCCAGAACTCGAGAAGGAGAAACACTCAGTCATGAAGTCAGGACGGAATTCGGTAAAGCGACTGAGGGCGACGACAGCGCTCCTTTTGGCTTTGCCCTTCACCCTTTCCCTCGCCGCTTGCGGCGGACAGATCCCGTTCAACGGCCAGATTTCGGTCGCTGGATCGGCTCCCGCGCCGAAGGAGGAGCCTTCGCGCGTCGAGGTCCGAGACAACAAGATCGAGATCCACGAAAAGATCCAGTTCGATCTCGCAAAAGCGACCATCAAGCCGGAGTCGTTTTCGTTGCTCGATGAGATCGTGAGCGTGATCAAAGCGAACCCTCACATCAAGAAGATCCGCATCGAGGGTCACGCGAGCGCTGACGGCGATCCCGACTTCAACAAGCGGCTCTCCGCCGATCGCGCAAAGTCGGTCCGTCAGTATCTCGTCGACCACGGCATCGACGAGGATACCTTGATCTCCGAAGGTTTCGGCATTGAGCGCCCGATCGCCTCGAACGACACCGAGGAAGGGCGAGAGAAGAACCGCCGCGTCGAGTTCAATATCATTGAGCAGGACGTCACGAAGAAGAAGGTAGCGGTCGACGAATCGGGCAAGGAAAAGGTCATCGAGGAGAGCACAGACTCCGCCGTCTCGAAGCCGAAGAAGTAAAGGAAGACGCGAATCATGCAGACAACGAAACTTTCGCTTTTTATCCCGCTCTTCGCTCTGCTCGGCTCACTCGGGTGCAGCTTCTACGCCCGCTCCCCGGCAGAATACTCTGAAGAGACCACCAAACTCCTCGAGACCAAGCGCGACGAGCTGAAGAGCTGCTACGACGAGGTCCTCGAGAAGAACAGCAAGGCCAAGGGTGTCGTGGCTGTCGACTTCCTCGTCGAGGCAAAGACAGGCGTCATCAAGGACGCTACCATCGACCAGTCGAAGACGACCGCTCCCGACTCGCTGCAGCAGTGCGTGCTCACGGTCCTCGACGGCCTCAAGCTCGATCCCCCGGACCAACGCGAAGGCAAGGCTTCCTTCAGCTACAACTTCGAGACGGGAGAGGTGCAGACCGACTGAGCGTCTGCCCCTCAATATCCGACAAAGGAGGCGCCCCTCGCGCCTCCTTTTTTTTTCTCTCACCGAGAGGGCGCGCTGCCACAGGCCCGAGGAGCGTCCGTTCGAGAGCGTTCACCGACCGGCTCGGACAAGCGCTCCGCGAAAGCCGCGAAAGCGCGCTCTCGACGGCCCCTCGTCAACGGCCGAGAGTTGCGAGGATGGCTTTGATTTCCCTGAGAGCCTCCGCCCGGTAAGGAGAGTCGCTCGGCCCATTTTCGAGGAAGGCCTGGTAGTGAGCGATCGCTTCCTTCTTCCGGCCTAAGGCCATGCCAAGCTCTCTGTGAGCTTCCCAGACCCACGAGGGGGTCTCGGCACCGGAAGGCGCATTTTTCAGAGCAGCCTCGAGCTGAACAACGGCTTCGGCGGGTCGGTGATTGTCGACCAAGAGCTTGCCGTAGCGGAACTGCACGTAAGGCTCGAGGGGTCCCCCTTGAGCAGCGAGAGCGAAAGCGGCGAGGGCCTTGTCCTCACGCCCCATCTGCAAATAGGCCTCCGCGAGGGACGCATGCGCCTCATAGCGTGAAGGTGAAAGCTCGAGCGCTCGGCGCAAATCGCGCTCAGCATCGTCGACGGCCCCCTGACGTACCCGGAGCACGCCTCGCTGCCAGTACGCGTCTCCGAGCGTCTGATCGAGCTCGATGGCCTTGTCGAGGAAGCGGCCTGCCGTAGAAAAATCGCGCATTTCAAGCGCAATCCAGCCGGCGTAGAGGTGATAAGGCGCGCGGCTCGCGTCGAGCCCGATCGCGCGCTCGATACTCCGCTTAGCCATGGGCAAGTCTTTGCCATCTTTGAAATAGGCAAGCCCTAAGCAGAAATTGAGTTCTGCGGACGTGGGGCGTTCTTCGGCGACCTTGGTCAGGAGCTCAATGGCATCCTTCGAAAAACCAGCCGTCGCCTTGCCACATCCAACCCTGAGCATCAGATCCGGATCGGTCGGAGCCTGCGCGAGCGCGCTCTCGTAAGCCTTGAGAGCTTCGGCGGAACGTCCCGCTGCCTCGAACAGGTTGCCGCGCTCGAGAGCAAGGCCGGGGTAGTCTTTTTCTATGCTCTCGACCGCGTCAAGTTCGCGGGCCGCCTCTTCGAAGCGTCTCGCCTTGCGGAGCGCGACGCCCTTCTGAAAGCGGATACCTACGTTGTTCGGATCGAGCTTCTGAGCTTCTTCGAAGCGCAAAATCGCCTCATCGTAGCGCCCCCGAGATTCGGCGAGTTCTCCAAGCGCGCGATAGACGCGCGGCTCGTTCGGGAACCTCTCGAGCGCACGCAAGATGGATTGTTCGGCGGCATCCTGCTTGCCCGCCTGACCGAGCAGGCGCGTCAGAGCAATCATCGCCTCGACCAGCTCCGCCCCCTGCTGGTCCGCCTTCACCGCTCGCTCATAGGATTTCTCGGCCGCTTCCCGATCGCCAATCGCCTCCTTGGCGCGCCCTTCCCAATAAAGAACGCGCGTGTTTTCAGGATGACTCTGGCTGAGCGTCGCGAGCAGCTTCGTGGCGTCTTCGTATTGTTCAAGCCTGAGCTTGGCGCGCACCACACCAAGCTTTGTCGATACGTCCGACGGAGCTGCGTGGGAAGCGGCTTCGTATCGGGCGAGTGCCTCAGAATAACGCCCTGCCTCAAAGAGCGCGTCAGCCAGTCCTCGCTGCGCTTCGGGGCTCCCGGCATTCAGCTTGAGCGCATCACTATAGGCAGCCTCTGCTTGCTTGAGGCGAGCGCGGCTGAGATGCAAGTCGCCGAGCAAAATCAGCGCCTGGGCGCGCTCTCTCTGGGAGACCTTGGCGTCTTGGCTGATGGTGACGAGCTCGTTCATGGTCGCCTCATCCTCGGAGCGGGCGCTGAACTCGAGCTGGATCGCAAGGAGTGCCGCGCCGAGGTGCGAGGGGTTCTCGCTCAGTACTTCCTTCGTGAGCTTCAGGGCTTCCTCCTTGTCGTCGAGGAGCGCCTGAACACGCGCCAAACCAAATACGGCAAGAGGGCTGCGATTTTTCTGTGCGAGTGCTCCGAACGCGGCCTTCGCTCGCTCCGCCTCGCCCTCTCTGAGCAACACCTCCGCTGAGAGAACCGTAAGATCTTCGTCTCGCCCCGGCGAGGGGTCGGCGACGATCGCGTCGGCGCCTTTTTTCTCAAGGGCTGTCGCGGCCGCACGGGCCAGCGTCAGGTAAGGAACGTCCGCCGGATTCGCCTCCTTGAGCGCATCGAGAAGCGCACGGGCCTCTGCGGAGGCGCTGCCATCCGCCCCGAACTTGAGCTGCCGCAACGATCCGACGAAAGCGGTAAAGGCCAGGCGAGGTCGATAACGCGGGGCGCTATCCCGTCTCGAGAGAAGGAAGCGGAGCGCATCGTCGAAATCCGCGGAAGTGTCGCGGGAGAGCTTGGTCCAGGCCTGTGCCCGATCGGCCGCGAGCTCGGCCTCGTAGGAATCTTTCTTGATCGTATCGAGGATGATGAACGCGCCAAAAGGCCCCACGTCGGGGAAGACCGCGAGCGCCCCACCCAACAGGGCGAGCAAGAGGCCCACCGAGCCGACGATGCGCACGGGGCGCGAGACGCCCTGCCCCTTCGGCTTTGTTTTCTTGATCGGAGTCGTCTCTCCGGTCGGACGAGTGACCGCAGCCGTCGCAGCCGCCGGGGCCCCAGGCAATCCTTCCGGCTGAGGAGGCGGCTCAACGCTATCTCCGAGTCCTAACTCTCCGGCGCCACCGTCAAGCTGCACCTCGCCGTACCCGACACCTCCGCCCAGGCTGCTCGTATCCCTGGGCTTCGGCTTCGCCCCCTCGACCTCGGTCGGGAACGCATCGAACTCCTCGTCGTCAACGGAAGCGGGCGGTGCCACGCGGCCACCGGGAGCGAGGCCATCGGGATCTGTGACCGGACGCGTCGTCGGCCCCGTCCCAAAAGGATCGGCGTCCGTCCGAAAGCTCGCTTCTCCCGTGTCTCCGGACGACGGAGGCGCAGCAGTGCCCCAGCTCTCCGCTGACCACGATGGTTCGGGCGGACTCAGCGAGGGCTCGCCGAGGTCTCCCGAAAGAGAAGGCAGGCGAATGCTATCGGCCCTCGGCGGCGAGAGACTCGCGCTGAGATCGGGCAGACTCCCTGCGATATCGGGAACCGACGCCGCTGGGTCGGCAATGGACGCTGCCAAATCCGGGAGCGAGCCTCCCAGATCCGGAAGGGACGCACCGACTTCTGGCAATCCCGCGTGCACATCAGGCAGCCCGGCACTCGGCATCGGCAAGTCCGCTGCCAAGTCCGGGAGGTCCAAAGTATCCACCGGCGGCGCCGCTCGAGGCACCTGCCTGCTCGTCGACACACCTCCGGCGCCTCGCGCAGGGTTCCCTGCGGGCGCAGGAAGATCGACGACGAGATCCGGCAAGCCGAGGTCCAGTCCCCCTCCGGTGGGCGCCGATGAGCGCCCCACCGGCGCAGGAAGATCAGCTGCCTCGTCACCAAAGCCAAAATCGAGAAGGCCAGGCTCTTCTTGAGTCTCGGGGGGATCGTCGATTTCAGCGAGCTCAAGCTTCGNGCCCCGACGGGGTCCGCCTGCCTCTGGCGCCACACCGAGCACAGTCGACCTGTCCTCCTCGGCGCTCGGCGGCGCGGGCCGCTCTCGGACAGGCGGGGCAG
>NASX01000052.1 GCA_002085155.1 Sorangiineae bacterium NIC37A_2
CCCCCCCCCCCCCCCCCCCCCCCCCCCCCCCCCCCCCCCCCCCCCCCCCCCCCCCCCCCCCCCCCCCCCCCCCCCCCCCCCCCCCCCCCCGCCGATACCAAACCTCCAGCACCCGGTGCGCCGCCGCTCACAACGGGCGCGCCACCACTCGCAGTCGGTGCCCCACCTGCGGCAACCGCTCCTCCAGCCGGTGCTCCGCCCGTCCCACCGATCGGGCCCGAGTCTTCACTCCCGCAGCCGAAAACGAGAAGAGAGACAAGCGCGAGAGAACCGAAGGTGCGCGTGATTTTTCTCGAAGGTGTCATGGGGAGAAGGTGGCCCGGCGCTGCGCCGAAAGCTTTTTCTAGCTAAGGACCGCACCTCTCCACCCTCAAGCGGCGTAAAATGGCCCCCCTTGTCTAAAGATTTAAAGCAGAGGAGGAACGCCACCCCGCGAGGAAGCCGATTCGCCTGCGAGAGCGCTTTCGCGTTTTGGGGTGGCCTTCCGGGCGCTCCATCCCCTAGGGGGGCCCCTTTTGCCTCGGAGGGGCATCTGCTTTGGTCGGCTCTCCCTCAGGTGACCCTTGCTCCGACTGCTCCCGACAGGCCGCCGACGGTCATCTTCGACTTCGATCACACGCTGGTTCGCTGTGACTCCTTCACCTGGCTGAACGTCGATCTCTTGAAGCGGAGCGCCCTCCGAGCGACCCTCTTCTTTCTGCTCGCTCCGTTGTGTGCTCTCTGTTATCTGAGCCCGAAGACGCGATTGCTCTCGCTATCGATTCCCCTTTGGCTTGCAACGGTGGGCATGAGTGAGGGCGAGTTTCGCGAGTTCATCGCCGAGCACGTGGCCCGTCGCTACGAGCAAACGCAAGATCTTTGGTGCCTGGGAGCGATTGCGGACCTCCACAATGAGAGAGCGCGAGGAGCGCGCATCTGGATCGCGACCGGCTGCGCCCAAGAGCTCGCTGAGCGGATCTGTTCGGCCCTAGGGCTCGGCGAGGTCAAGATTGTGGGCTCCCAGCTTCAAAGGAGATGGGGAGGATATGTGGCCCGGGCGCACTGCATCGAGCAGAACAAGGTCGACATGCTGATGGCCCGCGGCGCTGGTGACGCGTGGGACGCCGCGTACACTGACAGCGCGCGAGATCTTCCCCTCTTACTCCGCGTGCGCCGTCCGCATCTCGTGAACCCCGAACCGCGGTCCCTGAGGAAGATTCAGCGCGCCTTGGGAGGGGACGTGCCCGTGAGTCGCTATTGATGGACGGGGGAGCAGAGGGAGCTTTAATCCCCGAGCCCGTAGCTATCCAACAGATCGTTACTGAAGGTGCGCCGCCCTTCCGGCGAAAGAAACGCTCGTCGAGCGGCGAGCCAGCGCTCGACGCGGGTGCCGAATGCGCGCTTGACCCAAGCGGGAGAGGCTGGCAGCGCTTGACCCCAGTGGCAGGTGTAACGAATGCCCGCGCGATCGAGGGCTTGCCAAATCATCTGGTAGCCGTTTCGCGTCCGAGATGAGTCGATGCCGGGCATCTCGATGTGACAGGTGAGAGGGGTAAAGCGCGAGAAACTCAGGGTCTGATGGCTGCCTTTGACCCAGCGAAACGCGACAGGGGCGCCAAACACGTGCTGATCGGTGACCTGAAAAATCGCCTCGGCGGTGGCTCGCACGTCCTCGGCGGCGACACCGAGTTCCATGCTGGTTCCGCCGTTCGTTGGCTGAGAGTCGTTGAACTGACCTCCTGGGGTTCCGCGGATGACCGCGCCCCCTGTGGACCTCAAGGAGTTCTCAATCTGACCCTGAAGAGCCCCCGGGATCAGATCTGGGACTGCGTCGGTGAAGAGGCCGCCAATCGTGACGAGATCGCGAGAGTTCTCGAGTCCACCGGGGCCAACCGGGATGCGTGGGAGCGGGTCCCCGGCTTTGATCACAAACTTATCGTAAACGCGAATGAAAGCTCCCCGCTGACCGGGGCCCCTCAAGTACGGATTGACGACGACCTCGAAGTGCCAAGGAAGTTTGTCTCCGCTCGGCAACCCGAGGCCCTTGGGATCGAAGTTGTAGATGGCGTTCTGGACGGACGGAAAGTCGACTTGCTTGACCCAGCGGCCGAGACCGAACATCGGAACTGCTTCGAGCAGCACCGCATGGATCAGGCCAAAGGAGCCGAGCCCGACGACGGCGGCCGAAAACAGTTCGTCGTCCTCCCGGAGCTCCGCGCCCAGGTAATCCGCGAAGTTCTTCGTGACGACCGGAGCTCCGCGCTTTTGGATGAGATAGTGTTCTCCGCCTTCGGCGACGATGTGCAGAGCTCGGACGTAGTTGGGCATCGGGCCGTAGGCGTGAGCCGAGCCATGGGTCCCTGTTTGGGTCGCGCCGACGATCGTCTGGCCGTTGCTCGCGCCGCAGGTCGGCAGAGCCAGGCGCTCGGGGCGGGCTTTCTCGAGCGCGTCATTCAGCGCCACGACCTGGGTGCCCGCTTGCGCGAAGATGAGACGGTTCTTCTTTTTTTGGTAGGCCGGCGTCACCATCGAGTCGCTCTGAAATCCGACGAAGTAGTGGGTCAGGCGACAGGTGTTCACTAAGCGCTGCCCTGTGAAAGCGAGGTTGTTGAGGGACCAAGCAGCGCCCACGCAGCGGATTCGCTCGCGCTTCGCTTCGGCCTCCCTGACCGCTTGGCGAAGGGCCAGCAGACCCGGCTGAAAGCCCTTTTCCACCGGTGAACCATCGATCCAGCGGTTCGTAGGCGTCAGGTAATGCTCCACGCGGCCACCTACGTTCTTGGTGGTGTGCCAATTTTTGAACGAATGACCGTTCTTTTCGAGGATCACGGGCGCAGGCATTTTCGTCTCCCCTCAGGGTCCGACGGGTGGCGGGCCTGAGTCCTGTGTGGGGCGGTTCGTTGCGCAGTAGATCGTGAACTTGTGGGGCATAGCGATGCCCAGGGTGCCGATCATGGAAAGGGCGGAGTACCAGGGCATGCTGACCGTGACCTGTCCCGCGCCCTCATCGCAGAGCGGAATCGGATTCGTGCAGGCGGGATCGCCGCTTTCGTGGACGCCGTCAGCGCAGCCCACGGGGGCGAAGGTGTTCCCTTGAAGTCCCCACCACATCGACCAGCGCACCTTCGACTCCGGGAGGTTCCGGTCGATCGGTAGACGCGAGAGATCCCCGCCGTTTCTCTCCTGGTAGGAGTACGAATAGCAGCCGCTGAGAGCCAGCAGCGCAGCCGAAAGGAGCGGGAGACGGCGCACCCACCCCATGACCTCTTCCCCCGATACAGTCATGTGTTCGGGGAGAATAACATCTTCTTTTGCGCGCGTTCAAGTCCTCGTCAGAGGGCGGAGTTCGGATTCCAGCCGCCGAGGACGTAAGTGACGTCGCGCATCTGTGCGGCTTCATTCGCTGTGAGCTGTTTGGACCCGGCGGCGCGCTGTGAGGTGCTCACCAGGGCGCCACCAGGGGTGCGGCTTTGGTACTCCCAAAAGCGCAGATTTGCGGTGCTTCCTCCGCCCGTGATGGTGAAGCCGGCGGGGGAAATATGGCTGCCCATTTCGCAGTTGATGTAGGCGACGTGACTGGCCGGATAAGCGCTGACGTCGATGCGCGCGAGAACATCGCCGGTGATCCCTGGATCGGCGGTCAGTTTCGAGTCGACGAAGACGTAGCCGAAGCTGCCGCTCGGGTTCCGGGCCTGGACATTGTAGCCGGCGCGTCCGATGGTCTTGATCTCCACCCGGTAAAAATAGGCTGTTCCCGTGCCCCAGATGTAGTCGACGTTGCCTTCGATACGGCTGTCCTCTGCGTAGATGCGACCGGACCAGAGGAGCGTGTCTTGGCGGGAGATGATGGTGCTCCGGCGCACGATGCACTTGTCGCAGGAGAGGAGCGTGAGCGCCTCGGCCTGAGAGCCCCCTTGGGGCGTTTCGTTTTCGATCGTGACGTCTTCGATCAGAAGGCCCGAGATCTGCTCGGTACCGAAGAGGGAGCGGCCACGGGTGCTCGGGTTCAGGTTGTTGTTGTTGACCCCGGCGATCCTCGTCTTGTCTCTCCCGGCCCCTGAGATCGTGAGGTTGTTCTTTCCCTTGAAGTAGGTCACGCCGTAGAAGGCGCCCTCACCGAGCTCGAGAGTCGAGCCGTTTTCCGCGGCATCAATGGCGCCCTGCAGCGTGCAAAATTGACCCTGACCGTCGACGGAGACCCGAAGTGTCGACTTGTTGGATGGGGCACTTGGGGCGACCGAAAAGCGCCACGCTTCCGGATCGCTCACGACCACCGGCTGATCATTCGGTCCGCGCACGACGCCGGAGTCGATCGTGACGAAGTAGGTGCGTCCGCGGGTCAGTCCTTTGGCGGGCAGTACGAAGATCGCCTCGTTCTTGTAGACGAAAGCTGGGCGGGGCAGCGTGAAGGTCGAGCCGCCGATCATGTCAGTCACCTGTGAGGCAGCCATGTTGACTTGGGCGACGGGAGAACCGGGGTTTTCTGCGTCAAAGACCTTCACGGAGCCACTCGATCCGAGCTTCGGCGGGCCATCGAAGCGAAGTCGGATGGTTGGGTCGGGGCACTGGTTCGTCGAGCTAGGCGCAGGAAAATAGGGACCAGGGGGCTCGACCGCGCCTCCCGCTCCCGCCGGCTCACCGCCGCTTCCGGCGGGTGCACCGCCTGAGGGGCTATCCCCGCCCGCTGCGGTCCCACCGCTCGGCGTCCCGCCACTCGGCGCGCCGCCGCCCATGTGGTCAGAACTGCCACCACTCGAGGAGCCGCCGCTCCCGCCCGTAAGTGTCCCTCCGGAGGAGAAGCCGCCGGTGGCGCTCGGCGCGCCGCCGCCCGTGGGAACGCTTCCTCCGCTCGAGGGGGAGCTTCCTCCGGCGCTTTGTCCCCCCGACCCGGGCTCCTCAGAAACGTCGTCCGGGGTCCCCGCGCAGGAGACGAAAAGAAGGAGCGGCAAGCTACGGAGAAGGGGGCGGATCACGAGCGCTTCATGCAACAGGCTCCTGGTTCGATCAGACGGAAATTGTGGGGGAGGAGGGAGAGCGCACCCCATGCGAAATCGGTTGTGCTCCGTTTTTGGATTCGATACGGCTATTCGATCATGGGGCAAAGGAGGCCCGTGCATCATGAATGCAACCCGACTTGAATCAAGAGATCTTGGAACTCGTGCGCGCAGAGCCTGCGGTTGGCTCATTGGGTGTCTTTTCTTCAGCGCTCTGGCGTGGACGACTCCCGCGCAAGCGGTCGAGATCGACATCTGTGAAGAAGTGATCACGGAGGTCTTGGTCCCGCCGGTGCCACAGATGAGCCTCGAGTGTAATTACGGGTGGCATTGCGCCTTTGTGCCGCACTGCTGCATGCCGGGACTCTGCTTGGACCCTGCTTGCGGCCCCATCGAAAAGATCACGGGTTGGACTGAGGCCGTTCTCACCGAGCAAGTGACCTTCGAGTGTCGCGTCGAGAACGTCGATCCGAAGCGAGAGCTCGAGAACTGGCTCCGGGGGCACGCAGCTGCCCTCGATGACGCCATTCTCCCTTTCGTCAAAGACGTTGTGAAACGGGAAATCGGCCTCGCCAAAGCCCAAGCTGTTGCGATCCCGGCTCCGGTCCAGACAGCCATCGACGAGCTCACCCGTCCTCACCGCGACGCAGGCCAGAGTAAGTTCCGCTCCTCGGACATCTCGAGGGCGCGCATTATCTCGAACAAGAACCCGCTGGTCAGCGCATATCTTCGTGACGGGTTCGACGCGATCACGCTCGGTGACCTCGTCGTGCTCCGGGATGAACATTTCAAGGTTCTCACGGACGCCAAGAAGTTCGCGACAGCAGGTCAGCTGCAAAATGGCTCTGCGGCCTGTGACTTCCGGGATGTGGTGCTCCTCATCGCACATGAGCTCGTCCACGTCCGCCAGTATGCCGAGCTGGGCTTTGATGCTTTCATCAACAACTACTTGATGGAAGCTCTGACCAGGGGGTACGGCACAGACTCCTTCGAGAGCGAAGCCTATGCCTACTCGAGCTTCATTTCGCGAGGTTCGAGTGTGCTTGGGAAGGTCGTTCCCAACTGTGGCACCCTGGCCACGGCCGCGGCGGCGAGTGGCCTAACGGCCGCGTCGAGTGGCCTGACGGCAGCTGGGCTGAGCCCCGCCGCCCAGCAAGCTCGAGAAAAGCTCGTCGCTTGTCTCGACAAGACCAAGGACGCGAAATCGTGTTTCACGAAAATGAGCACATTTTATCAACCCTCGGCGGAGGAGCGGAGCAAGATCGAGAAGCGGATCAATACGAGCCTTCGCCCCTACGTCATCGAGCAGTCCAACGGACGTCTCTTGAAGATCGTCACGAGCGATGACCAAAAGGCTGCGGAGCTGCGCAAGAAGCTCGCACCGCGAACGACCAAGAAGGGACCCCTCGGCACGATCAAAGTGAGCCTTCCCAAGAGTCAGCTGAAGCCCCCGCCCGTCGCTTCGGAGCCGCCCCGCGTTCAGCCGGGCGCACCGGTGGCTACGCAAAAGATCGCTCCTGCCGCCTCCGTGAGCCAGGCCGCGCCGACGAAACAGACGGCGGCGCCGACCAAACAGACCGTGGCGCCTACGAAGGTCGCCCCGGCGCAGCTCAAGAAAAAGTGAGCCGGGGGGGGGGGCAAAGCGGGGAGCAGCGGGCGGTCGCTCTCCCCGTTCTCTTATTTTGCTGCGCAGAGCTCGCAGAACGAGCCGAAGCCCGAGAGCTTCGGCCTCACTCCGCAGAGCTCGCTTGGGCTTCGAAGCTCGGGCTTCGGAGGAAGGAGCGCGGAGGATGGGCGCTTTTCGCCATGCTCAGAAGGAGCGACTGAGTCGCTTCGAAACCGATACAAGCGTCCGTTACACTCTTGTGAGGGCTCGCATGTTTGCCGGGTTCTTGGCGGCCCGCTTCGACGTGGCTCTCGATCATGAGCCCCATGAGACGCACGTCTCGGCGTGGGAGCTGAGCCATCACAGCCTCGGCCACCTCACACTGCTTCCGATAGTCCTTGCCAGAGTTTCCGTGGGAGCAGTCGACGAGCAGCGGGAGGGTCATATTCTGGCTACTCGCGAGGCGCGTGATGCTCTCTGCGTCATAGTTCGGCCCCGAGCGGCCGCCGCGCAGGACGACGTGGGTGTCCGGGTTGCCTCGCGTTTCAGCGATGGAAATGCGCCCGTCGCGGTCGATGCCGAGGTGCGTGTGGGGGACGCGAGCTGATTCCATCGCGGCGAGGGCGATGCTCACGCTCCCGTCGGTGCCGTTCTTGAAGCCCACCGGACACTCGAGACCACTCACGAGTTGCCGATGGATCTGGCTCTCGGCGGTGCGGGCGCCAATCGCAGCCCAGGAGAGGCAATCCTCGAAGTATGGAGCCGTGAGAGGATCGAGGATCTCGGTCGCGAGCGGGAGCCCGAGCTCACTCAGCTCCACGAGGAGCGCGCGAGCGCGCTCGAGGCCCCGAGCGAGATCGTGGCTTCCGTCCATATCCGGGTCGTAGAGAAATCCCTTCCAGCCGACCGTGGTACGAGGCTTCTCGAAGTAAGCGCGCATTACGATCGTGACGTCGTCCGCGAGGCGCTCGGCGAGAGGGAGGAGCCTTTCCGCGTAGGCGCGCGCCGCCTCCTCCGAATGGAGAGAACAAGGTCCAACGATGGCGACCAAAGGCCCGCGGCCGGTGTGGAGACGCTCGGCGATGCGCGCGCGGGCCTCCTTCACCCGGGCGCGGGCGGTCGGGGGGAGCGCGTAGGCCTCCCCGAGCTCGCGGGGACTCGGAAGGCTGGCCCTTTCGGGCTCGGGTCTTGGGCTCAGGATAGGGGAAGGATGCATGGGTCTTGGCTCGTTTTTCGGGAGGCCAAGGCCGCGAAAGCAAAAACCCCGCGGCCGTTGGCGCGGGGTTCACTGAGGCTCGGAATTGCGAACGACTCAGCCTTGGCCCCGCCCGGAGGCGAACCAATAGCTAAAGCCGAATGCAAAGAGCGAACTCACGACTTCAAGGCTAGCAGTGCCCTCTCCCTTGCGCAAGGAAAGCCCGACCGGTAGCCAGCAGCCCGATATGACTGTTGCGCGCGGAGGACGACTTCCCGAGACCGTGGACGAGGCGATGCAGGGGCTCAACCAGAGCGTTGAGGTCGATTCCGCCCTGTGGCGAGTCGACATCCTCGGCTCCAAGGTGCACGCCAGGGGACTCGCCCGAGCGGGAGTTCTGACGGAGGCGGAAGCGAACACTTTGGTCCGGGGACTCGAGCAGATCGAAGCCGAGATCGAGTCAGGCCAGTTCGTCTGGGACCCGCAGCGAGAAGACGTTCACATGAACATCGAGGCGCGCCTCACGGAGATCGTGGGTCCGGTGGGCGGCAAGCTCCACACCGCGCGCAGCCGGAATGATCAGGTCGCGACCGACCTTCGGCTCTATACGCGCTCGGCAGTGGACGATGTGATCCGGGCGCTCGTCGACCTCGAGAGGACGATTCTTAGTCGCGCCGTCTCGGAGATCGATACGCTCATGCCGAGTTACACGCATCTTCAGCGTGCTCAGCCGAGTCGCCTCTCGCACCATCTGATGGCGTGGCATGAGATGCTCTCTCGTGACTACAACCGTCTCGTCTCCGCGCGCGATGGCTTGAACGAGTCGCCGCTCGGCGCCGGCGCCGTCGCTGGCAGTGGGTACCCGCTCGATCGCGCCTGGGTCGCCAAGGAGCTCGGGTTTGAGCGCCCCATGCGCAATTCCATCGACGCGACCGGGAGCCGGGACTTCCTGATGGAGGTCGTCTCCGCGCTCGCGATCCTCGGGGTGCACCTCTCGCGTATCTCGGAAGAAATCGTGATTTGGAGCACGACCGAGTTCGGTTTCTTGACCTTGAGCGATGCCTTTTCGACGAGCTCCAGCATGATGCCTCAGAAGAAGAATCCGGACGTCGCGGAGCTGATTCGAGGCAAGGCTGCGCGCCTGATCGGCCATTTGACCGCGCTGCTCGTGCTCGAGAAGAGCTTGGCCTTTGGTTACGGACGCGAGCTCCAGGAAGACAAAGAGCCCATCTTCCACGCCATGCGCGATACGATGCTCTCTCTGCGCGCGCTCACCGGAGCGCTCGCGACCTGTACCTTCCGACGAGATCGCCTCGAGGGGGCCCTCGAGCAAGGCCACGTTTGCGCGACCGATCTGGCCGATTATCTCGTCATGAGTGGCGTGCCTTTCCGCGAAGCTCACCACATCGTTGGCGGATTGGTGCGCGAAGCCGAAACGGAGGGCGTCCAGCTCAGTGAGCTCTCCGTCGATGTCCTCGCTCAAGCTCATCCTTCCCTCATGCGCCCCGAAGCGCGAGAGGCCCTCGATGCGCGGGCCGCGGTGGAGCGGAGGAAGCTCGTGGGAGGCCCCGCGAAGGCTTGTGTCCTAAAGGAAGCCGAGGAAGCGGAGCGGCGCTGGGTTGTTGCGCTCTCCGCGTCGAGCTGGCGGCGCATCTAGAGCGCTCGGGACAGACGCGAGCCCGGGTTTAGGCCCCGTCAGTAGATGCAGGGCTCCGGACGGGATCGACCGGAGCCCCGCTCGCGAACTCCGCGAGTCCGATCGCCTCGAGGAGCGAGCGAAACTCAAAAGGCAGAGGCGCTTCCACGTAGATGGGCTCGCCCGTGCGCGGTGAGGTGAAGCGGAGGCTGAGCGCGTGGAGTGCGAGGCGGTGAAAACCAAAGCGCTCGCGGAAGAGCATGTTGTGTTCGCCCTTGCCGTATCGAACGTCACCGATGATCGGGTGACTCATGTGCTTGAGGTGGAGGCGGATCTGATGTTTTCGTCCGGTCTTGGGTCGGACTTCGTAGAGCCCGTATCGCTCGAAGGAGCCGAGGAAGGTCAAATCGGTGACCGCCGGCACGCGCTCCGTTCCATCCTCGCGCGCGAGGGCATGTTCAACGCGAGTGAGGGTTGGATCTTTGCCTCGGCAGAGCGCGAGGTATCTCTTCTCGACGCTCCCCGCCTCGAACTGCTGGCTGAGGCGCGCCGCGATCTCAGGAGTCCGTGCGATGAGGAGAGCTCCGCTCGTTCCGCCGTCGAGGCGATGCACAGGATAGACCCACTCGCCCATCTGATCGCGCAGGCGCTGGAGCAGCGGAGGAGTCTCGACGCCGCGGCCGCGATGCACAGGAAGACCGCTCGGCTTGTTGATGACGAGGAGATCGTCGTCTTGGTAGAGGATCTGGACCGGATCGTTCCACTCCTTCTGGGATGCGCCGCGGGTGAGGTGAGTTCGGTAGACGTTCTCGGCGAGTAAACGCTCGAGCTGCTCCTCAATCTCGCGACTTTCGAGGACGCCGAGCGCGCGAGCGATCGCTTCGATTGTTGCCAGGCCGCCTGGCTTCGGTTCTTGGCGGAGTCCCCAAGCGGTCGGGCGCCCTTCTGGAAGGAAGACACGCTCCACTTCCGCGAGTCCAGGGAGTCGGCGGGCGGCGCGCGCGGCTTGGCGCCAGTTGCCGTCGGGGACGATGAGCGTGACGGGCCGCGGATCTTGGCTGACCAACTCGGAAGTCAAAGGAGAAGCGCCTTCGCTCGGGTAGAGCAGCAGGAGGCGACGATCTTCGCGACTTAGGTGGGACAGGTCGGCGCGACTGTCGCGAGCCCCGTGAATGTGGAGCTCAGAGTTTGGCAAGGCTGCGAGCGCGAGCGGTGCCGTGGCCGTAGTCTTCTCCCATTCGCGGCAGTGCATGACGACGACGACTTTGGTGCGCGTCTCGAGGCGAGGAATGAGCTCGCACATGCAGCGCGCCTCGTGCATACGGCAGCGAGCGCAGCGGGCGGCGTTTTTCGGTCGGTGTCCCATGGATGGCGAAGGGAAGCGGGGCCCGGGGCATGCCATCCTGCTGACTTCGGAGCAAGCGACGGAATCATCAGGAGCCGGGGAGGGCTGGAGCGAGAGCCGTGATAGAGTGGCGGTATCGTGATTCGGGACGAAGCTGTCATCTTCTTGTGTCCCTCCTGTGGTGAGGGTCGCCTCGAGGAATCCCGATTTTCTTGCGGTGGATGCGGGAAGCAGTACCCGGCGGTCTCGGGGATCCCGCTCCTGTTCCGAGAGCCGCGTGAGGTCTTGGAGGCGTGGGCTGAGCGCCTGGCAAACTTTGTCCGAGAAAGCGACGAGTCCACGAAGCAGCTGCTCAAGGATGCGGTGGAGCCAGGTTTGCTCGATCGCTCTCGGCGCCGCCTCGTGGATACGGCCGAGGGACTCGAGGCTCGAAAAGAACAGGTGCTCTCCTTGTTCCGGCGCGCGGGAATTGAGCCGAGCCGGGCGGCACATGATTCCGAGCTCGAATCGATTCTCTCTTACGTCGCCTTGGTGCATCGCGATTTCGGGTGGGATGAGGAAGATGAGGCTCGGGCCTCACTCGAAGCTGTGCTGAGCGTCGTCGGTGAGCAGTTTCGGCTCGGCCGGACCCTTGTGCTCGGCGCAGGCACGGGGCGTTTAGCTTGGGACCTCGGGAACGCGCTTTCTTCGAGCGATCCGATCCTCTTGTTCGATATCAATCCGCTCCCATTTTTGATCGGTGAGGCGCTTCGGCGGGGCGAGACGCTGGAACTTGCGGAGATACCTGGACACCCCCGCCGCTCCAATCAGGCTGTCATGAAGCGCACTTTGCGCGCGGCGAACCCGCCGCCCCCGGGTCTTCGGTACATCTTCGCCGACGCTCTGTCGCCCCCGCTTGAGCGCGGGTCTTTCGATACGATCGTCGCTCCCTGGTTTTTGGATCAGGTGCCGTCCGATCTCGCCACGATGCTGCCGAAAATTCGCGACCTGCTCCGTCCGGGCGGCTCGTTTCTGCACTTTGGCCCCTTCGTTTACCACCCGAAGCGCACGCGCCCGGCTCACCGCTATACCGCTGACGAGTTCGTGCAGCTCGTGCTTCGGGAAGGCTTCTCCGTCGAGAAGGCGACCTACGAGCCTATGCGGTATCTGGGCTCTCCCGCTTCGACTCAGTCTCGCGTCGAATACGTTCTGACGCTGCACGCGAAGAGCGTCGAGACCCCAAGCGCGCCCCTCGCCTTGGAGAGCGACCCTCGGTGGCTCGACGAGCGGGAGCTTCCGATCCCGCGTTTCACGGTTTCGCCCTCCTTTGAGCTGCCGCATACAGCACCCCGTCGAGTCTCTGAGCTCGTCAATGGAACGCGTTGCCTTTCCGAGATCGCCTCCGTGCTGGTCGAAGAAGGGCATCTCGCCGACGATGGAACGGCGCTGACGGCGACACGCGCCTGTCTGAAGGTTCTCTGGAAGATGCGCGTTCGGGAGCCTTCAGACTAAAAGGTCCGGTAGGGGACCTGTCGCTCCCGAGGGATCGCCGAAGGAGGTCACCTGCTCGGCTCCCATGAGATGAGCCAAGGAAACCAAGAGCTGGTTATTGTCCTTGGGCGAGCTCACCGAATCCCAGACGCGGCCGGTTCGGAGTTGTCCGCCGGCTTTTCCGGCGAGCACGTAGGGCATGCGCGTGAGATCGTGGCTCGTTGACTCGCCAATCTCCGAGCCCCAGAACACGACAGTGTTGTCGAGCAAGGTCCCGTCGCCTTCGGGCACTGAGTCGAGCTTCTCGAGGAAGTAGGCCAGCTGCTCAGCGAACCAAACGTGGATCTTCCCGTACTCGGTGAAGCCGGTCGTACCCTGCCAGTCGTGGGAAATCGCGTGATGATTCCGGGAGAGACCGAGGAAGGGGAAGAGGTGTTCGCTCTCGGCGTAGTTCCACTGGAGCGTCAGGATCCGCGTCTGATCGCAGGCGAGAGCGGCTGTGGCGAGATCCATCTGCAGTCGACCCGTTTCAGGCAGCGTCGCGTCGCTCGAGAGGTCGATGTCCAAGTTGCCCGTCGGGGGCGCGCAGTTCAGACCGCTATTGTTTCCGCCTCCGCCGCTACCAGACTGAGCTGTGAGGCGGACCTCGATGTCGCGGATGGCGGTGATCTGTTGCTCGAGTTTCGCCCGATCATCGGCGCCGAGCCGCGCTTGGAGTCGTTTGATCTCGCTCGTCGTGAGATCGAAAATGCTCTTTCGCTGAGCGCGCAGTTTGTCGAGCTGAGGATCGCCAGCCGGATCTGGGTTCAGATCGCCGAAGAGCGCTGCGAACACGTCTTTCGGATCTTCGCGCGGAGGGATCGGCTGGTCGGCGCCTTTGTAACAGATGCGCCCGCGCACCTGAGCGTCGCGCACCTGAACGCCGAGCTCGAGAGTTTTGAATTTCGTGGCTGGGTCGAGGATATTCGCCAGATGTTGGTCGAGGGAGATCCCCGAACCCCAGCCTGACGTTGCCATGAAGCTCTTGAAGGAGCCGGTGCCGAGGGGGCGTGCCGTGAGCAGGCCGCCCATGCCCCGAGCGTGCTCGGAACCGTTCAGGCCGCCGTTGAAGCCGTTATCGCCGACGACCGCCTGACAATGGCGAATGCCATTGAGGAAGAGGAGCTTCTCGGCGAAAGGCTCGAGGGGCTTCGTATATTCCGGGAAGGTCATCCCGCCGGCCCCTTGGGTCGGCCAAAACAGCGTATTGCGCGTGCCGTTGGGCGTGGCGAAGACGACGAGCCGGACCGGCGGCTTGTCGGCGGCCTGCCCCTCGGCGCGATGGGCGTCGAGGAGCGGAAGAGCCGCCGCGCCAGCCAATGCTCCACGCAGCCAATCGCGTCGGTTCAATCTGGTCATTTTCGAGTTCATTCGGTTCATGGCCACTATCGATCAAGGCGCGCTCTTGCGTCGGTGGAGAAAGGCTTCGGTTTGAGTAATGTTCACCATGAGCTCATAAAGATTCTTTCCTCCCTTCTCGAAGGCTTCTTGAAGCGGGACCAAGGAGCACGCGTCTCCTTTTTCGACCCCGCGACCTACGCTGTACTGGAACCACTTCGCCGCGACGCATTCAGCGACTTCAGGCGCAGCGGCGAGTTTTTGTGCCATCTCGATCGGCCCATTGAAGGGACCATCGAGCGCACGGGTCTGAACGAACTCCCCTGTCAGATCGAGCTCTCGCCCGGCGTCCGTCGTGCGGAACTTGCCCATGGCATCGTAGGCCTCGAGCGGGAACCCAAGGGGATCCATGAGCTGATGACATTCGGCGCAGGGGCCCTGCGCGTGAGCGCTGAAACGCTCGCGGGCGGTGCCGCCTTCGTGGGGATCGGGGGCGGCGATCGCCACGTTGTCGGGCGGCGGCTCGACGTGTCCGCAGAGCATCTTGGTTCGGATGAACTTGCCCCGGAGCACGGGAGAGGTCTGGTCCGGATGACCTTGGACGGAGAGAAACGCGGGCAAGGTCAGGACTCCAGCGCGCTCAATTTCGGGGAGCGAGACGAGCTCCGAGCTCTCCGGGACGCCGTAGAGGCTGGCCAGCGGCCCCGTCGGAAGGCCGAGCGGCGCAGACAAAAGGCGCGTCAGCGTCGCGTCGCCGCTGAACAGGATGCTCTCGATCACCTTGTCCGCTTCCGCCTTCATGGCGGTCTTCATCGCCTGGCTCCACAGCGGAAATTCGGCCGGGTCTTTCGGGGAGATTGTGTCGAGGCGATTGAGCTCGAGCCACTGCCGATAAAACTCGAGGGCCGCGCTCTTTGCCCGTTCATCGCTCAGAAGGCGCCGCGCTTGCGCCTGGACCCCAGCGGGCGTGTCGAGCTCGCCCACTTCGGCGGCGTCGAGCAGAGCATCGTCGGGCCCGGAGGACCAAAGCAGGTAGGAAAGCCGCGTCGCCGTCTCATAGCCATTCAGGCGCACCATGGCGTCTCCTTCTTGGCGCGCGCCGCTGAACTCGACCCGGAACAGGAAATGAGGAGAGAGGAGCGCCGCCCGGATCATGATCTCGATCCCTTCGGCGAAGGTTTCGCCGAAGCCATACGCGGTCATGAGAGCCGTGACGTCTTCGGGCTCGAGGGCGCGCCGGAAGGCGCGCCGTCCGAAGCTGCGCGCGAACTGCTCCGCGCAAGTTTCTTCACTGGTCGTCGCCGGATCGCAGGGCAAAATGGACGAGAGTCTCGTGACGGCGTCTTTGGCGATGGCTTCGGAAGCGTAGACGTACTTCTCAGCGTGGAGCTGGGAGATGGTCAGGACGAGGCCGTTGTTGCTGAAGCCTTCGGAGATCTCGTCGGGCGGAAAATCTTTGGAGGGGTTTCCGGTCGTGCCGAGCAGGTCGCGCACGCTGTTGTCGTATTCAAAGCGGGTGAGGCGACGCAGCGGCGTCGGCGGGCGCACCAGACTTTGGCAATCGATCATGTCACCTGTGGTGTCGACGACGGCTCCCGGAGGCGTCGGGTTGAGTCCGCCCCCCGTCCCCGGAAGATTGCCCTGCGCGCCGGCGCCAGAGTCATCGGCCTGGGCTGATCCACCTCTGCCGTCGTCGCCCGGGCCGCCTTCGGGCCCGCAGGAAACGGCTCCGAGGAGCGCCAGGCCGAGCGCAGAGCGGCCGAAGAAGACCCGGAGGCGGGGTTTCTCGTCGCACGGAGTCCGCGCGGGCAGAAAGAAGCGATCCATCATCCGAGAGCCTCGACCAATCACCAGCTGTAGGGAGTAGTAACCCGCAGGATTTTCTCGATGCGCCCGCTTCTCTCGTTTCTTCGATGATAGCGCTCACATGAGAGCAAGAGTTTCAATATTGCAGCGGCGTTGGGACGACACCGGATTTGTTTTGGATTTTCGCGCTGTCTTTTCGGTGCGTTTTTCAGGAAGTCGCGTGAGCGGCACGTGAGGGAGTTCTGCCGCGTCGACGTCTGGGGGGGTGAAATTTCTCCCTAGGGACTTTCGAAGATCGCACGGATCCGCCTGAGCAGAGCGTCAGGGGCGACCGGCTTGGCGATGAAATCGATGCCAGTGTCGAGCACTCCGTGGCTGACGATGGCGTGCTCCGTGTAAGCGGAGAGATAAAGGACGCGCATCTGTGGACGAAGAGAGGCGACTCGCTGAGCGAGCTCGCGACCGCTCATCCTCGGCATGACCACGTCTGTGATCAAAAGATCGATTTTTTCGCTGTAGCGCTCACAAATCAAAAACGCTTCGCCGCCATTGTCGGCTTCGAGGACGTGGTAGCCCTTGCGCTTGAGGACGGCGCAGATGAAGTTTCGGACTTGTTCGTCGTCTTCGACAACCAGAATCGTCTCGTTCCCTCCTGAGAGAGCGGAGTTCGGGCCTGACGGCTGCTCGTCCTCCACGGGACTTTCGACGTTCGGAAGGTAAATCTTGAAGGTTGTCCCGACGCCTTTTTCGCTTTGGACCGAGATATGACCGTTGCTCTGGGCGACGATGCCCCAGACGGTGGAGAGACCGAGACCGGTGCCTTCTCCGAGCGGCTTGGTACTGAAGAAGGGCTCGAAGATGCGCGCCTGGGTTTCAGGGTCCATCCCTTCACCTGTGTCGCTCACGGCGAGCATCACGTAGGAGCCCGGCGCGATTCCATGGTGGGTCGCGGAGTAATCAGGACCGATCGTCACGTTCTGTGTCTCAATGGTGATACTTCCGCCTTGGGGCATGGCGTCCCGGGCGTTCACGACAAGGTTCATGACGATCTGCTCGAGCTGGCTCGGATCTGCGAAGACCTGGCCAACTGCGCCGAGGAAGTAGGTGAGATGGACGTCGGCCCGTACAAGCCGGCCCATCATCTTCTTCATGCCGGTGAGCACGGTGTTCCAGTTGACGACACGAGGGCTCAACACTTGGCGCCGACTGAAGGCCAGGAGCTGTTGGGTCAATTCGGCCGCGCGGCGAGCCGCGGCCTCGATCTCTCGAATATCGTCGCGGAGCGGATCTCCCTCGTTCATGGTCTCGACCACCATCTTCGAGTAGCCGAGGATTACTGTGAGAAGGTTGTTGAAGTCGTGGGCAACGCCGCCCGCGAGCTTCCCGATCGCCTCCAACTTCTGCGATTGCAGAAGTTGTTCCTCGAGGCGGCGCCGTTCGCTGATGTCCTGCAGAGAGCCCTGGAGCCGAACGATACGGCCCGTATCGTCACGGAAGGCGTTCCCCATGGCTCGCACCCAGATGCGCCGACCTTTGGCGGTGATGAGCTGAGCTTCGAAGTCGATGGGGTGTCCTTCCCGAGCGCAGGCATCCATTTGCCGTGTCACTTCGTCTCGATGTTCAGGAACGTAGTACGAGACTCCATCCTCGTAGGTGGGCTGTACATCGGGGGACAGCTCACAGACCGCACGGATTTCATCGGTCCAGGTCACCCGCTTGGTCTCGAGGTCGACCTGCCAGGCACCAAGGCGAGCCATCTGGCCTGCGATGCGGAGGAGCTGGGCGTTCTCCTGAGACGCGGCCTCGGCGCGGAGCTTCGCGATGAAGTTCGTCAGCATGTCTGAGAGCGAAACTAAGAGCTCCCGCTCCTCGGCGAGGAAGGGGTCGGTGCGCTCGTCTTGTCGCGTTCCGTAAGCAACGAAGATCTTGCCGCGCCCGCCGTCGAAATCGGCCTCGATTGTCCAGACGGGCAGGACATGCGCGCCTGAGGCTGCTTCGAGGTCTTCCCAGGTGAGCCGGGTGAAGCAGTCTTTGGGGTACTGAAAAGCGGCGGGAAGAAGTTCGGCGATCTGCTCGAGGAGGGACCTGTCGAAGCGGGTGGCGCTCTGGATGAGACGCGACGAAAAATGCAGGAAGGAGAGCTCTTTGACGCGCTCGCCGAGATCGTGCACCAGTCTTGCGCGCTCGAGGTTCGAGCGCGCGGAGTCGAGTGCAAATACGATGTCCTCGGCGAGTGCTGAGAGGACCCGCACCTCCTCGTCGCGGAAGAAGCCGACCTCATCGCTATAGATCATCAGCAGGCACGAGCTGCCCGCGGCATCACCGAGAGGGAACGCCGCGCCGGAGCGGAGCCCATATTCGAAGGCCTTGTTCCGGAAGGGTAAGCTGCCTTCGTTCTTCAGGTCGTTGACGATGGTGGGGACCCGCTCGTGAAAGGCTCGAGCGGCCGGGCCTTTTCTATGTACGGGATCTTTGACGTTGAGTGAGATGGAGTCGACGTACGCGACGCCTTGGCCGTAGCGGACGACCGGGACGAGGGATCCGGTGACCTCATCGACGCGCCCGATCCAAGCGAGACGGGCCAGCCCCTGTTCCACAGGAATCCGGCACGCGATCTCGTAGAGAGCTTCTGGCTTGCGCTCGCGAACGATCGCTTCGTTGACGGCGCTCGAGACAGCATAGAGCTTAGCGAGCTGGCGCGCGCGCTCGGTGCTCTGGCGGAGGGCTCCGAGAGTTCTGTCGCGCTCCAGGGCAATCGCGACCAGGTGTGTCGCGGCACGGACCCACTCTTGTTCCTTCCCTGTCGGACCGCGTGGACTCCTGTAGTACATCGCGAAAGTCCCGAGAACGTCGCCCGTCGAAGCAAAGATCGGACTCGACCAACATGCGCGTAGCCCGTGAGGCAGCGCGAAGGCGCGATAAGGAATCCAGTTAGGATGGGTCGCAATGTTTTCGACGATGACGGGCTTTTTGAGAGCGGCGGCTGCGCCGCAGGAGCCCGCCTGTTCGCCGATGAGCGTCCCATCGATGGCCTTCAGGTACTCGTCGGGCAGACTCGGCCCTGCTCCCGTGAAGAGAGCGCCTCTCTCTTCGTCGAGGAGGAGGATCGAGCAGAGCATGCCTTCGCCTTGCTGCTCAACGAGCAGGACCGTCTGGGTCAGGATCTCTTTTGTGTCCGCGCCGCGCGCGACACTCTCGAGAATCTGCCGTTCCGTCACCTCAAACGGGCGGACGGCTGCGGTGGTCCCCGGGGACGTGAATAGGCTCTGCCCCCCGCTCATTTCATCGTTCATTCTACGGAGGAAAAGGCCAGAGGGGAAATCGGCCCGGACAGTCGGGCCGCGTCCGGCCGACGTCATCCTCTTTGACCGGCAATCCGGGGCCGGCTCCGGACTCGGGACGAGCCGGAAACGCTCTTCAGCGCCCCCGACACGATTCGAACGTGTGACCTTCGGCTTAGGAAGCCGTCGAAATCGAGCCTTCTTTCGCGGCGAAAAGCGCGAAAGCGGGCGGCTGTGTCCAGGCTGTGTCCGGATAGGCGCAGGACGCACTACGTGCGACTGTTGTGACAGGGGGAGCAACAAGGTCGAGCACGAGCCGGAATCGGCGCGGATCGCGCGAAGACTTTGTTGCAGTGGGAGCACGTATAGACATGGTCCCCGTCTACAAACTCCGCCGCATGCTCGTCGAGGTAAAATGGCTCGACGTTGCTCGAAAAGTCATGAAGAGCAAATGCACTCTGACGCGCTTCGCTCTTCAGCTGGTCTGGATGAGTCGTGGCGACGAAGACGTTCTCTGAATACTTGGGATAGGCGACACGGATCGCCGGAAGCACATCGGCGTCTCCAGTTAGGACGACATGGTAGTCACCAGCATTAACAATCGCAGATCTCACCAGGAGGGCCACCACAGTCGCGTCCACCAGTTTCTCTTGGAATCGTCTGTCCCGGAGCTTCGGCAGCATCCAGTCACGAAGTTTCGGCCTGTAGATAGCCGAGGGATCAAAGTTGGCGTCGAGCGCGGATTGTGCGAATCGGTCTCGAGCATGTACGCTTGAGCGAAGAGCCTGAATATCCTCATCGAAGATCGTAGTTCCGTCGATCCAGTCCTCGACGTCAGCCGGAATGTCAAGAATGCTCGTGGAGAGATATCGTTCACCGATCGTGGTACAATTCGGGTTCGCTCTGGCTGCGTGAGCCAGCAGGGCATTACAGAGTCGCTCGAAGTCCAGTCGAAAGGGACCCGCCCCTTCGGTTCTATTTGATAGAGCTGACCCCTTGCCGCACGCTTTGAAGAGCCAGCTACCATCGATGAATATGTTCAGTTTCGCCATGTCTTGTCCTATCCCAGTCGTCGGATCGTGACATGGTTGATCGATATCGCCCGCGCGACAAGACGGCGTCGGCCGCGTCCTCGGCCGCGGCACAAACGGGTTACTCGCGGTCGTTCGATTCTGCCGCGTTACTTCTCTTGATGCCGAGCTTTTCTTTGGCCTGAGCCTCCAGCCGTTCGAGCGACCGGGCCACGTTGAGTCCCACGATGAATGCCACTGCGAGGTATGCCGGTGCGCTCGCGGTGGCCGTACCTGGGGCGCCGAAGGCCATGAGTCCCATCTCCACGAAGACCGGAGAAACTCCACCAAGAATGGCGCTGGCGAACGGACGCAGAAAGTACCACGGCCACCAGCGCTCGAAGTCCCACGTCGAGAACACGCTGAAATTAGTGTAAATGCCCCGTATCAGGTACAAAACGCCCGCGAGTGCACCCATCAGCGATGTCCCCAGTGGGCGATCGAGTTGAAGCAACCAATTAGGCAAACTTCGGGTTTCGCGTGCGGCAAAGACTGCGACAATCAGAGCGAGCCACAGGAGGACATAGGCGATGGTTCGCTTGATGCCGATGGGATTCATCGGGGATTCTTGATCGCTCATGATGCCTGTCCTTTCGACCCCATGCGTTCGAGCCAGTCGTGCTTCGGAATCTGGTGCTCGTTGAACTCTGAGATGTTGGTCAACTCCAACAGCGGCGACAAGGCCCTGCCGTCTGAACGGAGCTCCACTCCAAGAGCCTGCAGGGCGTAGAAAGTCAGTGCGCGTCGACACGGGACTTTCAAGGCGCCGTCGGTCATGTCGTAGTCCTCAGCCACGGCGTTTCGTTGATCGGTCTCGAGTTCAGGCAATGGCACGAACTGAAGTTCGCGGACGGTGTTCCAGTCGTCGTCGTCGGTTTGGAACTTTCCGCTGGGCTTTTCTCCGTGGATCTTCGAGAAACGAGATATTACGAAGTCCCGGAAGTCATCACGACTGTGGCAGTAGGCGCGAACGTGCCAGCGACCGTTGGTCTCGACGAGAGTATGCGGGGTGATGACTCGAATGCTCCCTTGGGGGGAAGTCATCGACTGGTAGGTGACCTCCACACCCGCCTTGTTTCGCATCGCACCGATGATGCCCTTCAGGATGTCGTCTGGTCGCTTTCGTCTCGGTAGGGGCACCGACGCAACACTCGGCAACCAGTCCGCTGGGCTCGGCGACGGTTCGCGCTTTGCGGCACGCTCGTGGGCCAAGCCGAAGAGTGCGTCGATGCCGCTGGTCGCGTAGGCCGGTTCGAAGGTGCTCTTGGGCGCGTATTCCTTCTTGCTGCGGTCGTACTCCACGTTGTCTGGGTGGAGTTCCTGATAGCGATTGAGGTCGATCGTTGCTTGGGGAACCGAGATCCCAAAGGTGTTCACCAGGTCAGCACGGTTGACTCGTCCTTCCCACGCGAGGCGAAAGTCGATCAGCTCAAGTCGCTTTTGCTGGGCAATCTCGGCTCTGGATCTCGACTTCCGTTCAGTGTCGTCTGTCACGCGTTCACTTTGTCACGATTTTTCCTGGACGCGAATACTAATTGTGCGCATATTAGTTATGCGCGTTGGTCAATTTGCCCTCCGCATTTCACCCATAGAGGAGGGTATTCAATGATTTCAAATAGATACGGATGCTTGCACAAGATTGGTCGTCGAACCGGCCATCGCTGCCACCTTTGCGGCGAGCGGCTCCACGTTGAGCTTTATGGCCGGCCGGGAATGTTCGGCGAGGACACGGTGACCGTTGACCACCTGACGCCCCAGGCATTCGGAGGCGATGACGAGCCTGAAAACTTGATGCTCGCTCATGCTGGCTGCAACTCCAGTCGGGGAGTGCTGCCCGTGGAAGAAGCGCGGGTGCTCTTTGGCGGTGACGGAGACGCACCCTGGAGCACGGGGGCTCGCTCGGTTGCACTCGGCGTCGGTGCCGGTGTCGGCGCAGGACTCCTTTTCGCCGAACGCGAAGGAGATCAGATCAAGTTCAACACCAAAGCAGCCCTGGGCTGGGGATTCGGCGTCAGTCTGTTGAGTTGGGCGCTTTCGGCGGAGGGATAATCATGGAGGACACGACGAACATCTACTTCTTCCCGGTCGGGAATGGCGACATGACTCTGATCAAGCTGCGGAGTGGTCGCACGATCCTGATCGATATCAACATCCGCCAGCTGACGGGCGATGACCCGCCGCCTGACGTGGCGAAGGAATTGAAGGAACTCCTGTCGGAGGACGCATTGGGGCGTCCCTTCGTGGACGCCTTCCTGCTTAGTCACCCGGACCAAGACCATTGCCGTGGCCTGGAGGAGCACTTCTACTTGGGCGATCCTGCCAGTCGTCCAAGCGCCGAAAAGAAGATCTTCATTCGCGAACTGTGGTCCAGCCCTCGCACCTTCCGACGACACTCGAAGAATCACACGCTCTGTCCTGATGCCAAGGCGTTTGCGGCCGAAGGACGTAGACGGGTCAAAGAATACCGGGCGGGGAAGTCTGACGACGGAAACCGGATCAAGCTCATGGGGCACGACGTCGACGGCAAGACCGACGATATCGCGTCAATTGTCGTCGAAGTGGGTGCCGAGTTCTCCAGCATCGCGGGAGTGAACGACTCCGACTTCAAGGCCAAACTCCTTGGTCCTTGGAAGCCCGACGACGGAGAAGAGGAGAACTTCACGAAGAATAACAACAGCGTGATTCTGTCTATTCAACTCGGTGCCCAAGGCAACGCAGACGCTTGCAAGTTTCTGACTGGAGGGGACGCCGAAGTCTCCGTCTGGGAGAAGCTTTGGAGTCGTGCAAAGGACGACCTTGAGTATGATCTGCTGCAGGCGCCTCATCATTGCTCGTGGCATTCGCTGTCGAGCGACAGCTGGAGCAAGAGCAAGAGTCCAAAGGTTTCAGCCGACGCGAAGTCGGCGCTTTCTCAGACTCGACCAGGGGCATTTGTGGTTGCCTCCAGCAACAAGATCGAGGACGACGACAACGACCCTCCGTGCATCGGTGCGAAGCGGGAATACACCAAGATCGTGTCCGCCGTATCGGGCGAATTCGTGTGCGTGGGCGATCCGAAGGTCTCGAAGGCTCGCGTCTTCGAAGTTTTCCGCGACGGTCCACGGTTGACACCTCTGCGAACGACGGCCGCTTCGGGTGGCGGTGTGATTGGCACGGTCCCCTTGCAGCACGGTTAGGCGATTGAACTCGATGGCTATTGCTCGAGCGGTCGCTATGATCCGCTCACATTCATCTGTCGAGGAGGTGCGTCACGTCGCCGAAGGTATCTTCACGATAACCGTCCGCGTGCCGCTTCCGTCGCGACTCCGGAGGGAGGGGACTCCCTCGGGAGTTCGTGCGCTCGAGGATGTTCAGATTGAGTTCCGCCCCGACTTCCCTCTTACGGCTCCTCGGGTGACGCTGCGCCCCGACTTCAATCCAAATCTTCCCCACATCAATCCGTTCAGGAAAGGGGATCGAATCCCACCGTGCCTTCTCGACGGCGACCTTGACGCATTCCATTCTCAAATGGGCATTCTTTCCGTCATCAACCAGTTGGTCGCATGGTTGGAGAAAGCGGGGGTCGGTGCGCTCATCGATCCGGCGCAAGGATGGGAACCATCACGTCGAGATGCTCTGACGATGCTCTACGATGTCGACCTGGATGCGGTTCGACGCGCCCCCCCTCCGGTTGGCAAGTATCAATACTGGGACGTTCTTTTCAAGAGGGACATTCAGGTATCACTGGTTGCGCAGTTTGACGCCCCTTTCACCGAGGGTCTACGCACTAGGTACGAGGCTCTCACCCAACACGCCAATCGCTCGATTGGTGTGTTGGCGATGTGCGACGACACGATCTCTAGTACCTACCATCCAGAAACAGTGAGCACGCTCGGCGAGCTGACGGAGCGAGCAAAACTTCTCGGATGTGATGAATCCTTGCAGGAGGGGCTACGGCGACTTCGACGAGGCGAGACGCCAAAGCGGCTCAAGGGGCGCCCAATCGTGGTCGTACTCGTCTGTCGAAGACCATACCCCCTCATTGGCACGACGTCGTCGCTCGAGATGCTGGGCTATGTCTTGGCACCGGGATGGATCGATGGCGATCCTGCGTGTGAAGCAATTCCTGCTGGGCATCGGCAGGCGATGTCGATTCGTTTGCTCCGGGAGGTCTCTGGTTATACAGGCCCGAGTGAAAGCGCCCGCTGGGGACTCCTTGGCGCAGGGAGCCTCGGGTCAAAAATTGGAATGCACATGGCTCGTTGCGGCCTCGGGCCCAGCGAGATTCACGATAATGGCGTGATGGAGCCGCACAACTTTGCGAGGCACGCCTTGTGTCCGAGCACGCCCTTTGCCGGCAAGGCGAACGGCCTGAGCCTAGAGACGCGGCTGATGGGACAGGTAGAAGTGCGCTCTGAGGTGGGAAACCTTCTTTCGATGCTCGCGGGCGTCGACGGTCGGGCGTTCGACGAGGGGTTGGCGTTCGTGGTGAACACAACCGGCAGCATTGCGGTTCGGGAGGCACTTGCCGCTGCGTTGCCCAGCGTTCGAGTACCGAGAGTCGTCGAAGCCTCGCTTCTTGCACGGGGAGAACTCAGCTTGATGACCACCGAGGGGGAGGAGAGGAACCCGTCCACGATGGACCTCTCGTGTCTCTCGTACCGCATCATGGCCGAGCGAGAGACGGTAGCTGCGAAGGTCTTCTCAGACGCGGACCGGGCCCTGCGTATTGGCCAGGGCTGCAGTTCGCGAACGATGGTGATGTCTGACGCGACCATCGCTTCCCATGCGGGCCCCATGACCACGCACCTGTCGAAGCGCCTCTCCAAAATGGCTAGGGAAGGCGAGATTGTTATTTGGGAACGAGGGAGCGGAGGGCTGTCGCTCTCGGCTGATGTCGTATCGGTCGGGCAATTTCTGGTTATCAACGCGGAGAATGATTCAACTACCGTGAGAGTGAGCCCTGCCGTCGTGGACCAGGTCCGTGCCACGATTCGTGGCTCTCGCGTCGAGCAAGGAGGAATACTTCTCGGCCGTTTCTCCGATGCCGCGAACACGTTCCATGTCGTGGATTGCTTGCCTGCACCGCCCGACAGCGCTAGCGGACCAAACTACTTCGTCCTAGGCACCGAAGGGGTTCGCGCGTCGGTCGAAGCCTATGAAAAGCGCCTGCAGGGCGCTCTCTACTGTGTTGGCACCTGGCATTCTCATCCCGGGAGCGCGAAATCTTCGGGAGTCGATCGTCGCACTTCCGAAAAGATGCGTGACTTCGACCCCTTGCGACCCATGGCGATGCTCATTGTTTCTGAGACATCCGACTGGAGCGCTCTTCGGGTGGACAGCTGGACAGCTCCCGAGTCGTAGAAGTGGACAGCTGGACAGCTCCCGAGTCGTAGAAACGGAAAACACCGCGTCCGCATCGGGCGGACTGGTCTCCCGGGTCCCCTCGGTTGATGAGCCCGTGCATTCGGTTTCCCGATCAAAAAGGGTTTTCCGAGTGAAGGCAGTAGGTGGGGGGATAAATTAGGATACGCCTAGAATCGGCCGGGCACGGGTTTCGCTGGTGCGGCTTCTGGAATGTCCGTGACTGCACTCGAGGCGATCTGGATGTTAGGAGACGCGGAAATCGACACGCGACTCGATTGTTAAAACTGGATCGAGAAAGCAGGGGAGAACGCCACGAAAATCACCTTCCTACGGATGTACTGATCCGTGTGGCAGAACATTCAGACCAAGGCTCCAACAGCTACCCCTTTGCAAGCCGGAGGCAGGTTGCAGAGCGTCTCCGAACCGATCGGGCGTTCCTGCTTCAAGCGGTCCGCATCATGTGTGAACGCAACGCGGCGAGGATTGAGGGAGCGTCCGGGGTCACCGGCTGGGGAAGTAGCGACGCGCGCAAGGTCGAAGGTCCTGCGAAGCGACTGCTGGAGGGCAGCGCCAGCGAGGAGGACTTTGCCGTCTTGATCTGCGTGGTACCCCGATATTCTCGGCCAATCGCCGCTGAATTGCGCACTGAAGCAATGCGGGACGACGTGCGTCTACAGGCCGTGGCAAAGCGATTCGGCGTGCAAACGCCCGAAGGTCAGACGACGAACGAGGCAAGCGAGGATGCCGCCGAGTCAGTCAGTCCGCTCGAGGCGGCTATCAACGGCTTCCTCGTCGCACAAGGAAAGGCTCGCAGCGGTGAAATTGTTGCCGCCCTGCAGATGGAACGACAGCCGGTCGTCGATTGTCTGCGGAGGATGACCGACCAAGGTCGATTGCGCCGCACCGGGCAAGGTGGCGGCACCTACTACGAGATCCCTGTTTGAGGTTACTTGGTGAAAAGGGACGCCGCGTCAATCCCAAAGCCATCACACAAGCGAGCGACCGTTGTCAGGGTCAGGTTGGGCTCTCCGGCTTCGACCGACTGCAGTAGCCGCGTCGACATCGAGCATCGGTGCGCTGCTTCCTCTTGAGTCCACCCATGTTCATCCCGAAGCCGGCGGACATTCTCGGCCAGAATGGCTTGGAGGCGGATGTAGGTGCGCGACTTGTACTGAGGCGTGCGCTCTGCACGTCTTGGTCGCTTCCGGGTTGCCATCCTGGAGCGACGCTATGAACGGCACGCACTCTGGACCACGAAGCTAGCTTCGTGTTAAGCGTTGACGCTCAAATTCTGCTGGATGCAGAGAACGAATCACGAAGGGGAGACTCAATGACGATAAGAAGAATGAGGACTCGAGGACTCGCGGCGGTTCTGCCGCTGGTGGCCATGGGGCTTGGCGGGTGCACGAAGCCAAAGGAGAAGGCGCCAGACGAGGGCGCGGCGGCCGCCGAAGCATCGACCGCTCCACCGCTGCCGTCTCCCGCTCCGCCAGAAGCCAAGAAGCCAGTAGCAGCCCCTGTCCCGCAATCGTACATGGCGGAACGAGAGGCCCAGAACAGCCAGTGCACTGACTTGGAGACCTGCACGAAGGAATGCAACGAAGGGATCAGCTCTGCGTGCAAGGTTGCAGGAGATCAGATCTCCGTGGCTGCAGAGGAGACTGGTCAACCTGCAGACGACCTGCGTCGCATGAAGCTCTACGAGAAAGGATGCGATGGGGGGAGTCACTCGTCATGTGTGTCCCTTGCAATCCAACTGAGCGTAGGAAGAGGAGTTCCCGAGGATGATCGACGCGCTGCGCAGATCAGGCGGAAGTCTTGCGATGCGGGCTACAAGGCCGCATGCGGTGCTCTCGCCATGAATCTGGCGTTCGGCGATGGCTCCAAGCAGGACCTTACCGAAGCAGAAAAGCTGGCCGGTGATGCGTGTTCAGCTGGTGACAAGGGTGCTTGTTCGCTCCTGCAATCCATCAAGGAGGGAAATGTTCCTGTCGTGGTGCCCTTCGCCTCTGTGCTCGGTACGCCGAAGAAGTTCGAGAACAAGCCCGTCAAGCTCGAAGGCGTTCACGTCAGTCGAGTAGGACCACGCCGGGGGAGCATCAAGGCTGTTGATGGGGGAGCCGCCGACGCCCTTAAGGCGAAGCTCGCGGACGATGCTGCCGAAGAAGCGAGCAAGGAGTGGCTCTCGATTGAATCTGGAACTTGGATGAAGGTCTACAGCATCAGTGGGCGACTCGTTCTCGACAGCATTGGCGACCCGACTCTAGA
>NASX01000010.1 GCA_002085155.1 Sorangiineae bacterium NIC37A_2
CCCCCCCCCCCCCCCCCCCCCCCCCCCCCCCCCCCCCCCCCCCCCCCCCCCCCCCCCCCCCCCCNCCCCNCCCCCCCCCGCCCCGCCCCCAGTGCTCCCCGCCGGAGCCCCAGCGCTGCCTCCCCCCCCTGAGTCGCGCGCCGCAAACGGCCGCATCCCATAGAGCTCCTGACAAGCGACCGCGGACAGGACAAAAAAAACTCCGAGCACGCCCCGCCGCACTCAGAACTCTCCCCGGTACGTCACGAACCCACCCTGCGGCGTCACCGAGACCCGCGGCCAGCTTCGTACAGCCCCACTCTTCTCTTCGCCGCTCTGCATGAGCCACCACACGACACCTCCGGTCAGAGCGAGCGCTCCGATCGGCACCAAGATCGTACTCGTTGTGGCCAGCGTGTCCGCTTTGTTCCACTCGTTCATCGTCTCGTCACTGCATTCCTCATGGCTCGGGCAAAGCCCCTCGGCCGTGTCGTAGTGACCCTTCGCGACGAGCCCGAGGGCGAGTCCGACGCCAAGCGTCGCGACTCCCGAAGCCCCGAGGACCCAAGGACCGACCGAGCGCGCAGGCGGAGCCGGGGGCGGAGGCGGATCGGGCATTTTCGTCACAGGGACAAGAGCGGGAACTTGGACCCTGAGCGTTCCTTGCTCGACTTTCACCTGCGTCGTCCAGGTCACGTACCCGGGAGCGCTCGCGCTCACAGTCACCTCACCTGGATCGACCGGCACTCGCGTTCCATAAGCTGCGCGCCCGAGCGTCACCTCGCCGTAACGAATGACCTGCTCGGGAACGGGCTCTTTGACCTCAATGCGCAAAAAGCTCAGTCGCTCTTGTACGGCGCTCGCCCGAGCGGCCGCTTCTTCCCGCACCACGTCGGACACCGCCGTCTTGCGCGCTTCCTCGAACAGCGCCCAAGCGCTCGCGAGTTTCCCCTCCGCCTCACGACAATCTCCGAGGTTCAGGAGGGTACCGGCCGCAGGATCGAGCCTCTGGCTCTCTTCGAATTTCTCACAAGCTTCCGCCGTCTGCCCCGCGCGCCGAAGCTCAATGCCCTCTCGGAACAATACCTCAGCGGCCGCAGCGCCTCCGCCCTGGGCGAAGGCGTTGCTCACGAACGAGAGCACAAGGAGCGCACCTCCAAGGCGCAATCCCCCTCGGAAAAACCCTCTCCTTTTTGCGGGCCCAGGCGCACGGAGCTCCAGCCCGGACGACGGACGAGAGAGGGGCCCCGGTGCTGTTGCGATTCGTCCTAACACGGCACCGAGGCTCCTTATCACGCTCAGGCCGAAATTTCCTCGACCATACCGAGAGCCAGCTTGAAATAGCTGGCGCTGCTGTGCGCCGATCGCGAGCTCGAGCCGTACGCCATTGTCCTTAGGTGCGCTCCCGAGCCCGTGGTAAGGTTCCCCCCGGAAAAGGTATTGTGGAAGACCTGCTGGAGTCGGGACACGTCTTCGCCGGGCGCTATCGCGTCCAGCGACTCATTGCCCGCGGCGGCATGGGCGCGGTGTACGCGGCGGAACAACTCGCGACCGATTTGCCCGTTGCACTGAAGGTCCTCTATCCGCACATCCTCAGGTCCCCTGACTCGATCGAAAAGTTCCAGCTCGAGGCCAAAGTGGCCGGGCGCGTGAACAGTGAGCACATCGTCCGCGTCTTCGACGCCGGTTACGATCGAACGACGCGCCTCCCTTTCCTGGTCATGGAGCTCCTACGCGGACAGGAGCTGAAAAGTCTCGTCGACCGAGGCGGACCGCTGAGTCCCGAAGCCGTCGTCGAGTACATCCGCCAGGTCGCGAGCGGCCTCGAACGGGCCCATCGTCATATGAACCGCGACGGGCATCATAAACCCATCATTCACCGCGACCTCAAGCCCGAAAACCTCTTCCTCACGCGCCGCGAGAGCGGCGAGCCGGTCGTGAAGATTCTCGATTTCGGCCTGGCCAAGGTGCTCGGAGATTCCGCCCACGTCAGTCAGGACGTGAAAGGGACTCCCCTGTTCATGGCCTACGAACAGGCCGCAGGCGTCGAGCTCTGCCCCGAAACGGACATCTGGTCCCTCGGGCTCACGACCTTCTATCTCCTGACCGGGAGGAACTACTGGAAGACGGCATCGACGCCTCGCTCGAGCATGGCGTCGCTCTTCGGCGAGATCCTGACCTTGCCCCTCGTGACGCCGACGGAGCGGATCCGGGAGCTCGGCGCCGAACCGAATTGGCCGCCGGCCTTCGACGCCTGGTTTTTGCGCTGCCTCGACCGTGATCCGAAGATGCGGTTCCACAGCGCGAAGCTCGCGGCCGCTGAGCTCGCCCAGGCGCTCGGTGCACCGGCAGGCACTGGAACGACCAGCTCCGTCCCCGGACTCGCGCGCACCGTCGCCGGCACGAATCACCTCGGCGCCACGAGCCCCTCTGGAGATCTCCTGCGCCCGACCGGCTCCCGCACGCTGCCGAGCGGAACTCAGCTCAGCGACGAAAATCCCTCCTCCGATCCCGTCTCTTCCGAGGTTGAGCTGCCGATGCGCTGGGGAAGTCAGAGGCCGGAGAAGCGGCGCACCCGACCCCTCCCTGCCCTCCTCGGCGGTGTCGCTCTGATCGCGCTGTTCTGGCTCGGGTTCACAGGACTCGGTCCACCTCGTGCGCAGGGCCCCGATCCCGCCAGCGCGCACCCACAAACTGCTACTCCGGCTCCGACCGAAAGCGCTCAACCCGCGCCCGCACCCGCTCCGAAAGCGCCCCCAGCGGAAGCCGCTCTCGTTCCGAGCGTGAACGCCGAGCCCGCGCCTCGGCCCTCCGAGCCCCCCGCGAAAGAGGAAAAATCCGAGCGTCCTGTTCGCAAGAGTTCGCCGGTAGCGCCGAGCGCTGCCCCGCGTCAGCAGAAACCGAGCGAAACGCCGTCTCCTGAGACCGAGACGACGCCTCCGCCGGTCCCAGCTCCCTCGCGTCCCGCTCCCGATCCCTACTCGGAACGTTACAAGTAGGTCACAGCTCGGAACTGTCCGCGTTTCGCGAGCGCTGCGCCCTGAAAAACAGCGCGCTCGCTGGGAAGCGCTTCAGTTCTCTCGCGCCGGGCCGTCTGACCCTTGGGGGTGCGCAATTGAGGACCAGCCCGCAACTCCAAAACGGCCTCACGGGTCGCTGGGCTCTCCCCAAATGGTGAGAATTCAGGTAGAACTGCCGCGCGCCCTTCGGACGAAGGGGAAGGAATCATGCGAAAATCGATTTTGGGCGCTTTGCTGATTATGGGATGCACCTCCGGCGGAGCCAGCGGAGGCCTCGGCGGAGCAGGTGCGGATAACAGTGACGAGCCCTCGACCGGCGGCACCGCGAGCGAAAGTTCCGACGGCGGAGGCTCCGGCGGGAGCGGAACCGGCGGCTCCGGGCCGAGCTGCGTGAGCCCCGAGGAGATGACTCCTGTGGGTTGCGCCGAAGAGCGCCCCGATCTCGGCTCCTGTGTCCTCGTCGCGCGCGACGCAGACGGCGACGGTTTCCCCGGCGAGTGTGAGGTCCCCGACAGGCCCGGGGTGACCTTCCTTCGTCACCCGACCGATCCCTCGAAGGCCTGGGACTGCCGCGACGATCGCTCCAGTATTCATCCGGGAGCCTGGGATGGCCCGCCGATCCCCGGTCGCCCGAATCGGTGCAATGACGATCGCGACAACGACTGCTCGGGCATCGAAGACGATGGCGAGGCCGTGTACGAAGGAAAGACCTATACCTGCACCTGCAGCGAAAACGGCCCTCTCCTTCCCTGCGGAGAAACGCCCCAAGGAGAGAGCATCGTTTTCCCCGGCGGCTCGCCCCAGGGCGAGTGCAAATGGGGAGCGCGCATCTGTGATGATGGACGCTGGGAGGAGTGTAACGGGGCGGTCGGTCCCCGAAACGAGACCTGCGCGCAGTATCTCGCCCACCCGGACAAAGACTACGACTGCGACGGCACGCCCGCCTCTGAGGAGCTCGGCGATCCCGAACACGGCGTCGTCGATACGCGCGTCTTCTCTTGTGACGCGGACGGCGACGGACGGCTGGCTATCGATGAAGAATCAGTGCTCACGGTGCGCGCCTGCGCCCCGCCGACGACCGGCTGCGGCCCCGGAGACGCAGGGTCCTGGATCGAAAGTCCCCAGTCTTCGGCCTTCGCCGACTGCGACGACGACGATCCCGACGTCGGCGGCCTGAACCAGGCCGAGGTCTGCGACGGCAAGGACAACGACTGCGACGGCTACGTCGACGAAGACATCCTCTTCGACAACCAGAACGCGACCTTCGATTGTGTGGGAGGAACTCCGGTCATTCTCTCCTGCTCCGCCGGAAAACTCTCCTGCGACGAGGACATCCTAGGCAACGGCTGCGAAACAAGCATCGACATCGATCATTGTTATGCTTGTGAGACGGCGTGCGACCTCGTGTGTAGTCAGGCCGTCGAGGATTGCGCAATCATCGAATCCCTTGCGCTCGGTGATCTATTCTCATGCGGCCTGCTCAGCGACGGTCGCATCGCATGTTGGGGCGAAGGTAGCAGCGGGCAGCTCGGAGACGGGCAAGGCCTCGATAGCCAGGCTCCCGTCCTCGTCCTCGGCGTCACCGACGCCCAGGCGATCGCAGCTGGGTGGTCCCACGTCTGTTTCATCCGCGAAGGCGGAGCCGTCCACTGCTTCGGTGAATCAGATGACGGTCGGCTGGGACGCCCCGTGGAACCGGATCTGACGAGCCCCGACCTGAGCTTGGTCGTGCACATCCAGGACACCGCTACGAGCCTCTCCTTGGGGCTCGGCCACTCTTGCGCGGTTACCGCCAGCGCCACCCTCAAGTGCTGGGGCGATGGCTCTAAAGGTCAGCTCGGCAACGAGGGCATCGCATCACAGCCTATTCCCGCCGACGCCTATCGACTTGACGAGGACGGCATGGATTCGCCACTCGAGGACGTGGTGGAAGTCGCGGCAGGTCGTGAGCACACCTGCGCTCGCACCTCCGAAGGAATCGTCTATTGCACCGGCGATTCAAGCTACGACCAGATCGGCGCGCCCATTTGGGGTGAACCTGGTTATTTCGAGGCCATCGCCGATTTGGAGGATGTTTCTTCGCTCTGCGCCGGTAGCCAACACAACTGCGCAGTCAGCGGAGGCAAGGTCTATTGTTGGGGCCGCAATGACGACGGCCAAGTCGGTCAAACATCAGGCGCGACACACTCCACACCACAGGAGGTTTCAGGGTTGACGAGCGCAGTGGCTGTTGCGTGCGGAACATCCCACAGCTGCGCCCTCCTGGCCGACGAAACTGTCAAGTGCTGGGGCTCGAACTCCCATGGACAGCTCGGACCGCTTGGCCCCGTCAACGGAATGTCGGCAGCCCCCCTCGCCATCGACGGGATCAGTGGAGCCACCGCACTCGTCATTGGCGGTATGCATTCATGTGTACTGAGGGATGACGGTCCGCCGCTCTGCTGGGGGGACAATCAACGTGGTCAGCTCGGTCGCCAGGGAGGCCCGAGCTTCGATCCGGCTCCAGAACCCATTGAGCCCCTCTCACAACTTCCGATGTGAAGAGGTAGCGGAGCGGCTCTCCATGGATGAATCCGTACATCTCGCTTCAACGACCCAATGACCGAAGACTCTAAAGGAGAGGAGAGCGATAAATGCCATATTCCCAGGGTTGCTTGTTTATCCAAGCTTACTTGTCGAGCCAGGAGAAGGTGTTCGGACCTGCTCAAGACGACGGCACAATCCTCAACTACGGGGGTTCCGGTACCCCCGTTTGGTCGTCTCCCAACGCGGTGCTTGAGGATCTCAATGGCAACAACATGGAAGTGGGGAGCGCAACGCTCACCCCTGTGTTTGTATTGAGTGGGAGCGGGACCCAGGGCAAAGTCACCCTCAACAGGGCGCAGCTCGAGTCCTACAAGACGGGCATTGCCGCAAAAAAAGCTGCATATAGTAAGATTTGGGAGGCCTTCACGGGCAACGGTAGGCTCATCCTGACAGTTGCTACCGATATTGGCGCACAGGAAATCCGCATTGAGCTGCGTGCGCTCCAGTCTCCGGATTTCTCGCTCAATTGCAGCACACGACGGGCCGCGTGCAATTTCCCGTCAGGATGCTCCAGCCCGAACTTCAATTTTGAAGGAGAGTCCGCGAGCAACTTCACCGCCAAGTTCGAAGTCCCAGGGTATTCAGACCTTGTGACCGCTTCGTTCACCCCTGATGACTTTTCGATCCCGAGCGGGAATCTCCCTGCCGCGGATTCCTATAAGGCAAAGCTCGCCCTGACTCGGGCCTTCACCACCAACAGCAGTGGCACCAACGTGACGCCCTACACAGTTGCCTCGAAATTGCCTTCGACTTTCGAGGTTTCGTAGTTCGCCGCATTCGGAGCAGCGCCGCAAGCGCTCGAGCGTATAGCTCTTGGGCGCCCGCTCGCGGGCCCTGCTCTCGAGTCTCCTCCGGGGGCGCGCCGTGCCCCCGGTCCTGCGCGAAGAGGTGCCGCTGAAGTCCCCGCCGGTCGCCAGTAGCTGTTGGCTTGGTGCATTATTTGCGTCTTTTCGTCCGTTGGAGCGCAGTTTTTGCGCCTGAAGGTTCCCAGAGCCCGCACATTCGGCGCTTGGGCCGGACCGCTCCCGCACCCCTAGCGCTCCCAGCCGCAGGATTTCCGCTCATCCGCGTCGAGCTGGGTAGGGTGCATTCCGTTGGCATACGGAGTGCTAACGGGGGGCCGGGGCCGCAAGGTGCGGTCTGCTCGAACATCTTCGGGAAGGGAATCAAAAGGATATGACCAACGCTGTAGCTCGCAAACTCGAAGGCAAAGTCGCCATTGTCACCGGAGGGACCGGCGGAATTGGCTTTGCGACGGCCCGTCGCCTGATCGACGAAGGAGCGCGAGTTCTCCTCGTCGATCGTTCGGAGGAAGCTCTCGCGGCGGCAGCCCGCGAGTTCGGAGAAAGCGCGGCTTGGTCGGCTGCGGATGTCTCGAGCGCCGAAGATGCGGCTCGCTATGTCCAAGAAGCTGTCAACAAGTTCGGCGGCGTGGATATCGTCTTCGCCAACGCGGGCATCGAAGGGGTCGTGACGCCCCTGACCGAGACGAGCGTCGAAGATTTCGACCGCGTGCTCGCTGTCAATGTGCGCGGCGCCTGGCTCGCCATCAAACACAGCGCCCCCGCTCTCGCGAAGCGCGGCGGCGGCAGCATCATCATCACATCCTCGGTCGCTGGTGTGGTCGGCTCCGCGGGCCTCTCTCCTTACGTCACGAGCAAACACGCTGTGATGGGTCTCGTGAAGTGCGCAGCGCTCGAGCTCGCCCCCCTCGGCATTCGCGTGAACAGCGTAAACCCTGGTCCGATCGAAAATCGCATGATGCGCTCCATCGAAGAGCAGGCAAACCCCGGCGATCCGGGCGCCGTCAAGAGCGGGTTCCTCTCGAAGATCCCCCTCGGGCGTTACGGGACGAACGAAGAGATCGCGAGCGTCGTTGCCTTCTTAGCGAGCTCCGACAGCGCTTACGTGACAGGCACAAGCGTCATCGCCGATGGCGGTTTCGTCGCCGGCTGAGAGAAGGAAGCGCGTTCGGCGCGACGTAGCTGCTCCATTGCCCTTGATCTCCGAGCGGCGCTGGGTTCCCCTTTCCGAAGGGGAGCCCAGCCATCCCCTCGGGAAGAGCAGAGATGTCCGAGCGCCAGTCCATCTGTCTCAATATGATCGTCAAGAACGAGGCGCGCGTGATCGAGCGTTGCCTGCGTTCAGTGCGCCCTTTCATCACGACCTGGGTGATTGTCGATACGGGTTCGACCGACGGAACCCAGGACCTCATCGGTCGCCTGCTCGCGGACGTGCCCGGCGAGCTCCATGAGCGCCCTTGGGTCAATTTTGGGCACAATCGAAGCGAAGCTCTCGCGCTCGCTCGTGACAAAGCTGACTACATTCTGCTCATTGATGCAGACGAAGTGCTCGAATGCCAGCCCGACTTTCGACTGCCGCGGCTCACCAAAGATCTCTACCGCACCAAACACTTCTCGGGCAAAAGCTCGACGACCTTCTTCCGCCCTCAGTTTCTGCGCGGAAACATGCCCTTCCGCTACGAAGGGGTTCTCCACGAATACGTCGAGTGTGACCTTCCCTACGAGTCAGCGGAACTCTCGGGACTCGGCTGTCGCGGGATGTTCGACGGAGCGCGCAACACGGACCCTCGAGCAAAATACGAGGCGGACGCGCGGCTCCTCGAAGAGGCGCTCAAGAAAGAGCCCGGCAATCACCGTTACGCTTTTTACCTCGCCCAGAGCTACCGCGACGCGGGCATGCGCAAAAAAGCGATCGAGGCTTACGAGAGGCGCGCCAAGATGGGCGGGTGGGAGGAAGAGGTTTATTATTCCCTCCAGCAGATCGCTCTTCTCCTTGAAGTCGAGGGCGAATCTCGAGCGAACGTCACCGCCGCCTACCTTCGGGCCTTTGAAGCGCGACCGACCCGCGCCGAACCTCTGACCGAGCTCGCGCGCCTCTATCGTCAAGCCAGCAGCTACGCCACAGCCCACCTCTTCGCCGAACGCGCCACGCGCATCAAAAAGCCCGACGATATCTTGTTCCTCGACGAGAGCGTCTACGCCTGGCGCGCTCTCGATGAGCTCAGCATCGCCTCCTATTACATCGGCGACTATCGGGCCTCCGCCGCCCTCGCCGAGCGCTTGCTCGCCGAAGGAAGTCTCCCCGAAAAGCAGCGCCCCCGCGTCATCGAGAACCTGAACTTCGCTCGGAAAAAGCTCGCATTGCTCGGCGCGGACGACGAGGGCTCGTCGGGAAGAACGCGAAGCTCCCCTTGAAAGGCGCCCCCTCTCGAAGACGGGGACGACGTCTTGCTCGGTTCTCAAAGGCGAACCCGGCGCCAGCGCGCGAAGATGCGCGAGTCGACCTCCCCGACGGGAGCGAACAGACTCAGAACGGCCGCAGGAGGCTGCGCCGTTTCTTGCGCACGTGAATGCCCTGAAGCGACACCGCCAGCTTCACCTTCTGGGCGAGGGGGCCGAGCCGGAGATAGGTAGACGCTTGGGGATCGTCCTCGGCGTGGAGAACGTACGCCGAATCGACCACGTCACTCAGGGCGCGATGGTCGACGGCGGTCAAACGACTCGGCGCGATCAAGAGGATCACGCTGTAGCTATGGCGCAGGGTCGCGATGACACTGGCGAACTGATCGGACCAGAGCAGGCCCGGGGTGCGCAGGCGCCCCTCGAACAGCGCATCGAAGCCGAGCCCAGGGTTCGTCAGGATCAAGTTCGACGCAGAAGCGCTCCAGGCTCGCGCGTGGAGCTGTTCGGAGAAACCGCGACCGCGCGGCAGCGTCACGCCGAGAGTCTGAGCCAGGCCGGGCGACTCGAAATCCGTCTCGACCAGCACGACCTCCCCCGGCATCACCTGGCCGAGCTTTCGCGCGATCGCCACGGCGGAAGCGTAGAGGCTATCGCGGGACTCCTTGGGAGCTCCGAGCAGCGCAACTTCCGCTTCCGTCGCGCAACTTTGACCAATGTCCTCACAAATCGCGAGCAGGTCCGGATGAAGCGCGGTGCTCACGTGAGACCCGGCGCGGATCGACTCGACGTCAAACAGGCGCACCGACGAGCGACGAGCGTCCGCGGGAGGAACCGTGGCGCGTTCTGTCTTTGGGCTGTCCGGAGGAAAGGTCGAACCCGTCCTCGGATGCACAGAAGGTCCAGCGCCGCTCTCAAAGCCCTGGGTCGGACCCGGAGGGTAGGAAGTTCCCGGACGCGCCGGCGGCGGGGTTCCGCGAATCGTGCCCGGCGCGAAGTCTTCCTTCTGTTCGAGGAAGTCACGCAGCGGCGCAGAACCGAGCGAAAGGGTCGTCTTGAAATCGTTATGGCGCTGGGCAGGGGCGCGAGGCGCCTGACCCATGCCCCCCACGGTCGATCCCTTCCACGCGTCAGGAGCGACGGAGACGACCCGCGTCGGACTCGGCTTCGGCACAGGAGAAGGAGCGGCCGGCGGAGGAGAAGGAGTCGCCCCCGGCGCGGGAGAAGGAGCAACCTCAGGCGGAGACACCGACTCACCTTGCGTCACCATCGCTTCCTGAGGAACACGGGAAGGGCCAGGGATCTCGACGGGTGCTGCGTCCACCGTGGCACCAAGAGCGGCGTCCGATGGTTTGGGAGGCCTCGATGAGAGGGAGTAGCGTCCAGCCCCACCCGGAAGCGGTCCCTTCGACCCGTACAGTGGTTTGCGTGGCTTCTCGTCGGTCATCGCGGCTCGCCCGAAACTGGGACCATAGGGGAAATGTCTAGACCCCCGCAACAACCCCAATAGCACGCATATTTTCCTCTGGAACTAAATAAGTGTGTGTGGGGGTGGGGGTGAAGTTGGGCCGAAATCGACCGTTTTCTTGACCGAGAGGACTTCTGACGTCTCGATAAAGAGAGCGACGCCGCAGCATGTCGGGCCCGCCTTTGACCAATAAGGAGCACAGAATGAAGAGGAATTCGGTCGAACAAAATCTCGGATATGCCTGGGCGCTCGGCGCCACGGCTTGGCTCCTCTTGGTCGGCGTCGCCGCCATCGTCGTCCCCGTCGGACTGCTCTT
Source organism: Sorangiineae bacterium NIC37A_2 (assembly GCA_002085155.1). Lineage (GTDB taxonomy): Bacteria > Myxococcota_A > Polyangia > Polyangiales > Polyangiaceae > NIC37A-2. The sequence goes on from NASX01000010.1 coordinate 10,573, forward strand.
TGGTGAAGAGGCCGGTCGCTACGCCCTCATCGGTGTCGCCTCCGTCTCCCTGGCGATGACCTGGCTCTTCGCCGAGGCCGTTCACGCGCTCAAAGTCGATAGCGGCGAGATGGCCGCGGCTCCGATCAGCAGCGCCATCACCTCCCGCCCTTCACGCTAAACCGCAAGAAAGGCGATTGTAGGTCGCAATTGGGCGTCCCTCAGGGGGCGCTCGATCCCCCGAGCGGGGCCGTCTATAGTCGGGCCCATGCGCGTACTCGTCACCGGCGGAGCTGGTTACATTGGTTCTCATGCCCTTCGGGCTCTCTTGCGGGCCGGGCACTCGCCCGTGGCCTACGACAACCTGAGCCGCGGACACCGGGCCGCCGTTCCGAAGGACGTCCCGCTCATCGAAGCCGACATTCGCGACACTGACGTCCTCACGGCCGCGCTCAAGGACAACGGCATCGATTGTGTGATGCATTTCGCGGCCTTCGCCTATGTAGGCGAGTCCGTGGAGCTCCCGCTCCTCTACTATAACAATAACTCTCGCGGCACCTTGAGCGTCCTCGAAGCCATCGACCGCGCGCGCACTCCGCGCCTCGTGTTTTCGAGCACCTGCGCCACCTACGGCAACCCTCCACAAAATCCGATCGTCGAAACCACGGTCCAGCGTCCGATCAACCCCTACGGCATGTCGAAGCTGGTCTCGGAGTACATGATCTCCGACTACGCCGCTTCGCGGTCGGACTTCTCCTACGCCGCTCTCCGCTACTTCAACGTGGCCGGCTCCTCCTTCGACGGCGAAATCGGCGAGGACCACGATCCCGAAACACACCTCATCCCGGTCATTCTCCAGGCCGCTCTCGGTCGCCGCGAGAAGGTCACTGTCTTCGGTGACGACTATCCGACCCCCGACGGCACCTGCATCCGCGACTACATCCACGTCGAAGACCTCGTCTCGGCCCATGTGCGCGTGATGGAGGCCCTAAAGCCCTCCGATCGCCGCATCTACAACCTCGGCATCGGCCGCGGCCACAGCGTCCGCGAGATCATCGACGCTGCACGCCGCGTTACCGGCGTTGATTTTAAGGTCGAAATCGGGCCCCGCCGCGCGGGAGATCCGGCCAGCCTGTATTCCGATCCCTCTCGCATCCACGAGGAGCTCGGCTGGCGCGCGCAGCACACGGACATCGAAGAGACGATCCGCTCGGCCTACCAGTGGTTTTCGAAGAACCCGAACGGCTACGGCGACGCTCGCTAAAGTCCTCCCCTCCCCGAGCCATTTTCTAGGCTCTTCAAGGGAGGGCGAACCGCAGCATTTGCGTTCGCCCAAAATGCTGACAAGAAGCGCCCGCGGCCCCGAAACTCAAGGCTTATTGAGCTCGGGGTTGCGACGTCATTGGTGGTGTAGAGCCGCAAACTCGGCTACCGTTCTCGCTGGAGAGCGCGTTCGGACACCTCTGCTCTTCCGCCCAGTTCTCCCCCTCCTCCATGCAACTTCAGCCCGGTTCAGTCATCGACGACAAATACGAGATCGTCCGTCTCATCGGAGAAGGGGGCATGGGGGCGGTCTTCGAGGGGCGCAACCGACTCATTGAACGCAGAGTCGCGATCAAGGTGCTCCACGCTTCGGCCCGCGCGGCGGAAGGTGTTGTGGAGCGCTTTGAGCGCGAGGCGCGCGCCGCAGGGCGCATTGGTGGCGACCACGTGCTGGAGGTGCTCGACCTCGGATCGCTGCCGAGCGGTGACCGTTACATGGTCATGGAGTACCTGGACGGGGAAACCCTCGCCCAAAGGATCTCGCGCCTCGGGCGCATGACCTGTGAACAGTTCTTTCCGATCCTGCGCCAGGCGCTGGTCGGGCTCTCTACGGTCCACGCGGCGGGCATCGTGCACCGCGATCTGAAGCCCGATAACCTTTTCATCATGAATGAGAAGGCGGGGCGGCGCGACTTCCTCAAGATCATCGACTTCGGTGTCTCGAAGTTCGGCGTGACGGGCGGCGACATGAGCATGACCCGCACCGGCTCGGTCATGGGCACGCCTTATTACATGTCTCCCGAGCAGGCGAAGGGCTCCTCCCAGGTCAATCACCAGTCCGATCTTTATTCGATGGGCGTGATTACCTTCGAAGCGCTCACCGGTGCTGTTCCCTTCGACGGAACTTCTTTCAACGATCTCATGTTCAAGATCGTCTTGAACGAGATGCCCGCTCTCGAACAGCTCGTTCCCGGCATCGATCCCGCCTTTTCAGCCATCGTGCGCCGCGCCACAGCGAAGGACCTGAGCCATCGCTACCAGACCGCCGCCGAGTTCCTCGCGGACGTCGACGCCTGGGCCAAGAAGCGCGGCCTGCGCTTCAGCGGAACCCAGTCCTTGAACCCGACTGCTGGCACGGTCCTCTCTCCGCCGATCAACGCTGTCCCCTCTCAGGTCAAGAACCTCTCCACGAAGTCCGAGTGGAGTCGGACGCGCTCCGATTCCTCCGCGCGCAAGTCGAAGACCGTTCCGATCGTCATCGGCGGCGCCGTGGCCCTCGCCGTAGCGGCCGGCGCGGCCTTTTTGGTCCGCGGCGAGCCCGCCGAACAACCTCAGCTCGAACCCGCGGCGGTCTCCGCTTCGACTCCCCTCGACCCGCCGAAAGTCGAGGTCACCCCCGAACCGCCGGCAGCGGCTCCCGAAAAAGCGCCCGAGCCCGCTTCCGAAAAGGCCGCATCCGCGCCGGAACCTGAGCCTGCTCCCGAAAAAGCCGCCCCCGCCTCGCCTTCCTCGAAAGCGACTTCGACCAAGCGCACCACCGCCGCCAAGACAACCACTGCTTCGTCCAAGCCGGCCGTGACGTCCGCTGACGCTTCCCGCGCCATGCTAGAGCCGCCGCCCCCGGTAGCTCCCGTCGAGAAGAAAGCGGAGCCCGCTCCGAAACCGGCATCTCCCGCCAAATCGTCGACCTCCGCTGGGCGCGACTTCGGCTACTGAAAGCTTTTCGAGCATGGCTCGCCCCTGGCTCGCGCGATTTTGGGTTCAGCTCGGCATCGCAGGCTCAGTCATCGCGGGCGGGGTCGGGCTCCTTCTCAGCCAGCGAGGGGACGGGCTGAGCTCTTCCCTCCGTGAGGCAAATTCTTTTCTGCGTGAGGCGAGGCCTGCTCTCGGCAGAGCGCTCCCCGAGCTCCGGCTCAGCCTGGAAGAAAAAGGGCTCACACGAACCTTGAAGGAACTTGAAGCGCGCTGCACGGGCGACAGTCCTCCCCTGGGCTGTCTTCGACAGGCTGTGCGCGCGGCACTCGACTTGGATCAACCGAGGCGAGCGCTCGATTTATTGGGGAGCTCGGGTGCGGGCACGGCTGAGCTGGATGGAGAGCGCGCTGAAGCGCTCGCTCGTGAGGGGAAGGTGAGCGAGGCGGAAGCGGTACGGAAGAAGATGGGCTCTCGCGCAGACTCAGATCCCTTTGCGGCCTACGCCGCCGCCCACGCTGCGTACCTCGCGGACCAGAGGGCCGAGGCGAGAGGCCACGCGGAGCGGGCGGCTTCCCTCGGACGCGGCGGGCCCGCTCATGTGCTCTTGACCCTGCTCGCCTTCCGGAGCAGAGACTGGGTGCGAGCGCGCCAGGCCACCGAAGCGGCGCTCGCACTCGAGCCGGAGAGCGTCGACGCTCTCTACAATCGCGCTCTCATCGACCAGCACGAGGGGCGCTACCACGCGGCGCGGGAGGGTTTCCTCGAAGTACTCAGGCGCGCCCCGGGCCGCGGGGACGCTCGCTACAATCTGGCTTTACTCACGAGCGACGCGGGGGCCGAGGCCGAGGCTCAGCATCACCTCAAGAAGTTGCGAGGTTTGCTCGGAGAGGACGATCCGAGGGTTCAGGCGCTCGCGCGGCGGGTGAATTCTGGGGCCGGAGAGGCGCGAGCGGGCGCCCGGGCCGCCTCGGCCCGGGCGGAGAGTCAAGGCCCGTGATTTTCCGCGGGGGCCATGGTAGCCGGGAGACAGCATGAGCTTGGTTGGGATGATGTCGAGGGCCACATGGGCGGGGATCTTCGCGAGCGTGAGTTTGACCCTCGTGAGCCCGAGCTGGGCCCAGACGGACGATCAGATCGCGGCAGCGCGCGCGGCCGCGGACGCTGGAGCAAACTCCTTCGAAGCGGGCAACTGGGAGAAGGCGATCGGCTACTTCGAGCGAGCCGAGGCGCTCGTCCACAGCCCGGTCCACCTCTGGTACATCGCCCAGGCTTCCGCGAAACTCGGACGACTCGTTGTTGCCAAAGAGCGCTGCGTGAAGGTGCGCCGGGAGGGGCTTCCCGAAGGCGCGAGCAGCGGACGCATCGCGGCTTACGAAGGCTGTGAGTCGCTGATTCGAGAGATTGAAGGACGCCTCGCCTCTCTCACCATCGAGGTCAGCGGGCTGCCCGACGATGCCGAGTTCGAGGTCCTACGCAACGGGGCGAAGGTACCCTCCGCGATCGTCGGCGTGCCTGCTCCGATCGATCCGGGAACCTATACCTTGGCCGGCCGGGCCAACGGTTTCAAAGCGGACGAGCTCAAGGTTCACCTCTCCGAGTCCGAGCGAAAGCTGGTGACTTTGCGCTTCATCAGTGACCCGACGGCCTCTCTGACGCCGGAAACGACCTCCGGAAGCGAGACGAAACCGGCTCCGGCGGCGGCGACCGCTCCCGTCGACTCCCGCCGTGGTGGTTTCCGCGCCGGCCCGCCCATCGGCTCCTATTTGGCCTGGGTCATTGGCGCTGGCGCCATTGGCGCGGGCATCGGCATGGGCGTTCACTCGATCGGTCTCGGGAACCAATTGGATGACATTTGCATGGGTAGCCGCACCAACTGCCGGAAGGACGTTTACGAGCTGTCTACTACCCAGAAGGTCGAGAGCGACCGGCGCACCTTCGAGATCCTCTCGGTCGTCGGTTACGGCGTCGGCGGCGCGGCGATTCTGACGGGCTTTGCGATCTGGGCTTTCCACCCTGCGCCCACCCCGATCGCCAAGATCGATCATTTCGAGGTCCATCCGATCATCGGCATGGGCCGGCTCGATCTCGTCGGAACCTTCTGAAGCGGCTGCCCGACTTCTCGAGCGCTCTTCAAATCGACTCGCCAGGTCTCGTAACAGACCGGAGAGCGGCGCCGCGGCCCGGACGAGGGCGCGGCGTGATTCTTCGGTGAATCATTTGTGGCTGTTGCGGAGCGCCAGCCAGACGAACTTCGGGTCGCGCACAAGGTACCGCTTCGCCAAGCGCCGCGGCTCGCGGAACAAACGATAGGCCCACTCGAGGCCGATCTTCGAGATCCACTCAGGAGCACGGGGCATCGTTCCCGCCGCAAAATCAATAGCCGCGCCGACGCAGACAAGCACAGCCGGCGCCACGTCATCCCGCACCCGCGCCGAGAAGAGCTCACTCTTCGGCGCGCCACAGGCGACAAAGACGACAGCCGCCCGCGAGGCACGAATGCGCGCGAGCCAGGCCTCTTCGTCCTCGAGGAATCCGAGCGGACTCATGCGCGGCGCGCCGAGGCCAGCGACAATCAGCCCCGGATGACGCTCGCGCAGCTTCTCTGCCGCAAGCTCAGCAACCCCCGGTCCTCCTCCGAGCAAAAAGATCGGCAGACGCTTTTCAGCCAAAGCGTGCACGAGGGGCTCGAACAGGTCAGACCCGCTCACCTTGGCCGGCAGGCCGAGACCGAGCAGGCGACTCAGCCAGAACACCGGTGTCCCGTCGACGAGCGACAAGCTCACGTTCTTGTAGGCGAGCATGAACTCGGGGTTCTCGTGGGCGACCACAATATGGTCCGCGTTCGGGGTGAACACCGTGCCCCCCTGTCCCTCCGCGACGATCTCGAGGACCCGCTCGACGGCACCGTCGAGCGTCACGGGATCCATGGGTAGTCCTGCCATCGTGGGCCGTCTGCGAGACATACGTATCGACGCCCACTTTCCTCGAACTCCCGCGGAAGAACAAGGACCAAGACCTCCGGTCAGGCCTCTGGTATAAAGGCGCCTGTGACACAGCCGTGGGTTTCGCTCCTCCTCACCTGCTCCGCGTGCTTGGTGAGTGCCCCGGCATGGATCTTCTCGGGCGAGGTCTTTCTCGGGGTTTGGCCGAGTCGCGCTCGCCCCCGCCGCGCAAAAGACACGGTTCGCACCGCCGTCATCATCCCGGCCCACAACGAGTCCCTCGGCATCGCCGAGACCGTTCTCCACATCAAAGAACAGCTTCATCCCGCCGATCGCCTGATCGTCATCGCCGATAACTGCACGGACGACACGGCGGAGAAGGCTCTCGCCGCTGGCGCGGAGGTCCTCGAGCGGGTGAACCCGAACGAACGGGGAAAAGGTTATGCGCTCAGTTATGCGGCGGTCGAGCTCGGGCGCGATCCGCCGGACGTCGTGCTGATCATGGACGCGGATTGCCGCGTGCGGAGCGGCGATCTCTTGGCCCTTTCGACCCTGGCCCACGAGAAAAATCGCCCCGTGCAGGCCGTGTACCTTATGGAACGACCCCGCTCGGGAGGGGCGCTCTCGGGCATCAGCGCCTTCGCGTTCCTGGTCCGGAACTGGGTGCGCCCGCTCGGCCTGAAGCGGCTCGGCTTTCCCTGTTTACTGACGGGCACGGGCATGGCCTTCCCTTGGCAATTGTTCCGGGACGCTCCCGCGACCCATGGGTTTTTGGTCGAAGACCTGCTCATGGGTCATGAGCTCGCGCTGCTCGGCGCTCCGCCTTTGCTCGACGAGGCCATCTTCGTCGATAGCTTCCTCCCTGAAGCAGATGCCGCGAGCTTCAAGCAAAGGCGCCGCTGGGAACACGGACAGCTCTCCGTGCTCAAGAGCGTCGCCCCTCGCCTGTTCGGCGCGGGTCTCCTCCGCTTCGACCCGGGCCTGCTCGCGCTCGCCCTCGACGCGACCGTGCCTCCCCTCGCGCTGCTTGTGGTGCTCGAGCTGGTCTCCTTGGTGGTCATGCTCGGCATCTGGCTCCTCGGCGGACCCATCGAGCCGCTCCTGATCGCCCTCGGAACCTTCGTCGTCCTCACGCTCGCGGTGCTCGCCGCTTGGGTCGCCCGCGGCCGCTCCCTGCTCACCCCCCGGGAGCTCCTCTCGATCCCCGGCTACATCCTCTGGAAAATCCCCCTCTACAAGACGTTCGTTCGCTCCGGCGCTCACACGGAGTGGGAGCGGACGGACCGCTCCTGATCTTCGTCCGCCACTGGGAGCGGATGGGCCGCTCCTGATCTTCGTCCGCCAGTGGGAGCGGATGGGCCGCTCCTTTTCTTCGTCCGTCCAATGAGGGGGCCGGAGCGACTTAGTCGCTCCCGCCCACTGCGCTTCAAGGACTCAAGCAGCCGGAGACTCTTCGCTCAGACGCACCTGAGCGAGCACCGGGATGCCGAGGATCTTTGCCTGCCAGGGCGCGAGCATCTTGCCGCTCATGAGCTCGAGGAGCGCGCCCGCGAGAAGCCCGAACAGGGCCCCCACCACGATAGACCCGATCGCGATCATGAGCGGCATCATCGGCTTGAGCGGTTGAATCGGAGCTTCGGGCTCCTGAGTGACCTGGTAGCGATACTTGAAGGAAGTCTCGGCGGTGCCGATCTCGATCTTGGTGCGTTCGATGCGCTCGTTCAGCTCATTGTAGGCCATGATGGCCATGGAGAGCTTCGCCTGCTCGGCGGAGAGCTCCGCCGAGTCGACGCGAACGGTGCCCTGGGGCGCCGCCGGTCCAGGAGACGAGTCTTTCGACGAACCGTCGAGCGTCCGCCGGACCACCTTCTCAGAGGGGCGAGACATCTGCTCGATGGCAGCGACCAGCTTCGCTTCCTCGGCCTTGAGGTCCTCGAGTCCAGGCGGAGGACTCTGGGCTTCGCGGATGCGGTTCTCCTGGTTGATCACCAAAGGATGCTTCGGGCCATACTGGGACGAAAGGTCGCTCAGCTGGACTTTGAGCTCATTCAACCGACGCTGCCAGGGATCGTGCAGAGCGCGGATTTCCTGCCGCACCTTCTCGAGCCGGACCATCGTCTGGGGATCGACGACGCCCTCTTCTTTCACCGTGGCGACGACAACCTTCGGACCGCTCGTTTCTCCGGGAGCCGCAGCCGCAGCTTTCGGCCCCGGATCCACCTTCTTCCAGCCCACCTGCTCGACTCGAGCCAAGCCTTTTTCAACGTCTCGGGCGGCGCGCTTTTCCTGCTCCTCCAAGATCGCGAGGACCTCTTTGAAGACGGCGACTTCCTCGTCCAAGCGCTCAGCCAAAAAGCGCTTCATCGCTACATCGGCCAGACGGTAGGCAGTGTCAGGGTCGGTCCAGGTCGCCGCAATCGTGACAAGGCCCGTTTGCTGCTCCGCCTCGATCGTAATGCGCTTCGAGATGGTCCCCATGAGGGCACGCGTCCGCTGCTCTGGCTTCAGCTTGCGGAGATCTCCGGAAATCTTGTCCTTCCACTTCAGGAGAGTCGGACGACGCTCAAAGTGTAAGCGCTCGATGTCCGAGTCCATGACGATGCCCCGAATGTTCTCGGCGCGGAAGAACTTGTCCTGAATACCGACGAGCTCGTTGCCCCGGAACGGCAGTGGGCCATTTTCGAGCACGCGCGAACGGATCCCTTCCGGGTGCACGAGGATTTGGGCCTGAGTCTCGAACTTGAGCGGGATCATGCGGGAGAGCCACACGCCCGGGACGCTCAGAGCCAGAAACACCGCAATCGCAACCGGCAAGTGCCGCCGGGCGCACTCCACGACGAAGCGAGCGATCTCCAGGGGATCGATGCCTATCCCTTTCGATTCCCCTTCTTCGTCTTCTAGCTCTTCTTCTCTCGCCAAACCGTGCTCCCGATCCTGAGGTCCGGGAAGTGGACCTCGTCCGGGTCCTATACTCCCAAATCCTGCTCAAGGGACAACCTAAAAGGCCCAGGCCCTCCTCAACTNCCCGACAGACTCTCAGCCGAACCGGCGGCCGAGACCCTCTCGAAATCGCCCATCGTGGGAACACAGGGTGCCAGTGCTTCCGCCCGCCCCCAACCGACTCATGGGGACCGGCCGGGCCGCCTTGACCCCAAGGGGGCCCGCTCGCCAATCGGGCGGGACCCATGTTATGCGTGGCCGTCCGATGAGTCTCCGATTTTTGCCACTCGTCCTCGTAGCCTGGATCGCCTTCACCGGTTGCCGGGGCCCGGGAATCTACGTCGATGCGCGGGATTATATCGCCAAACATCCCCCCATGCCGGCCAAAGCCGACCGCATTCGCGTAGGAGACGTCCTGAACGTTCAGGTGTTCGGCGAACCCACGCTCTCGATGCCGCAAGTGGCAGTGCGCCCCCACGGAGCGATCAGCCTACCGCTGCTCGGCGAGCAGCCCGCAGCAGGACTCACGCCAGACGAGCTCGCCAAGCGCCTGAGCCGAGCTCTCGACGCGTACCTCAAGGACGCGCGCGTCACAGTCATCCTCGTCTCCTCCACCGTCGTCGTGCACGTCATCGGTGAGGTGAGCAGCGCAGGCAAGCGCGAGTTCCCGCGTCCGGTGCCGATCTTGGACGTGCTCGCCGAATCAGGCGGCCTGACCCAATACGCGAACCGCAAGGGCATTTATCTCCTGCGCGGTAGTGATCGGATTCGCTTCGACTACTACGACTTGATCCGAGGTTCGGCCTCGGTGCGGAACTTCCTCGTGGAGTCCGGTGACGTGCTCGTCGTCGAGTGATCCCTCGCTCCGAGGGAGCATGACCTCTCAGCCCGCGACTCTCACCAAGCTCGAATACCTCGATGGCCTTCGGGGGCTCGCCGCGCTCTACGTCGTCCTGTTTCACGCCATTCTCGGCTTTCGACACGAGCCCGAGGATGTGCTCACAAAGGTCCTGCTGCGGCTGTTCTGCTTCGGCCATGAGGCCGTCGCAGTATTCATCGTGCTGTCCGGCTATTGTCTGACGCTCTCGGCAACCCGCGGCGGCAAGCGACCCTTCCAAGTCGAGTTTTTTCCGTTCCTCCGGCGGCGCGCGCGCCGCATCTTGCCCCCCTATTTCGTAGCGCTCTGTGGCTCGCTGCTCTTGATTGCGCTCGTCCCTGCGCTCGGCGTAGGCAAGCTCACCGGCTCGATTTGGCAAGATAGCCATCCTGCCTTCAGCAGAGCTTCCCTCGTCACTCACTTCCTCCTCATCCACAACTGGTTCCCGGAGACAGTTCACACCATCAACGGTCCCCTCTGGAGTGTAGCGACGGAGTGGCAGATCTATCTCCTGCTCCCGACGGTATTTGTCCCGGTCTATCGCCGCAGAGGGGCGCTCGGCATGATCGCTGTCGCCGCTGCGCTCGGATACGGCGCGCTCGCATTCTGGCCAGAGTGGAGTCGCACGGCCATCAGCTGGTACACGGTTCTTTTCGCGGTAGGCTCTGCAGGAGCGCTCCTGCACGTCGGGCCCCAAGGTGACACGGTACGGAGGCTGCGCCGTCTCCCCTGGAACCTCATCGCCAGCGCATTCACTGTCCTCCTCGCGCTCTGCGGACTCGGGGCAGCATCCATTTGGTTCCGCTACCAGCCCATGACGGACCTGCTCGTCGGCCTGTGTACGGCGGCTGTTCTCATCGCGGCAGCGGAAGGGAGCCTCGGCGGTGGGCTGCCGGGACCGCTCAAGGTGCTCTCGAGCCGCTTTGCTCTCGGGCTCGGGCGCATTTCTTACAGTCTCTACCTCTCCCATCTCCCGATTTTGGCCCTCGTCGCAGCCACACTCGAAGGGGCAGGGGTCTCCCCTTGGGTCTACCGCGCGACCATGGGCATCGGAGGATCCGTCGCGTCCCTCGCGGTCGCAGCGCTGCTTTATGTGTCGGTCGAACGCCACTTCCTGAACCATCCTGCGTCTGAGCGGAGTCGATAAGTCGCTCCCGCGAGCGCTCGAGGGCCTGCGGACGGGAGCCCCGCAGGGGTGAGAGGCCAAAGCTCAGAAGCGAGAGGGATTGAAGACACGTCCCGAGCGGTGATACCGTGCCAAGCCAAGCGAGTCGGTGCATTTCTGCCGGCGCGCACCCAGCAGAAGGAACCACAGACTCATGGGACTCGGGGCAGTACGGCGAACGGCGCTCGTAACAGGCGCGGCAGGATTTATTGGCTCACACCTCGTCGATCGGCTGCTCGCCGAAGGCTTTGAGGTGGTCGGACTCGACAGTCTGATGACGGGAGATCTGACGAACCTCGCAAACGCGAGCCGCGATCCCCATTTTCACTTTCAGGCCGGCGACGTGCGCGAACCGATGCACGTTCACGCAGAGCTCATCTTCAACTTTGCCTGCCCGGCTTCTCCTGTCCACTACCAGCACGACCCCTACACGACCTTCACGACCAGCGTCGTCGGTGCCCAGCGCATCATCGAGATGGCGCGCGGGCGCCGCTGCACGGTGGTCCATGCGTCGACCTCCGAGGTCTATGGCGATCCGAACGTGCATCCCCAGCCCGAGTCCTACTGGGGTCACGTGAACCCGATCGGTCCGCGCGCTTGTTACGACGAGGGGAAGCGCGGCGCCGAGACCTTGTTCATGGACGCCAAGCGCAGCTGGAACATCGACGCTCGCCTCGTCCGCATCTTCAACACCTACGGTCCGCGCATGGCCTTCAATGACGGCCGCGTCGTTTCGACCTTCGTAACGCAGGCTCTCCGCGGCCAGGCCCTCTCGGTTTTCGGCGAAGGCACCCAGACTCGCTCCTTCTGCTACGTCGACGACCTCGTCGAAGGCTTCTTCCGCGTCGCGATGCGAGAGTCCTTCGGGGGCCCGATGAACCTCGGAAATCCCGGTGAGTTCACGATGATCGAACTGGCGAAGCTCGTCCACGAGCTGACCGGCTCCACGACTCCCATCGAGTTCCATCCGTTGCCCGCCGACGACCCCAAGCAGCGCAAGCCGGACATCTCCCTCGCCCGTGAGCTGATCGGCTTCGAGCCGAAGTTCCCGCTCCGCGAAGGCCTGACCAGGACGATCGCTGATTTCCGCGCACGGCTTGAGGCGCTCGGTGAGTTGCCGAACAACAAGCCCGGCCTGAAACCATGAGAGCACTCATCTTAGCCGCCGGATCCTTCGGCGAGGCCATGCGCAAAGGGATCGAGGCCGGACGAGAGCCGCGCCTCGACGTCTTCGAAATTGCCGAGAGGCTCGGCGCCGACCTGCTCGACTTCGACGACGCCCTCAAGAGTACGTCGCTCCCCGTAAAAGCTACGCTGAAGGCGCTCGGTCCTTCGGCGGCCCTCGCGATGCTCGGGTTTCTCCGCCGCGACAACTACGACGTCATCCTCACGACCGGCGAAGACATCGGAATCCCCCTGGCAGCTCTGCTTCGCCCGACGGAATCCCCGGTCGCTCACGCGCTGATCGCGCACACCCTCGCGCCGAAGAAGAAGCGGATCTTCTTCGAGCTCTTCTCCGTCGAGAAGCGCATCGACCACGTCCTCGCCTACGCGCGCACTGAAGAACGACTGATGCTCGATGAGCTCGGTTTCGAACCGGAGCAGGTCCAGCGCATCTATTATCACGCGGACGACCAGTTCTTCCGCCCTTCCGAAGAGCCCCCCGAACCCGATCTCATCTGCGCCGCCGGCCAGCTCCTGCGCGACTATGACTGCCTGGCTGAGGCGGTGCGTGGCCTCCCGGTCCGCGTCCAGATCGCAGCGGGCAGCCCTTGGATCCAGAAAGAACTGAATCCGAGCCATGAGCTTCCGGAGAACGTCAGCTGGGGCAAGATGAACCGCTACGATCTGCGCGCTCTCTACGCCCGCTCAGCGCTCGCCGTCGTCCCCATCAAACAGAACGTCTATCAGACGGGCATCGCGACGATCCTCGAGATGATGTCGATGGGGAAATGTGTGATCGCGACGCGCACCATCGGCCAAACCGATACGATCGTCGACGGCGTCACGGGCGTCTACGTTCCTCCTCACGATCCCGGAGCACTTCGAGCCGCGATTCAGAAGTACCTGAACGCTCCAGAAGAAGCTGCGCGCATCGGACGCGCCGCGCGCGAATTCATCGAGCGCGAGGCAGGACTGAACCTGTTCGTCGACCGCGTGATCGGCGCCATGGAGCGGGCTCTCGCCTACCGTCAGCAGAAGATCCTCGGGCACGCCCCGAGCTGACCTTCGCGGAAGAGCTCGGTTGCTCGGCTTTTTGAGTCGTCCGTCGAGCGTCCCTTAGGTCGATCGAGGGGAGCGCACCCGCGCAAAGCGATCGGGACCGAGAGTCCGCTTCGACGAGTTCCAGTACAGAACATTCGCCAGCAAGCTGCAGGCGGCTCGGTCGAGCTTGCTGACTCGGCCGGCCGCTTTAGACTCGAGGTAACGGCAGAGGAGCTTCGAGGCGAGCTCCGCGGCCTCGGGACGAACCAGCAGGCAGGAGAGCGCCGAGCGCTGGAGCGGGTGGAGCCGGTGCCAGTTGCCCGCAAGCATCTCCTCGGCGCCCTCCGGCGATCCATCGAACATGCTGACCTCCATCTCGCCGTAGGTCGCGTGGGCGTGGCAGAAGGACTTCAGGGTCCGCTCCGCGTGATGGAGCCCCTTGGCACGGGGGTCGAACACATAGCCCACTCCCGCGTCCGCCAGCCTCCGGCCAAGCTCCACGTCTTCCCCGCGCTTCAGGGTCACGTCGAAGAGGCCCGCCTCGAGGAGTCTCGAGCGCCTCACTGACGCGTTTCCGGTCCAGAACTGGCGATAGGTCGGCTGGTAATCGCCGCGCACCATGGCGGCGTACTGTTTCTCGAGCTGGACCTGCTCCCAGGCGACCCAAGGCTGCGAGTAGGAGGGCAAAGACGAGAGCGTCCCGAGCACGACCACGTCCCCTTCAGCCTTTTCGTGGTTCTCCATGTGCGCCTGAACCAGGAGCGGGTCAGGAACCACGTCGTCATCGAGAAAAAGGATCCAGTCGGAGCTGGCCGCTTGTACCCCGCGATTCCGCGCAGCAGCGGGCCCCGAGTTGGCCTGGCTTTCGACGCGCAGCGAGAAGGGAAAAGAGGCGCTCTTGAGCCACTCGACGGTGTCGTCCGTCGACCCATCGTCCACGACGACAACCTCGATCCGCTCCGGCGGAAATGTCTCTGCGGCGAGAGCCGACAAGACCCGAGCAAGGCGCGGGCGCCGATTGTAGGTGGGTATGACCACGCTGACGCTCGGCTTCTCCATGGGGCGGAGTTTCCTAACATATCGCCGCCCTGGCGTCATCAGAGCTCCTCCCCAAGAGCCCCCGAGCGCTAGACGACACGAAGCAGTCCCGGTAGAGACTGCCGAGTGAACTCTGGCGCTGCCCTCCCTGTTACCGTGGACTCGGCTGAGGTTCGTGCGGCGCAAGCGCCTCCAGTAGCGGCGGCGAAGACCGCGTTCCATCTCGCTCACATCGACGGCCTCAGAGCCCTCGCCGCGCTGCTCGTTTACGTGAACCACGCCTACGGCCAGTCCTGGAGCGGCATCAAAGGGGAGCTCCCGACACGCGTCCCCTTTACCTGGTTTCGCTCCACGCTGATCACCGGTCACTTCGCGGTCACCGTGTTCATCGCCGTATCGGGGTTCTGCTTGGCCTTGCCTGTCATCCGCGGGGACGGTCAGCTGCGCGGTGGGACGAAGGAGTTCTTCCGGCGGCGCGCTCGGCGCATTCTGCCGCCCTACTACGCTGCTCTCGCCCTCTGCTTGCTCCTCATCGCCACCATCATCGGCGAGCCCACTGGCTCCCTTTGGGACGTCCCGATTGAAGTCGATTGGCAAGCGATCGTCGCCCACGTTCTCCTCGTCCAAGACATCTTCCGCACCGGCCGCATCAACTACGTGTTCTGGTCGATCGCCGTCGAGTGGCAAATCTACTTCCTGTTTCCGCTCATGGTGCTGCTCGCGCGCCGCATCGGCATCCTACGCATGGCCGCCTGCGCGCTCGCGCTCGGCTTTGCGCTCGCCTTTGCGGTGATGGACACCCGCATCTACCGCGCCAACCCGCACTACATCGGCATCTTCGCGCTCGGAGTAGTGGCCGCCTACGTCTCGTACTCGAAGGATCCTGTCTTCGAGCGCATTCGCTCCTTCCGCCACTTTGGCCTCGTCGCGGCTCTCGCCCTCGGCCTCACGCTCGGAGCCATCCCGGTCCTGAGCCCGAACTTCCAGAACACGGACTATCCCCTCTACGACGGCGGCATTGGCATCTTCGCCTTTTCGGCTCTCGTCCTTACGAGCACCCGTCCGAATAGCCTCCTCACGAAATTCTTCGCGCTGCCGCCCCTGGTTTGGCTCGGGACCTTCTCTTACAGCCTTTACTTGATGCACGCGCCGATTCTGCAGATCTTGTGGCAGTACGCGGCTATGCCCCTCGGACTCGACAATGAGGCCACCTTCGTCGCCCTGATGACGCTCGGCCTCGGCGTGACCATCGCTGCCAGCTACGGGTTCTTCCGAGTCTTCGAGAGACCGTTCATGTCGACGGTGGCCAAAGCTCGAGCTTAGCCACAACACACATATGGTCGGAGAGCCCGCGGCAGGCCACATACGAGTCCACGAAACGGGGGCCTCGAATCGCCAAGATTCGGTCGAGCCGCATCCAGAGGATCTTCGACGGAAACGTGAATCCGAAGCCGATTCCAGCGTCCGCAAAGCTGTCTGAAAAAGCGCCAAACGCCTGATCAAACAGCGGGCTCATGTGCGTCAAATTCAGATCACCAGCGACGATCGTCGGCAGACTGCCCTGAAGAGCGCTCCTCGCAGCGGACTCGAGATCGAAGCGCCGAAGATCGACATTTTTACGCACACGCTCGGCCGCTTCTCCGCGAAAAAGACGTCCACTCTTGATCTCCTTGGTAAACCCTTGCCCCCGCACTGCCATGAACGCATGTCGCGGCGAGCCTGGATGCACGTTGTAGAGAGCCACCGGCCCCCCTGGCGTCTGCATCTCGAGGCTGATGAACTGGGGCGTGCGCTCCCGCCCCCAGAGAAAACTCGACCCGGGGTGTTTTGGCTCGCTGAGCGGATACCGACTGGCCACCACGAACTGTCCGCTGACCACGACGTGCGACAGCCGCGTCTTGAGCTCGGCGGCGAGCTCCTCACCGCGAAATGCGATCTCTTGGAGGAACACCAGATCGGGGTCGTGCTCCAAGATGCCTTGCACCACCTCTTTCGAACCTCGATGAGCTGAGTCAACGTTCATGCTCACGACAGTGAGGTCGGCCGAGCTCGCACTCCGAAACGAGAAGTGGAAGCCCATCACGAAGTACACGACGAACAGCACGCTCCCGAGCGGCACCAGGACTAAGCGCTTCGGCCCCACCCAAAGCGCGGCAAGAACAATCAAAGGCGCCGGGAATAGGTAGCCCTGTGGCGGGAGATAGACCGCCAGCGCTGAGCCCCAGAATGTCTCCGCCGTCGCGCGCAGAAATGTGTAGACGCAAAGAAGACTCAGGGGATAGGCCCAGACCAGCAAGCAGAGCGCACGCCGAAGGACCTTCCCCGGTCGTTTCATGGCCTCGAAACTCGGAAGTTCGGCGCGAGCAGTTCCCGAACGCGCCCCTCCGCCAGCGTGACGAGCAGGTCACCGATCGCGTCGGCGTTCTTTTGCATGTCGAAACGCTCTTCGCCGAGAGCGCGCGAACGCCGCGACATTCTCTCGAGAAGTAAAGGATCGGCGAGGAGACGCCCCAAGCGATCGCGGAGCGCCTCAGCGTCATCCTTTTCGATCACGTATCCGCTCTCGCCGTCGACCACCGCCTCCGCATGAGCTCCCACGCGGGTGGTGATGATCGGAAGCTGCGAGGCCATGGCCTCACCGAGCACAACAGCGAGGCAATCTCCGCGTGTCGGGAGCACAAAAAGGTCCGACTCGCGGTAGAGCTTGAGGAGCGGCTCCGAGTGAGGTTTGACGTTGTGATAGATGAAGACGCCGTCTTCCTTGGGAGGATCGGCGGCGGTCACCATGTGCAGCTCGATGCGGCCTTTGAAGTGGTCCCGGACGGTCTGGGTCAGCAAATCGCCACCCTTTCGCCGGAAATCGCCGCCCACAAACAGCACGCGCAGGGGCCGATCGCCGCGCCAGAACTGCTTCGAGTGCGGATCGGGGTAGTTCGAGAGGGTCGTACCAGGCGGAAGGACCGTCACCCGATCCCCGTCAACGCCGTAGTCTTTGACGAGGGACGCCTTGGCCCACTCAGACCAGGTCGTAAACCAGGTCATGGTCTTCATGACCGCTCGGTGGGCGCTCAGCTTCACCCGCTCAATCGGGGCTGCCTGGACCGAGTCGCCGTACCAGTCGGCGAGCTCATCATAGTTGATCGGGGTCGCGTCCAAGGACAGCATCGTCGGGACACGCTTGGCGATAGATCCGGAAAACAGACTCACCGTTTGTGTGTTGATGAAGAGAGCGTCGAGGGGCGCCTGAGCTTCCGCGTCCAAGATCATCTGGCGAGCCCGCACGCTGCCTCGGATTGTCCAGTTCTTTCCAACGCCAGGGATTTTGCCAAATCCGTCGAGGCCGTAGGGCACCTCGAGCCAAACCGGCTCGAAATCAGTCCGTTTCTCGAGCGCTTTCCTCAGCGCCATTCCGTATGCGACGTGCCCAAGCGCTTGCTCGAGCACGAATCCAATCCGGGGCTTTTTCACGAATTCTCCTTTGATACTTGCGGATATGCGCGGGGGCGAGGAGAGCGCCGTTTGGGCCCTCCAGGCGCGGCCCTTCGTCGAGTTAACCCACCTCGAACACAGCGCTGCCGACGAAGTGCTTCGGGCCGACAGCCTTGATCGTACTCTTGGCGTCCTTGACCTTCGAAACCTCGAGGGGAATGCAGAGGAGGGCTCGATCAGAAGCCTGAGCGATGGCGACGGTGGTGGCCGCACCTTTGACCGGTCCGAGCGCGACGATCACACGATCGCCGCCGCTGCGAAGCTCAGTCAGCTCCTCGATGAACTGGCGGAGGTGTCCGAGACTGACGTCGGTCGCATCGGCGATGCGGATCGGGGCGCCGAGGTGCACCGATCCTGTGTGCACGAGCGAAACCGCGACCTCGAGCGTAAAACCGTCCGGCATGTCCCCTGAAGGCACGAGCGCCAAGGTTCGCCAGTCCTCATTCTGAAGGGCGAGCCAGAGCTGTTGCCACTCGGGTCGCTGCCACGGAGGAGCCGTCACCTCAGCTTCGAGAGGGAGCTCAAGATCGAGGTCCTTGCGCACGACGAGAGCATGCTGACCAGTGAGGGCTAACTCTCGTCCAGTTCTCGCGGATTGAGGGTAGCTGCTTTCAGGCGGGAGGCTTTCCAAGACAGCCCGCACTCTACCATCGCTTGTCGTCTTTCGATCGCATTCGAGGAAGAAATCCGGAGCCTCTCGCGGAGATGGGACAAAAAACCTGGTGGCGAGGGGCCGCACCCCGGCCGAAGGCTCGCCCCTCGGCCCGCAGGGCAGCCCGTTTCCCCACGGGTCGTGCCTTCGGGGGCGATGAGTCGAGCGGGCCGCTCTCTCTGGGATAGCGACCCGCGCCTCTCTTAGAACGCGTTGCTCCGGACCTTCTTACCGAAGATGGTCAGGAAGATGATCCGAAGGTCGAGCATCAGGTCCCAGTTGTGGATGTAGTAGAGATCGTGCTCGAGGCGCTTCTCCATCTTGTAGATCGCCTCGGTCTCGCCCCGCCAGCCGTTCACCTGAGCCCAGCCGGTGATGCCCGGTTTGACTTTGTGGCGGAGCATGTAGCGATGAATCTTCGAGCGGTAGAGCTCATTGTGGGCCACGGCGTGCGGACGCGGCCCCACGATCGACATGTGCCCAGCGATCACGTTCAAGAACTGAGGCAGCTCGTCGAGGGAGGTGCGCCGGAGGAAGGCGCCGAAGGGCGTCACGCGGCTGTCGTTCTTCGAGGCCTGGGTCACCTTGTCGCCATCCTCGCTCACGGTCATGGTCCGGAACTTGATGACCGGGATTTTCTCGCCGTTCAGACCATAGCGCCGCTGCACGAAGAAGACCGAGCCCGGCGAGGTCAACTTCACCAGGATCGCGATCACGATCATCGGAATCGCGATGATGAGCAGGATCAGCGAGCCGATCAGGAGGTCTTCGAGCCGCTTCACCCAGCCGCCCAGTCCGCGGAACGGCGAGTCCAAAATACCGACGACCGGGACGTCCCCGACCATGGTCCACTGCGCGTGGAGCATATCGAAGACGAAGAAGTCGCCGACCACGTTCACCGTCGCCGTCGTGTCGGAGAGGCGCTCGATCAGGTCCGAGATGCGAGACTCCGCGCGAAGCGGGAGCGCGATGTAGACATAGTCGATCGATCCGGCGCGCACGTCCGAGACGAGCTGGTCCGCGCCTCCGCGGAACTCCACATCCACGCCCGTGATCTCATAGCGCCGCGAGGGAATTCGGTCATCGTAGAACCCAACGAGCCGAACGCCCTGCGCAGGATCGCGAAGCTGATCCACAAGCCTCTGAGCGGTCCGCGTCATGCCAACGATGACACCCGTGCGCACGCTGCGCCCGCTCTTGCGCAGCCGGTAGAGGACACCGCGAATGATCATGCGACCGGCGCACATGAGCACCGGCGCCAGAACGAACCAACCGGCGCTGACGACGCGCGAATAGACCTGGCTCTGTTTCGTTAGAAACGCCACCAGAAGCAGAACCGGGATCGTCGCGAGCCAGGTTCCTACCGCCAGTGTGATTTCCCGAGCGAGCGGCACGCCGCCCCAGGAACGGTAAAGACGATTGACCTCAGAGATGAAGTAGAAAGTGAGGAGACAAACGCAAAGCGCGACCGTGTCCTGATCTCGCCAGACCTGTCCGTAGATCTCAATCATGAACAGGAGCGACAGGCCCACCGTCACCGCGTCATTGATCCGCTGGACGGCAGGAATGATCGACGTGGAATCGCGAAAGAATGCTCCCCGGAATTTCCCGCCTTGCTCCATATTTGTTTCTCAGATGCCGACTTCGGACCCGCTCTTGTGTCGCGCCACAGCGGGCTCGATCCCAAGGTATCGCTCGGGACTTTACAAGGGCACAGGTCCAAAAATAAAGGTACGAATTGCGGAAGGTTCGGGAAAGGGGGATCGCTCCCGCACGCTCAGCAGGGGCGAGACCGAAGGCCCAAGTACGCTACCCGTTTCGCTTCAGGCGTAAATCGTCCCGGTTCCCATGCCGACGCAGGGCCCGCCAACGCGCAGGTCGCGTAGAACGCCGTCCCAGTGAGAATAGCTCACGTGCAGGGTGCTCTTCCGGCCCAGTTCCGTCCCTTGGCTCAGGATGGCATGGGTTCCAGAGGCGACATTCCCGAGGCCGTGGCGAAGGGCGTATCCGATCAGGGGCCCGCAGGCCTCTTCGGAGGCGGGCTCTTCGTAGACGCCGAGGGAGGGCGTAAACGCCCGAAGCTGGGCCAAATAGCCCGGCGGCGTCCCCTTGAGGGAAAATGCGACGAGGTTCGGCGCCTCGAAACGCTGTAACGTCCGCTCCCAGATGCTCTCGCGCAGCTTGATCTTGGCGAGAGAGCTCGCGTTCTTCAGCGGCACCATCACGTACGGCACGCCCGCGCTCGCGACCTCGAGAGGCCCTTCCGCGAGCTCGTCCGGCCGAAGCGAGAGGACCGCCGCAATCGTTTCACGCTCCGGAAAAATGGATCCGAAAGTCGGAAGCTCCTGGCGCACGGAGTAGACGCGGGCCGAATAGGCGACAGACACCGGGGCCTCGTCCTGCTCGAGGATGATGCGCGTGGAGGGCGCCGAAGGCCGCGGGGGTTCAACGGAGCCGCCCTGGAGGACAAAGACCGTCGCAATCGTCGGCAGGCCAGCGCCGTTCAGCTCAACGCTCGGGGTGAAGACGCGAACCTTCGCCTGCGCCCCCTCACTTGTGGCAGGAAGCACGAAGGCAGTGCGAGGAAAGCCAAGCTCTCGCGCGATGAGCTGCATCGAGGCGCCGTCAAGGCCGGTCGAATCGGGGAAGACCGCGACCGTTTTCCCGCAAAATGGCTGCTCCGCGAAGACGTTGACAATCTGGTAGGTACGTGGAGCGCGCCCGAACATAGGGAGCGGTCTTTTACCACGTATGCCCTCGATCCTACACAGGGAAAGCGCGGAGGCTTGGGTGACCCCGGGGAGGGGCTCCCCTCGGGCTAGCCTGGGCCGTCGGAGGGTTCGGGCCGCGGGACCTCTTCCATGGGTATACGGCGGATCCGAATATTCGCTTCCTCGAGCATCTTGAGGCTCAGCTCGAAGTCGTCACGCCAGCGCTCGGGAACCTCGAGCTCCGCCGGGTAGACGACCTCGACGATGCCTGCTTGAATGAGAGATCGTGCGCAGCGCGTACAGGGGGGCCAGGTCACGAACATCGTGCAGCCGGACAGCGACACGCCAATCCGGGCCGCGTGGAGAATCGCGTTTTCTTCTGCATGACAGATGAGCGGGTACTTGAGGGCGCGATCCGTCAGGCGCTCGGTCGTGTCTTCGATTCCTCGAGGCAACCCGTTAAAGCCCGTGCTCCGGATCTCACGATCGGCTCCTACGACGACACAGCCCACTTGCGTCGACGGATCTTTGCTCCAAGCGGCGATATGGCTCGCCAAAGCGAGGAATCTGCGATCCCATTTGTAGCTCGTCATTTGTTTGAATTTCGTGAGAGTAGTTTTTCGCCCTCGGCGAGCAACCTGTCAGGAAAAAGGGACAGGTGCGCGGCCTTAACAGAGCCGCCCTGCCGCGGAAAGAGCTCGACTCGCCAGGGACGTCTGCTTTCATGGCAGCCTGCCCAGAATTGCCCACCTTTGGGTACTGTACGGGTCTCGAGAGAAAAAATGCGCAAATCCCTTAGCTTCCTTCTGTTTGGCTCTTTCGCACTGACCGTCGCGTGTTCTTCTGACCCCGCTGGGCTCCCGGGCCCTGATGGTTCGGGCGGCTCAGGGGATCCGGGCTCCGGTGGAGCAGGTCCCGGTGCCGGCGGAGACGCTCCGGGCGCCGGAGGTGACCAGACCGCAGGAGGCGGAGAATCCGGCGGCGGACCGAACAACGGAATCGGTGGCGGAGCCAGCGGCGGTGACGGAAGCGGTGGTGTTCCACCGATCGGCGGCGGCGGAGGTGGTGGTACCAGCGCGGGCGGCTCTCCGAGCGGCGGAGCGCCCGGTGGAACCGGCGGAGGCGGCACCACGATCCCGGGCGGGCGGTTTTCGTGTCCCCCCGGTTCGGAGAACCTGACACCGACCCTCGGTACCGCGACCCTCGTTCCGGGAACGATGCCAGAGATGCCGGGGAACTCGAACTCGATCGTCGAGGGTCCCGTCTGGCGTGAGGGCAAGCTCTACTTCTCCCAGATGCGGGACTACGGACCGCTCAATCCGTCGCGGCTCATGGTCTATGACGGGACGACCTTCTCCGAGCTGATCCCGATCGTCGTGGACCCGGAGAATCCACAGATGGCCCTCTCCCACGCCGGGACGAACGGGCTCGCCCTCGGCGGCGATGGAAAGCTCTACGGCGCGAGCCACCTGGTGGGCGGAATCGTGAGCTTTGACCTCAGCGCGAATCCTCCCGCGTCGACGACCGTCATCGCTCAGTTCGAAGGCAACCGCCTCAACTCGCCGAACGATCTGGCGATCCGCAGCGACGGAACGATCTACTTCAGCGATCCGGATTGGCAGTGCATGGGGGGCGAGTGCCCGCAGACGAAAAACCGCGTCTATTCCTACTCGGGAGGCACGCTCAAGGAGATCCCGACGGATCACATGAAGCCGAACGGCGTCTCGCTGTCCCCGGACGAAGCTTGGCTCTACGTCACTGGCGACGGAACGATGGTGCGGTACCCGGTGATGGGGGACTCCGTCGGGACACCCGAGCCCTTCGGGAACATCACGGGCGGCGACGGCATGGCCATCGACTGCGCCGGGAATATTTACGTCGCAGCAAACGGGTTCCTCCAGGTTCTCTCAAAGGAAGGAACACCTCTCGGAAGCATCACCGCGCTCGGCCAGGCCACAAACGCCGCCTTTGGGGGTCCCGATTCGAAGACCCTTTATATCACCGTCATGCAGCCCGCGGGCATCTACCGAGTCGACGTGGGCGTACCGGGCTTCCCCTACTGAAAGACGAGCAGCCACTGGCCGCCTCGAGTGAGGCGGCCGGCACGCGGTCCATCGTGATATCGTGTGCCGTTTCGCGCGCCGTATCCCGTCGAGTCGATGCGTGGAGCGCCGCGTCCGAGGATGGCGGTGAACGGACCAACGAAAGACCTCCGGAGGTCTCGCAAGGGGCGGCGAGAGCGCAGGAGGGAGCGGCGGAGGTCTCCCAAGCGGCGGCAAGAGCTCAGGAGGAAACGGCAGCGGCAGCTTGTACCTCGACGCGCCCTCCACAGGTTTCTCTTCCAGCTTACCGCCACCGGAAGGCCCGCGGGTCGACGTTGGTATCGACATCGACCGGGAGGCGGGAGTCTTAGCCCGCGGTGGCAACAAAACAGGCGATTGTCGAGCCCGCTCCGAGGGGAGAACCGAGGTCGGACGTCTACCTCGGACCTTGAGGCCCACACCTTGGCCCCTACAGGCAACTTGGCCCTCGCCGACAACTTGGCCCTCGCCGGCAAGACCGGCTAGGTGCTTTGAGATCTATGCCTTCTGTCGATCCCTCCGCGAAGAAAATCCTGGGCGGGCTCACGCTCCTTTCGCTCCTTGCGATTTCTGGCTGTTCGAGCGGCAAGGAGGTGTGCGGAGCGGGCGTCGAGTCCCGAGCGCGCCCTGGGATCACTTTCGGTCGCTACCAGACCTTCGCGCTCAAAAATCCGAATCGCTCCCCGCTGAGCGGCAAAGAGAGCTCGGACTTGCCCTCAAACGTCGAAGTGCTCTTGAAGCGAGCCAACATGGAAGCCGGCGCCGCGCTCGCGCAAGCTGGGCTCGAAGAGGTCGACCCGAATCAGGAAACACCTGATCTCTGGGTGACCAGTGCCGCTGCGACGGAGGTCGAGGACGGCGCTGCGTGGGATTGCGTCAGCGGCTGGAAGTGGTGGGGCTGGTACGAGGAGTTCGATGCTTGCCGCTGGGTCGAGCCGGTCCCTGTCGAGTACCGGCCGGGAACCCTGGTCGTGAGCGTCGTCGATCCAGCCAAGGACGAGGTCGTGTTCGGAGGGCTTGCTTCGGAACTGCTCGACTGTTCCGGCGATCAGAACACCTCGATCGAGCTCACCGTCGAAGAAATCTTCGCTGACTATCCGGGAAAGTGACGATCAAGCTGTGTCGCAGGGGAGCCCGGGGCGGCCTCCGCGTGCAACCAACCTGAACTCCCTCGCCACGCGGCCGTTCTGCTGGCACGATTGTCGGGAGATTTTTCCGATGTGGTCCCGGTGAGGTTCCGTGGGAGACAGCGCAGCACATCGTCCCCCTGAGGACAATCGAGACCAACCAGCCGCAGAGCCCGCGCCGGCGGTGACGCGGCCGCCGAGCCTCAAGTACCAGGCGGTCCCACCAGACCGCGTCCAGCCCTTCCCCCTGCCCGAGGAGCTCCCGGACCTCTCCCTCTCGGAGCAGAACTCCTGGGCCGGAGAAGAGGTCTCACCGGATGCTCCGGATCCTCTGATCGGTCAGACGTTGCAGGGCACCTACTTGGTCTTGCGCGTGCTCGGAGCCGGCGGCATGGGCCGAGTGTACGAAGCGCACCACACGCGCATTTTCGCCAAGCGCTACGCCATCAAGGTCCTCCACGCGGAGTTCGCTCGCAACCCCGAGCTCCGTCAGAGGTTCCAGCGAGAAGCAGAGGCCGCCGCATCCATCGAGCACAGCGGCGTCGTCGGGACTTACGACGTCGGCGAGACGCCCGAAGGCTGGCCTTACATGGTCTGTGAGCTCCTGATGGGAGTCGACCTCAATGAATATCTAAAAACTCATGGCGCGCTCGCTCCCGAAGTCGTCGCTCACATCGGCAAACAGCTCGCAAGCGCGCTCGCTGCTGCCCACGCGAAAGGCGTCATCCACCGAGACCTCAAGCCTCACAATATCTTCGTGCTCGCTCCGGAAGCTGAGCAGCCAGAAGGGGCTAGCGCGCTTCCCGCGGTCAAAGTCCTCGACTTTGGCTTGTCCCGCTTCATGGAGCGCGACACCGAGCTGACGAAAACCGGCATCATCATCGGAACGCCCGGTTACATGGCTCCGGAGCAGGCCATGGGCCAAGAGACCGACATCCGCACGGATGTCTACGGCATCGGAGCCCTGCTCTACGCAATGGCGACCGGTCAGGCTCCCTTTGGCGAAGAGACCCCACAGCTCACGGTGCTAGCGGTCATGAACCGCGAGCCTCCCCGGCCGCGAGATATCAATCCGAAGGTCCCGATTGAACTCGAGATCGTCATCCAGAAGGCCATGGCCCGACAGGCAGCCGAACGCTACCAAAGCGCTCCCGAGCTCGGAGAGGCGCTCGCGCGTCTGTACGCGCCCTACGGCCCCTTGAACCGTCGCGGTGACCAGAAGAGCTCGCGTCTCCTGTCGAGCCCCAGGCTCCGCCTCGGCCTCACGCTCGGGCTCCTGGCAGTGTTTCTCGCATGTGCCGCCTACGGCGCCGCTTTGGGTGGTCTCGAGCTTTTCGGCGACACTCTTCGGCACTTCCGCCCGAGCCTGCTCGAATGGCTTCTTCTGGCATTCCTCGGCCTGGTTAGTCTCGGAACCGCAGCAACCGCGCTCTATCTCTTAGAACGGCGCGTCTGGAACAACAGCGCCCGAGTCGCAGAACTCGTGCCCAAGGCGGCCCGCGCGCTCTTTGTCGCGATCGCGGCCTACGGCCTCTCGGCGCTCTTCAGCCTCACAACAAGCGCAACGTTCGCCGCGGTCCATAAGAGGCCTATCGCGGGCGACTCCCTCACCCCGCCAGTTCTCCTCCTCGTTCTCTTCGGGATCGCGACGCTGGGCGGTACCGTCTCGCTTCTCAGAAGTCTCTTCGCCGTCACGAAAAACCGGATCCTCTCCGCGCTGACGCAGACCATAGCTCCCGCCCTAGCGATGGTCCTCAGTCTTTGGCTCATCACGCTTCCCCATCGCTCCGAGCCCGCGAGCCGGCCTTCCCTCGCAGTCGCAGCCGAGGATTCGAGTGCGCCCCAAGGCTCTTCCTCCTCTGGGAGAGGCGAAGCACCCGAGAGAGCCGCAGAAAAGGGCTCGGCCTCGCGCGCCGGTTCCCCGCCTCCTGCTCCCCACGAGCTCGCCCCCAAGGACGACCTCGACATTGCGATCCACGACGGCCCCGAAGCCCTGGAAGCTCTGAAGGAGAAGTATCCCAGGGACGCGAAAATCCTGAAAGCGCTGGTGCTCGCCTACGCGAGTCGCGCAGACACCCTCACCCGTTCCCTCGAGACCATCTCCGACCTGTTGCAGCTCGATCCAACGGCCAACAAGGACAGCGACGTCGTCTTCATCCTGAAGAAAGGACTG
The DNA here is from genome assembly GCA_002085155.1 of Sorangiineae bacterium NIC37A_2. Lineage (GTDB taxonomy): Bacteria > Myxococcota_A > Polyangia > Polyangiales > Polyangiaceae > NIC37A-2. The sequence goes on from NASX01000010.1 coordinate 36,910, forward strand.
CTTCTGAAGGGTAAACCCTACGCCGCGGCCGCCAGCGCTGTCAGGAATCACATGGGAACCGAGGGAGCCGAGCTCCTCTACCAACTCATGAGCGAGCGCCCCGAACATCGCGCGCGCCTCAAAGAGCTCTTCCAAGAGCTGCGCAAGACGAAGCGCGCCGCGCCGAACGTGCTCATCGCCTACGACCTGAGGTACGCCCCGAGCTGCCAGGCCCGAGTGCCGCTGCTCGAACGAGCCGAACAAGACGGCGACATCCGCAGCCTTCACCAACTCCAAGCCCTGAGCACTGCGCCGAAGAAGTGTGGCTGGGGACGGACTTGTTATCCTCCGTGCAAAGCGGAGGCCGAACGATTCCGAAAGAGCGCCAAGGTGATCGCCCGGCGCCTCGAAACGTCGCCCTGAGCCCCCGCGCGGCGTAGAGCTGTGCGCGCTCGAATCGATGGGAACAAAGTGAAAAGGCGCCCGAGGGCGCCTTCTCCGTTCATGATGGAGAACTTACGTCACGGGGCCGGACGGGGCGGTCCCGAACGGGCCTTCTGCACGCTGCCCGGCCGCCGACCGCGCGGAGGAGACCGACGTTCAGAGCTGCGGTCGCCCGAAGCGCCCATCGGCCTTTGCCCCGGACGTCCTCCGCGGTCGGAACGCCCGCGATCGGCCTGGGGCCTTCCGCCTTGATGGTGACGTGGGGCCATCTGGGGGCGCTCGTCGGGTGCGGTCCCTGCCTCAAAGCCCGGCTCAGAGACCTCCGTGACCTTCATGCCAATCAGCTTCTCGATGGCTCGGAAGTCGCGACGTTCCTCAGACTCACAGAACGAAAATGCCGTTCCCTCTTGGCCAGCGCGGGCGGTACGGCCGATGCGGTGGACATAGGTCTCGGGCACGTTCGGAATGTCGTAGTTGATGACGTGGGTGACGCCGTCGACATCGATGCCGCGTGCCGCGATGTCCGTGGCGACCAAGACGCGCACGCGTCCGCTCCGAAAACCTTCGAGCGCCGTGGTGCGGGCACCTTGCGATTTGTTGCCGTGGATGGCGGCGGCGCTGATCCGCGCCTTCTCGAGGGCCGTGGCGATGCGATTGGCGCCGTGTTTCGTGCGGCTAAAGACGAGGACGCGCTCACAAGCCGGATTGGTGAGGACTTTCAGGAGCAACTTCGGCTTCAACGCCTTGTCCACGAAGTAGACGCTCTGATCGATCTTCTCGGCCGTCGACGAGACGGGGGTCACGGTGACAGTGACCGGATCAACCAGCAGCCGATCCGCAAGCGTCTTGATCTCGTTCGGCATCGTCGCTGAGAAAAAGAGCGTCTGTCGCGAGCGAGGCAGAGCATTCACCACCTTACGGACGTCGTGGATGAAGCCCATGTCGAGCATCCGGTCGGCTTCGTCGAGGACAAAGATGTTCAGCTTCGAGAGATCGATGTGCCCCTGCTGCATGAGATCGAGCAGACGCCCGGGGGTCGCGACAAGAATGTCCACGCCGCGCTTGAGCTCCGCGATTTGCGGCTTTTCGCTCACGCCCCCGAAGATGACAGTGTGATAAAGGTCGAGATCTTTCCCGTAGGTCTCGAGACTCTGGCCGATTTGGGCCGCGAGCTCGCGCGTGGGCGTCAAGATGAGCGCGCGCAGGCAGGGTTCCTTGCCTGCCAGTTGATCGATGCGGTGGAGAATAGGGAGGGAGAACGCGGCAGTCTTGCCGGTTCCGGTCTGGGCACAGCCGAGGACGTCCTTGCCGAGCAGCGCGGGGGGGATCGCTGCTTGTTGAATCGGGGAAGGCGTCTCGTAGCCGGCGCGCGCGACAGCGCGCAACAGTGGCTCACTTAAGCCAAGTTCATTGAATTGCACGGCGCCGCACTAGCACGGATGACGCCCGAGACCTCAGCCTTGTTTTGGAAAAGGGCAGAGAGCACCGAGGTCCCTCCTCCGCTGCCTCCCTACACCTGCTCACCCCGCCACCTTGCGCTCCGGCGCGGGGACTCACGAAAAACTGAGCGTTATCCCGAAGGTAGCCCGGCTCCCTGCACGCCGCGTCCCGCTAGCCGAAGCCCACGATTCGGGCTAGATCGCCCGCAGAGGCTCGCGTGACGGATGTGTTTCCGACCCAGAACATGGACGCGCGGATGGGTGTGACAGAACAAGAGGCGATGCTGAGGCGCCTGACGCAGGCGGTCGAGACTTGGGGGATTGGGGTCTTCGAGCACACTTTCAGCACCGGTGAGACCTGGGCAAGTCCGCGCTTTCGGGAAATGCTCGGCTTCGGTCCTGACGAATACGTCAGCATGAAGGAGATCTCGCGCCAGATCTTCCCCGCCGATGAGGATTCGGTTCGAGCCGCCCTCCTGGCAGCGGGCGACCCCGACGGGGACGGAATCTTCGACATGATCTACCGCGTCTTCCGGAAGAGGGATGGCGCTGTGCGTTGGCTGCATGGTCGGGGCCAGACCATATTCTCGGAACGCGATGGACGGCGCGCGCCGGTCTCCACGATCGGCACGATCATGGACGTAACCGAGCAGGAAGAGCTTCGGATCGCTGTTGAGCGACACGAGCTCCGACTCTCCGAGGCCATGGCGGTCTCCCAGCTCGGCATCTTCGACTGGGACCACGATCCCGCGCGCCCTGAAGATGCCATCTATTGGTCGCCGAACTTCCGCCAAATGGTCGGCTTCGATCAAGACGCCGCCCCCGACCTCCCTTGGTATCTCGCTCAAATTCACCCCGACGATCGCCAGGCCTTCGAAGAGGCACTCTCCAAGAGCCTGACCTGCCTCGACCGCTGCGCGGCGGAGGTTCAGTTCCGCTGGCTCCACCCGGACGGGGGGACACGCTGGTTCCTCGCGCGCTCAACGACCAGCGTACGTCGAAAGGGAGACGTCACAGCCCCGAAGCGCACCGTAGGAGCCATGCTCGACGTCACTTCGACGATGCAGGCCGCGGCGGAGCTCTCCCAACGTTCTGAGATCCTCGAAGCTACCCCCGACATCGTCTGCGTCTTCGACCCCGAGCTTCGCCTGGTGTTCTTGAACCAAGCCGGGCGAACGTTCGCAGGTCTCCCGGAGTCCCCGGAGTTCCCGGAGTCCACAAGCCGAACGCTGAGTGACGTCACCGGTAAAGAATTCGCGGAGCGCTTCCAACGCGAAGGACAAGCCATTTCCCTCCAGACAGGTTCTTGGCAAATCGAGATGATCCTGGAGAGCCAGAGGTCCGAGCCGCGACCAGTCTCAGCTCTGGTCCTCTGTCACCTCGACAAACAGGGAGGCCTGACACACTTCTCCCTCGTCGCCCGCGACCTCACCCACGAAAAACGGCTCGAAGAGCAGTTCCGCCAGGCCCAGAAGATGGAAGTCATCGGGCGCCTGGCGGGAGGCGTCGCCCATGATTTCAACAACGTGCTCTCGATCATCATGGGGTTCTCGGACGTGCTCGAGGACAAGGTCCGTTCGGGCGAGGGGGGCCTCGAAGAGATCGAGGAGATCCGCTTCGCGGCGGAACGGGCGGCATCTCTCACTCGACAGCTCTTATCGATGAGCAGGAAGGAGCTCGTACAACCTCGTTCGGTCGACATGGGCAGCCTTGTCGAGGCGGCGATCCCGATGTTCCAGCGCCTCATCGACGCCACCATCACGATCCACTTCACCCAGGTTTCCGCCCCTGCCCTGGTCAAGGCCGACCCGACACAAATTGAGCAGGTCCTTCTGAACCTGGTCGTCAACGCCCGGGACGCCATGCCGCAGGGCGGCGAGCTTCAACTGGACGTCTCCCAAATCTATCATCGCCCCGAGACCGCGCCCAAGGGACTCACACTCGAGCCTGGAACCTACACGGTCCTCTCCGTCTCCGACTCGGGCCACGGCATGAGCGAGGAGACTCGAGCCCGGATTTTTGAGCCATTTTTCACGACCAAGGGCGCGGGCAAGGGCACGGGTCTCGGTCTCTCGACGGTCTTCGATATCGTCGAGAAATGGCGGGGCGGAATTTGGGTCCACAGCGAGCCCGGCAAGGGCACGACGTTCAAGATCTACGTCCCCGCAGTCCAGGAAGCGGAACCCGTCTCTCCCGAACTCCCCTCAGCGCCCATCGCTCATCCAGGCGGGACCATCTTGCTCGTCGACGATGAACCTCAGCTCCGCAGCCTGCTCACGACCATCCTGACGCGCGCGGGCTATCGCGTCCTCGAAGCCACAGGCCCCATCGAAGCGCTCGGGCTCGCAAAAGAGTTCGAAGGGCACATCGACCTGTTGCTCACCGACGTCGTCATGCCTCAGATGACGGGCCCCTTCCTCGCGACCGAGATCAAGAATTTACGCCCCGCCACCGCGGTCCTTTTCATGTCGGGCTACACAGAGGACGCCGTGGTACGGCGAGGTTTGATCGATGAACGCCTCAGTTTCATCTCGAAGCCCCTCAGCGCCGGCACTCTGCTGCGCAAGGTCGCTCAAGTGCTTCAGGGCCGCTCCTCGCGCGTCGCCTAGGAGCGCTGCGCTGGAATCAGAAGTGGGACGTGCGCTCCCGGGGCGCGTCACCGGAATCGCCCGCGGCCTCCCCAAGGGCGCGCGGGCGAGCTCTGTCCAACGAGCCGAGGCCCGTGTCGTCGCAGCGGCGAGCTGAGGGCTGCGCTGGTCAATCGACCGTGAACTTCGCTTTGGTCACTTTGATGTTCCCGCTGTTGAACTGGGACTCGAGGAGCAGCTTCACCTCGTGGAAGTTGCCAAGCTGAAGCCCGAGCTGTTCCCATTTGCGGAAATGTTCCGAGACGGAGATCGTCCCGCACTGACGCGCGGTGCGCCGAATGCTGAAGTATTGGTCGAAGGTCGCGTTACCGATGATGCTGGGTTTGTTCTCGCGCGTCTTCTTCCAGACGTCGTAGGTCTCGCCGTCGACCTCGATGGTCCCGACCTCGTCGCGAGGTGTCCCGTCTGAGGAGAAACCGCCCGGCTTCTCTTCGCCCCAGTCGTCGAGGATGTAAAACTCGCGGAGCGGGTTCACGGTCCAACCGTAAACTCCTATGTACGTCAGGCCGCCGCCGGATTCTTCCTTCGTCTCCGCGAACTCGAGCTTGATATCCCCGATTTGCGTGTGTTTTTGGGTCTGGTTGTAGTCGAGACCGACGCGAGCCAGGAAATCCTCGACATCGTTCCATTCCGCGCTGAACGTCGCGTCGACACCGTGCACCCGCATACAGCCAGTCCCAGGTCCCTCGGCCCAGAGCTCGTAGCCGTAGCCGTTGCCCACATTCCCCTTGCTGTTCGAGCAATACTGTTGGCCCCCTGTGAGCGGCTCAGCAGGCGGACAAGCGGGCGGCGCTCCACCACTCGCCGAGCCACCGTCGCCGCTCACGCCGCCGGTCGGTGCTCCACCATCCCCGTTCGTCCCACCCGTCGCCTGGCCACCAGTGTTCTGTACACCTCCGTCGGCGGCCATTGCTCCGCCCGCCTCGCTCCCTCCAGCGCTCGGCTCGCCGCCGCTTGCGCTGCCTCCGGAACTGGGAGCGCCGCCACTTAGGGCACCGCCGCTCGCTGCACCACCACTCGCCGCGACTCCACCGGCACCAGGTGCTCCGCCCGCCGCCGTACCGCCAGTCCCCCCCACCTGAGACACAGACTCGCTGCAGGCGAGCAGGAGCCCCAGGCTGAGGCTTGTGAGAGCCATACCCGGCGTTCGAAACTTCGGATCCAAAATCCCCATCGCGCGCAGCATGTACTCACTGCCCGGAGGACAGCAAGTTGCGCGACCAAGAGAGAGCTTCCATAGCCCTCCCGCCACCGCACCCGCCGCAACTTTTCAGCGACAAGCCAGCCTCCCTTGGCTGGAACCGCTTTCTTTCTACCAGCCGAGGGCTTCGATCATCTTCTCGCCGTAGCGCGTTCCCATGAGCACGACGGAGTCATGGTCGAAGTGATACTCGTCCATCACCTTGGTGCCGCTTTGTGAGATCCAATAGCCTTTCGGCAGTTGGTCGGCGGCCTCGTGCACGCGAGTGTTGTGGGCACTGCAGCAACCACCCGCGGGCAACTCACCCAAGATCATGGGGACGTCGTAGTCGACACCCCAAGCAGCCTTCACCTCATTGTAGAGCTGAACAACCTTGCCGGGCCATGACGCCTGTGTGTTATCAGATTCACCTTGATGGAAAATGATGCCGGCGAAGCGCGCGTTCGGCGTCTTCTTCGCCCCTGCGATCTTGTTCAAGATCATCTGATGATGGGAGCCTCCAGAGATGAAGGTGTTGATCGACTCCCCGCTCTCCGCCGTCCCGACCACGCCGATCGTATCGCCTGCCGGAATCTTCGGGAGCAGCGTCTTGCCGAACCACATGCCCGGGTCAACCGTATCGCTCAGGTTCCAGCCCTTTTCTCCGGGACACTCGTTGAGCGGCGGCGTCACTACCGTGCTCCACTCGCCAGCCTTGTAGTTGCACCCGCCGAAGACCTTGAATCGATCGTCCGAGTTGTTGTCGCTTGGTTGTCTCTTGGCCACGCCTGCCATGTTCGACTGACCCATGAGCATGAACACGTGGAGCGTGCCTCCGGAGTTCGAAGAACCACCAGACGCGGCGCCTCCCGAGCCTCCGTCCATCCCGCCGGTCCCGTCAGCCCCGCCGCTCGCGGTTTCGCCGCCGCTCCCTGTCGCTCCCCCACTCGCAGCCGCGCCCCCGGCGCTGATCGCGCCCCCGGCGCCGAAGGCGCCACCCACGGCAGGCTGACCACCACTCGGAGCGCCTCCGCTCGGGAGCGCGCCGCCGCTCCCGGCGCTCAACCCGCCGCTTCCCGCTACCTCGCCTCCGGATCCTCCGCCGATACCGGCATCGGCGCCGCCCGTCCCGAAATCCTCGCCCGCATTGAGTTCACTCCCACAGCCCCAGGCCGCGGAGAACAAGAACGTAGAGAGGAAAAGAGTGCGAGGAACGGAAGGCACGAGACGCGTCATGGGAGGACCTTTCAGAGAGGCCCGGGCGTGGGAGAGACGCGCCGGGCCCGCTACCTATCGCATATCATTTTGAGGTCCGCTATCTTCCGCGCGAGAGTTCGTGCCCATTGAACCGCGTACGCGAATTCTTTCGCTGTCAGCGGCGAGGGGCCGGCCGAACACCTCCCCTGCGGCTTTCAAAAAAGCGGTTCCACGCAAAGCCAGCCACGCCAACGTGGAACCGATCCCCCAAATGGCGTCGAGGGCCCCTAGCCGTGAGCCAGGGACCCTCGCCTCTCTCCAGAACGAGCCGCGCGTTAGCTCGCCTTTTGGGCCTTGAGCTGGCGCTTGAGAGAGCTCATCACATCGTGAGTGCGCATCTGCTCAGGCAGGATGGTCGTCGAAAGGAACGTTTGCGTTTCGGTTGAGAGAGAGTGCAAGTCAGCACGGTAGTCGTCGCGCCCGTGGTCTTCGCCTTCCTCGAGGGCAGCGACGGCCGCCTGGATACCGAAGAGCGAAGCGCCCCCCTGCACCAACTTTGCAAAGCCACCCCACACGCCCGAACCCTCGGAGGGCTCTCCGCCGAGGACAAGGATCCGCTGGCGCAAGAGGTCGACGCGACGGTCATGAGACACGCGCGCTTCGCGGAGGGTCTGACGAACGTAAGCATCTTCGATCTTGTCGAGCGCTTGGTCGTAGGTTTCGACGGCCGCGAGCTCCCCGCGCAAAAACGAGTTGAGCTGGTCGACGTCGGCTGAATTGGTCTCGGTTGTGGGATTCGAATACATGATGTTCACCTCTGTTCGATGGGTTCGAGAGAGGACGCCCCCTGGCGCCCCACCTTCGGTTTCTCAGAATCGTTGCAGGACCGGTGCCAACGGGGATTTCGCCTTTTTTGGCTCTGTTCTGGGGCGAACAGGCACATCCCACCTCCTTTCGGCGCGGGCGGGTGAGGCGGAGCGCCACGCCTCGCAGATCAGGCAAAATGAAAGGGACCCCGAAGAGCGGTGAGCCCTTCGGAGACCACAGTCGTGAAGCTGGCACGCGCGGTGCACCCCTTTCGATCATGTCTCGCATCGCCGAAGCCCGCCCCGAACCAGAGCAACTCACCCTCGATCCTCGAGAAGCTGCCCCCTCTCCCCCCTTCTCTCAGCAAAAGCAGAAGTGGCCTGGAAAGGAAAGCGAAATGGATCCGGCTCCCGACTACGGTGCCGAAACGTACCGTGGTCACGGTCGACTCGAGGGCCGGATTGCCCTCATCACCGGCGCTGACAGCGGTATCGGCCGTGCGGTCGCCCTCGCCTTCGCTCGGGAAGGAGCGCACATCGCCTTCACCTACCTCCCGGAAGAGAAAACCGACGCCCTGGAATCCAAGGCGGCCATCAACGAAGCAGGCGTGGATTGTCTCCCCATTGCCGCGGATCTTTCAGAGCCCACCACCTGCGAAGACGTCATCCAAAAGACCGTTGAGCGCTTTGGCCGCATCGACATTTTGGTCAATAACGCGGCCTTTCAGGGAGAAGCCACCGACGACGTGAGCGAGCTGACTCCGGGACGCGTCGAGCAAACCCTTCGGGTCAACGTCCTTGCGCCGTTCGTCTTGGTGCGCGCTTGTTTGCCCCACATGGGGCCTGGTGGCTCCATCATCAATGTCTCTTCGATTCAAGCCTACGACCCAAGCTCGCCCATCTTGGACTACGCAACGAGCAAGGGAGCCCTCGTCACCTTTACCAAAGGTCTCGCCCAGTCCCTCATCGAGCGAGGCATCCGCGTCAACTCCGTCGCTCCTGGTCCCGTCTGGACACCGCTCGTTATCCAGTCCTTCAGCCCCGAGAAGAACGCGCACTTCGGTGAAAATTCACCCATGGGTCGGCCGGCTCAACCCGCCGAGCTCGCGCCGCCGTTCGTGTTTCTCGCCAGTGACGAGTCCCGCTACGTCAACGGAGAGATCCTCGGCGTCACCGGCGGGCGCCTTCTCGCCTAGAAGCGAAGAGCTTCCTCCGAGAGCACGCCGTTTGGGTGCTCTGGGTCTGTGGCACCTGGTTTGCTTCGATTTTCGTCAATGACGCGCAAGACTCTCGAGACTCTCCTCATCATTCTGTCTTTGGCGGGCGGATTCGTCGCTTGCGACGACACGCGAGAAGCTGCACGCGAGCGCGCGTCTGACGCCGAGAGGGATGCGCGCGAAGAGCTGCGCAAAGCTCGCGCGGAGCTCGAAGAAGCCCGCTCCGAACTCGAGCGCATGAACGAGCGGGCGAAGGCAAAGTCAAACGACCTGACCGAGCGCACCAAAGAGGGCGTAAGCGCGGCCATTGAGGATACCAAACGAGAGCTCAAAGGAGCCGCAGAGACGGTCGAACGGAAGGTGGACGAGACAGACAAGGCTCTCGCTCGCGTCATCCGCGACGAGGAGAACGATAAAGATTGAGAAAGCGAGCGAGGCTCACGCTCGGCTCGCGCCGGGGCCGCGCGCGAGCCAGGCCCCGAGCACTCGCCGAGCCCCCGGAGCTCACGCAGCCTTGCGTCGCGTCTCGTTCTTTTTCCGGGTCGCGGCCGCTTTCTTTGCGGATGCGCTCCGCTCCGCTGCGGTGCGGCTCGCCGCCTTCTGGCCCCCGATTTTCCCGCCTTTTTTCGCAGACTGCTTCGTGTCCGGTCGACCGCGACCGCTCCCAGACTTGTTCCCACCGCCCGAATCCTTGTTCACGGTGGCCCAAGCGCGCTGAGCCGCCTCGCGGGGGTTCACACCGCGCTCCTGATAGGACTCTTCGATGTGCTGAGCTTTTCGCTTCTGCTTGTCAGTGTATTTCGACTTATCTCCGCTGGGCATATTGGACTCCTCTCCTTTTCCTTGATTCACGATTGCAAAAAAGTCGTCCTCGAGAGCCAAGCGTCATTCGTCGCCAGTTGTCGTCTCTGTGCCGAAACCTTCCTCGGGCGCGGCCTCTTCGGGTTCGACAAAGGCTGCGGAATGACCGAACACCGACGCGCGAGCCGTGAGGATAAAACGGAGAACAGCCTTACGTTCGGCGTCCGTGAGTTTCGCATACTTGCCCATCTGGACCATCGTGGTCGGCCACTGTTGCTCCGGGAGATACGTCACATCCGGATGGCGATGACACTCGTTGCACCTTTCCATGAAGAGCTGCCGTCCTCGAAGGAGCTCCTCTTCAGAAGTGTCGGGCCAGCGGCTCTCCGCTCTTCCGATCCATTCTTGATTCGGAGGATGAGGAACGGGGGCCGTTCTCGGGAGCGAGACGCACCCCCCAAGGGCCCCAGCTCCAATGAGGGGAAGAACGTGAAAGAAGGACCGGGCGCTGGACACTGACTCTCCTTACGCAACGATCATGCCGTAATTCGCGGCCTCTCGTTGGGCCGTCATCACGAGCGAGAGCGAGTCTGAGGAGGCTTCGTGGCGGTGCCACCAGCCCCGCGGAAGATACAAGACGTCGCCTTCTGACAGCTGTGCCATCCAAAGCCGCGAGGTCTCGAAGCGGTGGGCGTCGAGGTCATCGTCAGGCATTCCTTGGTCTGTGAGGAGCGTGTTGGGGCGGAAGTAGTGCCGCCGTGTGCCTTGCGACTGGACGAAGAACGCAGGTCCCTCGGAGGTTCGCCAGGCGTCCCGATGAGAGCGTTCGGAACACATCTCAAAAGCTCGACGGATCCCCCTTTCCCGGGGTGCGTCCGCGAGAGTGCGCTCCGCCTCTTGCAAGACTCGGGCTGTGGGTCCTTCCGCCCTGCTCCGATCGCCGGTTCGCCGAACGTGGGCGCTGGCTGAAACCTGAACGCTTCCAGCCCCCAGTTGTTCCTGAACACTTCGCGCAAACGAACGAAGCACAGGGCAGAAGCGCTCTGCTCCCGAAATGACCACACTGAGGCCAAGTTGCTCTTTCGAACCCGCTTTGCTCTGCGTCTCACTCGCCTCACGGACAAGACGAGCTTCCGCGTCAGCGCTTTCGAGGAGTCCCTCAAAATGGGACCAGCCGAAACAGAACTCGGGAGTCGAGATCATCCGAGAGAGGACAAAGGGCTCGCTTCCGAGGTACCGCGTTTCAAAGGCGGGGAGGCAGCTCGTGAGGAGCCGTTCGGAGCGGATTCTAGTGATCGGTGCGTTCATGGTTCTTGTGTGGTTCTGGGGAGGGCCGAGCACTCTTGTGCGCGGGTGAGGCATTTGCGCTGAGTCATTCGAGAGACCCGGGCGCGGAGCGGAGTCATGGTCCTCGTCGGGGCGACAGCGGCAGGGGCGGCGCAAAGCGCAGGTCCCTGAGCGCGACCTGTCGTCCCAACGAGGTGTGACGCAGCCCGACCAGAGCAAAGGGCATGCCGTCGAAATTTCTCGCGTAATCCCGGAACTTCACGGGCGGAGTGCAATGTCGGCCGGCGAATCAGCCGATGCCTGCGAGGGGTGGCAGGCTGTGCCAGCGGATCTGAGACGAAACTGCGCCGAGGCAAGGTCCCGCCTGCGGCATTCCGCTACACGAACCGCGTAGGCAGCCAGCAGCTCCCAGCCCGAATGGGTCATGGCACACTGCGTGCTTTTGGTCCCTCTTCAGGAGCCCATACCCATGAAGAAAACTTCCTACGATACGGACCAAGTCACCGAACTCCTCTATCAAGCCCTCGAAACCGAGCTCGGGGGAGAACAAATCTACGAGCAGGCGGTGAGTGCTGCCCAAAATAGCGACCTCAAGAAAGAGTGGAGCAAGTACCTCAAGGAAACGAAGAATCACCAGAAGATCCTTCTGGGCGTTTTCCAGGAGCTCGGCCTCGATCCGGAGGTAGAAACTCCGGGACGCGCTGTGGTCCGGCTCCTGGGCGAGTCACTCGTCGAAGCCATCCAGGAGGCTGTCTCTGAAGGAGACGAAGACGCAGCGCAGATCGTCGCCGCCGAATGTGTGGTTTTGGCCGAGACCAAGGATCATCTCAACTGGGAGCTGATCGGCCATGTGGCGGAGAACGGGAGCGGCCCCTTCAAGGACGCTCTGAAGCGCGCCTTCGAAGAGGTCGAGACCGAAGAGGACCACCACCTCTATCACACCAAGGGCTGGTGCCGGGAGCTCTGGATCGAATCCTTGGGCCTGCCCGCAGCCCTTCCGCCGCCGGAAGAGATCAAGAAGGTGGAGACCGCGATCGGCGCTGCTCGCGCCGAAAAGGCTCGTGAGCCTTACGTGCAGAAGCACTAACAGCACCGAGAAAGACATCGAGCGACCTGGAGCGCCTCTGCGCGACTCCGGGTCGCTCTTCATTTGTTTGTGCGACCAGCAGGTGCATCGCACGCGCATCACCGTCCGCGTTTGGACTAGCACCGAAGAGATGCATCGCACGCGCCCCCCGTCCGCGTTTGGAACTAGCCCCGAAGAGCACGCGCATCACCGTCCGCGTTTGGACCAGCCCTTCCAACAATTTTCGAAGAACGCAGCCGAGAGCGGACCTCAGTTCGGGTCTACAAATCGCGGCACCGTCGGCTCCATTCCGACGCCGTCCTGGTAGACCAAATAGCCCCCCACGGCTCCCGTCGCTCCGAGCAGAAGTGCGCCGAGGACCGAGAGTGAGAGCGCTCCTTTGCTCGCCGGCTCTCCTTGGTTCTTCCAGCGCAGAGCGAGGGTCAGCGCGTAGGCCGCGGTGGCAAGAGCAGCCAAGACTCCGTGAATGATCATGCGAACGTGCGCTTCGTCCGTTGGTACGGGCGCCGTGAAGAACGCAACGAGCCCTCCAAGGGCCGCGATCGGAGCCGAGATCACGCCAGCGGCAAGGAGCCCCACAGCGACGCGGCTCAGCCCTTCTTTTCTTCGGCTGCGCGCGACGAATTCGAGCAGCGTCGAGGAGAAGAGGAAGGCGAGGGGAAAATGGACGAAGGCTGGATGAAGTTCCCAAATATTCATGTGCTGGTTCCGTGAGAAAGCGGACCCGAATTGGATCGAGGTCATTCGTCAGCAATGGGCATGCCACGCGAGACCAGCGCCTTTGGCTCCGGGGTTTCTCTGGCGCAGCAAAACGCGAACGGTCACGCGTTTTCGAACGGCGGGCGTCTCGGCCACTCTCGGGGGGGCGGGATGCTCGAGTCACGTCAGTGCGGCGGCGGAGCGAACGAGTGAACCCGAAGCTGGATCTTTTCCGAACGTTCGCTCCGCCGCCGATGTGGGTGCAAGCGGGCCAGACAGACTCAGCCGAAGGCTCGTTTGGACTCAGCCTTTTGTGATGGACCGGGGCCCAAAAAACCAAGGGGCATGGCACCGAACATGCATGCAGCCAGGCATGCGCTTGGTCCTTAGCGCTCCCGAAGAGCGCCCCTATCCTCCTCTCGTTCGTGAACAAGTCTTCACGAGGAGCTCGCACCGTCACGCCTCCTTGCGAGGCATTGAAAGAGGGGCGAGGAGCCGTCCTCCCCTCGGCGGCACGGTCCGTTTGCTGCTCTGGATGACCCGTCGCAGCCTGAGAGAGTTTCTCCACCTCTCCCATGTATGACGCGGTCGTCGTCGGAAGCGGCCCCAATGGTCTCGCAGCTGCCGCGGTACTGGGCCGGGAGGGGTACTCGGTCCTTGTCGTCGAGGCGGCCTCGAGTCCTGGCGGAGGCACCCGCACCGAAGAGCTAACGCTCCCAGGATACCTTCATGACGTCTGCTCCGCGGTCCATCCGCTCGCGGTGGCGTCACCGCTGTTCCGCTCCCTCGAGCTCGAGAAACACGGCGTCACCTGGTGTCATGCAAAAGCGCCCCTGGCCCATGTGCTGGACGACGAGCGCGCCCTCACCTTAGAGCGCAGCGTGGCCGAGACAGCTGCCCAGCTCGGCCGTGACCGTGCTCGCTACGAAGATCTCGTGACTCCTCTCGTCGAACGCTTCGACGACCTGGTCGAGATGTTCGTGGGGCCGCTGCAGTTTCCCCGTCGCCCCCTGCTCGGCCTCAGGTTCGCGCGAAATGCTCTCCTTTCCATGAAGTGTCTCGCGCAGCGCTTCGAAGCGCCCGAGGCCCGCGCCCTTCTGGCCGGCGCCGCAGCTCACTCGATGTTGCCGCTCGATGTGGCCGGGACAGCCGCCTTCGCGCTCATCTTGGCGGTCTCCGGACATGCGGTCGGTTGGCCTGTCGCCGAAGGGGGCTCGCATTCGATCGCGCGAGCGTTGCTCGCTCAGATCGATGGGTTCGGCGGCGAGGTCTGGCTCGACCACCGGGTGCGCAGCAGAGGCGACTTACCTCCGGCGCGCGTCTATCTTTTCGACGTCACGCCGCGTCAGCTCCTCGCGATCGACGACGGCTGGCTCCCGGACTCCTATCGAAAGCGCCTAGCTCGCTACCGTTACGGACCCGGTGTGTTCAAGATCGACTGGGCGCTCGACGGGCCCGTTCCCTGGAGGAACCCCGCCTGCCGCCGTGCGACAACGATTCATCTCTGGGGCCAGGCAGGTCAAATGCATGCGGCCGAGAGCGCTCCCCACGATGGCAGAGTCGCAGAGCAGCCCTTTGTTCTCTTCGTGCAGCCTACGCTCGCAGATCCAAGTCGCGCCCCTTGGGGAAAACACACGGGCTGGGCTTACTGTCACGTCCCTGCCTTCTCTCATCACGACATCACAGCTCGCATCGAAGCCATGGTCGAGCGGTTTGCGCCGGGATTCCGGGATTTGATCCTCGCCCGTCACACGCGCAACGCAGCCCAAATGGAAGAGTATAACCCGAATTTCGTGGGCGGGGATATCAACGGCGGCGCGGCGACCCTTGACCAGCTCTTCTTCCGGCCCGTCGTGAGCCTCGACCCCTATTCGACCCCGAATCCGCGAGTATTTCTCTGCTCTTCGGCCACGCCGCCCGGAGGCGGCGTTCACGGCCTGTGTGGCTCATTTGCGGCCAAGAGCGCGCTCCGGCGGCTCCGTGGAAGTCATGAGCCGCCTCGACTCCTCGGCTGAGCGCAGGGGCGGCCCAACTGTCACTTCGCCTGCTCTGCTTCGTATTCCACGATCGGTTTGAACCCGCCCCAGAACATACGCTTGCCGTCGAAGACACTCGCGAACTCATCGGGACCACCGAAGCGAGGATCTTGCATCCCTCGCTGCCATGCGAGGTCACGGGTCTCCTTATCGGGCCAAAGGGCATAGGCGGCTACGACAGTCTCTTCCTCCGTCGCAGCCACAGCGCGATAGAAGTCCGTGACTTCGCCCCGGGGCACATCATCGGCGACCGCCTCACAGTAACGAAGGAGCCCGTGCTCCCTCATGACCGTCTTGAAGATCTCAGCCATTTGGCGGTACCTTTCTTCGTTCCCTTTCGGGAGCGGGAGCGCAAAGAAATCAACGTAGGACATTTTCTGGTTCTCTCCTTTCGCGGCGCACCGTACCGAGAGATGCCTCCGACTAGAATAAGTAGACCGTCGAGCTTCGAGTGAAGACCCCAAGCGCCCCCAACGCGCTTCTCGCCGCCCCCCCGGATGCCTGGTCGCCGGACCCACGCTGAGCCCCGACCCTACGCTGCTCGCCTCGGGCCCGCCGAGGCGCTTGATGCTGACCGTCTGCCCCCACGCCGCGCGCTTTCGTTTGTGATGCTATTGTGACCACCTGGGACGCAGCCGTGACACACCCGAGCCCAGAGAGTCGTGCGAGTGCCCGCGCCCCCGAGGCGCGTTATTGCGTAGACCTGCCCAGATGGGCGCGAACGGTCACCCGAGGGAATGCCCGAGGAAGCAGAAAGTGAGAACTCTCACGGTTGTCAGCTTCCATGGCAATTTTGATAGGTTTTTTGCGTCGCCGGGGTCCTGCGCTTGAGAAAATTCAGCAGTGTCGGACGGAGGTGCGCTTTTTTCCGGCTCCCTGTCCACTTAGGGGGCGGCTTCGAGTGGCAGGGTCGGCTACCTTGGACCCGTATCCGGAGCTCGGACGCATTCGTCCCAGCCCCCCGAGCCTGAACTCACCATTCCTTTTTGCCCCTTACGACTGAGAGCCATGGGAACTCCTTCCTCTTCGTTTCGACGCCCCTCCTTCTTGTCCCTTTCCGCCCTCGGCTTCGCTGTCGCGCTCGTCTCGACCGGCGGCTGCACCGATGGCCTCACTCCGGGCTCGGAAACTGGAGGGAACGTCACCGCCACCGGCAGCGTTACGGGAGCAGGCGGGGGCGCGGGAGGCGGCTTCGTGGCAACGGGAGCCACATCGGGCATCGGCGGGCTCGTCTCGAGCGGCGCAGCCCCCAGCGTTGGTGGTGGACCCACGGGGAGCGGGAATGCGCCCGGCGCCGGTGGGGGCGTCCAAGGGGTAGGTGGCGCTGGAACGAGCAGCGGCGGAGCGCCCTGCGTGGACGTGGAACCGCCCCCGGACCCCGAGTGGCCGGGTGCTACCTGTGAGAACTGGGCAACCGAGACGGAAGAGTGTGACAAGGCCTGGTTCGCGAAGTACTGCGACGCGAGCTGCGGACGCTGTGTCCCCGAAGACGGCGGTCCTGGAGGCGGCACTGGCGGCGCTCCCCCCTGTGAAGACAAGCCCTACCCGCCGCAGCCCGACTGGCCCGACGCGACCTGCGCGGACTGGGCCACGGAGGCCGACGCCTGTGGCGAGAGCTGGTTCGCTGGCTACTGCGACATCACCTGCGGGCGCTGCGTCCCTGAAGGCGGTACCGGTTCAGGCGGCGGCCCGAGCGGCGTGGACTGCTCGAGTGCGGGTCTGCCGAAAGTGAACGGCGGCGAG
The DNA here is from genome assembly GCA_002085155.1 of Sorangiineae bacterium NIC37A_2. Lineage (GTDB taxonomy): Bacteria > Myxococcota_A > Polyangia > Polyangiales > Polyangiaceae > NIC37A-2. Next base: position 53,473 of record NASX01000010.1, read on the forward strand.
GGCTTCGCGACCCGTTACTGGGACTGCTGCCAGCCTCATTGTGCGCAGTTCGATGGTCACCGCTGCGGCCAGGACGGCATTCAGAGGACCGGCGACTCGAACAGCGCTTGCAACGGCGGCGGCTCCTTCGCTTGTTACGACGAAGCGCCCAAGGCCGTCTCGGATTGTCTCTCCTACGGCCACATCGCCAAGGCCAATCCGAACTGCGGCCAATGTTACCGCATCGAGTTCACGGGCCAGGGCGAGCACAACGCCAACGATCCCGGCTCCAAGGCCATCAAGGGCAAGCAGATGATCGTGAAGGTGACGAACACCGGGAGCGACGTCGCCGGCAACCAGTTCGATCTCATGGTGCCCGGCGGCGGCGTCGGCCAGTTCAACGCTTGCAGCCGTCAGTGGGGAACCAATGATCTCGGAGCCCAGTACGGCGGCTTCCTCACGAACTGCTCAGGGTCTCACTCAGCGAAGAAGGACTGCGTCCGTCAGAACTGCATGAAGATCCCAGCGGGCCCGGCGCGCGACGGTTGCCTCTGGTTTGTCGACTGGTTCGAGGTCGCGGACAACCCGAAGTTCACTTCGGAGCCCACGAACTGCCCGTTCTGAGAGAGACTGAGCTCGGACTCGGTGGCGGCCCTTCTTCCCTTCGCGGAGGAGGGGCCGTTTCGTTGAGACGAGCCGGCGCAGCGTGCCGTCCCCGGATCGTGGACTCACTTCCCGATCCTGAGGACGAGCTCCCCGGCGTCGTAGGGAGCTCGTACCTTCGCGTCGTTGTCGAAATAGAAGTACACGTCACGCGGCTGCCCGCTCGGCGCTCGCTCGGCGGTGAGATCTACGCCGCGAGGTTGCCTCCCCTCACGCCAGCTGTTGACCCGCCTCGCCCAGGTGTCGAGCTGCGCGGGGGAGTAGCCGCTCTCGTAGATCTTCTCCCCGCCATGGAGACGGACATAAACGAAAGGGGCCGTTAGGTCGAAGAACAACGGAAAGTCCGGCGCGTCGGCTACCACAAGTCCGATCGAATGCTCTCGGAGCAGCGCGATAAACGCCGGGTCGCAGAAGGAAGGATGACGCAGCTCGACGGCGTGGTGGAGATTCCGATCGGGGCCCCTTTGAGCGACGAAAGGCGCGACCCGACCGTCGTGCTTCTTCGCGAGGCGCTCGGCTTCCCGGACCGTTTTGGGGAGCAGCCGGAGGAAAGCCTCAAAGCGCTCGTCCCAGGGGAAGGTTCGCGGAAACTGCCAAAGAAAAGGACCGAGCTTCTCTTCGAGGGAGAGGACACCAGATGCAAAGAAGTTCGCGAGGGGGACTTCGACGTCGCGGAGCTTCTTCATGTGAGTGATGTAGCGGCTGCCTTTGACGGCGAAGACGAAGCCCCTCGGGGTCTCAGTGTACCAACGCTGATAAGATTCGGGCCGCTGCAGAGAGTAGAAGGACCCGTTGATCTCGACGGTGTCGAAGCGCGCGCTCAGATATTCGAGCTCGCGGCGCTGCGGAAGCTCGGACGGATAAAACGTCTTCCGCCAGCCTTGATAGCGCCAGCCCGACACACCCACCCGAACTTTCCCGCGCGCCATTTTCCTCGCCTCACGTCGCGCCGCTCGGCATGAGCGGCGCAGAAAGTCAGCTGGCCGCTTTGTGGATCGCCTTGACGAGGTCACCCTTGGTCATGCGGCTGCGCCCCTCGATGCCGAGTTTCTTTGCCCTTTGGTAGAGAGCTTCCTTCGGCTTTTCGGCGAGGGCAGAGGCGGAGGGCGCTCGGGACGACGCTTCTCGAGTAGAGGCACGCGAAGAGGACGCGGGAGAGTTCGCCGAGCGCTGCGCCTTGTTCCCTCCTCCCTCGAGCCTTTCCTTGAGCAGGGCCATGAGGTCAATCGGCGGGGGCAGTTCTTCTTCGCTCTCGGGCTCTGGGGTCGCCTCGATCTCGAGCACGCCTTGTCGACGTTTGGCCTTTCCTTCTGCGAGGCGCGTCAGCGCTTCACCATATTCGTCGGCGAGCTCCTCGCGCCGGAGCTCGGGTTCCGTCAGGTCGTCGATCGCCGTCAGGAAGGTCTTCACGGAGGCCGCCGAACCTGTTTTCCGAGCGGGCAGCCCCACCATCTCGGGTGTGCGCACTTCGCTCGCAAAACGCAGAGTCTCGGCGAGCAAGAGCCCCGAGCGCGCCATGATCGCGACGATGTACGCCTTGTCTCGCATCACCATGGTCGCGATGCCTACTTTCTTCGTCCGCTCCATCGTCTCGGCCAAGAGACGATAGGCCTTCGTCGAAGAGCCAGAAGGAGCGAGGACATAAGGGCGCACGAAGAAGAGGCGCGGAAGGTCGTCGAGAGGCACAAAACGTCGGAGATCGATGTCGCGCGTCTTCTCTGGGCGAGCGGAGGCGAGCTCTTCCTCTGTGATCGGGACGAACTCCCCCGAGTCGAGCTCAAAGCCGCGCACCAGCTCCTCGTTCGGAACGGGCCGATCGTGCCGCGGGCAAATATAACGACGCCCCACCGCGTCGCCGTCACCAGTGACCATACGGAGCCGCGCCTGACGGGGCCTGGTCGCCGAAAAGAAGTCGACAGGAATGCTCACGAGCCCGAAGGTGATCGTTCCGGACCAGAAGGAGCGCCCCGAAGTCCGCTCCTCTTCGGCGCTCTCTTCCGCCTTCTGTTTGCTCTTCTGTTTAGCCATGGGTGCTCTCCGTCTTTTCGAGGCGGGTTATCCCCGCGCCGCCTTGCGGCTGTTTGGGTCCTTCTTGAGAGCGGCGAGGCTCTTTTTGAGGGCGTCTGCGACGTTCGCTTCTTTTGCCTTCTTGGCCTTTGCGATGCGCAGAGGAATCACTCGCCCGAGGGCCTTCTGTTCGACGAGCTCTCCAACTTGGTCCTCGAAGTCGTCGTGGAACTCGCTCGGATCGAAGCCCCCCTCGAGGGTTTCGATGAGTTGACGGGCCAGCCGAATCTCAGCCTCCGTCAGCTCTTTGGCCGGAGGGCGAGCAAACCCCTCGAGATCGATGACCTCTTGCCGGGGACGCATCGTGCTCATCATCAGATACCCGTCCTCGACCCGGAGCGCTCCGAGGTATACCCGCCCGCGCATCACTCAGCGCGCAATGCCCTCCACTCCCCGCTGCTCGAGGGCCGCCGCGAGCGCGAAGTAGCTTTCGTCGTCACCGTCAGGCCCGAGGTAGTAGGGCCGCTCATACCAAACAGGCTCGACCGCGTTCGGCGCCACGAAATGGCTGATTTCGATGGTCCGGGAGGGTTTCGGAGCCAGGGAGGCTAGGTCGTCCGCATCCAAGACGACTCATTTCTTTTCATCGAGCGGATAAGCCTTGGTCACCTCGTCGCGGGCGACGGGTTCTTCCGTCGTCTTGTCGATCAGCTCTTGGACAACAGGCTCACCGTCTTCCTCGTGGAGAAGACGAAAGGGCACGCCCCGACCCTCGACGGCTGCGTAGAACTTGACGGGAACTTCTCGCTCCGCGAGCTGAATGACGGCCTTAAAGATCGCGCGAGCGGCCATTTTTGTTCTCCTTTTCGCAGCTGGGACAATTGATCGAGTCCTTCTGTCTCACGATCCAGGCACACCTGGGGCACATCGGCCCATCACAAACAATGCAGCGCACCTCTTGCTCGAACACGTAAGTTCCCAAACAATGAGTGCATTCCTCTTCCCCTTCGGCGAGCCAAAGAGCGGGACGCGTGGATTTGTCAGTTGTTGCCATCGACCTGCTCCGGGAGGAGTGCAATGGCTGTTCCATCGCTGACTTGGTTCAGTCCTCCGGAATCCTCTGCCGCACCTCGAAGAAACCCGGCCAAGGGTCGCCCTTGAGATGGGCAAGGCGCTCGAGGAGCTCTTCGAGGCGGAACTCGCCGCGCAGGTCGCGAGCAAGCTCTTCCCAAGCGACTGGTGTCGAGATCGGAGCGCCGGGCCGTGCTCGTGTTGAGTAGGCGGCGATCGCCGTCGCTTCACGAGCGTTGCGAAGATAGTCGATGAAAATCTTCCCTTTTCGCTTCTGTTTGGTCATCGTGGCCACGAAGCGTTTCGGGCTCTCGCGAGTCAGTGTCTCAGCGATCGTCTTGCAGAATTTCTTCGCCTCCGGCCAAGGCGTGACGGGTTCGACGGGCACGACGAGGTGAACGCCCTTGCCGCCCGTTGTCTTGACGAAGCTCTCGAGGCCGTGTTTTCCGAGCTCGTCGCGCACGTCGAGGGCACCCTCTACGAGCCGAGCCCAGTCGAGATCGGGATCTGGATCGAGGTCAAAAATCAGCCGATCGGGACATTCGAGACGATCGATCCGGGAGCCCCAGACGTGGATCTCGAGAACTCCGAGTTGGACAAGTCCAACGAGACCTGCCGCGTCGCGCACGAAGAGGTACGGCTCGCCGCCCTCCGGCATTGGCCATTCGTGGATGCCTTCAGGAAGGCCATTTTTGCCATGCTTTTGAAAGAAACAAGGAGAACCTTCGCCGCCCGGGCAGCGCACGATCGTGAGCAAACGCTCAGCGACGTGCGGGAGCATCCGATCAGCGATGGCCACGTAGTACTCGGCGAGATCGCGTTTCGTCAGTCCCTGCTCGTGGAACAGGACACGGTCCGGGTGTGTGAGTGAGCGCAGGAGGACAGCGTTCGATCCTGAGCGGCCGGAGCTCTTGGTCGTCGCTCCTTTCGGCTCCTGGACCGCTTCAGGTGGTGCCTCGGTTCGAGGGCTCTTGGGCGAGTGACCCTTTCGGGGAGGAGCGTCGGCCGGCAATGGACTCGGCTCTTCCAGGCCAATGTCTTCGGCACTTTTGTCCTCTCGGAGACCTTGAAAGGAGGGATGCCGGAGTTTTCCGCCCTCGGTCACCTCGGAGAAGGTCACCTCTGCGAGCAGCTCCGGCTTCACCCAGTGGACCCCCCGCGCCTCTGCCCCACGGGGCGCTGGATCGAAGGGAGACTTGTCTTGAACGAGCTTCGAGAGGCGCGCTTTGATCTGCTTCAGCGAGCGTTCGCTGAAGCCGGTCCCGACTTTTCCGGCGTACTTGAGCTTACCTCGCTCGTCGTGGAGCCCGACCAAAAGCGCGCCGAAGCCCCTGCGAGAGCCAGAAGGATCCGTATAGCCGCCGATCACAAACTCTTGCCGCTTCATACACTTGCTCTTGAGCCAGGCGTGACTCCGCGTGCCCGAATAGGGCGCGTCGACACGCTTCGAGACGACACCTTCCATGCCCAGCTGGCACGCTTCGGCGAAGAACTCCGGGCCGTGACCCCGCACGTGGTCACTGTAGCGGACAACCCCGCGAAGCTTTTTCCGAGAAGTTCCAAGGAGCTTCGCGAGGAGCTCCTTGCGCTCGAGGAGCGGAGCTTTCCGAACGTCCACCCCATTTGCGTACAATAGATCAAACACCACGTAGGCGATCGTCGTTTTCTTGGCGCCTCCGCCCCCGTTCTGGAGCGCCTGGAAGTGAGTGAGCCCCTTTTCATCCAGGGCCACGACCTCCCCGTCGAGAAGCGCATCCTCCAAGGAGAGTTCTGCGAGACTTCTCACAACACTCGGGAAACGAGCGGCGAAGTCCTTCTTTCCCCGCGACCACAACTTCACCTCGCCGGACCGAATTTCAGCCAAGACTCGATATCCATCGAGTTTCACCTCATGCACATAGCCATCGCCTTCGGGAGGTTCTTCGACAAGAGTCGCGAGCTGAGGCTCGCGTGCCGCGGGGAACCGCGCTGCCCGGGCAGGCTCGAATTTTTGCTCGCCGCTCTTCGTCCAGACGGCGCGCGGCGCGCCTTTGACCTCTTCGAGGCTGCGTCCGGAAAGGACACTTCGGGGAGCGGAGGTGACGATACTCTCGGCCGCGCTCCGCGCGGCCTCGTCGCGTCCCTTGATCAGGAGCCAGTTCTTGTCGGTCTCCTTCCCGCCGCGGGAGCGAGTGCGCGTGAGGTGGAAGCGACCGCGCAGCTTCTGGCCGTGCAAGACGAAGCGCAGGTTTCCTTCCTCGAGGGCCTTGTCAGGATCTCCCTCCATCTCCCAAGTGCCCTCATCCCAGACGATGACTCCGCCGCCGCCGTATTGACCCTTGGGAATCATTCCTTCAAAGGCGGCGTACTCGAGAGGATGATCTTCGGTCCGCACGGCGAGGCGCTTGTCCTTCGGATCGAGGCTCGGCCCCTTCGGCACAGCCCAGCTCACCAACACGTCCCCGACCTGCAGGCGGAAATCGTAGTGCTTGGCCCGAGCCGCGTGGGCCTGAACCACGAACCGGAGCTCCCCTTTCTTCGCGCGCCGACTCCCGGGAGCGGGCTCGGGGGTGCGTTCGAAATCGCGCCGCTCCGCGTACTGTTGCAGCTTGTCCACGGGCACCAAGTTGCAATGGCCGCGCCAAGTGCCTGACCCTAGGGCTCTGTCGGGCGTCTACCTCGCCGCCCTGCCGTGCCGGCCCTCAACCTAGGCCCAGAATCGCAAAGGTTCGCTCGATCGACCAAAACGCGCCCACCGCGCCCATACCGTAGGCGAGAGCGCGCGGGACCCAGGGTCGCCGAAGACCCAGGCGAGTCCCCAGGTGAGCCAGCACCAGAAGCCCGAACACGACCGCGAGCTGTCCGAGCTCCACTCCCACGTTGAAGCCGAAGAGCGCCGCAGGCACGTGCGCCTCGGGCAAACCAACATCCCGGAGCGCCGAGGCGAAGCCGAACCCGTGAAGGAGACCGAAGATGAAGGCAACGGTCCACGGTCGCCGCCGGGTGAGGGACTCCTGGGGCGCGAGGCACTCTCTGCAGACCAGCACAATGGAGAGGGCGATCGTGGCCTCGATGGGCAAAATGGGAGGGGCGATCCACTCCACCGCGGAGAGCGCGAGGGTGATGCTGTGCGCGACCGTAAAGGCGGTAATGGTCGCGATAAGGCGCCTGCGGCCCTGCACCAGGAGCGTCAACGCCAAGACGAAGCACAGATGATCAAAGCCGAGCAGAATGTGCTCGACGCCGAGCTCACAGTAGTCCCGAAGCACGAGCCAATAGGCGGCGAGGCCCCGCGCTCTTTGATCGTAAATGGCGATCTCTCGATTCTCAGAGGACACCACTCGCTGAAATCGCGAACCGTCGAGCCAGCTCACGTCGACCAAGACACGCGTCTGTGCCCCCTCCAACCAAGGCAACTCGACGCGCCCGGAGAGCCCCGCGGGACCACAGCTCAAGAGCTCACCTCTTAGCTCACAGTGCGGCGGATAAACCGCGGGATGCTCGATGGAACGCAGCGCAGGTGAGTCCGACTGGAAGCGTGCCGAAAAGCGCCCCGCCTCGAGCTCCTGGATCACCAATGCAGCGTTGTCGATCGGATGCGTCCACGCTCGCGCCGGGAGGAGGATGAGGAGCGCTCCGAGAACCGCCGCGAAGAGGGTGCGAGGCAGGGCGAACGCGGCTGACCTTGCCGGATTGCACTCATAGGATCGGCACAGCGAACGGCTACGACGGCTCATGGCACCTCTTCGAACTCGTAGAGGGCGATGATCTTGTCGAGCTTCTCGCGGACAGCCTTTTCTCGCGCCTTCGACTTGAAATCATCGAGCACCGCCGCGCGGACCTCCGAGAGGGGCGGCAGCCCTCCTGAGACCTCCTTCACACGCAGGAGCCAGGCTTCTGTCTCACCCTCCACCCGGGTCCAGGTTCCGAGCGGAACGTCGACGATGCGCGCGGCGAGGGGAGCTGCGACCCGCCCTGCAAAGTCTTCCGGAGCGAGCGTTGCTCCGAACAAGGGCCGGCCGAGCTCGTTGGGTTTCTCTCCTGCCTCGAGCCGGGCGAGGAACTTCGTGAGCTCTTCCTCAGTCTGTCCATCGGACCTCGGAAAAGCGAAGAACTCGAAGTCATAGCGCTGCGGGCGCTCGTAGCGCGCCCTCTCTTCTTCGAGAAAACGCTCCAGCGTCGCGTCATCGGGGTCGGAGAATCGAACCGAGAGCTCCGCTTCCGCGTACATCTTCCCGACCAAGAGCGATCGGATGTTCGGGTCGTTGCGATCGAGTCCGCGCCGGAGAGCCTCGCGGTACAGCGCCTCCTCTCGTTTCCATGCCTCGATGGTGAAGGTCCGCTGGTGCTCGGTGGGAGGAACCCCGTGTTGGTCCGTCAGCCGTCGCACGAGGTCCGCCTTGACTCCCGGGGTCACCGTCACTTTCCGGGGCTCCTCGTTCAGGAAACGGTCGGCCGCGAAAAGCAGAGCACCCAGGGCGAAAAAGTGAACCATAGGTTCACGAAGGAAGCGGGACCAGGCGTCCGAAGGAGTGTCGGAGGGGCTCATGAGCGAATTGCGAGAGGTGAATCGAGTCCGAGAGATAGACGAAGGGCGGGCCTCACGCATCTTGCCTGATGTTGCGCCCGTCAGACACTACCTAAGAGCCCGCTCAAAATCGGAAAAGGAGAGCGCTTTCGCGCCGCTTGCCTTCATCGACAAGCCCAGGGGCGCATGATAGCGACCTCGAGTCGTTCGTCAGCCGGTCCAAGGCCCCTCACGCCCCACGGTTTACGCTACACTCTCAAGGACCCGCCGTCCTGCCGCGCGACTCATATCTTCGGAGGCTCAAACTTGTTCTCACGGAAACTCTCTCTTTGCCTTGGCTCTCTGGTCTTGTCCCTGGCGGCGTGTTCTGCCGATCCGAATCCCGACGGTGATGCTGATGGGAGCGGAGGGAGCGTAGGAGACGGAGGAACGAGCGCGGGAACAGGCGCAGCCCCGGGCTCCGGAGCTGCACCGGGAACTGGAGGGTTGGGAAATCCCGGGTCCGGTGGTTCTGGCGGAGGATTCGGTCCTTCGGACGGCGGAGCGCCCCATGCCGGCGGCGCAGGCGCAGCCCCGGGCGTTGGCGGAACAGCGGCAGGAGGCTCGGGTGGAGGCGGCGCGACCGGTGGTAGCGGCGGGGGCAGCGGTGATACCGGCGGCAGCGAGAACGGTACCGGCGGCGGCGGAGGCGGTGGAGACGTCGGCCCTGGGCCCTCGGACATCCCGCCCGCTCCTGGTCCTGACAACGTTCCGCGCCCCTCCGGGACTCCCGGAAACATCACAGTGATCGACTGGGCCGGGTTCCCTGCGGCGGTAACCTACTCCTTTGACGACAACGACGGATCTCAGCTCACCTACTATGAGCAGATGAAGGCCATCGGTGGCCGTTATACCTTCTTCCTCGTTACGCAGAATTTCGGCGTGGCGATCAGCGATGCTCGCTGGAAGGCCATCTACGAAGACGGCAACGAGATCGGCAATCACACGACGAACCACAGCTGTGGCACCAGCAACATCGACGGCGCAAACACGGCCATTCAGACGACCTTCGGCCGCGCTCCGAGCACCCTCGCTGCTCCGAACGGAGACACCTCCTGCACCGGCCAAGCGCCGGGCCGCGTCTTCTTGAACCGCGGAGTTACCCCTGAAAGCCCGGTCAAGCCGAACGACAATTCGAATCCCTATCAGCTGAACTGCTACATCCCGGCCACGGGTCAGGCTGCGAGCGCTTACAACAGCAATATCGACAGCGCGCTGAGCCAGAAGGGCTGGGTGATTTACGTCATCCACGGCATCAACCCGGGCACCAGTCACACCTTCCAGCCCGTGAGCTGGGACGGACTCAAGGGCGCCATCGAGTACGCCAAGAGCAAGAACGTCTGGATCGACACCTTGGAGAACATCGGCGCCTACTGGCTTGGCCAGAAGGAGTTTGCGAAGGCGATGACCCAGACGAACGGCGCGTCGAAGACCTGGACCTGGACCCTCCCCGACAAGTTCCCGACCGGAAAGTATCTCCGCGTGAAGGTGGACGGCGGTACGCTGATCCAAGACGGAAAGCCGCTCACCTGGGACCCGCACGGCTACTACGAGATCTCCCTCGACGAAAAGAGCGTCACCCTCGAACCGTAAGCCCGAGCTCAGGCAAGGACGCGCCTGACCCACGCCGCTCGCCCTCGCGCGCGGGGCGTTTTCGTTTGTGCTCTACGCGCCGAAACCCAACGACCCGAGCCCTTACGCTGAGCGAGCTTTGGTCCCGAGCCCTGCTCCGTCAGATTCGGAGAAAGAAGAGGATCGACGCGCCCACCATGACAAGCCCAGGGCCGAGCACCGCGAAGCGAAGGGCGCTCTTGGTCCTCGCAAAGCCCTCATACAGTTTGGCGTAGCCGAGGCAACACGGGACCAAGGCTACGAGGATGTGACGGAAGTCTTCGTGATACTCGTTCGGAGCGCGCAGGCGAAAGGCGAGCAAGAAGGCGAGAAGGAATCCGAGCGCGGTGAGAGGGACGCGGTAGGCCCGAAGCTTCGCGAGAGGGCGGGTCACTAGCCCGACCGCGGCCACAGCCACGATCACGAGCAACGCTGCGCTCATCGTGACCATGAGCCAGCGCGCCCTCTCGCCGTTGAAATCTTCGCCGAGCGTCCCGACCCCGAAGAGCGTCGACTTCAAGAAGCGCTCAAGGACCGGATCGGTCGGGACGGTCTCCGCCCGGAGAAGGAAATCGAGGGGACGAAAACCCAGGAAATGCTGGAAAGAATCGGGGACCGGGGGCACATAACGACCGCCCGCAGCCGAACCCAAGAGCGCATCTCCGACAGTGCTGACGGGGCCCCGCGCGCGCCAGACCGGTGAAGCGAGGAGCGTCGCGAGAGCAATGGCGAAAGCGCCGCCGACAAGAGGGGCGAGCTTTGCGGACAGGCGAACGCCTCGAGGCTGACTCCCCCACGGCAGCAAGCGAAAGGCAGCGAGCGCCAAGAGCAGCGCGGCCACGGCGAGCCCAGAGGCTTTGGTCAGGATCGCACCCGTGACGAAAGCGAGCGCACAAGAGAAGTCGCGCATGCTCGAGCTCCGATCCCATTTGATCATAAAAAGCAGGGAGGCGAGCATGAGCGGCGTCACCAGCGCGTCATTGTGAATGCGGATCGCGTGGAGAAGCGCCGAAGGCCAGAAGGCCAAGAGCGCTAGCCCGAACCAGAGGGTTCGGCGCTCCTTTGAGAACAATAGAAAAATCGCGCGTGCCGTGAGCAAAAAAGCGAAGAAAAGCCCCAAAGAGAGCGCTCGCAGGCCGACCTCCAGCGGAATCGCGCGCGGCAAAAACTGAGTCCAGAGGGCGGCGAGCCCGTAATAGAGAGGAGGGTGCCCACACACTCCGCAATCGCGAAGTCCGGGAAGCTGCCCGTGCTCTGCGATGAACAGGATGTACTCGATGTGAGAGCTCGCGTCGTAGTCTCGCTCCCCGAGGGACGTGTAGCTCGCGATGCGCATGGCGAGGAGCACACTCGCCCCAATGATGCAGGAGCTCACCACGTCCACCCGCAGCCGAAGGAAGACGAATCCCCCGAGCAGAAGAGCGCTCACTGCGAGAATCCATGGGCCCAGCATCGCCGCTCTCACCGGATACACCCCGGCTCTCCCTCTGGCGAGGGTGCTCTCTCTTGGCTGTTGGGCCCCGGCCCATCACATCCTCAGAGCCCACCGAGCCTTTGTCTGAGCCCCCCTCCGCCGGCTCCACGCCCCCGGACGCCCCCGGACCTCACGTCCGCGCAGGAGAGGCGACACTCGAGGTCCCCCTCATCGCGCGCCGTCCCCCCGCCGCTTCTCTCTGCTCCTCTCCGTCACAAGTACACTCCCCCTTCGGCTCATCATGCACCGCGCAATCGGGCTCGTGCTGTCCATCTCGGACACAAGCCTCACAAGAGCAGAGCTTACCCTGACGAAACTCCTCAGGCGTGATCGTGAAGTGTGCTCGTTTTCTTGCCATCCCCACAGGTGAGCAAAGAACGGTCCAACGGCGCCCCCGTGAACCGACGCTCGCACACTCCGCCCGCAAGAGCGACGACGAGCATTGAGGAAGCCGCCTCCAGAGCGGGACCCGAGCGCAGAGCGAGGCGAAACGCCGCAGGCAGGGCAGCGGGTGCGACAGGATGTCTCGCCAAGCAACCCGTGCGCTCGGCCGCGCTCGGCTGATCTCGCCTGCGCACTCAATCCTGCGGGTCAGTGTTCACGTCTTCGGTCTTCAGGCCCGTATCACCCTGGACCACACTCGCTTCGTCGACGTTCTCGGTCGCCTCTTCCGCCGCAGAGACGCGGCGGGCCTCGGCCTCTTCTTCCGCTTCCTTCATGGCATCTTCGTTGATGTCCGCGGAGTTGGGCGTGGTTGCCTCGTCGTTCCCGGCAGTTTCCGGCGGGCGATTCTGCTGACTCGAACAGGCGCCGAGAAGCAGTGCGATAGACAATGAGCAGAGCGTGGATTTCGATGAGTGCTGCATGACTCCCGCACCCTTGCAAAGGGAGCGCCAATCCCCAGATCGCCCGGACTGACCGCGAAACCCACCGCGCCGTGAGTCCTGCACGACCTTCCCCGACCATCCCCAGCCGCACTTGGACGACACCGATGGCCACTCGGGATGCCGCTCAGTACGTCGCGCCGGTGCGTTCCGCGCGCTCGCACTGAGACAAAACGACCTTCGCCGCGCTAGAGGTCGAGTATCCGCGGAGCGCCACCGTGAGCGCTTTCAACCTGCTCCAGCTCCAGAGGCCCATCGGACTCCCCCTGCACCTCGCGCCATAGCTCTTCGAAGGCTGCCGTCCAAGGGAGCTCGTATTCAACGCTCGGCACGGAGAGCTCAGCGTCTCCCGAGGCATGCAAAAGCGCCAAGAGCTCCTCGGCGTCTCGTCGCTTTTGGTTCACGCGATTGTCTCGAGTTTTGAACCAGCACAGGAGCTCCTCTCGCTGTCGGTCACAGAGATCCGTCTCGAGCACGACCCGCTCGAGGGTTCGGTCAGGGTAGAAGAGCCGCTGTGCAGTGGCCAAGAGGGCGCCGGCCACATCCGTGGAGAGGACCTCGCGGGAAACGGCGTAGCTGATCGAGGCGCGGATATTCACCAATGCCTCACTGGCGGCGCGGTAGTCGGGTCCCGGACCGTGAGCGATGGCCACTTCATCATCTCGCTCGAAGAGCCCCGAAGCGAAGCCTTGGTACACCGCGCCGACCCCGATCATTCCGAAGCAATCCATCTCTGCGGCTCGCAGCGCGCCCATGCTCGCCGCGCCGTATACGCGAACTCCCTGCGCGAGCGCCCAAAGAATCTCCTTGTGCTGTACCGCCAGGCGCCGCTCGAAGTAACCATCGACGAGCCCGATGACTTGAGCTCCGCCCAGGACCGCTCGCAGGACGTCCCCGCGCTCGGCGGGAGGTCGGACCACGGCGGAGGGACACAGGCGGAGCGTCTCCGCGCCTCCTAGAGTGGGTCCCACGAAGACCACGATCCGACCTTCCCCGCCGCTCACGGCGCCTCTCCCCCTACGAGCGCCGGCTCGAACACCATCCGCGGCACGATGACTCGGACGACGTGGATCGGCCAGCCGGACTTCGAGAGATCGACCACGATCGGCTCACCAAAGCCGAGGCGTTCGACGGTACGCGCGAGCCACTCACACTCTTCCGAGAACGAGCCGAAGTTCCGAGAGGGGACCGCACGGAACAGGCGCGTGGCTGGACGGCGGACGCGCGCGTGATGTTCGCTTATGTGGCGCGGTCGTTCTTCGTAGCCGTATTCGTGCTCATGAGCTGTCATGTCATCTCGGGAGCCCGAGATCATGGTCACGCGACTTTGCACGGCCTCACAGATAGCCCTCGCCAGAGCCACGTCTGGCGAAGCGTGTGAGCCAAATCCTCGGGCCATCGGCACTGGTCGAAGTTCCGCGTCTCCCCCGACGATCTCGCAGAGGAAGGTCGCTACACCCGTGTCTCCTGTCAAATCCCAGACGCAAACACGCACGTCAGCCTCTGCGAGGACCCGAAGCAGCCGCGAAGAGCAGTCGCCGTAGACCGAAAAGAGCACGACCCTACGAGACTCTTGAACCTCGGCGGGACAGCGGAAGAACTCGTAGGCGCTATGACGCTCGATGACCTCATAGAGGGCATGGGCGGTGGCTTCTTCGAGACAGTTTCCGGAGGCGAGTCCGTTCGAGGTGGGCACGAAGAGCGGGTTGAAGACGCGCCCCTGGGTCCGCAGGTCGAGATGCACCAAGTCGAATGGCACCCAGCGAGCCCGTTGTGAGATGAGCCCGAAGCCTCGCTGCCAAAGACAGCGCACATCTGCGTTGAACCCGGGGAGACGCCCCGGAAAATGAACGTCGATCGCGGGGTCCGCCGTCTCGAGCTCCCGGACAGAGCCGAGACGGACCACTCCTTCTACAGTCTCGGCGTGGAAGTGTTCGATAGCCTCCATGATCCCCGAGACCTTGGCTTGCTCAAGAGTGACTCCCTTGCCCTGGGTCACGCTGAGACTCGAAGAGAGCGGTCGCGTCACCATCACCACCGGAATCGGGATCACGTCGAGGCCGTGCACGACGGCGACCCGCGTGATCCCAGCGCGGCGCAAGAAGGGCTGCAACAAGTCGAGCGTTTCCGCGGCGTTTCTTCCGCGAAAGGCCCCCTCCTGCTCGATGCGGGGGAGCTCGCCCGGGCCCTTAAAAGAAGCAAGCGGCGAGCGCGCTCCTGAGGGAGGGAGGTCCGGCTGCGTGAACACAGATGCATCATACCGAAACGTCCCCACGTCGTCCCTATCAAAACGCACCTACTTTCCGGACTGTTAGCGCCGGTAATTGTACCGATTGGCTGCGCTGATAAGGTCCGAGACATGAAAGTCTGGCCCAGACCCCGGTCTCGTCTCTCGGAAACCGAAGCTCAAGCGACGGACGCGGGAGATCCGCCCGTCCCCGAGGCGCACGCGGTCATCGTCATCAATCGCGACCCGAACGCCGAGGACAAAGACAAAAGAATCTACGAGGTCGCCGTCGAGGAGGACGGCTCCTACCAGAAGCTCCCGATTTCGCAGGGACAAGAAGATCTGAGCGTCCGCCTCCTCACGAACATCTTCGGCGAACAGTTCCCCTACTCCGCGGGCCCCCTCGATGATGTTCGATTCACGGCGTTCGGGATCTCTCCCATCAAGGACGAACCGACCGCGAGCAAAGGGAGCTGCTATCTGATCAATGCCAACCGGCTGCGCCCGACCAATGCGTGGACCGTGGGTCCCTGGGCTGCGACCGTGCCGACCGCCAAGGCGCTCAGGGCGACGCTCCCCCCGACGCTCCTCGTTGCCACAAACGATGGCGTGTACAGGGCGAAGCTCGAAGAGCGGATTGAGCTGAAGAGCGAGCCAGCGATTTGGCAGATGCTCAGAAATGGGGCAATCGTCGGGCAGGCGCCCTTCGAGAGCGGGCTCGTCCCTCTGGTGAATCTCACCGCCTTCGAGCCGAACAGCGGGTACCCGGCGGACGCGATTCGAAGGACCGGCACCCTCGACTTCAAGTGGCCGAGGGGCTCCGTGATCAGGGTCAAGCTGCTGCGTCCGACCTCCCTCCGAAACGACAAGCACTGGGAAGCCTTGAAGACGAAGATCGAGGGCCTCGCGAAGCTCTGGCTCCCTCAGCCGATTCCTCTTTCGTTCGATTTCGTGGGGGAGGACGAGGTGAACTATGACGTGCTGGTCGACTTGGACCCCCTGGATCCGCCGCGCCGCCGTCGAGAGGAAGAGATCAGCCTGCCTTTGTCAGACCTCGGGACTTATTGCCAGAGGCGCCCGCTGAACGAACCCTCCATGTTCATCGGCAAACCAAAGGGCGTGGTCTTGGGACGGAACGCTCGCGGCCCGGGGCGCATCGACGGAGACTATTTCGACTCCGACGCCTTCAGCCACATTCTCCTCCATGAGTTCGGCCACGTGCTCGGTCTTCCCCATCTCCACCAGCATCCTGCGTGGAGAGGTGCGATCTTCGCAGGAGACCCCGAAGAACTGCGAATGAAAATCAAAGAGTATTGGGGGCTTGAAGTGGATAGCGACTACATCACCTGGGATCTCCAAACTGCTTGGCCAGATACTCCCGACTATTCCGAATGGCCGGAGGTCAGCCCGTCCGATCCGCTCAAGCGCTCCGACGTGAAAGAGTACTTCGAGGGTTCGCTCATGATGGGTCTACCCGTCGTCGGTCTGTCGCCGCTCGACGAGCGGCCCCCCGGTCTCGAGTATCGGACAAGTCCGGGAACACTCGATCTGCGATGGCTCGCGCAACTCTACGGGGTCGAGCTCACAGATACCGGGCCCGTGCCGCCTCGACGGTGAAGCGTCGGGACCAATCTTGCCACGCCTCTGCCGACCAAGCGTCGGGCGCCTCTCGCCCCTCCCGAAGCAATTCAGCCACGGGTGGGGCGAGCGCTGCTTGGGTGGGGTGAGTCAGCTCCAGGACGAAGCGCCGGGATTCGTGGGCGCGGCCTTCTGCCTCAAGGATCGAAAGGAGGGGCACCAGCGCCAACCATTGGAAGGGAAACTCGGATTTGCGCTCGGCGTCCGTTTCGCGCTTGCGGCTCCAGAGCTCAAGGGCCTGAAGGCAGAGGTAGCGCGCTTCCTCGAGGTCTCCGCGGTGGAGCGCGAGCCAACCCGCGCAAGCCTGGAGCGCACCAACGTACCCCCTTTGGCCACAATCGAGGGCGTACTCGAGGGTCATTGAGCCCTGACGAGCCGCCTCGTCGTGCATGCGCGCGCGCCTGTAAGCGATCGTGAGATAGGTGGCAATCCGGAGGGACAGCACCCCACCGCTCTCGAGCGGCTGTTCCAGAGCGGCCTGTGAGAGCACGCGTATAGCTTCCGTGCAATGCTCGGGCTTTCCGAGGAGCAACATGAATCCGAGCTCGAAGCGGGCCGACGCGAGCAGCTCGGGAGAGCTGCTTTTTCGTTCGAGGAGCGCCAAAGCGCGTCGATTGTGGGCGACGGCGCGCTCGGTATAAGCAAATCTCCGCTTTCGGGCCCAGGCGTTCGCGAGCTGAATATGGACTGCCGCGCGCAGCTCGGGTACCGCGGCTCGGCGCAGGAAAGGGACCGCCGCTTGAACGGTTCGGTACGCGCCGTCTGCCTCATGGTCAGCGTAAAGGGTCCAGGACGCGTCCAGGCGGTTGCGCACGCGCTCGCGATCGAAGGCGCGGCCCGTGCGCTGCGTCAGCTCAAGACGCTGGAGCGCCGTGTCGAGCTCCTCGAGAGACGCTCGGTGTTCGCCGGTAATCCGATGAGAGAGAGCGATCCTGCGCCGCACCTGGGCCTCGAGCAGCGCGTCGGCAGGGACCATCTGCTCAAGGAGCTCCGCACCCACCCGAAACACGCTGCGATGGTCCGCAGCGCGGCTGTGCCACGCGAGCAGCGATGCTCCGAGTCGAACCGCGAGTTTTCGACCGCGGGCGTCCCCCGAGACGCGGGCGAGCTCGTAGGCTGCCTCAAGCTTTCGCAGCGCTTCGACCGGCTCTCGACGGCGCGCATGGTGAGCGGCCCGTCGAAGAAGCAGAAGCTCTGCGTGCAGCTCCGAGCTCGGAGGGACCGTCGCAGCCTCGGTCCGAGTCGAATCGGACGCAAAGGTCCAAGCACCAGAGGCTTGTCGCACCAGGGCGCGGCTCGCGGAGAGCTCCTCTAAGCGACGCTGAAGCTCTCGAGGCCTCCCCAAAGACCAGCGAGCCAGCCGTTCGACCAACTCTTCGCTGACAAGGCCCGCCGTCATGTCGCGAACTACACGTCTCGAGGCTTCGCGACCGAGCGCCCCGAGCCAAAAGATTCGCCTCGTAGCGTCCGTTTGACGCACCCTCTGCTCCCGCGAGGGATCGCCCAACCGCGTCCCGACAATCACAACATTCCCCCGAGCGAGCCGCTCCGCGCAGATCTGCTCCCAGCTCTGCTGGTCGACAACGTCATCGAACAAGAGGACCGGCGCAGGACCTCGTGCGTCTGTTGGTTCGTCGCCCGTCGTCTCCCACCCAGATCGTACCGGATGCCCTCGACGACGAATCCAGAGAGCCACCTCATGGAGCAGCCGAGTCCGACCGATCCCCTCGGCGCCGACCAACAACGCGGCGCCGCTCCCTAGGCGGAGTGTTTCCTCCAGCCAAGCCGTTAGCTCGTCCCAGACGACGCTCCGGCCCCACAAGCGGCTCGAGCAAATGACTGGGACAGTGGCGCACGGAGTCGGATCGCCGAGAACCCGGCCCAGCGCCTGAACAAGGAGTTGCAGGTCCGAGAGGCGGTGAAAGGGGTCTTTTTGCAGCATCGCCGCCAAGAGCGGCAGAAGCTCGCTCGGGAACTCAGGGCAAAAGGAGGTGATATCGGGGACGGGCCTCTGCATGTGCTGCCGAGCCAGGGCGTCCGCGTCGTTGCCTTCGAACACCGGTCGCCCCGCGACCATCTCGAAGAACACACACCCAAGCGCGTAGACATCCGACCGCAGATCCCAAGCCATACAGCGAAGCCGTTCCGGCGCCACATAGCCCCAGGTCGCGCCGCGCCCGTCGGTCGGGGAAACGGAGAGCTCACAGGTTCGTGACGCCTCTCCGAAGTCGATCAGATGCGCTCTCTCTGAGGAGAGGACGATATTGGGGGGACTGACGTCCCCGTGGACCCAGCCTCGCTCATGCACAAAGCGGAGCGTGGCCGCGACGTCGCGCATCACGCGGAGCGAATCGACGAGCGCAGCTCTCCCATCGCGGAGCCTTGACTGGAGCGTCTCGTGGCCGAGTCGAGGCATCACGAACCAAGGCAAACCGTCCCAACTTCCGGCGTCGATGACCCAGGGAAGCCCCAAGCATCGTCTTTCTCCCAGCGCTCGAAGGGCCTCGAGTTCGTGGTGGACTTTGCGAGCTCCGTGCGCGTTGAGTGCGACCTTTGCGAGCTGGGCTTCGCCTGCGGGATCCGAGCTCGCCACCGGACAGACGACTGAGTCCCCCCCGTGATGGAGCTCGACTTGGTAGGTCGCTCTCGAGCCCAACAGGACCAGGCGCCTTCCAAGTTCGAACCCTTGCCGCTCCGTCACCACTCCGCTTATACATTAAGCAAGGAGGTGCGGCATGGGTTGGTTACGAAGCAAACGGTCCGGCCTCAGGGTCCCTCTCGAGAGCCTGCATCTCGTGGGCCGCAGTCCGCGCTCTGCGCTGCTGTTGACGGACTCGCGCGTCTCTCACGAACACGCCTCGCTCAGATGGGAGGGGGGAGTTTGGACGCTCCGAGACCTCGGGAGTTTGAATCGAACCACGAGCAACGGCCAGGCCCTCGCGCCTGGTGAGGTCGTCTCACTCCCGCTAGGCGCGCGCATCGTCTTCGGCTCGGAGGAAGAGTGCTGGATCCTCGAGGACGACGGTCCGCCCCAAGTGATGGCGGTGCCGCTCGACGACGGCATCGCCATGGTCGCCGAGGACGGTCTCTTGCCCTTGCCCTCTGCTGAGAATCCTTTGCTCACGATCTATCGGGCGCAGAACGGAACGTGGACCTACGAAGATGGCAGCGCCAGCGAACCTCTCACGGACCAAGCCATCATTCAGGCGGGACCCCTTCGCTACCGCTTCTGCCTTCCTCAGATCACCTCGCGCACCACACCAGTCAGCGGATTGGGAGGCCTCAGGGTTAGCAATTTACACCTTGAGTTTCTGGTATCGAGTGACCTTGAGCATATCGAGATCCTGGCCCGAGCCGGCGAGGCGACACAGAAGCTGGGAGCCAGAAGCCACAACGAGCTGCTTCTGCTGCTGGCCCGAGCTCGCCGAAACGACCAAGAGCAAGGCCTTCCTGCCCCGAGCTGCGGTTGGCTTTCTCAGGACGAGGTGGCCCGGATGATGCGGCTCGATCCAGAGCACCTCAACGTCCAGATTTTCCGCATTCGAAGGCAGTTCGCGGAGCTGGGCCTCGTCGATCCCGGCCAAATCGTTGAACGCCGTCCGAAGAGTCGTCAGATGCGCTTCGGCGGCGTGAGCTCGTCGGAGACGAGGGCCTAGCCTCTCCCTCCGCGCTCCCGAAGCCGCCTCCGCCCGAGATGTACGAGGCGCCGCCCAGATCCCCCTCAGCGCAGCCCACGTACCGCTTGGCCCGACGCTCTCGATCGCGGACCGCGCTCCTCAAAATCGTCGCAAGAAGCCGCACAGGGCTCTCGAGCGTCGCGAGCGCTCCACGCTCAACCGGACGCGACGTCGCGTCGGTCATCAGGTCGTCGGCGTCGCTCGACCAGCCCCTTCGCGCACAGACCCTCTCGAAGGGTGCCCGGTGCCCTTGAAGGAGGGACGTGAGGCGCTCGTGGCGATCCTGCGGCGCACAATCCGGGGTCTTCATCCGCCTCCCGAGCGAGTCCATCGGAAAGCCAGTCAGGACTCCATGACAGCGGATGACCGCCCATTTCACCGGATAACAAAGGCCCCTGGGCTCGTCACAAGAGGTGGGCTCATGCGTTATCTGGGAAGGAGAGGGTCCCTCGTGCCCTCCCCCCCTCGCATGCATCTCGACAAGAAGCACAACTCCCTGAGCAGCAATCCCCGTGAAGAGTCGGGTGTGATTTGGCTCAACGCCGAGAAGTCCTATCCCGGTGGGGACGGAGCGCGCATCGAGCGGCTGCCGAACTTCCGGATGCGGACGACCGGATGGGCCAAGATCTTGCGGGCCGAGAACTGGGACGTGCCGGCCGCCGCGAGCATCAACTACGCCCTCCCCGAGACTCTCTGCGCCTCAGACGACAGGGTCCAGATCCCAAATA
Source organism: Sorangiineae bacterium NIC37A_2 (assembly GCA_002085155.1). Taxonomy (GTDB): domain Bacteria; phylum Myxococcota_A; class Polyangia; order Polyangiales; family Polyangiaceae; genus NIC37A-2. The sequence goes on from NASX01000010.1 coordinate 73,978, forward strand.
CCGCCCTCTTCCCCTACAAGTGCATTGCCAGGCTGTACATCACAGGCAGGAGCGGCGACCGCTGGGTAGGGACGGGATTTTTCATCAGTCCGCGCTGCGTGATCACGAACGGACACGTCGTCTTCCCGGATCGTGACTGGGCCCTCGAGATCGAGGTCGTCCCTGGCCAATGCGGAGAGCTCGCGCCTTTCGGTTCGCAGGTGAGCCAGGAGTTTCGTTGCGTCGAGGGCTGGACAGCGGGGCCCGTGGGCGATCCGGACTACGATTATGGAGCGGTTATCCTCCCGGACACGACGCTCTACAGCCGTATCCAGGCCCACTTCGGGTTTGCCGTACATAACGATCCGGTCATCTTGAACAACAGCGGCTACCCCGGCGACAAACCATTTGGAACTCAGTGGTACAATGCCGGGCCGGTCGTTCATCAGACTCATCGTCGCTTCCAGTACATGATCGACTCCGCCGGCGCTCAGAGCGGAAGTCCGGTCTGGGTGCCGGACGGTCGTGATCGAGTCGCCGTCGGAATCCAGGGGTACGGGGGATGTCCGAACTTCGCCATCCGCTGCACCGAAGACGTCGCGCTCAACTGGGCGAACTGGAGTCGAGCCTAAGAGCGTTCAGCGCTCCCCAAGCTGGGCTCGACGAGCTGACCCGAGAGACTTGGGAGGGCATTTTCCTGCACCTAGGAAGAGCCCCGGGGGCGTGGAAGACTGGGCGGCGATGGCCAGCGCCTTCTCTCGTCCAACCTGGGCCGCGCCCGCGGTGCTCTTGAGCTCATGCCTCGCGCTCCTCCTCGCCTGCGGCTCGGAGAGCTCAGGCCTGCCCGGCGCAGACTCAGGGGGCGGGAGCTCGGGCGGCGCCACTGCGGGCAGCGGAGGAGCGCCGCCAAGCGGCGGGACTTCTTCGAGCGGATCCGGAGGAGAGCCGAACCAGGCAACGGGCGGCACGAGCAGCGGTGGCTCGTCCTCGAGCGGCGGCGAGAGCGCCTCGGGGGGGAGCGGTGGCCAGGCCCCGAGCGGAGGAGCTTCGAGCGGCTCCGGCGGATCGCAAGATCCCGGAGCCGGCGGGAGCGCGAGTGGTGGCAGCCAAAGCGTCGACCCCGGTCCTGAGCTCACAACGATCTCATGGGGGACTACTTTGCAACCGCCGGACGTGGTGAGCTCCGCGCGCGATTTGGCGAGTCAGCTCGTCGATCCGAACGCCCCGAACTACCGCGCCAAAGGCGACCAGCGCCGGACCTATCGCTTCGAGGCGGCGGGACGCGACCTTCCTTATCGCCTCTCGGTGCCCTCGAGTTGGGACGGAAGCTCCCCGCTTCCGCTCGTCATGTTCTTGCACGGCGCCGGAAACGACGAGAGCTCCTACGTCGACGCGAACGACAAGCAGATGGTGAAGCTTGCGGAGGAACACGGCTACGTCCTCGTCTCACCCCTCGGCGCTGACGGCGCCTACGGAAGTTATCTCCGCCTTCCTGCCGTCTTCGGAGAGCCAGCGGAAGCCGACAAGCTCGTCAGCGCCAAGACGCCCCAGACAGAGCACACCCAAGAGGTGAGTGAAAGGGACGTCATCAATGTCCTCGAGCTCGTCCTCGCCGAATACCCGATCGATCGCGCCGCGGTGTTTCTGACCGGCCACTCCATGGGCAGCGGCGGAACCTGGTACATCGGCGGTAAGTACAGCTTCTACTTCCGCGCCGTCGCGCCCATGTCGGGACCCTTCATCCAAGAATCCGTGTACCCCTGGGAACGCATGATGAAAGTGCCGATGTTCGTCACCGAGGGCATCGACACGCCGAGCCTCACAGGCAGCCGAGCGCTCCGCGACTGGCTCCAGCAAAACGGGTACCCTTCCGAATACAAGGAGGTCCAAGCGGACCACACTGGCATGGTGCCCCTCGTGCTCCCGGACGTCTTCGATTTCTTCGATCGGAAGCGCTGAAAGCTCAGCGACAGACGGATCCCTCGGGGTTCTTGAAGATCAGATCCACGATAGGACCGAGTCCGAGCCTCCGCTCGGCCCGGGTCGCGACCCACTCCGCGCGATCGTTCTCAGCGTCGATCCGCACTCCCCAGAAGGGTTCAGTACCGTAAGCGTGGAAGGAGTAGCGCACGTCGCTCACGAGCTCGGGGTCGTCCGGCCCCTCGGTGACCCAGTCACTCGAGAACCAGCGAATGAGCCTGTGTCCCCGCGCCGCGACGGGCCCCAGGTTGTCCGGAATCGGTCCCGCGACAGCGACGGAGCTGCCCTCGCGATAGCAGCTCGTGCCGATGTACGGGACGCGGATTTGGTCGATATAGATGCGCCCGTTCGCCTCGTAGAGCGACCGCCAGGTGACCTGATTCATGAAGGTCGTCACCGCGTCGCGCCGAGTCGCTGCGTGGCCCCGATCGGCGATGAGCTCCCCTTGGATGCAGAGGGCGCGGTGTTTCTGAAGCGCACCGAGGCACAAATAGGCGATGCTGAAGCCGAGCCCGATTTGCGCGAGGAGCCTCCGCTTCCGAAGAGCCCCCAGGATCACAAGCACGAGGAGCGGAAGCGTGTAGAGTGGATCCACCACGCTGACCCAACTCAAAGACACTCGGTAGTCTGTGAAGGGCCAGAAGAACTGCGTCCCATAGGTCGTGGCACAATCGAGCGGAGCGTGGGTGAAGTAGCCGAGCGCGCTGATGAGCCAGGCGAGACGCAGATGCTGTCGGATGTCTTTTCGGAGCAGCCAGGGCAAGAGCGCGATGGTCGCTCCGACGGGCACGAAGGAGAGGCTATGCGTGAAATGTCGGTGGTATTCGATCGCCAACAGAGAATCCGTCGAGCTCCGAATCAGCACGTCAAGATCCGGCGCCATGGCGGAGAGCGCCCCGAGCCACCCCACGACCCCCGGGCCCAGGCGCTTGTCCTCTCCCCACACTGAGAGCGTCGCCGCCGCTCCGAGCGCTGCCTGGCTGACAGGATCCATGGGTCCGTCTTAGTCGATGAACGCCCGGAGAGTCATCCAGAGCTCAAGAAGCTCGACAATTGCGCTGGGAAGGCCGGGATGCGCTGAGCGCTCGCTGGGCGAGGTCGACGCTCCGAACTCGGACCAATACCACTGCCATCACAGTTCGCGCTCCGGACGAGTGGCAGAAAGACTCTCGACTGTTGTCCAACGAGACGAGAAAACTCTGTTCGAAGGCGGCGCGCCTTGCGAGGGTGAGAAAACGGTGCAACGTTTTGGTCGGGGGAAGCCGGTGCTTTTTCGGTCGGAGGAGACCAATGCTTGGAACCTTTGCATCACAGTTTCGCTCTGCAGGCGTGCGCCTTTTTCTTGGTTGTGTGAATGCTGCGCTGCTCGGCGCCGTCGTTCTCGGGTGTGGCTCCACCTCGAGTGACCCGCCGGAAGACGGTGGAACCGGCGGGCTCGTATAAGAGCCCTCGGAATTTTCGCAGGAGGCGTCCTCGTGACAACCGTGAATCTCCAGCGAGCACTCGTCGACGTCGACGCAGGCGTCTCCCTCGATGCGGAAGCCGACGTCGCACACGCATTGAGCTACCTGGAGTCCTTGGACGCAGGTACTGTTTTCGGGGCAGGTGAGTTCATCACAGCGTGTGACCCGTTCTGGAAAAATCGTCGGGAATTCAGCGAGGGGGAAGTCAGGACTCTCGGTACCGCCCGTGCCGCTGCCAGCTGAGCCGCCGCTTCCGCTCCCGCCCCCTCCCGCTGCGTCGCCTCCGGTCCCGCCGCTCGCTCCGGCTCCTCCCGAGTTGCTCCCACCGCCTCCGGTCGGTGAACCGCCGAGGCCTTCATTGCCTCCGCCTCCGCTCACCGAGAGTGCACCTGTGAGAACGGAGGAGGAGACGGCTTCTTCTGCGGAGAGAGCCAATGCACATCTGATCTCTGCGGCACGGGCGCTTGCATCGAGACGGCCGCTGGCCCCGCCTGCGATTGTCCCCTCGGCACCGGTGGGCTCCACTGTGAGATCGACTGTTCGGGGCCCCTTGAGTTCTCCTCAGAGCTGGAAGCTGTGGTTCGGCAAAACATCGGCAAAGGTTCCGGAGACATCCTCGCGAGCGAACTAGAAAACTACACCAGCCTGAGCGCCTACGACAAAGGCATCTCGGACCTCTCAGGCCTCGAGTGCTGGACAAGCCTGCGCACCATTGATCTCGCCAGCAACAATCTCACCGACATCAGCGCCCTCGCTGGGCTCTCCCAGCTCACCTCGCTCAACCTGAACTGCAACCCAATCGAGGACCTCACCCCTCTTTCACACCTCTCCCGGCTCACATTTCTCAACCTAGAGCTGTATTCCCATTGTCCGAGCGATCTTCCGCTCCCCGACCTCTCCCCGCTGGGGCATTTGCGAAAGCTCACAGGACTACAAATCGGGGGACGCAAGGTCGGCTCGATTGAGCCTCTCGGGCACCTCAAGCAGCTCGAACGCTTGATTCTCGTGGACGTCGGGATCTCCGACCTGAGTCCCCTTTCCGACATGCATCGGCTTTCGGTGCTCTATCTCTACCGCAACGACATCACGTCCATCGCACCGCTGCTCCGAGCTCCTTGGCTGCTCGACCTTTGGCTCCAGGAGAATCCCTTGAGCAGCCTCGATGGCCTTCAGAGGCTCCCTCGCCTCCTTGAGCTTGAGATCTCGGAGGTCGGCATCAGCGAATCACCTGTCTACAGCCAGCTGACCCGTTTGCACTCGCTCTCCGCCCAGCGGAACGGAATCGTCGACGCAGCTCCTTTCGGCCATCTCACGGAGGTCGCAGAGATTCAGCTCACCGACAATGAGATCGAAGACATCGCGCCCTTAGCTCAGCTCACCCGCGTCAAGCACCTCGGCCTCGCCAGCAACAAGATCAAAGACCTCTCTCCCTTCGTCAACAACGCTGAGTTTGGAAGTTCCGGTTCCCTCGCCATCGGGGACAACCCCCTCGACTGCGAAACTCAAACCCCTCACATCCAAGCCCTCGAAAGTCGAGGCATGACCGTATGGCAAGGCAACGGAATTTGCCCGCAATAAGCAAAGTACCCTCTCGCCCCGCCGCCGCGAGGAGCAGATGAGACCTTAAAAAACGCGCCACGCCCATGGCCCCCCAAGCCATGAGCGTGATCGGCGTTTCGTGACGAGGCGGCGAGCCGCGCTGGACTAGGGATTCTTCATCAGGTCGTTCTGTTCGGCCTGCACCCGGTTATCCGTGCAGAACTTGCAGTTGTTGCCGTAGAAGAAGTTCCTGTTCGCCGTGTCGTTCATGAGGTGAACACGGAACCAAGCCGCGGCCGACGACAGGGAAACTCCATTCGCTCCCTGATAGACCCAGCTCCCGTGGTCCGCGTTGAGCTCATTGAGGAAGAAGGCGGGCTGATCGGTGACAGTCTTGAAGACATCGTGGACCCCGCTGCATTTCACCGTGTCGTCTTTCCCGCCGCAGAAGAACAACATGGGCGTGTGCACTCCCTCGAGGGCGCTGGTTCCGCAAATCGTGCCAAGAGCCGAGAAGCGGGGATCGGCCGCCGTCTTGCAAGTCGACATGCCCCCGTAGGAATGGCCGAGCTGCCCGATCTTCGTGGTGTCGAGCGCGTGATAGTAGGGACTGCTCTCATCCTCGGCTTGTTCCAAGATCCAGTCGAGGCCCACGGTGGTCGGATAAGGCTCGCTGCCGGTCGCGGTGCTGAGGGGCGCCACGACGACAAAACCGTGGGACGCGAGGTGATTCACGATCGGGCCATATTGGCCGCACCATTGGTTGCTCCCGGAGTCGACCACGCACTTCGGCGGATTCTGCTCCGGATTGTCCCGGTAGCCGTTCGCCCAGATCAAGATCGGGTGACAATGGCCGCTGGTCTTGAGGTTGCTCGGGCGATAGACGTTGAAGCGCTGCTGTTCGTCACCGTAGATCGGATCAGGAAGGACGCCCGCGAGAGGTCCGACTTTCTTGTCAGCGGTGACCTGGAAAGGACCCGCCTTCGTCGGATCGGCCGTCGGGAATGGATTGCCGGTGCAGCTGCTCGTCAGGCCGCCCCCTGTGCCGCCGACTCCCGTCGTACCGCCGGTATCGCTCTCACCGCCGGTACCGCTCCCTGGCTCTCCCCCGGAAGCCGCACCACCCGTCGTGGTTCCACTGTCGCCGCCCGTCGAGCCCACAGCACCACCGCTGGATGCGCCGCCGCTCTCGCTCGCGCCGCCGGAGCTCGTCGCGCCGCCGCTCTCGCTCGCGCCACCCGAGCTCGTCGCTCCACCGGCAGCGGCGCCTCCGCTGGTCGTCGCATCCCCGCCCGTTCCCACCGCTCCGCCGCTCGCGACACCGTCGCCACTCGAGCCGGTCCCGCACGCCGCGGTGGAAACGCACACGCCCCAAACAACTAGCCAACGCCTCATGGTGATTCTGTCCTCGCGCAGCCATTCTGCGCCGTCAAGCGCTTTGTCCCCCCTCTCCCCGACTCATCACGCTTGGAAGCGCTTGCCCCGTGGTCAAGCGTTCATCGGTACTGGGCGGACGCCCTCTCCCCGCGTTCGGCCCCAGAATCAGCCCCCGACCGCGCCCCCCGGCCGCGACCGCCCTGGCTAGAAAACTTCGGCCTTAGGGGACCCCGCGGCCGTAACGGCGGGCTCATTCTCGGTGGCGGCAGACCGAAGTGATCCCTCTGAAGACTTCGTCGGCTCTGTGAGCGACGAAAGGGCCTACTCATCAGTTCTCACGACGAGCAGGGCGCGCCTCATCGGTGAGCAACGAACGGAGAGGCTCCGCTGAGAAGCGACAAGCACGCCGAGTTTCATCCGTCAACTTAGCCTTTTCGGAGGACCCACCATGGAGTGTGAAGAGCCGTGAAGAGCCGTGAAGAGCCGTGAAGAGCCGTGAAGAGCCAGCCGCCCATGGCCACAAAAGCAAAAACCCGTCGGTCTCAGGTGAGACCAACGGGTTTGGTTGCGCGGGCAGGATTTGTGCCGCGCCAAATGTTCGGCTCCCCTATCACTCCTCGATAACGAAGTTGCTCACTCTGACTCAGGCGGCCCAAATCCTGCCCGAAATGGGAAGAGGCCGGTCTCCGAAGGAGCCGGCCTCTGACCAGTTTGTTGCGCGGGCAGGATTTGAACCTACGACCTTCGGGTTATGAGCCCGACGAGCTACCAGACTGCTCCACCGCGCGTCAGGAGCCGCAAACATAGTGACGGGCCTCGGGGTGTCAAGGAGGATCTGCTGAACTTGGGTGCAGGCGGGAGGGGCTCTTTGGGGCAAAGGGCGAACGCGCCGAGACGGGGGCTTTGGGTGGGGAGAAAGGGGGGCGGCGATTCTTGGAGGGCGGTCCGGGGAAGCGGTTCGCTCTGGCGGGGGTGACGCCTAGACTCGGGGGGCTTTGGCAGAAAAGACCTTGGATCCTTCGACGAGGCGGATTCTGCCTTGGCTCGTTGCTGTCGCGTTTTTCATGCAAACGCTCGACTCGACGATTCTGAATACTGCCTTGCCGTCGATGGCCCGGAGTCTCGGGGAGAGTCCGCTGCGGATGCAGTCGGTGGTCGTCTCCTACATGCTGACGGTGGCCCTGCTCATTCCCGCTTCCGGCTTCCTCGCGGACCGCTTCGGGACCAGGCGCGTATTTGCGACGGCGATCGTGCTCTTCACGGTCGGCTCCGTGACCTGCGCCGCTGCGCGCACCTTAAACGAGCTCGTTCTCGCCCGCGTCCTCCAGGGGGTCGGCGGGTCGCTTCTCTTGCCTGTCGGGCGTCTCACGATCCTCAAAGCCGTCCCGCGCAGTGAACTGCTCAGCGTGCTCGCCTTCGTCACGATCCCAGGGCTCATCGGGCCGCTCGTCGGCCCCACGCTCGGCGGGATCTTGGTCGAGACCCTGAGCTGGCACTGGATCTTCCTCATCAACGTGCCGATGGGCGTGCTCGGAACGGCCCTCGCCCTGAAGTACATGCCCGAGATTCGCGAAGAGCGAACTCCTTTCGATTGGCTCGGTTTTATCCTGGTCGGTGTCGGCATGGTCGGCATCTCGGTCTCCCTCGAGGCCTTCGCGGAGGGCTCGATGCCCAAAGGCGGCACCACGATCACGCTCGTGCTCGGCCTCGCCTCCTTCGCCGCCTATGTCTTGCACCAGACGCGCGTCCCCTACCCCCTTTTTCACCCGGGCCTCTGGCGCATTCACTCCTTCTCCGTCGGCCTCGCGGGCAATCTGTTCGCGCGCCTCGGCTCCGGAGCGATGCCTTACCTGAGTCCGCTCTTCCTGCAGGTCGGGCTCGGAAAGCCGCCGACCGTCGCGGGCATGTTCATGGCCTTTGCGGTGCTCGGCGCCATGGGCTCGAAGATCATCGTCGAGAAGCTCGTCGCGCGTCTCGGCTACCGCCGCTTCCTGCTCACGAACACGGCTCTGCTCGGGATCACGATGATGGGCTTTGCGTGGCTGCCGGAGGACGTCTCCGCCGTGCGTCTCGCTGCGCACCTCTTCATCTTCGGCATCTTCAACTCGCTCCAGTTCTCCTCCATGAACACTCTCACCCTGAGTGAGCTCGACGGCGAGACGGCCAGCAGCGGCAACAGCCTGCTCTCGATGATCATGCAGCTCTCGATGAGCTTCGGAGTCGCCTCTGGCGCCGCCATCTTGTCGGCCTTCGCTCGCGGGGACGCAGCGCGCGCCTCGGTCCAAGAAGTGAGCGTCCTGCACGCGTTTCAGAACACCTACATTTGCGTGGGACTGCTCGCGCTGCTCTCGTCGCTCGTCTTCTGGCAGCTCTCGGAGAAAGACGGCGCCCCGGCCAGCGCGGAGGGTCCGCCGAGCGAGCTTTGAGCTCGACCGGGCCGGAGTTCCACAAGCTCGACGAGAAAAGTCGCACGCAGATCCTGGCTCAGCGCGCGTTTCTTTGACACGGTCTCGCCCCGAAAGACGACCATGAGCGAACCTCCGATTTTCTGCCAGGGTCTCACGAAGAAGTACGACAAGAAGCTCGCCGTCGCCGGCATCGATCTCGAGGTCCCGCCCGGCATCTGCTTCGGTCTGCTCGGACCGAACGGCGCTGGCAAGACGACGACCGTCGAGATGCTCGAAGGGCTCAATCACCCGACGTCGGGGACGATTCGCCTGTTCGGAAAGAGCTGGGGCGCGGGGTACGATCAGGAGCTTCGGGAGCGGATCGGAGTTCAGCTCCAGCAAACGGAGCTCGCCGACAAGCTCACTGTCGAAGAAGTGATTCGCTTGTTCCGCTCCTTCTACGATCGAGGGCGCCCCGTCGATGACCTCCTCCGCGCTGTAGCCCTCGAAGAGGAGCGCAACCAGCGTTTCCACACCCTCTCCGGCGGCCAAAAACAGCGGGTCGCCTTAGCGACCGCCCTCGCTGGCGCGCCGGACCTCCTGTTCCTCGATGAGCCGACGACCGGCCTCGATCCGCGGGCGCGCCAGCTGCTCTGGGAAGTCGTCGAACGCTTCCGGGACGACGGCGGGACCGTCGTCATCACGACCCACTACATGGAAGAAGCGGCCGCGCTCTGTGACGACATCGCCATCATGGACGGCGGAAAGATCATCGCGCGCGGCTCGCCCCGCGCGCTCATCGACTCTCTCGGTCGCGTCCAGTTCGTCGAGTTCGAGACGGAAGTTCCGCTGCCCGATCTCGACCGGCTCCGGCGTCTCTCCGCCGTGACCCACGTCGACCTGCTGCGTGGGCGCTATCGCCTGACCACGGATCGCTCCCTCGAGGCCCTTTCGACGGTCATTTCGGGCCTCGCCGGCGAGAAAATCGAACCCCGCGGGCTCACCACGAAGATCGCGACGCTCGACGACGTGTTCTTGGCGCTGACCGGGAAAGAGCTCGGAGAAGAAGATTCATGAGTGAGGAAAAACTGAATCCCCTCGTTGAGCTCGTGCTCGCTCGTCTGCGCGAGTTCTATCGAGAGCCGGCGATCGTGTTCTGGGTCTTTGGCTTTCCGCTCTTGATGGCCCTCGGTCTCGGGGCCGCTTTCCGCTCGAAGCCCCCGGAACTTCCGCGCATCGGCGTCGTGATGGTCGAAGAGAGCGCCGAGAGCCTTGAGCTCCTCGAAAAGCTCAAAGCCCACCCGGCGGCGATCACCGAAGTATACGACCGAGAATCCGCAGACCGCGCTCTTTCTCGAGCGAAGGTCGACGTGCTCGTGCTGTTCGACGCCCAGGGTTACGAGACGGTCATCGACGCAACCCAGGAGAAAGGGGCGCGAGCGCAGCTCGAGGCCCGGGATATCCTGCAGACCGCTGCGGGCCGCAAAGATCCGCTTCGCGAGCGCCACTCTCGCGTCACCAAGCCCGGCTCCCGCTACGTCGACTTCCTGATTCCGGGCATCCTCGGCATGAACATCATGGGCTCGAGCTTGTGGGGCGTCGGGTACAACCTCGTCGTCGCGCGCAAACGGAAGCTCCTGCGCCGTTATGGCGTCACGCCGATGCGCCGACCCCATTTCCTCCTCTCCTATTTCATCTCGCGCTCCTTATTCCTTGTCCTCGAGCTCGGGGTGCTGGTGGCGTTTGGAAAGCTGTTCTTCGGGATGACGGTGCAAGGAGGGCTCCTCTCCCTGGTCGTCATTTCCATCCTCGGCGCCGCCGCGTTCGCGGGTATTTCACTCGTGATCGGGGCGCGCATCTCGAACACCGAGACGGCCAACGGTTGGACCAATCTGGTGCAGATGCCGATGTGGCTGCTCTCAGGGGTCTTCTTCACCTACGAGCGTTTCCCCGAGTTCCTCCACACGCCGATCCGGATGCTCCCGCTCACGGCCCTCGTGGACGGGCTCCGGGGCGTTTATAACGACGGACTCACCCTCGCAGGCCTGCTCCCCGAGGTCCTCGTACTGGCTGTTTGGGGCACTGTCGGCTTTCTGATCGCCCTCCGCACCTTCCGCTGGCAATGAGCCAAGCCGCGCCCCCCCGGGTCGCGCCGTGGTTCACCTGTGCCCGGACCCCCCCTCTCGCGCCAGGGAACGGAGCGAGCCAGGACCTGGCGACTCAGAGTGACCGCTTTGGGCCAAAACGCCCTCCGCGCGCTCTCAGAACTCCGCTTTGACGCCCGCCTGGAACCAACGGGGCGCGTTCACGCGCGCTCCGTAGGGCAGACGCCCGACGAGGTTCTGCTCACCGGTGAGGTTCCGCAGATTCGCATAGATCGTCAGCCAGGGCAGCGGCCGACCGAACACGCCCACGTCGAGCCACACCTGATCGTCGGTCGCCCGGGCGTCGATGAGCTCCCCTGTGCCTGCGACTTCGCGCATCCGGCCGACGTAGTTGAAGGCTGCGTTCACCCCGCCGTAGCGGTGCTCAAGAGCCACAGTCAGGCTGAGTTGATGCGGCGGAAGATAGGGGATCGAGTCACCGGCGGTGACGGCGCCGTAGATCGGATCTTGAGACTGGAAGGAGGTCTCGAACTCACCCTGAGAGAAGGTATAGGCGGCGGTCACCGGCAGAACGAAACCTTCCGGCAGCTTCTGTTCGTGAGAGACAAAGGCTTCGAAGCCGTAGATGCGGGCTTTTCCAGCGTCAAACTGGCTGTCGATGTCGTCGACGCAGCCGCCGGAGAAGGTGCAGACGTTCGTGAGGTTTTGGTAATCGTTGTAGAAGCCGATGGCCTCGAAGCGCGTGCGGCCCTTGGCGTAACGGGCGCCGGCTTCGTAGTTCACGCTGTACTCGGGGCTCACGCCGCTCGCGCCGGGAGCCGGAGGACTGAAACCTCGGTAGACTCCCGCGAGCACGCCGAGGTTTGAGATGACTTCGTAGAAGGCTCCGACGCCAGGCAGGAACGCAGCCACGAAGGCATCGGTCGTATTGCCGTTTCTGAAGTCTTCCGTGCCGGACCAAATGAGCTCCGCGCGCACGCCGGGCGTGACGGTGAGCGGGCCGTAGTTCAAGGCGTCCGTCGCGTGCAATGCAAGCGCGTAGGTCTCCGCCTTGTTGTAGGCGGTGGTCAGGGTCGCTTCCCCCGCGTGGACCAACTCTCCTCCGGCCATCATATAAGCGTCTTCGGTGTGAAGACGACGGATCGAGTCGTTGTGCACCCGGAGACCAGCTTCGATGCTGTGTTTGACGGGACCTGTCTCGGCCTTGCCGGTGAGCACGCTCTGCACTCCTTGGCTCACGAAGGTCCGATCGTTGGGCCCGATCCAGAGGTAATCGGAGGGAGAGCCGCTATCGATCTCCCCGCGGAGGATGCCGTGGTAGCCGAGGTTCGCGGGATCGTCGGGGTTCTGAAGAACCGAAGCGACCGAGGCTCCGCCAAGGCGGTTCAGCTTCTTCCAGGCGCGGTGGTAGTCGTTCCTATAAAGCGTCGACTTCAGCTTGAAGGGACTCGACTCGGACTCGAGAAGGTGGGTCAAGGAGACCGAGGTGCGATGGTTCTTCATCTGATCCAGCGCGCTCGCAGCGTAGCGGCGGTAAGGATTTTCCCGGAAGTCCTCGTCGCTCTGGCCAAGGTAGGTCTCATTGGAGACTTCGTCGGTGTAGACAAACTTAAAGAGGAACTGGTTGGTGACCTCCGCGCGAGGATCGACGATGTACGAACCTTTGAACATCCATTCGTTGCGCGTCGAGCCCGTATCAGCCCCGCTCGGAAGCTCCGCAAAGCCCGTGTTTTGTAGCCGGACGCCCTCAACCAAGAACCCGAACTGCTCGGTGCTAGCGCCGAAGTAGCCGTGGCCTTTGAAGTAGCCGTATTCGCCGACTCCGAGATCAAGTTGACCGCTTGCCTGCGTCGGGATCGCGCGCGAGACGAAATCGATCGCACCGCCCACGGTCTGGGGACCTTGAGAGATCGCTGACGGTCCCTTGACGACATTGACCTGCGTCATGCGGGTCATGAGCGGGAAGAAGTAGGCCGCCGGAGCCGAGTAAGGCGCAGGTCCAAACAGGACGCCGTCTTCGGTCAGGGTGACCTTCTTGCTGCGATCGGGGTTCGCGCCGCGGATGCCGATGTTCGGGCGAAGACCGATGCCGTCCTCTTGCCGGATGTACACGCCGGGGACCTGAGTGATGATCATGCCCGCGTCGTCGTATTCGAAGCGCTCGAGCTGCTCTTCGCGGATGGTGTGCGCCGAACCCGCCGCCTTCGACGTCTTCGACCCGAGCACCATCACTTCGACCTCCCGGGGCTCTTCGGGCGCTTCTTCCTCTTCCGCAGGAACTTCACTCGTCTCGTCTGCGAGCGGCGCTTCGGGGCCCTCAGGCTCCGGAGCTGCGGCCTCGGCGCCCTCACTCGGCTCCGCCGCTTGTGGTGCCTCGGACTGCTCCGCCACCTCAGCGGGAGCTTCGTCCGCCCCCGCGGCACCTTCCGGGCCCTCTGGCGCAGCTGCCGCTCCTTCTTCGGGAGCTTCCGCGGGCTCTGCACCTTCCGGCGTCTCCGGAGCGGGCGGCGGGGGCTCCGCCTGCCCCCAAGCGCTCACGGGGACCAGAAGCAAACAGCCGAGAAGAGAGAGCGAAGCGTGGGAAGATCGGATCATGATGTACTTAGGAGGGTCAAGGGAGCCTGTCTCGGAGGACGGGAGAGCCTGTTCTCAGAGGACTGGTCGAATGTGAGGGGGCGCTTCGGGGGGCGCGGGGAGGATCCAGCTCGCCGGAGCGAGGCCGTCTTGGACCTTCATCAGGTCGACGTCGGGATCGATGAGGGGAGCTGCGCGGCGACCATTCAAGGAGATGTTCGCTTGGGCGTAAACTTCCGGGAGCGTACCGTCGGGAGCCCGGTATTCGCGGCCGATGTGGTGCGCCATTTGGAGGATGAGGTCCGGCTGGCCGGACATCTCATTTTCCTGGAACGGCTTCAGGTAGGCCTTCGGATCCACGAAGATCATCTGATCTTCGCCGGGCCGGCGCACGAGGAAGGACACGGAGCCGCCCTTCGCGCGCACCATAACGCGCCACGACAGACGCATTCCCTGCTCGTGCCAGAGCACGTTCCCGCCATAGGCCAAGTACCGGAACGGCATCACGGCTTGGAATGCGACGTAAAGGAGACCGACTGAGAGGGCGACGCGCACCAGAGGCCCCCGCGCACTACGACCAGAGTTTCTTGGAGGAACGCCGCCTGAGCTCGGCCCCGGAAATCCGAGGCCCAGACGAGCAAAGAGCGGGCGCGCCGCGTCGGGCGGGAAGAAGATCAGAGCGCAGGCGCTCATGATCCAAGGGAACATTCCGATGTCGAAGAGGAGCCGCGTGAGCGTGTGGAAGAAGAGAACAACCGCGTAGGCGTAGGGACGCGTGCGCGCGAAGGAGAGCCAGGCGACGATCGTGGTGTCGAAGAGGAACCCGAGCCAACTGATGAGGAGCGGCACGCCTTCCCAGGTGAAGAGGGGCCCGAGCAGAGGCAGGTCCGTGCTCGCGCCAAGCCAAATGCGGAGCGGCTGTCCGTGAAGCAGCCAATCGCTTTGAAGTTTGGCGAGACCTGCGCAGAAGTAGACGAGCCCGATCTGGAAGCGGAACAGCCAAAGCACGCCGCGAGCGACTTGTCCGGTGCCTTCGGGCTCCGGCTGACTCCGGAGCTGGCGCAGCTTTCTCTTGAGCCAGGCGTCGACGGAGCCCGCGCGATTCGCCGGAGTGCACGCGAGGAGCCAGGCGAGGAGCGCCGCTAGGTAGTAGTGGTTCAGGTAGGTCGAGACATCGATCAGCTGGATGTAGCTGATGCCGAGGGCCAAGAGCACCGCACTCACTCGGAAGAAGAGCCCCGCCGCGACCATCAGGCCAAGGCCGATCAGCGCGTAGAACAGGAGGAACATCTGCGAGCGCGGCAGCGGCGCCACCCACTCGAACCCGAGGTACTTGAAGCGGAACGTCGGGTCCAACAGCAGCTCATCGATCCACCCGTAAGCGACAAAGCGCTCCATGGAGATCGCGAGCAATGTCCCGAGCGCGACTCGGAACAGCACGAGGAACGAGATATCGACAGGCTCGAGGAGGGTCCGCTCGATGCGCTCGATGAAGCTCCGAGGAGCTGCATCGAGCGCGAGGGAGTGAGCCGGTGCGTACGTTTCAGTCCGTATCACTGGCGGCGCTCGCAGGCAGCTTGAGGTTCAGGACACTTCCCGACCCAAAGAATTGCTGCTTGAGCAGGTCGGACAGCACCTTCAACTCTGCGTAGAAATCGTTCAGCTCAGCGTCGGACGCTTCGTCGAGGGGCGGCAACTCGGCCGCGTGGGCGTCGATGGTGTCGAAGGCGTCCTGAATCTCCTGGCGGAGATCGTCAGCGCCGGCGGCCGTGAGCCAATCGTCGAAGCCGATGCCCTCACCTCCTTCGCCACAGCCCTGGAACAGGGCGCGGAAGGCCGCAAGGTTCGCGCGGATGCTCTCCATGTCGATCTCAGCGTAGGGCGACTCGGGGTTCTTGAGAGCGGTGCCGATGCCGACGAGGGGCCCGATCTTGAGGTCGCGGATCGAATCGTAAGGATAGAGGAGCGACCAAGCGACGACGTTGAGCGCCTCTTGTTCCGACCCGTAGCCTTCGTAGTTCGAGAGCTTCTTGCCGAAGTCTTCTCCGTCCTTGTCCCAGACGCTTACGAGCTCTTGGGACTTCTCGTAGAGGTCGCCGACGACCGCGCGCGCATAGTCGCGCTTCGCCTGGTCAATTTCCTCTTCGCTGAGCTTCGCCCAAACCTTGTAGGTGGTCGAGTTCGAGGCACAGACGGTGTCGTCTCCTTCGTAGAAGAGGAGATACTCGAGAGCGGCGAGCCCACGAGCGCTCGGCAGGATTCTCTGGAAGCCCTGTTCTTCGTAGGCGCGCGTCGCGACCTGCTTCTCGATTTCGCAGCGGTTCAGCGCCGGCCAAGCGTGAATGAAGGAGCCGATGCCCCGGCCGTGGTAGCGGTCGGAAGCTGTGCTCGCGATGGGCCCGAATTGGGAAGGAGCTGTCTCGGACCAGACGAGAGCCGCGTCCAGCCAGGCAGCGCGAGCGGCCTCGAGACGCGCGTCGCTCGGGCTATCGGCGTAACGGGTCACCTGACGTCCGAGCTCAAAAGCAGCGCTCGAGAAGACGCAGGCCGAGTAAGCGGAACAAGCGCCTGCGCTCTCGAGGAGACGCTTCTTCGTGAACTCCTCATTCGAGACAGGACGCTCGCCGCAATTGCGCCCACTGTCCGTAGCGCCACTTCCACCGGTGCCACCGGGACCCTTGCGTCCGCCGGAGCCGTCCACCTGGCCATCTCCGCCGAGGCCACTGTCACCGCCAGCTCCGCCATCCGCGCCGAAGTCGACGCCGCCGGAACCTTTGCCCGGGCTGCGCCCACCGGTCGATGAGCTGCCTCCTGAACCCTGACCCGGTTTAGGATCTTTCGTGCCGCAGCCCGCAAAGGCCGACATCGTGAGGGCGACGAGGAGCGCTGTTCCCGGGCGGAACCAGCGCGGAGCGGAAAGTGGAAAATGCATGATTTTGTAACTCCGAAGGAAGAGTACCGGGCGCGCCTTTCGGCGCGCCCGGCTTTGGTTTCAACAGAAGGATCGATCGATCACAATGTCCCCCCCCTCATGAGGCTTTCCCTCGCGGGAAAGTTATTCCTCGCCGTCGATGGCGAGCGTCGCGAGCACCGTTCGGGCGTAAACGGGAGCGTTCCCGGTCGGCGCCTTCGGGCGGCTCTGCGCGACGGCGACGACGCGCTTTCCGTCCTTGGAGATCGACGCCTGGAAGAAGGGGTAAGGATGGGTGTATTGGATGCGACCCGTTCCTCCGCCAACCTTGTCGTCCAGCTGACCGTCTTTGGTGAGGACAAAGACGGCAGCGAAGTCGTCGTAACATCCGACCTCGATCACACGCCCGTCGGCGAGCGCCACGAGATCGCGACCGTTCTCGCGGTAAGGACGGGTGCCGATGCCTGCACCGAGATCGGTCTCACTCTGGATGGCGAACGAGCCGAACTTCGCGTTCCCAGCAGCGTTGCCGCCCCAGGTCTCGTCAAGACCCTCGCTCGTAATGCGGAAGGTGACGAGATCGTTTTCGATCGTGCTCGCCTCGAAGTGTGACACTCCGTAACCCGTGGTGACGTACTTGCCGCCGCCGACCGGAATGACGTTGTAAGCTTCCGCTTGTCCGCCGACGGCGCGGAAGGGATTGAAGTGCGTGTAGCCTCCGGACCAGGGGTAAGCGTCGTTGTCGCTGAACCCGAAATCCGGATCGAGCGTCCCGTCGGGGAGTAGGCGGATCACGTGGATATGATTGCCGTCCGCGTCCCAGGGATTGTACCCGGCAGAGAGGATCGAGCCGTCTGCCTCAACGGTGCCGCGACGTGAACCGTTATTGACTCCCTTGTCGTTGAAGTCGACGCTGAACTGAGCGCCTCCATTGAAGGTCGTATCGAAGCTCAGATCCGAGGCAAGGAGACGAGTGATGTAGCGGTCGGTATCCGTGCGCTGAACACCAGAGGAGACCTTCGGTGCGCTCGCGTCCGCGAAGACAACGATCTTCTCTGAAGCTCCGCTCTCGTCGAGCGCGATACCCCAGGAGGAACCGCGGCTCGGACGCTGGCTGAAAGCGGGAGCCACCGCCGCCGGCCAAACGGCGACGCAAGCGTCCTCTGCGATCTCCGCCTCGCCTTCGAGCACCTCACAGGCGTCCTCGTCGTAGCTCGGGCTCGCGTCATCACAAACCCCGTCGGTCGCTGCGGTCGTCACAGCGCTGAGCCGGCTCGCGGCTTCCGTGCAGAGAGTGTTCACCTCGTCGATCGCCGCCTGAGTCCAACCACCCCACTCAATGCTCACCGGTGCGCTGAAGGAGGGCGCCGCAGGGTCGCTCACGTCGAGCTTGGTGAGGGCAACGCCATGAGCGCCGCCGCTCATATGAACGACGAGGCTGCCGTCCTTGAGCTCAATGATGTCGTAGGAGGTGCCGGGGTTGACGATCGAGCTGACGGCCACGCCATCCGTGCCGAAGCTCGTGTCGAGGACGTTATCCGTGGTGAAGCGCCAGACGGCCAGACGCAGGTTCGCGCTATCCTGCGCAGCGTCGACAGCACCGACGTCCGTCGTGCCCGAGACGTAGAGGTACCCGTCCTTCGAGAAGGTCGCGCCGTAGGGGTTGATCGCGTTGTCGAGGACACGCACAGACTCCGCCGTGATGCCGGATCCCGCTTCGGGGAGCGGGCCTGAGCCGCCCGTAGCTTGTCCGCCGCTGCCGCTCTCATCGCCGCCGCTGCCGCTCGCGTCACCGCCTTCGCCCGCGGAACCACCGGAGGCCTTCGAGCCGCCCGTGTTCCTCGAGCCGCCCGTGTTCTTCGAGCCGCCGCTGCTCTTCCCGCCCGTGGACGCCTCTCCTGCCCCGCCGTCGGCGTCAATGTCGTCGCCCGTACAGGCCACGGCCCAAGAGCAGAGAAGGCCGGTGAAAACCCCAACCGAGATCTTTTTTAGTGTTCGCTTTTGCATTTTTCTCGTGATCCCTCATGCCCGTCTCGCGGGCTCAAACTTCATGTGGGCCAGGCCCGTTCTGGGAGTGCGACCTATCGCAGCGGGTTCGCTATTGCAAGTCATTATCATCAAGAGCCGAAGGCGGGACCCGGCGACGTCAAAAGCTCTCCCCCTTCTTTGTCGGAATTTCCGCAAATTGTGCGCATTCGAGGCAGCTGGGTAGAGCCCCTCCCTATAAAACTGATTTTCAATATCCTCCGAATGCGGCTTCGCCCGGACCTTCACTCGTCGCGGCAGCGTTCAGCGGAGACGGCCCTCAGCACGCCGGGGGCCGCCTGTCGATTCCACCGGACAGCTCGCGCTCCCCAGGGCCTCAGCGCCGGGTGGCTTCAGCTGCGCCCTGTGCCCTCGCGGGAAAGGACGCGCAACGCCACCGGCAATCCGCCGTTCTTCGTCTGGAACAGGGCCTGGAACGATCCGGGAAGCATCCTCTTCGCGACCCCGCCCACGAGCGCCCCCACCGGCCGAAGATCGGGCCTCTCACGAAGAACTCTCAAGAGACGTCGAATCGCCTGCCCCTCGTCGAGGCGATGTCCGTAGGGAGGATTCGTAAGAACAATGGCGCCCTTCGGGATCTGGCGCGCCATATCGGCGACATCACCGACGTGAAACTCAGCCGTGCTCTCGACGGGGCTCGTTTTTCTCGCGAGGAGCGACAGCAGATTCACCCGCGCTGCTGAGACTGCGCGAGGATCGATGTCGGATCCGATGGCGCAGACAGTGTGCGGACGGGTTTCTTGAGCGCGCACGACGGCCCGCGATGATTCGAGCACTGATGCAACAGAGGGCCACTCCTCAAAAGCGAACTTCCGAGACAGCTCGATTCGGCTTATTTCGGCGCGCAAAACCGCTTCGAGCAATACTGTGCCCGCTCCACAGAACGGATCCCAAATCACAATACGATCGCTCGGCTCCGGAAGAAGCGCCCGCAACATGGCCGCTGCGAGCGTCTCGCGGAGGGATGCTTCGGCGACGTGCGTTCGGTAGCCTCGTCGGTGAAGTCTCTCCCCACTCGCGTCCACGCTCACGGTGACGCGATCGTTTTCCATTCTCACAAAGAGCCGCGGTCCTTCCGCCTCTTCACCCGCATCCGAGTCAGGCGCGCCGAGCCTGCGAAAGAGCGCGTTTTGAACTCGCTCGGCGACAGCATCACTATGCCAAAGTCGCGACTTGTGACACACGACGTCGATGCGAGGGCTCACTTTCGCTCGGAAGTAGGCGCCGAGCGGGAGCTTCTCGATGCCTCGCTCGAGCTCCGGGAACGTCCGTGCATCGAAGGCCTTGAGCCGGATACGGACACCTTCGGCGCACAGAGAAAGGCGACAGATCCGATCCAGCTCCGGAAGCGTCACGCGCAGTTCGACGCCTGCCGTGAGCACTCGCAGGCGCGCGAAACCGAGCTCGCGCAGTTCAGCGGCCAAGATCGGCTCGAGACCGGGACCGACGTGCACGAAGGCGAGGTAGGTGGTGAGGGGGGAAGCGTCGGCCACGGCAGTTTGCGTCAGAGTTTTATCGCCCGCCGAGGGTCGAAATGCGAGCGGGAAAGCGCGAAGAGCCCGCGCAAAAAGACGGCGCTTTTGGCCGGCTTCTTCTCCGAATCGAGCGGTTTTCGAGGTATGAGGATCGGCACCAACGTCATGGCCTCCCCATCCGATTTCGGCTTCACCCCCCTGCTTCCCGAAGGCAAAGACGAGACCCCTTACCGCAAGCTGACGAGCGACTACGTCTCGACCTTCGAAGCCCAGGGGCAAACCTTCCTCAAGGTCGAACCCGAAGCCCTCACCCTGCTCACCAGCACGGCGATGGCCGAGATCGCCCACTACCTCCGCCCTGGGCACCTCGCTCAGCTGCGCCGGATCTTGGACGATCCAGAAGCTTCACAGAACGATAAGTTCGTCGCGCTCGACCTCCTCAAGAACGCCAATATCGCGGCTAAGGGCGTCCTGCCGATGTGTCAGGATACCGGAACCGCCATCATCATGGGCAAGAAAGGCCAGCTCGTCTTCACCGGAGCCAACGACGAAGAAGCCATCGCCCGCGGCGTCTTCGACACCTACCGCAGCCGAAACCTCCGTTACTCGCAGCTCGCGCCGCTCTCGATGTACGAAGAGGTCAACACGAAGAATAACCTGCCAGCTCAAATCGAGCTCTTCGCGACCCAAGGCTCCGAATACAAGTTCCTCTTCATGGCCAAGGGCGGAGGCTCCGCCAATAAGAGTTATCTCTACCAGGAGACCAAGGCGCTTTTGAATCCGAAGCGCCTGCTCTCCTTCATCGAAGAGAAGATCGCGAGCCTCGGCACCGCCGCCTGTCCTCCCTATCACCTCGCCATCGTCATCGGCGGCACCAGCGCCGAACACACGCTCAAGACCGCTAAGCTCGCCTCAGCTCGCTACCTCGACTCGCTCCCGACCGGGGGCACAGAGCTCGGTCACGGCTACCGGGACCTCGGCCTCGAGCAGGAAGTGCTCGCTATCACGCGCAACCTCGGCATCGGCGCTCAATTCGGCGGAAAGTACTTCTGCCACGATGTCCGCGTGATCCGCCTGCCTCGCCACGGCGCCTCCTGCCCCGTCGGTATCGCCGTCTCTTGTTCCGCCGATCGTCAGGCCCTCGGAAAGATCACCCCAAGCGGCATTTACATCGAGGAGCTCGAGCACGACCCGGCCCAGTATCTCCCCGACCCGACCCACGAAGAGCTCGGTGGCGAGGTGGTCTCGGTCGATCTCAATCAGCCGATGTCCGAGATTCGGGCGCTGCTCTCGCGCTACCCGGTCAAGACGCGTCTCTCCCTCACCGGTAGACTGATCGTCGCTCGCGACATCGCGCACGCTAAGATCAAGGACTTGCTCGATAAAGGGCAGCCGATGCCCGAGTACATGAAGAACCACCCGGTCTATTACGCGGGCCCCGCGAAGACGCCGGAGGGCATGCCCTCCGGCTCTTTTGGACCCACGACCGCGGGCCGTATGGACGCTTACGTCGACGAGTTCCAGTCGCATGGCGGAAGCCTCATCATGCTCGCTAAGGGAAATCGCGGACCGGAAGTGACCCAGGCCTGTAAGAAACATGGCGGGTTCTATCTCGGCTCGATCGGCGGTCCGGCCGCTCGATTGGCGGAAGACTGCATCAAAAAGGTCGAAGTCCTCGAGTTCCCCGAGCTCGGCATGGAGGCTGTCTGGTCCATCGATGTCGTCGACTTCCCCGCCTTCATCGTCGTCGACGACAAGGGCAACGACTTCTTCAAGATGCTCCGCCCCGGGAGCCTCCCCGTCTCGAAAGGCTAAACGCTGATGATGACTTCCTTCGACGAGCTCGTCGACTCCTACTCTTGCATCTTCTTCGACGCCTACGGCGTGCTGAAGAGCTCGGCCGGGGTTTACCCGGGTGTGCTCGATGTTCTCGAAGACCTGCGCAAGCGAGACAAGCAGATCTACGTCGTCACCAACGACGCCAGTAAGTCTCCTCACCGCCTCGCCAAGGCCTATGAACGTGACGGTGAGCCCCTCGTCCCCGTCAAACGGATCGTCTCCTCGGGTCTGTTGGTCGAAGACTATCTTCGGAACAAAGTGCGGAGCGGCTGGGTCGCTTATCTCGGCAAAGAAGCAGCTGCCTATTATATCGCAGCCGCCGGACTTCACCCGATCCCGATCACGGAGGTTACCCCGGAAGATCACAGCCCCCGCTGCATCGTCATGCTCGATGACGAGGGCTTCGACTGGTTCCGGGACGTGAACAAGGTCGTGAACCTTGTGCGCCGGCACAATATCCCCGTGGTCGTCGCCAACACGGACATCACCTACCCCGCGAACCAGGACGACCTCAACGTCGCTGCCGGAGGACTTGCGCGCCTGGTCGAAGTCGCAACCGGTCGCCAGTTCATCCATTTCGGAAAGCCCGACCCGATGATCTTCTCGAAGGCGTTCCACCTCGCCCTCGATGAGAACCCGAGGCTCACCAAGCGGGATGTTCTCATGGTCGGAGATACGCTCACCACGGACATCGTCGGCGGCAACAAGTACGGCGTGGATACGGCGCTCGTGCTCTCGGGTACAACCCTCGAAAACCAAGCCCAGGCGCTCATTCAGGCGACCGGCATCGTCCCCACCTATATCTGCGGTTCGATCCTCACCTGAAAATGTCGTCTCGCTTCGGCGCTGCGCTCGTCAGCGCCGAAGGATGTCTTCACCAAAGGCCCCCTTGGGGGGCCTTTGGGGTCGCGGGCGACGAGCCGTCTCCCCTCACTCACTCAACGCACGAACGAGAGGCATGAAGCTCTTTTCGTCGAGGGCCGGGAAGTAGTTCTCGATCGCCTCACGCTTCAAGCGGGGCGCGTAGTCCTTCTGGAAGAAGTGTTCGCCGCTGCGGATGACATAGTTCAAGAGGAAGAATCTGTAGGCCTCTTTGAGGAAGAGGACCTCTTCGTCTTCGAGGGGGAACGTGCCGTGATAAGCGCGCAGGAAGCGCCGGAATGGCGCGTCAAAGAAGGGATCGAGCGTGTAATGGAACACAGTTTGATCGCCTTCCGAACGAACGACGCGGGCACAGAAATAGAAGTCGAGCATGCGTGGCTCGACCCGGAACCAGTCATAATCCCAGCGCGAGAAGAAGCGGAAGCCCTCCTGATCGAAGCCGACCGAGAAGTTCCCGATGTTCCAGTCGACGAGCACCGGGATCTTCTGGAAATGGTGGTAGCCGAGACGCTCCGCGTTTGTGAGGAAGGTGTCGCACTGAGTGCGGAGCAAATCTTCCGCGGAGTCGTCGACGCCGAGCGCGCGTCGCCCCTCGGGTCGACCGAGGGCGTCGTGCAAGAGGGCCACGTCCGAACCCACCGACTTCCAGCTCGGAGGAAGCGGTGTCGTCAGATGGGTCGAGGCGCGATGAAACTCAGCCATCTCGCGCCCCATCGCGGTGACGAGATCGGGCGTCAGGACCTTCGGCAGGAAATCGTAGAAGGGCGCCTTCTCGTAGAAGACAGCCCACTCAGCTCCCTTCCGATAGGTAAATACGTCGCCGTCCTTCTCGAGGATCGGAGCAAGGAACCCACGATACCTCGTCCCCTTGAGCTGCCGTCGCCACTCATGAATGAGACGGTGATCCTGACGGAAGTACACATAAGACCCGTAGGAAGACGTCTTCGCGATGTATTCACGACCGTCGTCGATGCGCACCGTAAACACACGGTTGGTCGAGACATTCGCGCTGATGTCACGAACTCCGACGAGCGCCCCGGGCCGACCGAGGTCCGCCCAGGCTTCCTTGAGAATCGGTACAGTTTCCGGATCCGAAAAGGGCGCAAGCGTCATGGCGTCCCTTGGACGATAGACCGACCGCGAACGAAGTGCACCTCTTGAGGAGGATCTTGGAAGCTTCTCATGTCACCGGTGCTTTTTCCGGACCGCTCATGAGTCGCGCGAAGGGGGCCTTTTCGTTTCCAAAAAGAGACGTCCCAATGAGGTGCCCGAGTTTTCGGTAACTCTCCCACTGCGCCTCATCGAAGAACTGATCGATGGTGGTCTCTTGGGGAAAGGAGGGATTCGTCTGGGCATAGTGCCTGAGATCCGCGGGCACCGACGGGAACAGCGTCGCCTTGATATAAACGAGATATCCCTCATCGCACCCAAAGTTTCCGGGAGCGTACTTGATCTTGGCGAGGCACGCCTGTTTCCGCGAAATCCGCTGCGGTCCTTCTGGCCTCAGCTCATCGAGACTGCCGTAGGGACACTCCTCAGCCTCTGACAATCCAAACTCCCGAAACGGCTCGGACAAGAACTCGATCTCCGTCTCGAAGTCGAGGCGGGCTTTACGCACCAGGTTCGCGAGGCCTTGGAAGGCGTGCTCGGGATCTGCTTCGCCATCGATGATGACAATGAAGGGAAGGCGCCGCCGAATCAGCTCATAGGCGCCCATATTCTCGAAATGCCCTCCGTCCGACAGGTACCAATAGGGATCGGCCGTGCCGCGGAAACGCGCTGAAAGCTCACGGAAGAGATACCTCTGGACCCAAAAAACAGACCAGCCGCGCGCCCGCGGATGGCGCGTGCCGGGCGCGTACCACCAGCGTCCGAGGCGAACGTTGGTCAAACCCGCCAAAAGACTGAAGGCTGGACGTGTCATCGAACCGAGTCCCGTCGAAAATGCGGCGCCGGAGATGCTCGCCCAGAGTCCGAGGGAGAGCATGTCTTCCTTCTTCTCGATGGCGACGGAGGGAACCTGAAAGACAGAGAATCCCGGCGGGGGCGGTTCGCTCAGAGGAGCATCACTGAGCCGGAGATGGTGACGGACGCCGAGGGAGAGGCCATGAGGTCCGAGCGCGAGCCCAATTCCCTTCCGGTCAAGCTCGTGCTGCTTGCTGCGGCCGTCGATCGTCTCGTTCAGCGTCGTGTTGATGAGATGGAGAGGGCCGCCGTTTTCCCAGGGGGTCTTCATCTTGCCTCGCTTCCAGCCGAAATAGTCCGTGGCGGGAACGTCATCACCCTCTCGCGGACTCGTCGCGGCGGAGGGATGCGGCTTCGAGCCCGTAGCGCTCACCGCAACGTAGCGACTCGGGTTCGAGGCTCCCAGATAGGCGCGCGTGATGCGGGCGCTATACAGGGGCAGCTGAGTCGAGCGGTTCAGGAGCGTGTGGGTCCAGCCGATCACGCAGGAGATCGCCAGCATCACAAGGAAAGCGAGCCCACCGTGGCTCAGGCACTCCGGAAGGGGCCGGGTGAACTCCACGTCAGAGAGCGGATCTCGAGAGAGGCTCTGCGCGAAAACACTCGCGCTCACCCAGCCGCCGAAGAGCAAAATCCCCGCAGCCAGCGAGGTGATGAGATCAATGGGCAGGGTCTGTCGTCCTTGGGTCTGCTTTCGCCCCCAAATCCCCACGAGCTTCGCCCCAAAAGGCACCGCTACTAGGAGAAAACTCCAAATCCCTGCCCAGATCTTCCCGATGCTCTCAGAGTCCCCTGAGAGAAGCCCATAGATGTACCGTCCCAAGGAGTCCGACGTCGCGAGGAACAGGAAAACAGCAAGCGCGACGAGCGCCTTCTTGAACCACTCGGAGACCTTGTGACGCGCCCAGGTATCACCGTTCAATCGATGCTGCGCTTCGAACGCTGGCCCGTCCGCCCGAGCCCCGCTCCCATCGGCCACGTTCGTCGTTCGACGGCTCACCGCCGTCAGCCACGATGCGACCCCGATCGCGAGCAAGCCGATCACCCCGATGACAGCACAAGCCCCCCAGGGAAGGCCCCGAGCCCAAGCCAAGATCACAAGCCCCAGGGTCGCGACGAACGCCCCCAGCGCCGCAGACCACCAGGTGATCTGGTCCAAGATCCAATAGGCCCAGCCCAGCGGGATCGTGATCAAGAGAGCGATCGCCGCCAAGAGAAACCACGGGCTGATGCACGACTCGGCGCCGAAGAACACGGAGAGGCCCGGAAACACCGGCTGAAGAGAGTTCGCGAGAACAACTCTGCCCACCTCGAGACCCAGCGCGATCGTGAGTAGGAAAACTCCGATCACGACCATGAGTGAGACCCAGTTTCGGAGCAGCACAGCTCCAAACAGGATCCGATCGGACCCTCCTGGAGCTAGGTACTGTCCGTTTTGGCGCAGGTGGTCGATGACGGGATGTGAGCTATCCCGGAGCACATCCTGAACCAGCCGCGCGGGAGATTGTCCCGCTGACGGGCTCCGAACACTGGCGTGCTTCACGATCTCGTCGATGCGCGTAAACAGAGATCCCAGAAACGATCCAAAGTAGCCGCCCCCGGAAACCGTCGAGACGTAGTCGAATCGCCGGAGCAAGTCCTTGTCCGCCAGAGCCTGGAACACTCCCAGCGCGAAAGTGGCGCTCCGGATCCCCCCTCCCGAGATCGCGATCCCGAGCGCGTCGCGCCCGGGACTTGCCTTCCCGAGGCCCGCCGCCTCTCGCCGCTTTTCAATCAGCTCGAGCTCAAAGTCGCGGACCTTGGGCGGATAGCGCCGGTCAACCTGCTCTGCCCCTGCTTCAATAAGATCGACCTTTGCAGTGCGACTGACATCCATAGCCCCTCACGCTGCAAGGTTATCATAGGCCACAAGGAAGCCTGAAACGTTTGCCCCGAAGGCGCGCCGGAGCGTGTGCGGTCTCGCCCTTCTCAGGCTATGAGCGCCCGAGATGAGGCTCTGCGATGGAAGCCTCGAGAAAGAGTCACCATGGAAATCCAAGGTCGAAGGCGTTCTTCCAACTTTGAGGACCGCGGCGCCGGGAGCGCCGGCCATGCCGCAGGCGGACTCCCGATCGGGCTCCTGCTCTCCATCGCTCAACGACTCGGCTTCAAGGGGACACTGATCGTCGGCGCTCTCTTGGGAGCAGTTTATCTGTTCATGCCCGACAGCGTCCGTCAGCTCTTGCTCGGGCCGAGCGCAGGCTCCTCTGCTTCCGCCGGACAAGGCAGCGCCTGTCAGCTCTCAGCCGAGAATCAGAGCGCCTGTGATTTCTCGCGCGTGATCTTGGCCTCGACCGAGGACGTCTGGAAGGCGCAGTTCGAAGCCCAAAGGCTTCCGAACTACGGCGCCGAACCGGGCCCCTACCGTGAGCCGACGTTGGTCGTCTTCTCAGGCGGCGTTCAGACAGGCGGCTGCGGCGGAGCCACCTCGGACGTCGGCCCCTTCTACTGTCCAGCCGACAAGAAGCTCTACATCGACCCGAACTTCTACGGCGTCATGGAAAAGCGCCTCAAGGCGCCGGGCGATTTTGCCCAGGCCTACGTGATTGCTCACGAAGTCGGTCACCACGTCCAAAACTTGATCGGTTCCTCTCGCCTGAGCGTGAAAGGCGAAACCAAAAACCAGGTCTCCGTCCGGGTCGAACTGCAGGCGGATTGTTTAGCGGGCGTCTGGGGGCACACGGCGCGCGCCTCCTTGGCGATCACAGACGAGGATCTCAAGGAGGCGCTGAACGCCGCGCATCAGATCGGCGATGACTCCCTCGGGCACTCGAAGGAGAGCGATTACACCCATGGCTCGAGCGCGCAGCGTGTCCGCTGGTTCCAACGCGGGTTTGAGAGCGGCGACCCGCGCAACTGCGACACCTTCACGGTGACGCGTTACGCGGATCTCTGAGCGCTCCCTGCGCAGGACCGCGCCTTAGGCGGACTTCTGAGCTTCACCTTCGCGGCGCACCGACACGATGCGCAGCGAACGTGAGCCACCAGGCATCTCCCAATCGATTTCCTGGCCGATGCGCAGCCCAAGCAGGGCGCAGCCGAGGGGAGCCAGAACCGACACTTTGCCCGTCGCGGCGTCGGCATCATTCGGATATACGAGCCGAACCTGACGACGACGACCTGTCGCGGCGTCTTCGTATTCGAGCTCGCTGTCCATCACGACAACGTCGGGCGGCACCTCGGCGAGAGGGACAACCTTGGCCCGGTCGAGCTCAGCTTCCAGCTTTTCGCTGATCTCCGAGCCGCTGTGGAGGACGAGGCGCAAAAGACGCTCGCGGTCTTCTGCGGCGACAATGAGGCTTGGACGAGATGACATGTCGAATGAACTCCTAGCTTTGCTTGAAAGAGCCAAAAGCCGGGGGAAAACATTTTCGCCCGGCAAACCACCGGGCGATGAACAGCATCTACCCAGGGTGCGCGTGTCTTGCCGCAGGAACGAATTCACGCAGGCGCGTCTGCGCGAGCGCTACTTCGGTGGGCAAGAGATGACGCGAACTCATTCTTTATAGATTGGCATGCGGGGCAGGTTCCGCAAGGGGCAATGGGGGAACTTTAGGCAAGAGAGCGCCTATGAGTGGTTCGTCTGAGGCAGCCAACCGCGGTCATTTCTAGGCAATTTTGCTCATTGCGCGGGAATATTCTCGGGGACCGCTTCCGTACCAGCTGAGATCGGCCTGGTTCAGGCTGGACGAGAGCTCAGGAGAAGGCTCGGTCGAGCTCATGTGCCTTCTGTCGGGCCGGGGCCCACAAAAAGCTGACGCGGACCCTTTCGTTTTTTGGCCGCCCGCTCGCGCCCAGGCTAGCTGCGCGGAAGGTCGAGCCATAGCGGAGCTGGCTGCGCCGAGCGCTGGATCGCGGCGCTACAAAATGCATCACGCCCCTCCGATCTCAAAGAGAGCTCGAAGGGGCGCGAAAGGAGGAGAGTCGGGGTTCGACTTAGCCAGCGATCTTCTTGACGAGATCGACGACCTTGTTCGAATAACCCCACTCGTTGTCGTACCAAGCAACGACCTTGACGAAGGTCTTGTCGAGCTGGATGCCAGCCTTGGCGTCGAACACGCTGGTGCAGACCTCGCCGACGAAGTCGGTCGCGACGACTGCATCCTCGGTGTAACCGAGCACGCCCTTCATCTTGCCCTCAGAAGCAGCCTTCATCGCAGCGCAGATCTGGTCGTAGCTGGCTTCCTTGACGAGCTCGGCGGTCAGGTCGACGACCGAGACGTCCGAGGTCGGAACGCGGAATGCCATGCCGGTGAGCTTTCCGTTGAGCTCGGGGATGACCTTGCCGACAGCCTTCGCAGCACCCGTCGAAGACGGGATGATGTTCTCGAGGATGCCGCGGCCGCCGCGCCAATCCTTCTTCGAAGGACCGTCGACCGTCTTCTGGGTCGCCGTAGCAGCGTGAACCGTGGTCATGAGGCCGCGCTTGATGCCGAAGTTGTCGTTGAGGACCTTGGCGATCGGCGCGAGACAGTTCGTGGTGCAGGAAGCGTTCGAAACGATTGCTTCGCCATTATAGGTGTCGTCGTTCACGCCCATGACGAACATGCGGGTGTCGTCCTTCGACGGCGCCGACATAACGACCTTCTTTGCGCCAGCCGCGAGGTGCTTCTCAGCGCCGGGCTTGTCGAGGAAGATACCGGTCGACTCGACGATGACGTCTGCGCCGATCTCACCCCACTTGAGGTTCGAAGGATCGGTCTCAGCCGAGGTGCGGATGGTCTTGCCGTTGACGACAAGCTTGCCACCGTCGACCTTCACGTCGCCCTTGAAGCGGCCGTGCACCGAGTCGTACTTGAGCATGTAAGCGAGGTAGTCGACCTCGAGGAGGTCATTGATTCCGACGATCTCGACGTCGCCGCGCTGAACGGCTGCGCGGAAAACCATGCGCCCGATCCGGCCGAAGCCGTTGATTCCGACTTTGATCATTTTCGTTGTTCCCTTTAAACGGTTGTTTCCCTGAAGTGCTGGGGAGGCTTCTTATAGTGAAAGCGGGCGCGGGGTGTCACCCTCGCTTTCGGCCTCAGAGGGACGAATAGCACCCAGAGCCCCACCGTGACCAGTCCGCGCTCCCCCTTGGACTCGGGGTTCTAGTGCTACTGAAGCTGCAAAAGCCCTGGGTTTCGAGAATTGCCTCGGTCTTGGTAACCTGTGGCTCATTCGATGACGTTCCACGCCGACCAAATCCAAAAGGCCCTCGATTCCAAGGCAGAACGAGTGAGCGACGCCGACGTCGCGCGGATCATCGAGCTGCGCTCCGCGGTCGAGGAAAAGATCGCAACTTTCCCCGACGCTCAGCGGGACGCGCGGGAGCAGGCGAACCTCCTGCTCGATTTCTTGGCCGCGCGCGCTTCGACGCCGGTGACGAGCGAAACGAAGCAGGCCGCAGCGGCCCTCCTCTATCTGAGCGCCCCCGTCGATCTCGTGCCCGATCATGAACCGGGCGGCTTCGACGACGACGCGGCAGTCCTCGCCCTGGCCACGGGCCGGATCCGGGGAGCGCTCCGCGCGTTCTGTGCCAGCTCGGGACGCGCCGCTCCGAGCTGGCTGAGCGATTGAGCAGAGGCCTGCGCCCGCCGCCCCTCTCCGGAGCGACGGACGGCCCTCACGTCACTTCACGATCGGTTCGGGGATGAAGACGTCGCAGGGGAAGTCGATATCGATGTCGTGTTTGCCGGATTTAATGAGGTCACAGGGCTCGCCCACGAGCTCGAGCTGACTCGATGAGTTCAGCTTCCAGCCGTCACCCATGCCATCCGGGAGGAACGTCAGCACTTCGCCGTCGAGGGTGACGGTCCCCTGATCTTCTTTGCCTTCCATGATCTCCCCTTGAAGATCGATCACGCAGGAGCGAGCTCCGTCGATGATGGTCTGGAAGGCGTCGATGAGCCCGCTCGGGCGCGTACCGTCGTAGATCTCTCCGTGGGCGGCCGTCGCCACGTCGGTCAGGTGCGCACGGAGCGTCGGATCGTTCGGAGTGCTGACGTCGACAACATGAACGACGATGCCGAGCTCTTCATAGATGCGCTTAGCTTCCTGGACGAGGTCGTACTGCTCCGCAGCGGACGGAGGCATGAGAACAGGAGGATCTCCGCGCTCGACCCAGTTGGCCTCCGGATCTTCGCCTCGGGCCACATCGAGGCAGGCGGCCGGAGGATTGCTCTCCGCGTAGTTCGGGCAGTCGCAGCTGTCTGGCAGACCATCCGTCGCAAGCACGATGATCTTGGGTCCAGAGAGATCGGCCGCGGCGAGTTTCTCCGCGACGATCGTGAGCGACTCCCGCGTCGGGGTGTCAACGACAACTTCGCTGCACGGCATGTGAGCGAGCATTTCCTCATAGTTCCCAAAGTCGACGTCAGCCTCGATGATCGGGACTTCCGTGAGCAAGGGGCAGACCTTCGGCTCTTCGTCGTTTGGACCGGCGATATTGCCATTTCTTGAGGAGTAAAGAGCCATGCCGAAGCGAACGTCGCCGTCGAGTTGCTTCACGATGCCGTCGGTCGGATTAAAAAGGACGGTGCGCACAACGTTCCAGCGCCAGGTCTGAGGCGGGCCTTGACTGCCGATGGGATTGCCTGCCTCTTCGCATTCCCAAGGCACATAGGTTCCAGCTTCGATCTCTTGCTCGACAAGCGCCGTGAAGCCCTGCTCACCGGTCATCGAACGAGATTGATCGATCAGCAGAACGACGTTCGGGATCTCCGGCGTGAAGCGGACTTCTTCTTCGATGCAGCCGTCGCCTCCGCCTTCGCCCATCGACCCACCAGTGCCATGGGCGCCGCCGACGCCGACGCCAAGATCAGGCCCCTCGGGCTCAAGTTCCTGCGTGCACTTTCCGTTGAGTCCGCAAAGATAGGTCTCGCCTTCGGGAGATTTTCCACAGCGCGGATCGGGAGTGTTCGGGGTGCACTCCTGCTCACAGGTCCCGCTCTCAGAACAATACTGATTCGGCGCGCAAGGCATCGCGGGGCCGCAAGGAGCTCCACACCTCTCACAGGAAGGAGCACAAGCGCCGAAGGTGTTACAGAAGCGACCCGCGTTGCAGTCGTCGTTCGTCTCACATCCCTCGTAACCGCACCTCTCGCTCTGCTCGAGACACGCTCCGCCGCCGCTTCCGCCCGGAACTGAAACCTCTGAGCTCGACTCGCATGCGCTAAACAGCGCAAACACTGCTAACAGAGTCAACGCAGGGAACGACCCGGCCCAACGCACGCGGGGAGACTTCATGATAGGGACTTAGCACGGCCGCTCAGGAGGCATTCCCGAAAGGCAGGGGTTTATTACGAAAAGTCCGTCTCGATTCACCCTGGCTGATGAATTGAAACCAAATTTTTCCACCCCCTGTCGGCCCGCTCCGAGACTGAACTTACACCTACGTCGAAAACCCCGATTTACCTTGCGCCATAGTTAACCCGGGTTAATAATCATCCCGTGACAACAGCCCCCCCAGAAGCGAAAGAAGCGGCCCTCGAGGCCGTCGCCACGCTCGGGCGGCTCGTCACCGTCTTCGCTGAACGCCGCAAACAGCTCGCCGAGAGCGTCGGGCTCACTGACCAACAGTGGCAGGCGCTCGAGGAGGTCCAGACGGAGCACTTCATGCCCAGTTTGTTCGCTCACAAGCGAGAGACGAGCGCGGCCGCGGTGAGCAAGATCCTACGTCAACTCTCCGACAAGGGTCTGATCCAAGCCTCCTTGAGCTCAGTCGACGGACGACATCGTTCTTATTCCGTCACTGACAAGGGGCGGGCTCTGCTCGCGAAACTGCGAGAAGAGCGAGAGCGAGCGATCCGTGAGGTCTGGCTAAAGCTCGAGCTCAGCGAGCTCAAGACCTGGAGCTCGCTCGGAGAACGCCTCGCGAGCGGGCTCGAGCGGCTCGCCGCCGAAAAAACCAAAGCTCCTGAACTTGCTTGATGGTGCCAAAGCCGACAAGGCCCGCGCATCAGAACTCCACCTGAGAATTCGAACGGAACCTGAATCGAAAATAGGGACGTCACACATGGGAAAATCGCTGTACGAAAAGGTCTTTGAGCGCCACGCGGTCAGGAAGCTGCCCTCGGGTCAATATCAGCTCTTTATGGGGCTGCACCTCATCCACGAGGTCACATCACCCCAGGCATTCTCGATGCTCGACGATCGGAAGCTCAGCGTGCTCTACCCGGATCGCACCTTCGCGACGGTCGATCACATCATCCCGACCACGAGTCAGCTCCGCCCCTACGCGGACTCGACGGCGGAGCAGATGATGGCGTTCCTCGAGAAGAACACGAAGAAGCACGGCATTCGCTTGTTCTCGCCGGAGAAGCAGGAGCAGGGCATCGTGCACGTGGTCGGCCCCGAGCGCGGCCTGACGCAGCCGGGCATGACGATCTGCTGTGGTGACTCGCACACCTCGACCCACGGCGCCTTCGGCGCCCTCGCCTTCGGCATCGGTACGAGTCAGGTGCGCGACGTGCTCGCGACCCAGACGCTCACGATGGACAAGCTCAAGGTTCGGCGCATCGAGGTCAACGGCAAGCTCGGCCCCGGCGTCTACGCCAAAGATGTCATCCTCTACATCATCCAGAAGCTCGGCGTCCAAGGCGGCGTGGGCTACGCCTACGAGTACGCAGGCGACGTCATCCGCAACATGACGATGGAAGAGCGCATGACCGTCTGCAACATGAGCATCGAGGGCGGCGCTCGCTGTGGTTACGTCGAGCCGGACCAGGTCACCTTCGACTACTTGAAGGGCCGCGAGTACGCGCCGAAGGGTGAAGCCTTCGAGCGCGCAGTGGCTGACTGGGCCTCGCTCGCGAGCGATCCCGACGCACACTACGACGACGTCGTGCGCTTCGACGCCGCAGACATCGAGCCTGTGGTCACCTGGGGTATCACCCCCGGCCAGTCCACCGGCGTCTCCGGTGAGATCCCGAAGGCGGAGGATTTCCGCGAGGACGAGCGCCAGACGGTGCTCGAGGCCTACAAGTACATGTCCTTCTCCCCCGGTCAGAAGATCAAAGGCACCAAGATCGACGTTGCGTTCATCGGCTCTTGCACGAACGGGCGCCTGAGCGACATCGCCGAGGTCGTTCGGCTGCTCGAAGGTAAAAATCTCCACGTCAAAGAGGGCGTGCGCGCCTTCGTGGTGCCCGGCAGTCACGAGGTGAAGAGGCAGGCGCTCGCGCTCGGTTATGACAAGGTCCTGACCAACGCGGGCTTTGAGTTCCGTGAACCCGGCTGCTCGATGTGCCTCGCGATGAACCCGGACAAGCTCAAGGGGCGCGAGCTCAGCGCGTCCACCTCCAATCGAAACTTCAAAGGCCGTCAGGGTTCCCCCGACGGGCGCACCCTGCTCATGAGCCCCGCCATGGTCGCCGCCGCGGCCATTCGCGGTGAGGTAGCGGATGCGCGTGAGGTCTTCGGACAGGCGTAAGCGAAAGAGGAGAAACAGATCATGGACAGCAAACGCATCAAACTCACGGGTCCCGGAATCCCGGTCCGCGGCAACGACATCGACACCGATCGCATCATCCCCGCCCGCTTCCTCAAGACCATCACCTTCGACGGGCTCGGCGAGCACGCCTTCGAAGACGACCGTCTCGGCGACAAAGCCGCCGGCAAGGTGCATCCGTTCGACAACCCTGCCTACGCCGACGCCCGAATCCTCATCGTCAACAAGAACTTCGGCTGCGGCTCGAGCCGCGAGCACGCGCCCCAGGCCATCGCTCGCTTCGGCAAAGGCATCGTCGCCATTTTGGGCGAGTCCTTCGCTGAAATCTTCTACGGAAACTGCCAGAGCCTCGGGGTTCCCTGTCCGACGCTCGACGCCGCTTCTATCGAAGAGCTCATGAGTTTGGTCGAAGCCGATCCGAAGCTTGAGCTCACGGTCGACCTCGAGAAACAAGAAGTCAAAGCGGGCAGCCGCACTTTCAGCTTCTCGATGCCCGACGGGCCGAAGCGCGCATTCATCGAGGGAACCTGGGATCCGACCTTCGAGCTCTTGTCCGCGAAGGAGCAGATCCAAAAGACGGCTGCATCCCTTCCTTACATGAACGGCTTCACGACCGCCCCTTGATTCGATGAACGTCCGAGGCGGACGTCGGGGCTTCCATCCCCCGTCCGCCTCACATTCTCACACTTTCCAAGCCCCCGCTCCGCGCTAGTCTTATCCCTGTGAGTCTCCCGGAAGCCCCCGCGCCGCCGCCTCCGCCCGATGAGTTCCGGGACGCGGCCGAATGCACGCACGGCTCGATCCCCCACCCTCTCCCCGAGACAGAGGTCAGAGAGTCTCTGGCCCCAGAGCCCGAGAAAAAGGGCGGGTTTCAGCGCGATTTCTACCGCCGCCTGCGCGAAAATATCCGCGCTTACCTCAAGAAGCGCGGCCCCTTCCGCTACGCGGACATTCTCCTGGTCGGCCCCGACCTTTTTCATCTCTTGGTCCGCCTCGTCGGCGACCGCCGCATCCCGACCTTCGAGAAAGCGAAGCTCGGCGCGACGATCGCCTATTTCGTCGCCCCGGTTGGGCTGATCCCTGAGGGTGTGACAGGCCCGATCGGCTACCTCGACGATATCGCGCTCTCCGCCTACGTGCTGCGGAGCCTGCTCGGGACCCAGTACGCGCCGATCGTGCGCGAACACTGGGCGGGAGAGAGGGACGTGCTCGACGTCGTGCAAGGCGTGCTCGAGGGTCTCGACCATGCTATGCGAGGGGGCCTTCGGGACCGGCTAAAAAAAGCCCCCCGCCCGCCGAAATAGAGGACCCTTGCCCCCCACGAAGACGACCGCCCCGGGTCCCATCCGACGCCCCCGCGAAGCTGCACGAAAAAAGGACGAAGCGCCCCCTGAGCCGAGACGCGAGCGCCGTGCGCTCAGTCACGTCGGCGGCAAGGTGACGATCCAAGGAGGCAGCGAAGAGGAGCAGGCCGCCCTGACTCACGCCCTCGACGTCAGCGCCGACGAAGACGAGGTGATGCAAGACGTGCACGGGTTCCATAGCTACCCGGCCCGCCTCCACCCGAAGACCGCGAGCCGGCTCATCGAACGTCTCTCCCGCGGTGACGCCCGCGTGCTCGATCCCTTTTGTGGCAGCGGCACCGTCGTGGTCGAGGCGCGCGCCCTCGGACGCACCGCGCTCGGCTCCGACCTGAACCCGCTCTCGGTCGAGCTCGCCTGGCTCAAGTCCCGGGGCGTCACCCGAAAGTTCGCGAGCGATCTCGTTCAGGCCGCAGAGCGCATCGCTGACAAGGCGGAAGAGCGCCGCCTCGCCCGCGCCGAACCCTACAAGCGCTACGACGCCGACGATCGGGAACGCTACCCGATCCACATCCTGCTCGAGCTCGACAGCATTCATCACGGGATTTTCTCCCTCGAGCACAACGAGCCCAAGCGAGCGCTCCGCCTTGTCGTCTCCTCGCTCCTCACAAAGCTCTCCTACTCAGAAGGCGACACCACCCGCCGCAAAGCGCCGCGCAGGCTGGCTCCCGGTTTTGCGATCCAGCTCTTCGTCGACAAGACGCGCGAGCTCGCAGAGCGTCTCGTCGCCTTCAGTGAGCGCGTCCCCCCGCGCACGCCACGGGCCTTCGTCACACACGCCGACGCCCGAAGGCTCAGCTACGTCGAGCCGAAGTCGATCGACTTGATCGTAACGTCCCCGCCTTACCCCGGGGTCTACGACTACCTAGACCACCACCTCCATCGGCTGCGCTGGCTCGGGCTTCGCGAAAGTCGCCTCCAGGACGACGAGATCGGCGCGCGCCGCTCCTATCGACGGCGGCGCCTCGGCGAAGCCGAAGACCTCTGGGTCCGGGAGATCGGCGCTTGTCTGCGGGAGATGCGCCGCGTGCTCGCTTCTGACGGACGAGCCGTCATGATCGTCGCTGACTCAGTGGTCGATCGCCGAGCGCTCCGCGCTGTACCTGCTCTCGAGCGCGCCGCGAAAGAAAACGGCGTCGACATCATGGCCGTCGCCTCTCAGAAGCGACCGATCTTCTTGCACGGCGCCGAAGAAGCTTTCCATGATGCGCCGCGCGAAGAGCACGTGCTCATCATTCGGCCGGGTCGAGCTCCGATCCAGAGGAGCTTTGGGAAGCCGTCTGAGCGTCGGTCGGAGGATAGTGAAGCTCGGCCCCGAAGCCGTTTTGATGACGGTCGCCCCACAGCCACCCGAGCACCTGCCCAAAGAGGCCCGCGGGAGCGTCAGGAAAGCCGAGATCGAAGTCCGGAGCGAAGCCGAGATGCCCGGCACGTGAAACCCAAATCTCGCTGACTTTCTGGGCCGAAGCGAGCGCCGAAACGACGGACGCGCGCGGGACCATCGGATCGTGCACCGCTCCAAGGTACAACGATTCGACCTTGAGCTCGGGCAAGAGCGGCGCCACGCTCATTGCTTGATAATAATCAAGGGCACTCGGGAACCCGAAGCGGGGCGCGATCACCCGCTCGTCCCATTCGCGAATGCGCCAGATTTTTCGGGCTTCGTAGGGCTCGATGCCCGAGGGGTTTCTTTGGTACGCGGCCGTATAGGTCTGATGGAGAGACTCAAGGACGTGCCGTCGATACACGGAGAACCTTGAGCGATCGAAGGCGGCCGACGCCGCCGCCAGATCGAGCGGGGAACAGATAGCGGCGACGCGCCTGAGGCGCGGATCGGGCGAGACGCAAGCGTAGCGGAGCGCAGTGTGGCCCCCGAGCGAGAAGCCGAGCAGCGCGATCTCCGAGAACGAAGCAAACCGCGGATCGCGAAGGACGTGGGCGAGGTCTTCGATGAGTCCCGCATGAGCGAAATCGTGGCCTCTTCTGTCAGCGCCTCGTTGATTCAGAAGGAGCGCGGAAAGGCCCATTTGAGCGCAGGCCGAGAGCGCCGCGCGCATGTAGCCGCTCTCGGTGTTTCCTCCGAGGCCGTGCATGATCACCGTCAGCCTGTCGCCCGCGCCCGACAGGTAGAGGCCCGAAATTTCCACCGGCCCCACGACAGAATCAGCCACAGTAGTTCGGAATTCTTCGATGGTGGCGGAGGGCAGCGGCGCGCGGCGACGCTCCAGGTAGGGCCAGATCGTATAGACGTGACCGAGCGCGGCTGCAGAAAGCCCGGCACTTCGAGCCAGAAAACGGCGCATCGCTTCAGCTTATCATGGGCCTCCTGCGAAATCTGCGCCCTCGACAGCGCGCGAAAGTGGGCATTTTCTGCGGCAGAAAGCGGAGCATTTTCTTTGCCGATCT
This sequence comes from Sorangiineae bacterium NIC37A_2, assembly GCA_002085155.1. GTDB lineage: Bacteria > Myxococcota_A > Polyangia > Polyangiales > Polyangiaceae > NIC37A-2. The sequence goes on from NASX01000010.1 coordinate 111,736, forward strand.
CGGCGCTGAACGCTACCAAGAACCCATGACGTCCTCGCTCGCCCAAAAGTCTCGCCCCCAAGCCTCGCGTTCTCTTTTGAGCCTCGGTCGCCTGACAGTTGCCTTCTGCGCTCTCACAACTCTCTTACTTTCGGGCCTGGCTTGCTCGGAGTCCGGGGGTTCGGAGGGTAGTGGCGGCGCGCCGGCCAGCGGCGGCGACTCGGCGAGCGGCGGCGCTCCAGCCTCAGGAGGCGACTCGGCCTCAGGAGGCGACTCGGCGAGCGGCGGGGACGGCAGCGGCGGCGCGCCCGTGAGTCAGCTGCCGAGCGCTACGACGCTCGATGCGGTCGCGGCCTTCATCGCGGAGGGAAGTTACAAGACCTGGACCCGCGACGAGACCCCCCGGGACGTCGAGGACCACATCGTCGGCAGCCCTCACGCCGGAAGCCCCCCGACCCATCAGCTCCAGACCTACGTCAACGCTCAAGCGGTAGACTCCATCATCAAGAACAAGGACCTCACGTCTCTGAACAAGAACCACGACGTCGGCTCGATGGCCGTCAAAGAGGTCTATGACGCCTCGGGCACCCGCCTCGCCGTCATGGCCATGATCAAGGTCACGGACACCCGGCGCGGCTTCGCCTACTACTGTGATGGGGATGGGGCCCTGTGCGGGGGCGACGTGACGGTCCCCTTTTTCTCGCCGGACGAAACCGGCGCCACCACCTGCTCGAGCTGCCACGGCGGGAGCATCTATTTCCCTCTCCCCGAGGCCCCATAGCGCCCGACCTGGGGCGCTGCCGCGCCGGGCCGCCCTGGCAGCCCGGCCGCGAAAACCCCTTGGGCAGCGCAATTCTTTTGGTGTAAGAGCGCGTCCATGTCGCTCAACAAAGTCAGCCTGAAGGATTTGGACCTGGCCGGGAAGCGCGTGCTCATGCGCGTGGACTTCAACGTGCCCCTCGACGGCACCAGGATCACGAACAACGCGCGCATCGTCGCCGCTCTCCCCTCGATCCAGTACGCGCTCGACCAAGGCGCGAGCGTCGTTCTGATGAGCCACCTCGGCCGTCCCGACGGCGAGCGCAAGATGGAGTACTCGATGCGCCCCGTCTCGGAGGAGCTCGCGAAGCTCCTCGGCCGCCCCGTGACCCAGCTCGACGACTGCGTCGGCCCTGAGGTCGAGGCCGCCTGTGCGAACCTCGCTCCCGGCAGCGTCGTGCTCCTCGAGAACCTCCGCTTCCACAAAGAGGAAGAGGGGAAGGGCGCTGAGAAGTCCGCCATCGAAGCTTTCCGCAAATCGCTCACCAAGCTCGGCGACGTCTACGTGAACGACGCCTTCGGCACCGCTCACCGCGCTCACTCCTCGATGGTCGGCGTCGACCTGCCCCAGAAGGCCGTCGGCTTCTTGATGCAGAAGGAGCTCGACTACTTCGCAAAGGCCCTGGAAAACCCGGAGCGTCCCTTCCTCGCAATCATGGGCGGCGCCAAGGTGGCCGACAAGATTCAGCTCATCGAGAACCTTCTCGACAAGGTCGACATCATGATCATCGGCGGCGGCATGGCGTACACCTTCAAGAAGGTGCTCTACGGCATGGAGATCGGTAACTCGATCTTCGACGCAGAGGGCGCCAAGATCGTCCAAGGCCTCGTCGACAAGGCGAAGGCCAAGGGCGTCGAGCTCGTGTTCCCCGTCGACTACGTCACCGGCGACAAGTTCGGCGCAGACGCGACCGTCGGCAGCGCCACCGACGAGACCGGCATCCCCGCCGGTATCGAGGGCTTCGACTGTGGCCCGAAGAGCCGCGAGCTCTTCGCTGCCGCGATCAAGCGCGCCAAGACGATCGTCTGGAACGGCCCCGTCGGCGTGTTCGAGTTCGAGCCCTTCCAGGGCGGGACCAAGGCAGTCGCCGATGCAGTCGTGGAAGCCACGGCCAATGGCGCCACCTCCATCATCGGTGGTGGTGACTCGGCCACGGCAGCCAAGAAGTTCAAGATCCTGGACAAGGTCAGCCACGTCTCGACGGGCGGCGGCGCTTCCCTCGAGCTCCTCGAGGGCAAGAACCTCCCCGGCGTCGCGGCCATCCCGAGCCGCAAGAGCTGAGGACGCGCCCCGACAAGACGCGAGAAAATGAGAGGCCGCTGCCCCCCGAGGGCGGCGGCCTTTTCTCTATTATTCTGTCCTGATTCCACGGACTCCGCGGCGACAAAGGGGGCCTATCGCCCGCGGAAATGACAGGTTCATGACGGCAGACGACGTCGGGACACTGTAAACACGGATCAGATGGCCCGGCCAATGACTGCACCCCTACTCGTCGACGGAGACCCCAGCGAAAAGATCGCATGGGGCATGTCGACCCCGTTCATCCTGCTGCACCTGTTGCCGCTCGGGATGATCTGGTTCCCGCCGACACTCGGCGATATCGCGCTCTGTATTGGGCTCTACGCCGTGAGAATGTTCTTCATCACAGGCGTCTATCACCGTTACTTCGCTCACCGCGGCTACCGCATGGGCCGAGTGATGCAGTTCTTGATGGCCTTTGGTGGCGGGACCTCCGCTCAGAAGGGGGCGCTCTGGTGGGCGTCGCACCACAGGTGGCATCACCGCTACTCCGACACGGATCGCGATCCGCACAAGTCAGGCCGCGGCTTCTTCTGGAGCCACGTGGGCTGGATCCTCTGCCCCAAGTACAACGAGACCGACTACGAGGGCATCCGCGACTTCGCGAAGTACCCCGAGCTCGTTTGGCTCAACAAGTATCACCTCGTCCCGCCGGTCATGCTCGGAGTGGCCGTCTGGTATTTCGGCGGCTGGAGCGCGCTGTTCTGCGGATTCTTCCTGTCGACGGTGCTCCTCTACCACGGCACCTTCAGCATCAACTCACTGACGCACCGCTTCGGTAAGGCACGTTACAAGACGACCGACACCAGCAAGAACTCGTTCCTGCTCGCACTCGTCACGCTCGGCGAAGGTTGGCACAACAACCACCACTACTTCCCGACCACAGCGAACCAGGGCTTCTTCTGGTGGGAGATCGACATCAGCTACTACGTGCTGCGTTTCCTGGCGCTGTTCGGTCTCGTCAGCGACCTTCGGAAACCCTCGGACCGCGCGCGGTTCAAGAACTGGATCGATATCGAGGCTCGTGACCGCCTGCTCAAGAAGCGTGGCCTCGAGGCTCCCGAAGAGCACACCCACGAAGAGATCGAGCTCACCCCCGCGGCGAGTCCCGCCGAGTAAGTTCGAACGCAGAGCCCGGCCCGAGAGAGCCGATAGCGCGGCGCCTTGCGCACCCCACCTCGGGGAACGCCTGGCGCCGCAGGCTTTTTGTTGGGCCCGCGCCGCTGGCGTCCGGTGGGACCGACTTCCCGGGCGCTCACCGAAGCCCTCCGGCAAAGTCGTCCCCACCCGCCCCGAAGCTCAGAGCGCGCACTGCACGCCGACCGCGAATGTTCAGAGCGCGTACAGCACGCCGACCGCGATGCCGAGAGCCGGCCCGATGATGGCCGGACCGAGGTACCAAGCGACCGCGAGACCCAAGAACTGGTAGGCGGGGGTGTACCGGACCGTCTGGAAGAAGCCCGCCGCCGAGCGAGGCGCGAGACCTTCGACCACCGAAAAGCCGTCGAGGGGCGGCACCGGCAGCAGGTTGAAGACGCCGAGCACCACGTTCAGGCTCACAAGAACGGAGAGGGCCATCGCGAGCGCATCGATCGCCGGAGAGCCGTCCCTTGCCGCAATGGCGAGCGAGTCGAGCCGCGGGGCGCTCGAAAGGACGAGCAACCCCTGCCCCATGAGCAGGTGAATGGCGAACATTCCGACCCCGACGAGCAGGAAATTCGCGAGCGGTCCCGAGGCCGACATCAGCGCATAGCGGGTCGGATTCCGATCCGCCCAGTGCCGATCGTAAGGAGCCGAGGCCCAACCGAACATCCAGCCGCCCCCGGAGATCAAAAAGGAGAGCAGCGGCCAGGCGATCATGCCGAAAGGCGAGCGCCGAAGGTGCGGCATCGGGTCCAAGGTGACTTGTCCCCCCTCGTAAGCAGTGGTGTCGCCCGCGCGGTAAGCGACGAACGCGTGCATGAACTCATGGAAAGTCGTGCTGAAGAGGAAGACGACGTACCAAACGAGAAGTCCAGGCAGGGTGATGCCGTTCACTTGGGGGCGTCTAGCGCGCAGCAGGTCCCATCCGCCACTCTTAACCTGAAAAATTCACACTCCGCCCGGGCCCGTTGCCCCATCTTCGCTGCAGTTCTCGTCGGGATCGTCGATCTTGGTCTCCCGCAGGGCCCCTCGCTCCTCACGCCTCGCGCTCCGCAGCCCAAAAGTCGGGCGCAGAATGTACGTACGTCTCAACTATATTCGTACGCACGCCTCTCAAAGTCGTACGACCCGAATCAGATTGACGTACGTAGCGCTGTGATGGCCGGAATCCCTCCGCCAGACCGCCCTTCCGCCAGACCGCTCTTCCGCCAGACGTCTCCTCGCAACGTGCCTCCCCCTCTTGCCGCGGGCCGGAATCCCT
>NASX01000053.1 GCA_002085155.1 Sorangiineae bacterium NIC37A_2
TTTATGGGCCGGACTGCGCGGATGCCTGCGTAAAGGCGCTGACCGCAGATGTCCCGAGCGGGTCCGTCTACTACGTCGAAGATGGCGTCCCGATCTCGTTCAAGGAAATGATCCACCTCGTGGAGAAGGCGCTCAACAAGCGCGCCTGGGTCCGCGTGCCGCTCCCTGAGCGCCTCGTACGTACGGCCGCCCGCGTGAGCGAGATGTACGGCAAGCTCACAGATCAGCCGGTCATGCTGACCGTCGACAAGTGCAACGAGCTCCGAGCCTCGGGCTGGGTCTGCGACGGAACCGCCGCGCGGCTTGAGCTCGGGTGGGAGCCCCGCGTCATCTTCGCCGAAGGCGTGGCACTCACGGCTGCTTGGTACCGGGAACAAGGTTGGCTGTAAGCGGCGCGCGGGGCGCTCGCTTCTCTGCCGAGCGCCCCTTCCCGCTTATAAGTCGGCGGGAGCTCCTCTGAGCTCCGAAAACGGTCGCGCTTCAGCTCGATTGGGTCTGCCGCGTCCGCGCTGCGTGAATCGCCGACAGGGCGGCGCGCGCTTTGTTCGAGGTCTCTTTGCACTCAAGCCGAGGATCGCTATCCGCCACGATGCCAGCGCCCGCGGTGACCTCAAAGCGTCCATCCCGCGCGACCACTGTGCGAATCCCGATCGCAAAATCGAGATCCTGGCCCCGCGTGACGTATCCGATTGCTCCCCCGTAGGAGAAGCGCGGGCGCGGCTCGAGCTCACGAATGATCTGCATCGCCCGCACCTTCGGCGCGCCCGAGAGCGTACCGGCTGGGAAAGTAGCGCGGAGCACGTCCCAAGGTCCGAGGCCCTTGCGGAGTTGTCCTTCCACAACGCTCGTGATGTGCATCACGTGGCTATAACGCTCGACAAACATCCGCTCGGGGACCTTGACGCTGCCGTACTCAGCAATGCGCCCAATGTCGTTCCGGCCGAGATCGATCAGCATGACATGCTCAGCGATCTCCTTCGGATCGGCGAGCATCTCTTCGGCAAGCGCTTCATCCTCGGCCGGAGTGCGGCCCCGCCGGCGCGTGCCAGCGATGGGACGGAGGAACGCCTTGCCCCCCTCCACGCGCACCAGCGTCTCCGGGCTCGCCCCTGCGATCGCCACTCGGGGCGCCCCTTGTTCCTCCGGAAGGTCCAGGAAATACATGTAAGGAGCCGGCGAAAGTACGCGAAGCGCGCGATAAACCTCGAACGGATCGGTCCCCTGATCCGGGACGCTGAACGTGCGCGCGGGCACGATCTGGAACGCGTCACCGGCGCGAATGTACTCGCGACATCGCTCCACCACCTCCGAATACTCAGCCTCACTCTGAGTCACCGAGACATCCCCGGGCAGAGCTGCGGGATCCGGAGGCACAAATGGCTCGACCTGAGGAGCCTGCCGGAGCAACTCTTCGGCCCGCTCGACTTCCTCCGCGACCGTGGAGGCGATCGTGAGAGTTTGTTTGAGGTGATCGAAGACCACCACCGTGCAGTTACTGAGAAGGCGCGCGATCGGCCCTTCGACCTCATTCGGCCAACGGGGAACCTTCGTCGCGAAATGGACCATTTCGTAAGCGAGAAGCCCGACGTGCGCCGTCGCGAAGCGCTCGGCGGGATCGCTCTGGTCTTCGCCGCCGGCCGGCGCGAGCTCCGCGAGACGCGCGAAGGGGTCCTGCCCCGCCTCTCCGAAGAGGACGATGCTCGTCTCGGGGCGATAGCCGAGGATCGAATAACGAGCCCACCGCTCACCGCCGACGACGCTCTCGAACAGGAACGACCCCCGCGGCGAGTGCTCGCGGAGCGCCAGGTAGGCCGAGACGGGGGTGAGCCCGTCGGCGACCAGCACTTTCTTGTGGACGACTTTCATGGGAACGCGAAAAAAGCGGCGGCTAGAGGACTCTCGTCGGCCTTCTCGGGGTCCGATGAGCGCGCTTTGTGTGGTAGCGTGGCCGCGATCGGAAGCCAACCTGTCCCATGAGCCTCGTCCCTCTGAGCCCTATCGCGGCCGCCCTTGCCCATGTCGAACCGCTGCTCGAAAAGAGCCGCATCCTCTTGATCGGAAACGCGCTCACACGCGCCTCTGACATGGTCCTGGGGCGCGGCGCCCGTCTCTGTCACGTGGCCGACCCGGACGCCCGTCGCGTCGCCCAGGCAGCCGGCCAAAACAGCGAGCGGCGCGTCACCTACTCCCATTTCACCGACACCCTCGTGCGCGACGGTGCCTACGACGTCGCCATCGTGACGAACCTCGAGGAGCATGACCGCCCTCAAGAGATCTTGGACGCCGCCCGACGCGCCATCGCCTCTGACGGCATCGTCGTCGTCTCGGCCGCCGCGTCAGGGGCGACGTCGGGCTTACTCGGCAAAGCGGAGCGCTGGCTCCCCTACGAAGAGCTCGAACGTCTGACCAAGACGACGTTTCAGTCCGTTGCCTTCCTGGCCCAGACTCCCTTTGTCGGATTCGCGGTGGTCAGCTTGTCTTTGACCTCGGCGCCCGTGCCCTCTCTCGACAACGCCTTGCTCGGCGGCGAATCGGATCAGGTCGACTACTACATCGCCCTGTGCGGAGCAGCCGAAACCCTCGCGACCCTGGACCTCGACGACATGACCGTGGTTCAGATGCCCGGACAGCTCGCGCTCGAGGTGGGACGGCAGGCAGAGGTGACGCGAGGCGCCCGCGCCGAGCGGCGCCTCGAATCCCTCGAAGATGAGCTGCGTTTGGCCCAGAGGCGCGAGCGAGAGCTCGAAGCTGAGCTCGGACGTCTGGAGAGCGCGGCCCAAGATCAGGCGGAGCTGAACTCGCTGCGCGAGACCGTGGAGCGCTTAACCCGCGAGCTCGACACCACGCGCACGGAACTTGGCGAGGCCCGCGCCGCTTCCCTTGCCGCGACCGCCTATGAAGAGCTGTCCGAGAAGGCAGCCCATACGGAGCGGGAGCTCGAACGCACCAAGAAGGAGCGGAAATGGGCGGACGATCGCGTGCGCCGGCTCGAGCGCGAGCTCGAAGAGGCGCTCCTCGCACAGGAAGAGCTCGACAAGGCCCGCGCCCGCATCCAAACCCTCGAGACGCACCTCAAAGAAAGCGAAGACGAAGTCGACGAGCTCACCGATCGAGTCGCCGACCTCGAGCAGGAACTCGCGAAAAAGGAGAGCGCGCTCGCCGAGCGCACGGAGCCGGACTCTGCCCTCGAGAAAGAAAACCTCGCCCTCGAAGCTCAGCTCAAGGAGCGAGGGGAGCACATCCTCGCCCTCGAGAAGCAGCTCACCGACCTCTCCCTGTACGCCCAGACGCTCGCCGTCGAGAACCAGCGCCGGGTCGAGAGCTCCGCTATCGCCCCGGACTCTCTGAAAGAGGAGCTTCTGTCGCTCAGTGGAGAGCTCGCCGACAAGGAGGCAGAGCTCGTCGCTCTCCGCTGGACGATCGCCTCGCTCGAAAAACGCCTCGGCCCGAGCAGCTAACGGAGAGGATCCCATGGCCCTCGAGCTCAGATCGTCGAAAGTGCTCGTGACCGGAGGAGGAGGTTTCCTCGGAACACACGTCATCGAGCAGCTCGAACGCGAGGGAGCCACCGAGATCTTTGCTCCGCGTTCCGCCGAATACGATCTCACGAACCAAGCCGAGACGCGCCGCCTCTTCGAGAGCTATGGCCCCGACCTCGTATTCCATCTGGCCGCGCGGGTCGGGGGCATTTTTGCAAACCAGAAGAGCCCGGGGACCTTTTTCCACGACAACATGGCGATGGGGCTCCACGTGCTCGAGGAAGCACGCCGCGCCGGGACGAAAAAGGTCGTCATCGCCGGGACGATCTGCGCCTACCCGAAGTTCGCCCCGATCCCATTTCGCGAGGACGATCTCTGGAATGGCTATCCGGAGGAGACGAACGCTCCCTACGGAATCGCCAAGAAGGCGCTGCTCGTGATGGCCCAGGCCTATCGACAGGAGTTCGGCTCAAACTTCGTCATGCTGTTTCCCGTGAACCTTTACGGTCCCAAGGACAACTTTGATCTCGAGACCTCTCACGTGATCCCGGCCATGATCCGCAAGTTCGAGACCGCGCGAGAGCAAGGCAGCGAAGAGGTCATCCTCTGGGGGGACGGCTCACCCACTCGAGAATTTTTGTTCGTGCGCGACGCGGCGCGGGGACTCGTCCTAGCCGCCCAGCATTATGACGATCCCGAGCCAGTCAATCTCGGCGCAGGTTTCGAGATCACGATGCGGGACCTCGCCGCGCTCATCGCCCAAAAGGTCGGCTTTTCCGGCAAGATTGAGTGGGACACCTCGAAACCCAACGGACAGCCTCGCAGATCCCTCGACGTGACGCGCGCCAAGGAACGCTTCGGCTTTGAGGCGAAGGTTCCTTTCGATGAAGGCCTCGACGAGACCATCCGCTGGTACAGAGCGAACGCTTCGCCCAGCTGAGACGATCAGTCGGGCTGCCCCGCGCTGGGATCGATGAGAGAGCTCTTACTCTGACCGTAGAGCTCTTTATGAACGAGGGCCATGTCCGCGTCGACCATCATGCGCACCAGCTGCCGGAAGCCAACCTTCGGGCGCCAGTTCAACTTTTTCCGCGCTTTTGTGGCATCACCTTGGAGCAGGTCCACCTCGGCCGGGCGGAAGTAACGCGGATCAATCTCGACGTACTTGGTCCAGTCGAGATCGAGCGCACCAAAGGCCTCATCCAAGAACTCACGCACTGAGTGCGACTCGCCCGTTGCCAAGACGTAATCGTCCGGTTCAGGGGCTTGCAGCATGAGCCACATGCCCTCGACATAGTCCCCCGCAAACCCCCAATCCCGCTTGGCATCGAGGTTGCCGAGGAAGAGCTTGTCCTGCACGCCATACTTGATGCGGGCAGCTGCGCGGGTGATCTTTCGTGTCACAAACGTCTCACCACGACGCGGTGATTCGTGATTAAATAGGATGCCGTTACTCGCGTGGAGCCCGTAGCTCTCACGGTAGTTCACGGTCACGTAATAAGCGTAGGCCTTGGCGCAGGCGTACGGACTGCGCGGGCGAAACGGCGTACTTTCGTTCTGAGGCGTCTCCACGACGTTGCCGTAAAGCTCCGACGAAGAGGCCTGATAAAAGCGGCATTCGAGCTCCGTCTCGCGGATCGCCTCCAGCAAGCGCACACAACCGAGACCCGTGACCTCCCCCGTGTACTCGGGCACGTCGAAGCTCACCCTCACGTGGCTCTGAGCACCGAGGTTGTAAATCTCCGTGGGTTTGATGGACCGAAGCACTCGATTCAGTGAGCTCGCGTCATTCAAGTCACCATAAACGAGACGCAGCCGGACGTCTTTCTCGTGGGGATCTTGATAGAGATGGTCGATGCGCGAAGTATTGAAGCTCGAGGAGCGGCGAATGAGCCCGTACACCTCGTACCCCTTGGAAAGCAGAAGCTCAGCCAGGTAGGAGCCGTCTTGTCCCGAGATCCCGGTGATCAGTGCGCGCTTCATGAACACTCCACCGTAGGCAAAGACACTTCTTCCAACAACCGGGGCCTAAGGTACGCCAGGCAGAGCCGAGCAGCTCCTCCTCTCCCCCCAAGTGGCGGGCTCCACCCCGACCGACCGACACGCGCTGGCGCGTCCCAGCGCGAGAAAGTGCACCGAATCCTGTGGAATTGTCCGCCACAATCGGCCTGCCGCGTCGTTTTCGCGGCTCCTAGGCCTTGTGAATGCCCAAGAGAGACTTAAGTTCCGCGGGTCTAGCCTCCCCCAAGCCCCGACTCCATGAGCGAAAAGCGCGACTTTTATGAAGTGCTCGGCGTCGCAAGAGACGCGAGCGATGACGACATTCGACGAGCATACCGAAAGCTCGCCCTTCAGTTTCATCCCGACCGAAACAAGGGCGATCCCTCGGCGGAGGCGAAGTTCAAGGAGGCGACCGAGGCATATACCGTGCTGTCCGACGCGCAGAAGCGCGCTCAATACGACCGCTTCGGACACCAGGGCATGGGCGCGGGCTTCGATTTCCAAGGAGCAGGCGTCGGGGACATCTTCAGCCATTTCCAGGACATGTTCTCCGACTTCTTCGGAGGATTTGGTGGCGGCGGGGGCGGTGGAGGCCAGACCTCGCGGCGCGGCCAGGACACGCGCGTGCGCGCCACACTCACGCTCGCCGAGTCCATGACGGGCACAAAAAAAGAGGTCCAAATCCGAGGCGCTGCGCCCTGTGAAGCCTGTGAGGGAAGCGGCGCCCGGGCCGGAACCAAACCGACGACCTGCGGAACTTGCCAAGGGAGCGGACAGGTCGCGACCCAGCGTGGGTTCATCATGTTCTCGACGACCTGTCCTGCTTGTCGCGGCCAGGGCCGAGTGATCAGCGATCCGTGCCCCGAGTGTCGCGGTGAGCGCTACGTCGAAAAGCGAAGGAAGGTCCTGGTGTCGTTCCCCGCCGGCATCGATGGGGGCCAGCGTCTCAGGGTTCCTGGACAAGGAATGCCCGGCCATCCCGGCGCAGAGCCAGGTGACCTCTATGTGGATGTCGAGCTCGAGCCGCATCCGGAATTCGAACGCGACGGATTCGATATCGGCACCCGGCGGCGCGTCTCGTTCCCGGACGCCGCTCTCGGCGGTGAGCTCACGGTTCGTTTGCCCGATGATTCCGAGATCGTCGTGAAATACCCGGCCGGAACGCAGCCGGGCACGGTCCTCACCACCCGCGGGAAAGGAATTCCCCAGCTCAACGGCCGTGGGCGGGGCGACGTGCACGTTCTCGTCGAGGTCGAGGTACCGGAAAAGCTGAGCCGCAAGGCGCGCAAGCTCATCGAAGAGCTACGAGAAGAGCTCAATTAAGCGTTCTCTTGCCCAAATCGGCCCCGAGATGGGACGATGCCGAGAGTCATATGCTGGAGGAGTTCATGAGCCGAGTCCCACGGTTACAGACCTTGGTGCCCTCGTTCCCCTTAGCGGTGAGAGGAGCTCTCCCCCGGGGCGGAGTGCCGCTCACTCTTACCCTCCTCCTCACGAGCTCAGCCTGGCTCACTGGATGTGGCGGAGCTCAAGCCAAGGCGAGCGCTGAGGTGAACACCGACGTCGATGCCAGTGTCGACTTCGACGTGGAAGGCACCCGCGCCGCAAGGAGCACCGGCGCCGTTTCGACCAACCTCGATGCAAACAGCGAGACGGCCGCTCCTGGAACTCCCGGTGGCCCTGCCCTGCTCGGAGCTCGGCACGATCTAAGGCTCAAAGACCCCGCCTCAGCTCTCGCCTGCCAATGTCTCGCGGTTGTCGTGGGTCCCCCTTCCTCTCCGGCCTTCGCCTGGTCGGGTGAAGTCCCGACCATCGATCCTGCTTCTCAGGTCGTGGTCGCATTGGAATCCGATGGCGTCCCTTGTTCTGCCAAGAGCGCGCCGATCGCCTCATATCGCGGTTACTCCTCCGAGGGAGGCGACATTGTCGTCGAGCTCGAAGCGGCACAAGAAGGGCGTCCCACGACCCGCGGCGCGATCATCCCGAAGCCCTCGAGCGGCGCCTTGCGCATCCGCGCGCCCAAGGCCCTGCCTTTCGGCAAAGCGACCTCGGGAAGTGACGAGTGCGTCATCAAGCTCTCACAATAGCGCCGCGGACGGCGCCGACAGTCTGACGCGCACCAAAGCGCTATCGACCGAGCGCGGCCTGTTGCCAAACGCTCGTCAGATCGCTGCGGAGCTTCCGCTTAGTCATGAATTCGACGGGAGCCTTCTGCCTGCTCGGCACGAGTGGGCGCACATGACCGCACGCGCAAAGCGATTGTCCTTGACGGAGCGCGCCAAGCGAAGAATACCTGGCCCCGAGCGGGGCTCATGGAACGCGGGTGCCAGTGGGGACGCCCCGAGTCCCCGATGTTTATGACCGACTCTTATCGTTCTCCGGGCGCCGAGTTCAAAAAGGACCTTCGAGATACGGGCCTGTGGGGATGGCTTTGGCAGCCAGAGCGCGCCCGACGACTGAAGGCGAAGCGCCTCCGAGAGAGGGCCCAGGGCGACAAGTTAGAACAAGCCAGACTGCTCGCCCTGGCAGCAGATCGTCTCAGCGAAGCTCACGCAAGTCGCGAGGCGCAAGCTCCGATCATCCGTTACCTCTTGAGCCAGGCGATTCAGAGCGCCCTCGCGGGGCTTGTAACGTCGCCGACAGCGCCCGCCGAGTCCGACGACCAATCCGCCACTCGGGATCAGCGGCGGGCCCTGTTGACCGAAATCCTCAGTTCGACGGAGGCCGCTGAGGAGCTCCTCGTCACGCTCGACGAGAGCTCCCTGGCTAGCGAATGGGGCAGAGGAAGCCGGAAGGAACACCTCCGCACCCTAAAGCGAGTCACCCGATCCCTCCTCGAACGCTCCTCAAGCACCACGAAAGAAACAGAGGCTCTTGTGCGCGCGCGCTTCATTCGATTCATCCTCCCCATCACGTCGCTCGTTCTGCTCGGAGTCTACCTCGGCCCTCTCCGCGTTTATCTCCGCGAGCAGCAGCAAATCTCTTACCCCTTTAGAGCCAGTTCCTTCTTCGAAGCGGAACCAGCCTGCAAGTCCCCGTCCCAGACCTGTGAAGGGGTCAACTCCTTCTTCTGCACGAAAAAGGAACAACGCCCTTGGATCGAGTTCGACCTGTTGCGCGAACGGCAGGTGAGCGGAGTCGTGGTGGAAAACCGCGTTAATTGCTCCGATTGCCGAGAACGTGCCGTACCGCTCGTCATTCAGGTGAGCCTCGATCACAAAGAGTGGCGCGAGGTGGCGCGGAAAGATGAGCCCTTCGAGCGTTGGGATGTTTCCCTTGCGCCCACTCCAGCCAAGTGGCTGCGGCTTCGGGCGGAGAAGAAGACCTTCCTTCACCTCAGGCAAGTCAGGATTGTGACCGAATGAGTCAGGAGGGCCCGCAGACGCATCGCGACCGGTCCTGGGCTCGATGGTGGAAAGACCGAAGGCCCATCACATTGTTCGGCCTCCTTGTTTCGCTCGTCGTCATCGCGATCGAAATCGACCAAGTTCGCCGCATCGGAGACTTCCGAGTCGACGACGCTTACATCACCTTCTCGTTCTCGAAGAACCTCGCCGAAGGCAATGGCCCCATTTACAGCCATAACATGCGCGTCGAGGGCTACTCGAACTTCCTATGGATGATCCTGATCGCGGGCGGCTATCTGCTTCGCCTCGATCCTTATCTCACAGCCCGCGCCCTGTCGTTTTTCGCGCTTTCGGTCTGCTTGTGGAGCGTTTACCGAGTGGTCAGTCGGAGCGGCCGGCCCATCGCCGGAGCGCTCGCGACGCTCTATCTTGCCTGCTGCACGGATTTGACGCGCAGCGCTCTGTCCGGCTTAGAGACCACGGCTTATGTGGCGGCGCTAGCGTATGGTTGGTCTGTCTATCTTCTCGAGAGCCCTGATCGCCGGCGCTTCTCGCTGCTCGCGTTCACTCCCACGTTCCTCATGCGGATCGATGGCTTCGTACCGGCCGTGATCGTCGGATGCGTCGAGTTCGCTTCCGCCCTCTTGACGCGGCGTTTTAGCCTCCGCAGGTACTTGAAGTGGGCGCTGCCTCCCGTTCTGATTTGGCTCGCCTACTTCGCCTGGCGCTACGCCTATTACGGGCTTCCGCTGCCCACGACCTACTACGCGAAGCAGCTCGTCGACGCAGTCGACTCTGGACGAGGCTTTCGTCAGCTCGTCGCCTTCTGGCAGGAGTACGGTCTATCGTGGACGCTCCCTCTTGCAGCCGCGTCCCTCTTGGTCCGAAAGGAACGCTCTCTAGCGTTACCCCTCATCGTCGGAACTTTCCTCACGTGGGGCTACGCCGCCTACGTTGGTGGCGATTGGATGCCGTTCCACCGCTTCCTGCTCCCCGGTTTCGCCCTCTACGTGATGACTCTCGGCCTCGGCCTAGCCGCGCTCCTGTCTCGCGTCGCTCTCCCCGCCGCTCCTGTGCCATTTGGGAGGGGGCGACTTCTCTCCCGGTGGGCCCTAGCGCTGTGCGGCTCTCTCGCGCTCGCCTACTCAGCCAAACGCGCTCACTCTGCGACGACTGACTCGTCCCTTGAGCGACAAAAGCTCGGGGACATTGCCCATGTCCAGAGTCATACACTACACCTGGTCGACTCCATGCGTTTCGCGAGGCACGTCGTGCGAGAGCCGGGCGATCGCTGGGCAACGGACTACGCTGGGGTCTTCGCTCTATTTACCGAGGCTCAGGTGATCGACATCTGGGGGCTCTGCAACCAGACCATCGCCCTCGAAGGGGGCGCAACCGGCGCCCACACCATCTACGGCAAGACCTGCCCCGAATGCTTTCCGCGCCTCGATCCCCACTACTTCCACCCCTTTGTCCCTTTCATCACGACTCCCGATCGATTCAAGAATCAAAAAGAGATCGTAAACTTCATGTTTCAGGGGCCTCAGATCGACCGCTATCTAAAATTCTCCAAGAACTACGTGGCTGGCTACGTGCTCGATAGCGCGAGTGGCGGTGCATTCTGGTTTCTGGAGAAGCGACTCCCGGACCGCTCTCTCGCCGAGCGCGATGTCGCGCCTGGCATGAGGGTCGTCTACCCGTTCGAAGAGAGCGGGACGGCGAGGTAAGCCCGCTCCCCTAGAAGGAGCCGCACCACCCGGCGACGACGTATTCGAAGGGCTTCCTTAGCGATTTGCGGGACGGAAACGCCGACCCCAAGCGTGCTTGACTTGTACGAGGCCGTTAAGGACCGGGGTCGGCAGACTTCCGAGGATCGCGTTCCGCGTCCGCCAGGTCCAAGGAGCGAGTTCGCTCGGCTCCCCGTCCACTCGGGTCTCGAGAACAGCGCTGGGGAGCGCTGAGATGGCGTCGTCTCTCACATAGAGAAGAGTGTTGTAACGATACCATGGCTCGACGTTCGAGTTCCGCGCGACGAGGGGCCGCACCGGATCGAAGCAGGAGAAGCCGAGGGCTTCGAAGTGCTTCTTCCAGTATCCAAGGGGCTGCTCGTTGACGTGAAACTCTCCACCCTGACCTGGAACCGCAGCGGAGAAAAGAATAACACTACCGTGACGCGCCAAGTTTTCGACGAAAACGCGCGCAGAGCTCGCCGGAATGTGCTCGGCGACTTCGAGGGAAGTGACCAGTGAAAACTTCCGTCCGAAGTCGAAAGGCTGGGAAAGGTCCTGACTGTGGAAGGAGCTCTCCGGGATCAAGAGGGATCTCTTGTCGACATAGGCCCCGTCCGTCCCTTGGACGTCGACCACGCCCGCCTCGCCCCAGACCCGGCACCAAGCGCCAGCACCACACCCAACATCAAGCACTGAGTCCGGCTTGAGCCAGCCAGTCACGAGCGGACAAATGACCCGCGCTGACGCGAGAGAGCCGGCGTTGATGTATTCGTAGAAACCCGCGTCGTACTTGTGCCCTTCCATGCGCAAGACGCGCGTAGCACAAATGCGACAGCCACGGGAGGCGCAAGCGAGCCCTGTGATCGGGCGTCATTCATGTTGTCGTCCCGTGTCGGACGTGACAGGTTCGAGGCCTATGCCGCCAGCGACGCGCGCTTCTCGGCTCACTCGACCGCAGAAAGACCTGGCCCTCTCACAACTTACGACGACGCTCCTTTTGTTTCTCGCTGAGGGAACGGCCCTTGGATGGGTATTTGCCCTGGGGACCGCGGATGCTGCAGCCCTCGTGGCAAAGAACGCCTGGCCGTCAGCGGTCAGGGACCAGATCCTGGTCAGTGTCGGCGTTCTCTGGGCGCTCACTCTCGTCGGCACCTTCGTCATTTATTCGCGCGGAGCGATCGCACGCGCGCTCCGGTGGGGCTACCTCCTCTTGCCCGTCATCCCCCTCGCGCTCCTGCCTGGACTTTTCGCTCCTCATCCGGGGCGGACAAAGCCGCTCATCTTCCTCAGCATCTTGTCGCTGTATGGGCTCGTCGCAGAGCGCTGCTTCACGGCTTCGGCCACGCAGTTTCTTCCGCTCATGGGCCCCAAGTTCGCCCACCTCTCGGTGCGGAACGGGCTTCGCAAGGTCCTCGGCTGGCTCCCGCTTTTCATCGTGGGAATCGCGAGCGTCGTCTACATCACCGCAACCGGTGTTCTCACGGTCTGGAACCACCACGGCTTCAACACGGGCGCCTACGACCTAGCGATCTTTGACAATCTGATGTGGAACGCCATGCACGGAGCGCCTTTCCGCTCCAGCATTGATGGGAACGGGAATTCCTTGACCGTCCATGCGGAGATCGCGATGGTGCTTTTTGTACCGTTTTACGCGATCCATCCCTCCTCCGAGGCGCTCCTCTGGATCCAAGCGGGGTGTTTAGGGCTCGGAGCAATCCCTCTTTATCTGCTCGCCCGCGAATTCGTGTCAGCAGGATACGCGGTGGTCATTGCCCTGTCCTACCTTCTCTACGCCCCCATGCACGGGTCGCAGTTCTACGACTTCCACTGGCTCACGATCCTGCCGGCTTTTCTCTTCCTGAACCTCTACAGCATCGTGACTGAGCGTCACAAGCTCACGATCGCTACGACCCTGCTCCTCTGGCTGCTCAGGGAGGACGTCTCGCCCGGGCTCATGATGCTCGGCCTGGTCCTGGCGATCTCGGGCTACCGCGTCCGCACTGGCCTCATGCTCGCCGCCGGATCAGCGATCTGGTTCGTCTTGATCAAGTTCGTGATCATGCCAAGCGTCGGACCGTGGTTCTTCGACAGCCTCTACGAAGACCTGACCACACCTACAGAGAAAGGCTACGGATCTGTCCTCAAGACCTTGGTCACGAACCCCTGGTTCGTGATGCAAAAGCTGCTCAAAGCTTCCAAGCTGGAGTACGCGCTGCACATTCTCGCGCCGGTCCTGCTGATTCCGCTCCGACGACTCGCCCTGGGAGCCCTGCTTCTGGCCCCGGCTTTCTTCACCATCTTCACGAACTCACCAGCCACCTATTCCATCACCTATCAATACTCCGCACACTGCACGGGCTACGTATTTCTAGCCGCCAGTTTCTACCTCGGCTCCCTCCCGGACCCTGCGCGCCGCTTTGGCACAGCGGCTGCGCTCGCCGCCACCATATTCTGCCATTCGACCCAGTTCGGCGCGCTCATTCGTCCTGACTCCTTCATCGGCGGTTCGATTCCCGAGCTCATACGCAAGCGAGACGAGGAGGCCGAGCGCCTCAAAGCTCTCTCCTTCCTTCGGTCCAAGATCCCTGCTGACGCGTCCGTCATCGCGACCACGCGCGAATCCCCTCATCTGTCCTCAAGAGCTCATATTTACGCCTTCGGCCACAGCCAAGCTCTCGCTGACTATGTCCTGATTCATCCCGGGTCCTTCGGCATGGGCACGACCAACCGAGACATTTTGGCGGTGCTCGGGAGCGGTGAATATGGGCTCTACGATGAGCTCGGAGACTTCACACTTTGGAAGAAAGGGCATCAATCCGACGCAACCGACGAGGCCATTGAGCGGCTCCAAGAGCGCCTTGAGCCGAGCTATGGGAGAGGCGACAGGGAAAAACTGAAGAGGCGATAGAGAGCAGACGTCTGGTCTATTTCTGCAGATTGGCTATGAGTCCCGAGGTTGGAGAGAGTCATCCCATGACGAACGAGGTAGGGCAGGATTCGACAAACGAGGGAACGCAGGCGCCAGCGGAAGCGGCGGCAGGAGCGCACACCGAGACACCAGCGCGAACCTGGTCCCTCGTGGATTGGTTGTGGCAGGGACAGAAGGCGCGTGAACTCAAGCGTGAACTCAGCCAAAGGTCGCCGCGCACCGAGAACTTCGTGCTCCGCGCCAATGCGACTCTCACGGCCGCGAGGAACCTCAAACCGGAAGAGGGGGGGGAGAAGGGCGCGATCGCCATCGTCGCTTCCCTCTACCTCGACGCGGTGCACTGGGCACTTGAGGCCTTGAGTGCAAGTGAATCGGAGTCATCTCCTGTGGAATCTTCACGAAGATCCATCGGAGAAGCACTCCGAGTTCGCCTCGCGCAGAAGAACCTCGAAAGCGCCGTCCTGACCTACGAAAAGCTTCAGAACCTGGACACTACTGCGCTCTGGGAGACCGAGCTCAGCTCTCGCGAAGTCGAGCAGCTCGATCAACTCGCGCAAGCGACGCTCGACGATGCGGAGCGCCCCTCACGAGAGCTCGACAACATCTGGTTCGCCCGGCTCGTCCGCGTCGTCGTGCCCTTGGTTCTTCTCACAGCAGGAGCTCTCGCGGGAGGAGCTGCGATACAGCGCGCCCAGTTGCTCGCCGAGACCCAGTTCCCCTGGGAAGCGAGCTCAAAATTTCCGGCAGAGAAGGGCTGCGAGTCTCCCCACCAGGAGTGCGCGGAGACTCGCTTCTTCTTCTGCACCGACAATGAAAACCGACCTTGGATTCGATTCGACCTCGGGAAGACTCGCTCGGTTTCTCGCGTAACCGTCAAGAATAGGACCGATTGCGCGGGATGTGCCGAGCGTGCGGTGCCCTTGGTCATCGAGGTCAGTGAAGACGGCGAAAACTGGAAGGAAATCGCCCGCCAGGCCGAGACGTTCGAAGAGTGGAAGGCGAAGTTCCCGCCCGCACAGGCTCGCTGGCTGCGCCTGCGCGCCGAAAAGCGTACCTTCCTCCACCTCCAGCAGGTGAGAATTCACTGAACCATTTTCTGTGCTGTCACGCAGTCTGAAACATCGCGGAGGGCGCGGCGGTGACGGGAGAGGGCTCCTTTGGCTCCTGTACACAATCGTGGCCGTCGCCTTCGTCGCGATCGAGCTCGATCAGATTCGCCGCATCGGCGACTTCAGGGTCGACGACGCGTACATTACATTCTCCTTCTCGAAGAACCTCGCGCTCGGTCGCGGGCCCCTCTACGCCCACGACCTCAAGGCCGAAGGCTACTCAAACTTTCTTTGGATGGCCCTCGTGGCCACAGTGCACCGACTCGGCCTCGACCTCTACCTGGGCGCGCGTCTCCTCGCCTTCGGTTTTCTCGCCGCGGCGGCCTACGGCGTTCATCGCCTGGTCGAGAAGAGATGCGGCCGCCTTCCCGCAGCCCTAGCCGTTCTGTTCCTCGCCGCTTGCTCGGACCTCACCCGCGCCGCCCTCTCCGGGCTCGAGACCGTCGCTTTTGCTAGCTGTCTCTGTCTCGCCTACTCGGGTTATCTGCGGGAGCCTCGGCGCCGCACACATTGGTCCTTGCTCTGGCTCTTGCCTGTGCTCTTGCTTCGCATCGACGGCTTCGTCCCCGTCGCCATTGCGCTCGGGCTCGAGACCTTGAGCTCGATCTTAGGAAGGCGTTTCTCCTTCCGTCGCCTGGCCTGGATCGGGATCCCGATCGCAAGCGCAGGTCTTTTATACTTCGCGTGGCGCTATCAATATTACGGTCTGCCGCTCCCTTCGACCTACTACGCGAAGAGTGTCGTGGCCGCACAAGATCCTGCGCGCGGCTACCGGCAGCTCCTCGAGTTCATCGAAGACTACGGCATCGCCTACTCGGCCCCGCTTGTGCTCGCGGCGCTGCTCGGACGCCATCGCCGTCCCGCCTCCATCCTCCTCCTCGCCGTCGCTCTACAAGCCGGCTACGCAGTGAAGGTCGGCGGAGATTGGATGCCTTTTTGGCGCTTTTTCCAGCCTGTCGTGCCGCTTTTTGTGATGCTTTGTGGGCTCGGCCTCGGGACCCTTCTCCGCCCCACCGAGAGACGTCCTCGCCCCCCTTACCCTTCCTGGCTCTATCGGGGCCTGGTCGGCCCCGCCTTGGCAGCCGCCGGTTTCGCCCTGCTCGGCTTCCTCGCCATTCGGGTCCACATGGGGAGCGTCGACTCGCAGGCAGAGCGGGGCAAGCTCGGGCACGCCGAGCATGTCAAAAAGCACACTCTGGAGAATCTGCTCGGCAGCGTCGACCTCGCCCGCCACCTGGTCCGAACCCCCGGCGAGAAGCTTGTCAGCGATTACGCTGGCGTCTTCGCGGTCTTCACCGAGGCCAACATCATCGACATGTGGGGACTCGCGAACCCACAAATCGCTCGCTTCGGTGGGACAGAGGGAATCAATAGTATCTACGGTAAGGAGTGCGCAGCTTGTTATCCGTCTCTCGACCCGGACTACTTTCACGTCGTGGTACCGCTGGTGCGGACGAAAGATGCCTTCCGATCCCAGAGGGCCGTGCAAAATGAGGTTTTTCAGTCACGCGCGATCGGACGCTATCTGAACTTCCGCAAGGATTTCGTGGCAGGGTATGTGCTGGAGACGGCGACCAATCGCGCTTTCTGGTTCCTGGAACGTCGCCGACCGGGCCGCAGTCACAAGACGCAGAGCCCCGCACCCGGGATCCAGATTGTGTACCCATTCGAACACTGAAGCAGCTTCCTCCCGCCGCACCGCCCAGCGGCCCCCCAATGCTTGATTGGGGCACCTCGCCTCGTCACTGGGCGGGTTCTCAGTTCCAACAAACGTGATCGACGAGGATGTGTCCGTGCGGATCTTCATCGACGATCTCGAGGCGCGCGAACTGTCCAATGTAGTCCCTGAGATCGAACGTCAAGAGCTCGAGAAGTTCGTGGTTGCCCCCCCGTACTTCGCCGACGACCTCGTCATTGACGCGCACCCGAAGCGCCAGCTTCTTTGACTCACCCCCGCCCACGAAGGCGGAGAGCTTGGGTTTCTCTACGGAGAACTCGGGAGAAAGGAGGGTGCCAGTCTCGTCGTCTCCTCCTCCGTCTGAAGTGAGCACATACCCACGGCGCCCGACGATGGCCCGCCCGTGTTTGCTTCGACTTCGAACTCCCGAGCGAAACGCTCGGCCGGTCCGCCCCCAGTCATCCCCCGGCGCCGACTCGAACTCGAAGAGGCAGTCTTGCTTCGGCTTCTTCTCCGAACGCGCGAGAACGTACTGCGGATAGGTAGGGAAACCCGTAATTGGCGGGACGAGCTCTGCCTCTGACAACCTCCGAACCATGTGATAGTTGTCAGCGATCGCCTCCATCAGAAGCGGGATCTCGCGGCCCGTCAGGAGGATATGTTCGGGGCGTGTGCGTTCGACCCAAGGCTTCAAGTTGAGGCCTTGAACACCAGCCAGCCACGCATCGACCCACGGCATCTCGTGGACCTGCTCCACCTTTGAACCGGCCTTGATCGCAACAAACGGATGATGGGGACTCCACACGCTCGGACCGAGCGCTTTCACGGACTCGATGAGCCGTTCCGCGGCTGCCCGCCTCGCGGGCGTCACCGCGAAAGACGGGGGAATATTCCTGCGGGAAAGGTAGGCTGATCCTGCTGCGAAAACGAAAAGAGCCAAGGCCCCCACGGGCGCCGCGGCCCGGCGCGGCGACTTGCTCACCAGTGACCCGACGAGCATGAGCGCCACGGGGCCACTGATCACGGCAACGGGGAGGAGATTGTTGATGTAACCGCCCTGCTTCGCATAGGGCAACATGGACGCCGGGAAAGCGGCGCCGAGCAACCCCAGCCAATAGAGCGCCCGCGCATTGAGAAGCCCGTAGAGAGCCAAGATGACCGCAACGGCGGGCAGCGCCGGCAAGAAAGGCGCAAAATCCAGCCACCGATTCAGGGCATCTTGGTACATGTGTTTGTGCACGACCTGTTTCGACAGCAGAAACACCGTGTAGTCGAGATACCGGCCGTGCGTGACCCACTCGAGAAAGCCCGTAGTGGCAGCGCCGAGCAGGAGCAGACCCACCCCGAGCTTGAATCCTTGGCGGGGATTGCGCACGAAATGGAAAAGCAGAACCCAAGTCAGGTAGAAGACCGCGGTCTGCTTCGTGAAAACCGCCGCGTTCATCACGAGGAGAGTCGTGATGAACCGACGTCGACTCATCGGCCCTCGATCGAAGGCAAGTGCAGCGGCGGCGAGGGAGAGCCCCAAGGCCAGCTCATCGTTACGGATCAGATCGAACCATCCGCCCGTCAAAGGAAACGCTGCAGCGATCATACCGACCGCGGTGATCGCAGCGGCGATACGGAGCGGCCGAGCCGAAAATGAAGCGGCTGCGTGGGCTGAAAGAATCCCGACAATGATCGCAAAGGCGAGGCACGACACGAGACGCCCGACCCAGTAGTCGACCCCGAAGATTGCGCCGAACACCGTCAGCACGACCGTATGCCCGGGAGGATACGAGTAGGGCATGAACCCGACGTTCGGCTCAGTGAACAGCTCCTCCCCGCGCAGAACCCGATAGGCGTGCAGGAGCTGACCTCCTTCGATCCACTCGAGGTCGACGGGGAAGGTAAGACGCGTCGCGACAATGCGGAGGAGCTGGGCTGCGACGACGAGAGCCGGGACCGTCAGGACCAGAGGGAGCCATTCCCTGAAAATCCCAAAGAGCCTCTGGGCCGCGCGCCTTCGTGCCGCGCGATCGCCGGTGCCTTCCCTCACTGGCTGGTCATGGGTAGTCATCGGTTCCGCACCCGCCTCGCCAGTTCATGGTTGTTCGAAGGGTCAGCGCCGCGCTGAGCGAGGATAAAGTGGCCTTTGGTCGCGATGACACCGTAGTTCCCTGAGTCGAGGGCCTTTTTTATGTTCCTCGACTCCTCTCGGTGCCCGACGTGACCCACCAGCAGGTAATCTGGATCGTGCCCAAGCGAGAATTTCAAGCTGTAAAGGACCAGACGCGCGGAGACGTGGGGCCCTTCGGCTTCCGTGGCTGCCACTGATGCGTCAGGGGGGATCAGGGCGATGATTTCCTGAAGATCTTGGTAGCGGCGCTTCTCGCTCTCGCTCACCTCAAAGGTCTTGGTGCTAAACCCTCCCACAATGCTGGTCCCACCAAGGAGCAGGCCCCTTTGGTTGTCTAAGGAGAGCCCTACCAGCAAAAGAGGAACCGCCGCCGCAAAGGCGAATCGCTTGCGCACCGCGAGAATCGAAGCCGCGATGACGTAAGGGACCCAAAGATAGGTATACTGGAAGGAAGTCTGGAAAAGCGGAGGGCGATTCGTGACGAGCAGGGTGGAGACGAACCCCGGCAAGATCGCGAGCAGCAAGATCGGGCGCCGCAGCCAAAGGGCGAGCACCGGCGCCGTCATGTGCAGGAGGTAGAGCGCCTTCGGTTCCACCATCAGGGTCTTGAGAACGTAGGCCTGGTTCGACAAGAGCGTCAGAACCACCGCGCCAAAACCCTTGGCACCCCGCGCCTGGAGATCGGCGTATTGGTTATCAAACCACCAGGTCCCGAAGAGCGGCATGATCACGAACTTCACCGAGACGAAGTAGATCGCACCCGCCAGGAAAATCCGAATGCCATCCCGAATCAGGACCCCTCGGAGGAGGAGGAACAATCCGAGCACCGTGACACCAATCGCTACGTCCTCCCGGCAACTCAGCGCGCAGGCCATGGAGACGTACATGCCGACGCGATTGCCCCGCGCGCTTGAGCGGTAGGTGGCGTGAACGAAGTAGAGGAACCAAGAGAGGAAAAAGGTCGCCGCGGACGTGAAATGGAAGTCGTAGAAGTTCGGCTGCTGTACCGACGGCATCGTGAGATGCACCACCGGGAACGCGAGCGCCGCGATCGGGTGGAGACGCGCACGCGCCAATAGGTAGAGCGGCACGGCCGCGAACGCGACGAGCGCCGTCTGGATCCAAAGGAGCGCGTGGGCCCCCGGAGAGATCGCGTAAAACGGCAGGAGGAGGTAGAGGCAAAACTCAGCGTGCCCTTGCAGGCTACTGAAGTCTTTGAGCATCGCTGCGATAGCCGGAGACCGGAAGGGGTGGCCGTGCAGCGCGTTGAAGAAGAGGTTGTCGTACTCGGCCAGGTCCGAGCTCATCGTCGCCATCTTCTCGTGGCTAATGATCGTGAGCGGCCCAATGCGGCAGAAATAGAACAGCGACATGGAGATGGCCGCTGCCAGGGTGATCCCGCGAACCCAGCGCGAATCGGCTGCAAAGACGCCGCGCGACAAGCGCGTCCCCAGGTCGCTCGAGCGGAGGAAGCCGACCAGCGTGCGCTCAAGGGCGAGGCCAAAGCCCAAGACGAAGACGAGATGAGCGAACTCGCGCTTCTCCCAAACTTCGCGACAATACAAGAGCGGGACATACGCGCTGAGCGTCCACGGCGCGAGCGCCCCGAGCGCCTTTGGTCGAAACCTGCTCCCTGACCCCGAACGGATATCCCCCCAGAGGCAAAAGCCCCCTAGGACCAATCCGCAGAGCCAGGCCGCTCCGATCGTCAGCAGTCTGACGCCGATCGGAATGTTGTTGTGGGTCAGTACGTCGGAGAGCTTCTCTCCGGTAATGAACGAGCTCAGGGCAAGGAAGGTCGAAGCACCGGCCAAGACGGCCGTCAGCAAGAGCCGGACCCTGCCCGAAAGCTCCTGTCCCGCGTACTTTTGCGTCAAGGGTTGATTCAAGGCTCCCGACTATTTCGGAGTTCCTCACAAGCGTCAACGCCAGAAGAATCCCATGGGATCTTGCGGAACGGCCCCGAGCCTCCTGCTCTCCCCGTTTGCGGACACTCAAGCATCCAAGCCTTTAGGGAGGAAGATCTGGTGCGAATGACAGCCGGTCCGTCGTTAGGGACGCGAGAGACTCTCGGGCGGAGGGGCGTCGATCACTGCCGGGCTACCGGGGACATCCAGGTTCACCCTCTCCGCCACCGTGTACAGGGGCCGCTTCTTGACCTCCTCATAGGTCCGACCGACGTACTCCCCCAAAATGCCCATCACAAGGAGCTGAGCCGCTGAGCTTGCGGCAATCAGCATCATGATCGTCGTCCAGCCCGTGACAACCGGGGCGCCGAGGAGCTTCTGAGAGATCGACCAGATGCCGATGCCCACCGCCAGAAGTCCGGACAAGATGGCGAGGTAGGTCGCAATCCGGACCGGCACCACCGAAAACGACGTGATGCCGTCGATGGCAAACTTGAGCATCTTGCTGAGAGGATACTTCGTCTCTCCGGCAAAGCGCGCCGGGCGCTCGTAGTACACCTTGGTCTGTTTGAAGCCGATCCAGGCCACCATGCCGCGAACGAAGCGATGCCTCTCACGGAGTGAACGCATGGCGATCACGACCTGCCGCGACATGAGCCTGAAATCCCCGGCATCGAGAGGAACCTCAAAGCCAAGTAACTTCCGGAGCAGCCGGTAGTACACAGCAGCGGTGACCTTCTTGAAGATGCTCTCGCCGTGACGCTTGGTCCGAATGCCATAAACGACATCAAACCCCGCCTCGAACTGGGCGAACATCTCGGCGACGACTTCAGGGGGGTCCTGCAAATCGGCGTCCATGACGACCACAGCATCGCCTTCCGCAATGTCGAGTCCCGCCGTAATCGCGATTTGGTGTCCAAAGTTTCGACCGAATGAGAGGACCTTGTAGCGGGGTTCCTCCCGGGCCAGCTCTTTGAGGAGAGCGAGTGACCGGTCCTTCGACCCGTCGTCGATGAAGAGGACCTCGTAGGTCACGCCCAATTGGGGGAGGAACTCTTTCAGCCTCCGAGCCAACTCCGGAATGGTCTCCTCCTCATTGAATACGGGCAGGACCAGGGACAGGCGGGGCGGAGGAAGCATACTGCTGCGTTATATCGTCCAGGCAGCAGACCCGCCACAGGGAGCCTCCGTTTCTCCCGACGCGGTCCGCCGCACGGGCCGAAAGGAGCCCCTCCGGACACGCCGCCAGCCGCTCATCAGGCAGCCCCTGAGGTTCGCTTTGACCGCCTCCAAAGAGCATGATGCGCTAGGCCGTGACCGCTGAGCTCACTCGGTCGGATTTCGACCGCTACTTTCCTCACACTCCCCTCGCGCTCTGCATCAAGGAGTGCGCCCGCCTCGCTGTCCTCAGGAGAGAGAACTTAGAAGCGCCGCTCCTCGACGTCGGGTGCGGCGACGGCCTCTTCGCGAGCATCGCCTTCCCCGGGCTTCAAAGTCTCGGCATCGACATCAATGATCAGGAGGTCGCGCTCGCGGCGGCCCGCGGTGCATACTCGAGGGCGATCACCGCGGACATCACCCAGGCACCACCTGGCGCCGCCGACTTCCAAAGCTGCTTGGCCAATTGCTCCCTCGAGCACATTCCGGCCCTGGATCGCGCCCTCGCCCACATCTTCGAATCTCTCCGACCTGGAGGGCTATTTTTGACGTTCGTGCCCCAGCGCGATTGGACGAGGGACCTCATTTCTCATCAGGTGCTGCGCGCCTTAGGGGCCCGCGCTCTCGCTGACCAACTTTCTGCCGCAGTTGACGCCTTCTTCAAGCACCACCACCTCTACGACGAGGAAGGCTGGCGTGAGATGGTCGAAAGAGCGGGCTTTGTCGTTGAGCGCATCGAACCTTGCCTTTCTTCTGCGAACACCAAAGCCTTTGAGATTTTTCTCCTTCCGTCGCTGCTCGGTTGGATCAGCAAGAAACTCACGAACCGCTACACGCACTTGCCTTTCCTTCGAAGGTTCTTCGCACTTCCGGCCTACCTTCTCGCAAAAACAACGCTCGGTCTCTTCGACCAGACGCCGACAGCAGAGTTTTTTATCGTAGCAAGACGACCGTCCGCGGCGTCGGTTTCCTGAGGAACCTTCCGCTACCCTCCGCGCTCAGGCCGAGGCGCTTCCCTCCGCGCTCAGGCCGAGGCGCTACCCTCCGCGCTCAGGCCGAGGCGCTACCCTCCGCGCTCAGGCCGAGGCGCTACCCTCCGCGCTCAGGCCGAGGCGCTTGGTTAGCCCCGAGGGGGGCGGACAGGCATCCGTAACGCACAACGAAGGCTTCGGCCCTATTGAGATCGCGATCGCGCGAGCGAGAACGTCAGAGTCCTTCGCCGCCGGGCGGAGGAAACTCACTGCCACGCGCCTGCCGGAGTCTCTTGGCGCGCTCTGAGTCGAGGGGCCCGAGCTCCGTGAGCTGGAGGTCGGGAGGTGCGCTCACCTCGGCCCAAGTGATGTGACGATTGAGCCAATGGGTCATCTTCGAGACCACGAGGATCGCGATCGCGTTCGCCCAATAGGGGTTCAAAGACGCCCAATGCACGAGAGGAAGTAGGATCATGAGGGTCGCGCCCAGGCCCAACCAAGAGACCGCTGTAAACGCGAGCGCGCGCTGGAGCACTTGGTCCGCGGGGCGCGCTGTGCGGGCGAACGTCCAGTGCTCATGGATCCAGAAGGCGAGAACCAACACGGGCTGCGCCCCGATCAGCTTCGCCAGAGACAAGGACCAGCCGAGCTGTCCAGGATCCGACAGGCAATAGAGGATCGCAGTGTCGACGATCAGCGTGAAAACTCCAACGATTCCATAACGAATCGTCGACGAGGCCGAGCTCAGCGACCAGCGCAGGCGAAGCAGATGCAGGAGATACTCGAGGCAGATCCGGTACGTGAGCTTCGTTTCGCCTTCCACGCGCTCCCGAAACTCATAGGGGACCTCGCCGATCCAACGGACTCGCCCGCGGGCGACCACCTCCATCAGGATCTTGTATCCGATCGGGCTCAGGGAAACGCCCGCGATCGCCGAACGGCGCACCATGAAAAAGCCGCTCATCGGATCCGAGACCCGACCGAACACCTCAGGCAAAAGAAGGAGCCCGAGGAGCTGAGCCGCACGCGAGACCACGCGCCTCTGGATGCTCCAATCGCTCACGCCTCCCCCACCTACGTTCCGGGTCGCACCCGCCAAGTCGGCGCCTCGCATCATCTCCTGGTAAAGTCCCCAGTTCGCCTCGGGAGGATGCTGAAGGTCCGCATCCATCACCGCCAAGATGTCCCCTCGAGCGACCTGCCAACCGCGGACGACAGCAGACGCGAGCCCTCGCTCCCCCTGCCTCCGCACCACTCGCACTTGGGGGTACCGGAGCGCCGCCGCGACCTCCCAGGTTCGGTCGGGGCTATCGTCATCGACCACAATGAGCTCGTAGGCTCCTCGCAAGCGCGGCTCCAAGAGCTCGATGAGCTGCTCGAGGAGCGGATTGATGTTGGTCGCTTCGCAATAGGTCGGGATGACCAAGGAGAGGCGGATCCCGTCGCTGCCCCCGCTGGGGCCCGAAGTGATGGTCAGCGGTCCACTTTGGGGCGAGATGATCTCGCCGGACGATCCCTCAAGGAATGGTTCCAAGTCTAGCAGCGCATCGCAAAATGCCGCGCTGCGCAACCGGGCGCGACATCCGCGGAACTTCTCACGAAAGAAACGAACGAGCCCCTCAAAGAGGGGCTCTTCTCAGAGCGGCCTTTCGCATGGCCGCGTCCGCGCGCGAGGCCGCGCGGCGTTTCGTTCCAGGATCAGACCGGACCAGGGGCGCCCGAGGCGATCCAGTCGCTGATCGTCTGGATCTCGGTCTCAGTGAGCGGCTGATTCGGCATCGGGGGCATCCGGGCAGGATCGCCGGGACCGCCGGGCGTGCACATTCCCTTCAGGAGCATGATCAGTGCGCTCTGATCCGGCTCGTTCACCGTCACGAGCGGGTTGTTGCCGCAATGGCTGATGGCCATCGTGCTCGAAAACGCCATGTCGATCGCCTGGTCGCTGTTGAGGTTCGGCTTGTCTGCAGTCGCCGGCATTTTGTTGTGACATCCGCCACACTTCGCCTTGATGATACTCGCGACCTCACTGAAGGGGACAGTCGGACCGGAGCCTCCGGCGCCATCCATGCCTCCAGAGCCATCCGTGCCGCCAGCGGCCGTACCGCCGCCACCATCCGTGCCGCCCGAGGCGTCACCTCCAACGCCCGCGCCGCCCGCTGCGCTCTCTCCACCGCTGGCAAAGGCTCCACCCGCCGAGTCTCCACCGGCCCCAGGCGCTCCGCCCGCCGGAGCTCCACCGGCGGCGTCGCCGCCCGCACCAGGAAGCCCACCCGAAGCTAACCCACCCGCACCGATGTCTCCACCTGCGCCGGGCGCTCCGCCGGTGACACCAGGGTCTGCGCTCTCGCTACAAGCGACACCCGAGCCCAGGGCAAAAACCAGACACGTCAGGGCAATGGAACGGCTTTTTCGAATCGACATGTGAGCTCCTTGGGGGGCCTCAGCTGGAAACAATCAGGAAATGACTCAGACTGAGCCAGATCCTCCTCGCTGGGTGCCCCCCGAATACCATAGTGACCGACTCGCTTTGAAGTCGTTCTTTTGCTCAAGAGGACGATAACGTCCCCTCTCGCCACAACCAGCACGGAAAAAATCCGTAGTGCGGCAGGTAGGCGATTGAGCCGCCCCTTACGGCTCCACACTACCCAGCGTAGGTTCTGGGTTCGGCCATGAGCGATATGTCCGCATTGCGGCCCTTCGAACGTCTCAGTCGGATTCTTGGAGTCCGGTTGATATGTCGCGCGAGCGCGCTCGTCTGCGCGCTGTCGCTCTTCGCGCGTGCGGGCGCGGCCGAGCCATTGATCCTCCGCTCCACGACCCCCGCCGGTCGTTTCATGGGCTCGCTGACGCCCGAGCTGATGTTCGGCGACGAGGAGCTCCCTGACAGCGCCGTGAACTCGCGCCTCGCCAATAGCCTCATTCCGCGTGTCTTCTATGGCCTCTCCGATCGAGAACAGATCGCGCTCTACCCGCTCGGCGTGGCCCGTCGCCTCGGAGAGACCAATGGCACCGAGCTCATCCCTGCCTTCTCCCTGAACCCTTTTTTCGGTCACTCCCCGAGCGCCGGCGCCACCATCGCCGTCCATCCCCTGCTCTCCGTCGACGCTCGCCAATGGATCCAACCAGGCACAAGCGTCACCTTGGGCGGCGCAGTCTCTCCGCGCATTGCCCATTTCGAGGGCTGTCAGGGAGGAGCGAACTGCAAAGGGCGCCTCGAAGCCCTCACCCACTATTACCTAGCGGCCCAGGCCGGGTTTTTGCACCATTTCGGCCCTATCACGATCGCCCTCGGCGCCACGGTCCAATACACGTTCACCACCGCGCGCGCCGGCCTCGAAACCGCCGCTCTCACATTCGGGTCACGGGTGCGGCACGGTTTGATCTCTGATCCAACTGTGCGCATCCACCTCAGCGACACGCTCAGCCTCGATCTCCACTTCGAATACACGCGCACTCTGAGCCTCAATCAAGGCCTCGTCGCAGCGAGCGCCGGAGCCAGTCTATTTTTTTGAGACCCCCTTGGAGAACCTGCACCCAACGCCCCAGGTGGGCGCGTTGGCCCCCTCTCCTCAAAGCCCGAGGGAACTCGCACATCTCAGAAATGTCACGGAGCCGATCCTCGCTTGTGATGAGAGCTCAGTAGAAGAGAGTCGCCGAGCTGAGGCGATCGCCCCCTCTCCTGCTCTCTCAGCGGCAGAGGCCATCGCCTCCCTTGCGCACCCATTTCCGGTGGACCGATGCGACAGCCCAGGAGACCCCCCGTTCTTTTTTGGCCCCGGTCCATCACATCCAAAACGCTCACCCGAGCCTTCACCCGAACCCATCTCCTCGGAACACTCACCTAAAACCCCAGCCTTCACCCAGTGAGTCCACTCCGCTCCCGAGACCCTGCCTCTCACATATGCCCCAGTTCCTCAATCGCGCAGAAGCCCCGTCCCGCCCCGCGCGGAGCGCGAAGGAGCGCCGGCGAGCGATAACCTGAGCGAGCCGCCGCATCCGAAGCGATTGCGGGTGGGGGGCCCCGACGAATTCACT